>JAIEQC010000002.1 GCA_019748055.1 Caulobacteraceae bacterium | reverse complement strand
ACCCTTGGTCGGGGCGGCAGGATTCGAACCTGCGACCCTCTGCTCCCAAAGCAGATGCGCTACCAGGCTGCGCCACACCCCGACCGAAGGGTGCGCCTTCTGCCATGACCCGCCGGATGGGGCAACGCGCGGCGTGATCGTTCGGTGACCCGCTGCACGTGAGTCACCCCGGCAGGCGTGAAGTCAGTTGCCGAAGAAGGGGTGCCGGATCACGTCGCCGGGCTTGGCGCCGATCTCGTCCATCCTTCCGGCACGGGTCTCCAGCACGCCCTTGGCCGGGCCGTTCGAGGGATAGGTGCTCTCGGAATACGGCGTCGTGTGCTTGGCGATCGAGACGATCTTCCCATCGGCGGCGACGTAGACGATGTCCAGCGAACTGGGCGTGTTGCGCATCCAGAAGCCCCGCTCGGCGGCCTCTGGGAACTGGAAAAGCATGCCGCGGTCGTCGGCCAGGGGCTGGCGGAACATCAGGCCACGCTGGCGCTCCTCGTCGTCGTCCGCGATTTCGACCCAGAATTCATGCTCGCCCGATGAGGTGACGACCGTCAGCTTCTCGAGCGGGTTTCCGTCCTGATCCTTGGGACCCGCCGCGTCGCCCGCGCAGGCGCCCAGCGCCGTCACCAAGGCCGCCGCCAGAACCAGTCGTCGATCGAACATGCTCGCCTCGCCTTTCGCGGGGCGACGCGTCAGCCGCCCGGCCTGATCTCCGCCACCACGAGGCCCTTGGGCCCCTCGGCGAACCGCACGGATACGGCCTCACCGGGCACGAGGTCGTCAAGCCCGCATCGACGCAGGGTCTCCACATGCACGAAGATGTCGCCCTCGGCGCCGTCACGGACGACGAACCCGTAGCCCTTTGTGCGGTTGAACCACTTCACGACGGCGCGCTCCAACGGCGCGTCGGACGTCGATTCCGGCAGGAGGCCGGTTGCTCGCAAGCCGTCGTAGCCGGTACGGCGCGGCGGCTCGGCAGGCGCGGACTGATCGATCTCCAGAACCTCGATCACCTGCCAGCCCTTGGTTCGACGGACGCAGTCGCAACGGATGGCCGCGCCCTCGGCCGCGATCTCGATCCCGCTCTGCCGCAGGCTCGAGATGTGCAGAAGCACGTCCCTGAGATCAGTCAGGGACGGATCGTCCGGAACGATGAAGCCGTATCCCTTGCCGGGATCGAACCACTTGATCTTGCCGGCGATGCGCACCGCTTCGGTCGCGCTCGCCCCCTCCAAATCCGACACGTCCACGCCCCCCCTCCGCATTACGCGGGGCGCGTCATTTATCACTGTTCCGTGAACGGCGGGGAAGCGAAAAAACTCGGATTTCAGAAAGCTGCGTGCCGTTGCGTCAACTTGCGCCGGACTTGCCGTCCAGCAGATTGCGCATTTTCCGCAGGAGATCGGCGCGACGATACGGCTTGCCGATCAGCTCATATCCGGCGCGGTCCTCGTCCGCGTCCAGCGCCTTGTCCGCCCAACCCGTGGTCAGCAACACAGGCATGCCAGGGCGTATACGGCGCACTTCGTGTGCGAGACTGACCCCGTTCATGCCGCCCGGCATGACGATGTCGCTGAACAGGATCTGGAATGCGAGGCCGTTCTTGATCAGCGTCAACGCTTCGACGGCGGTCGTCGCCTGAACGACGTCATAGCCCTGCTCCCGCAAGAGACTCGATCCGGTTTCCATGACGTCGGGATTGTCCTCGACCATCAGAATGGTTTCGGTCCCGCCGCGGATCGGCGCCTCCGGACGAGAGAGCGGATGCGTCAGCTGGCCCTCGACGGCCGGGAACATCAACGTCACCGTCGTGCCCTGCCGCTCTTCGGACGTCAGATGCACATATCCTTGGCTCTGGCGCATGAAGCCGTAGACCATGGCCAGCCCCATGCCGGTGCCCTTGCCGACCTCCTTGGTCGTGAAGAACGGTTCGGTGACGCGCGGGAGGATGTCTTCAGGGATGCCGTCGCCGTCATCCTGAACGCTCAACGCGACGTAGCGCCCGGCGGGCGCCCCTGACGGGTGCGCGTCTTTTCCCGCCACCGTCATGTTTCTCGTACGGATCGTGACCCGTCCGCCGCCGGGCATGGCGTCCCGCGCATTGATCAGGATGTTGAGAAGCGCCGTCTCGGCCTGGACGGAGTCGAGATTGGCGAGGCTCAAGTCGGCCGCGAGGTCGGTTTCGATCTCGATCTGAGAGCCCAACGCCCGAAACGCCATGTCGTCCAGCGTCTGAACGAGATGGTTGAGGTTCGTCGGGCGTCCATCCAACCGCTGCTTCCGGGCGAAGGCCAGCATCTGGCTCGTCAGGGTCTCCGCGCGACGCGCGCCCTCCAGCGCGCGGTTCAGACGTCGGCGGACGTCCGCGTCCTCCACCCGTTCCAGCGCCGACTCAACATTGCCCATGACGACCGTGAGCATGTTGTTGAAGTCGTGGGCGATGCCGCCGGTCAGCTGACCGACGGCCTCCATCTTCTGGGCCTGTCGCAAAGCGTCTTCGGCGTCCTTGCGGCGCGTCACGTCCAGCTGGGACGCGAAATAGTACAGCAGGCTCCCATCGGGCCCGAACACCGGGCTGATGAACAGCGCGTTCCAGAAGGCCGAACCGTCCTTGCGATAGTTCAGGATCTCCACCGAGATGTCGGTGCGAGCTTCTATGGCGGCGCGGATCTGCGCGACGACCTGCGGATCGCTGCCAGGGCCCTGAAGGAAGCGGCAGTTCTGGCCGACGATCTCCTCGCGCGAATAGCCCGTCATCTGGATGAAGGCGGCGTTGGCGAAGGCGATCGGATTGTCGGACCGATTAGGATCCGTGACGATCATCGGCATCCGCGTCATCTCGACGGCGGCGAAGAAGATGTCGTGATCGCCCCCGAAGCCCTTGGCCTCGACGGCTGATCGCTCGCCGGAGTTCACCGGCGGTTTTTCGGGTGTGTAGGCCAACGCACGGATTCCGGAACGACGTCCGAAATCCGGACACGAGAGCAACGCGCCGTGCCGCAAAAGGCTCAGCCGAGCAAGCGTGGCCATTGATGTGAGGAAGGCCCCGCGTGGCAGTCCCTAGGGGAATCGAACCCCTCTTTTCAGGTTGAAAACCTGACGTCCTAACCGATAGACGAAGGGACCGCTGCGCGGGGAGCCGGCGATATAGCCGCCGATTCCCGAGGGTGCAACCCCCTCAGACGGCCCTCGGATCGGCGACGTCCTCGATCTCGAATTGCACGCCGCGCCGGCCGTTCCAATCGTCGGCCTTCAACCTGCCCGCCACCACCAGACCGCCCTGCCCCGCCAACAGCGCCCGCCCGTGAGGCAGGTCGGCGCAACGCCAGGCGACGGCCTTCACCGAGGCGCCGTCCGGCCCGGTGAGGCGACAGCGGACGTGGCCCTGCCCCATCGGCGCGGGCTCGCGCGCCACCACGCCCTCCACGGCGAACACCGGCTCGGGGTTGCCGGGCCCATGCGGGGTCAGCTTCTGAAATTTGTCGAACATGGCCCTGTCCACAGACCCGGGCTCGACCAGGGCGTCGATCTCCAGCGCGTCCAGCGCCGCCGCCTCGGCGCGACGGTCCTTCAGACGCGCGTGCAGAAAGTCGGCGAGCTCCTCGATCCGGTCCGTAGCCACGGTCAGGCCGGCCGCCATCGGGTGCCCCCCGCCGGCCAGCAGCACGCCCTCGTCCCAAGCGGCCTGCACCACGCGGCCCAAGTCCATGCCGGGCTGGGATCGGCCGGAGCCCTTGCCCAGGCCGTTGACCGCGTCCACACCGACGACGATCACCGGCTTGCGCCAGCGCTCGCGCAGACGCCCGGCCACGATGCCGATGACCCCGGGGTGCCAGTCGTCGCCGGCGACGACCACGACGGCGCGGTCGTCGGAATGATGGCCCGCCGCCTCGACCTTGCGCACGGCGGCGTCGGTCACCTGTTTCTCGACCTCGCGGCGTTCAAGATTCAGCGCGTGCAGTTCGGCGGCCAGTTCGGCCGCTTCCGCCGGATCGTCCGTCGACAGCAGCCGGGCGCCCAGGTCGGCGCGGCCGATGCGGCCGCCGGCGTTGATTCGTGGCCCCAGGATGAAGCCGGCGTGGTTTGATCCGGCGGGGCCAGGTTTCGCCCCCGCCGCGGCCAGCAGCGCCTTGAGCCCCGGATTGGCCCAGCCGGACATGACGCGCAGGCCCTGCGCCGCCAGGGCCCGGTTGAAGCCCGTCAGGCTGGTCACGTCGCAGATGGCCCCGAGCGCGGCCAGGTCCAGCCATTGCTTCAGGTCCGGCTCCGGGCGGGTCGCGAACAGTCCGCGCCGCCGCGCCTCGCGGTTCAGGGCGGCCAGCAGCACGAAGACCACGCCCGCCGCCGCCAGATTCCCCTGCCCCGAGCGGCAGGCCGGTCGGTTCGGATTGACCACGGCCAGGGCGGGCGGCGTGGCCCGCATCAGGTGGTGATCCACCACCACGACCTTCAGCCCGATCTCGGCGGCGTGCTCCAGCGCCGTCACCGCCGCCGCGCCGCAGTCGACCGTGACGACCAGATCCGCGCCCCGCGCCTTCAGGGCGTCGAAAGCCCTTGGGCTGGGCCCATATCCCTCGGTCAGTCGGTCGGGCACATAGATGGGCAGGTCCGCGCCCATGGCCCGGAACCAGCGCACCAGCAGCGCCGCGCTGGACGCCCCGTCCACGTCATAGTCGGCGAACACGTGGACGGAGGCGCCGGACACGACCGCGTCCACGATCGCCTCGGCCGCCACGTCCATGTCCAGAAAGCTGGATGGATCCGGAAACCACGCCCGAAGCGTCGGCTCCAGGAAGTCGGCCACGCCGGCCGCGTCCTGCCCCCGCGCGGCCAGCGCCCGGGCCAGGGGCTCTATCAGGCCGTGGCCCTGCATCAGGCCGCGCACCACATCCGGTTCGGCCGCCCGATGGCGCCAGGCGCGGCCCGACAGCGACCGTTCGACGCCCAGGAAGGCGCTCAGGGCTCCGTGCGGGGCCCCGTCGGCCATCAGACGCGCCGCGTCGTGCGGATGCGCCGCACCGTGCCGTCGGACGAGTCCATGACCAGGGTGTGGGTGGACACCCACCCCTTGCCCATCTGCACCCCGTCAAGCAGGGCGCCCTTGGTCACGCCCGTGGCGGCGAAGACGGCGTCCTTGGACACCAGTTCGTGCAGGTCGTACTTGCGGTCGAAGTCGGTGACGCCCGTGCGCGCCGCCCGAGCCCGCTCCTCGTCGTTGCGAAAGATCAGCCTGCCCTGGAAATGCCCGCCGACGCACTTGAGCGCCGCGGCCGCCAGCACGCCCTCCGGCGCGCCGCCGGAGCCCAGATACATGTCGATGCCGGTCTCCGGCTGGGTCGTGTGGATCACGCCCGCCACATCGCCGTCGGTGATCAGCACCACCTTGGCGCCCACCTCCCGCAGGGCGGCGATCAGCTCGGCGTGACGCGGACGGTCCATGACGCAGACCGTGATCTGGTCCGGCGAGACGCCCTTGGCCTTGGCAAGCGCCCGCACGTTGTCCTGGGGCATGTTGTCCAGATCGACCGTGCCCGCCGGATAGCCCGGGCCGATGGCGATCTTGTCCATGTAGGTGTCCGGCGCATGAAGCATGCCGCCGCCCGGCGACAGGGCCAGCACCGTCAGGGCGTTGGCCATGGCCTTAGCCGTCAGGGTGGTGCCTTCCAGCGGGTCCAGGGCGATGTCGACCGCCGGACCATTGCCCGTCCCCACCTTCTCGCCGATGTAGAGCATGGGCGCCTCGTCGCGCTCGCCCTCGCCGATCACGATCTTGCCGTCGATGTCGAGCGTGTTCAGCGCCGTGCGCATGGCGTCGACGGCCAGCTGGTCGGCGTGCTTCTCGTCGCCGCGGCCGATCTGCCCGTACGAGGCGATGGCCGCCAGTTCGGTGACGCACGCGGCGTCGGCGGCGAGGTTCGAGGCGAGGGCCATGTCGGCCATGGTGATTCTCCTTGGCGAGCGCAGGCTCGCAGATTCAGACGGCCGAGACGACCTCAGCGACGCGGAATCGGCGCCGGCGCGCGGGCGCGCTCGCGCAGGTCGCGGGCAAAGGTGTCCAGCTGTTCGCGGGTCCGCTGGGTGTCCGGCGAGATCGGCACAGCCTCGACGCGGGCGCGGACGTCGGTCTCCAGTCCCGCGACGTCGTCGATCACGGGCATGGCGGCGACCTGGCCTTGCAAGGCCGCGGCGTCGGCGCGCAGGCCCGCCACCTCGGTCAGGACCTGATCGACGGTCGGACCGTCGGTCCCGCGCTTGGGGAAATCCTCCCATTTGGGATAGATGCGGTTGGCGTTCACGATCTCGGCGATGCGCGCGCTCTCGGCCGGATCGGCGCTTTCGGCTGTGTCCAGCGCGGTACTGCAGCCGCCGACGGCCAGCACGGCCGCGCCGGCCACCAGAAGGCCCGTCTTTTTCACTGCCGACGCGTTCATTTCGGGGCCGGTCATATGCCATGATCGGGGCCGGCGGAAGATCAAGACGGGGAAGCTACCATGGCCAAGCGACCGACCACGACCCAGCCCCCCGCCGCGCCGCGCAAGCCCGGTCGCCCTACCTCCGCCAAGCCGCGCCCGAAGAAGACGGCGACCGCGCCTCAGCCCGCGCCCGCTCCGGACGCGGAACCCAAGGCGACCCCGCAACCGGAAAAGCTGCGCTTCTCGCCCCCGCCCCCGCCCTCTGGGGAGGTCTCGCGCGAGATGATCGAAACCCTGTCGATGAACCTCGCCAAGGCGGCCATGACGGCCCAGGCGGCCATCGCCGAGGCGGCGCTCAGTCAGGCCGACCGACCCGTTGCCCTGTCGCCCGACCCGTTCAACGTCGGCCCCGCCATGACGCAGGTCATGACCGGTCTGGCGTCGCGCCCCGACAAGCTGTTCGCGGCCCAAGCCGACCTGTTCAATCGCTATCTGGACCTATGGGCTGGCGCGACGCGTCAGGCGGCGGGCGAGACCCCGCCCCCGGCGCCCGCCGACAAGAGGTTCAAGGATCCCGCCTGGTCCGAGAACCCGATGTTCGACGTCATGCGGCGGTCCTATCTGATCACCGCCGACTGGATGAACGGCCTGGTGTCCTCGGTCGAGGACGTCGATCCGCGCACGAAGCGGCGCGCCGAGTTCTTCACCAAGTTGCTGACAGACGCCTTCTCGCCGTCGAACTTCCTCGCCTCCAATCCCGTCGCCCTGAAGGCCATGGCCGAGACCAACGGCGAGAGCCTGGTCAAGGGCATGCAGAACTTCGCCGCCGACCTGGAGCGCGGCATGGGCAAGCTGAAGATCAGCCAGGCCGACTACGGCCGGTTCGAGGTCGGGGTGAACGTGGCGACCGCGCCGGGTAAGGTCGTGTGGCGCGACGAGCTGTTCGAGCTGATCCAGTACGACCCCGCCACCGAGAAGCAGCGCGCCATACCGCTGCTGATCTTCCCGCCGTGGATCAACAAGTTCTACATTCTGGACCTGCAGCCCGAGAACTCAATGATCCGCTGGCTGTCGGCCCAGGGGTTCACCGTCTTCGTCTGCTCGTGGGTCAATCCGGACCGCGACAAGGCCGACTGGAACTTCGACCAGTATCTGGAAAAGGGCATCTATCGCGCCGTCGAAAAGGCGCTGGAGCAGTCAGGCGCTGAGAAGCTGAACACCGTCGGCTACTGCATCGGCGGCACCCTGCTGGGCGCGGCGCTGGCGCACATGGCCCAGAGTGGCGACGAGCGGGTCGCCGCCGCGACTTTTTTCGCCGCCCAGCATGACTTCGCCGAGGCGGGCGACCTTTTGCTGTTCACCGACGAGCACTGGCTGGCCGAGATCGAGAAGCAGATGGACGCGGCCGGAGGCGTCCTGCCCGGCGCGGCCATGGCGGACACGTTCAACGCCCTTCGCGCCAACGACCTGATCTGGTCGTTCTTCGTCAGCAACTATCTCATGGGCAAGGATCCGCCGGCGTTCGACCTGCTGTTCTGGAATGCGGACCAGACGCGCATGCCCAAGGCGCTGCACCTGAACTATCTGCGCAGCATGTACGGCCGGAACCTTCTGACCAAAGGCGAACTCGAGATCGGCGGGATCAAGGCCGACCTGTCGAAGGTGACCATCCCGTTGTATTTCCAGGCCAGCCGCGAGGATCACATCGCCCCGATGAACTCGGTCTATCGCTCCGCCCGGGCTTTCTCCAACGCCGACGTGACCCTGACACTGGCGGGATCGGGCCACATCGCCGGCGTGGTCAATCCGCCGTCGGCGAAGAAGTATCAGCACTGGCTGAACCCCGCCCTGCCCGCGACCCTGGCGGAATGGCAGGCGGGCGCCGAGGAGCGTCCCGGCAGCTGGTGGGAGCACTGGGCCGGCTGGCTGCACGACCGATCGGGCGGCTGGGTCGCGGCCCGCGACCCCGAAAAGGGCGCATTCCCTCCGCTTGAATCGGCGCCTGGGTCCTATGTGAAAGTGAAGTCTTGAACCGTCTGGAGCCGAACGCCCTTCTCGCCCTGTCGGCCGCCCTTGCCCTGCTTCTGGTCGTGCTGACCACGGCGGTCTATGGCCCTCAGATAGGGCTGATCCGCAATCCGTTGCTGGCGATCATCTGCGCGGGCGGGTTCGTGCTCCTGAACCCCCGTCTGGAGCGGGCGATGAAGCGGCCGGAGCGACCGCCGCTGATCTCCGAGCGGGCGCCCGGCACGGCGATCTGGGCGGCGGCGTTCCCAATGATGATCCTGATCTGCGCGGCGATCCCGGTGCTCTGGCAGGGCCGCGACTACGGCCTTCTGGTCATCATCGCGGCCGTCCTGTTCGGCGCCACGGCCGAGAGCGCTATCAAGGCCCGGAAAGCCTAAGCCGGCCTGAAGTTCAGCGCCGCGCCGTTGTTGCACCAGCGCTTGCCCGTCGGCCGCGGGCCGTCGTCGAACACGTGCCCCTGATGCCCCAGGCAGCGGGCGCAGTGGTATTCGGTCCGTGGGATGCCGATGGCGTAGTCGGTTTTCTTGCCGACGTTCGTTTCGATCGCGCGGAAGAAGCTGGGCCAGCCGGTGCCGGAATCGTACTTCCAGTCCGACTGGAACAGCGGCAGTTCGCATCCCTTGCAGACATAGGTCCCGGCGCGTTTTTCGTCGTTCAGGGGGCTGGTGAAGGGCCGCTCCGTCGCCTCACGCCGCAGGACGTCATAGCTCAGGCCCGGCAGGCGGCGACGCCACTCAGCCTCGGAAATGTCGCGCCACGGAGAATTCGCATAGCGGCTGTCCTGCGCGTCGGCGCCTTCGGGCGCGCAGGCCGTGACGGTCAGGGCGGAGGCGCCGGCCAGCAGGCGGCGCCGGTCTGTCAGGATCGGGCTCATGCCCCAGATACGACGCCGACCGAACGCAGGTTTCAAGCCAGCCCCGCGCCCTCGTCCAGCCCCAGCATCAGGTTCAGGTTCTGCACCGCCGCCCCCGAGGCGCCCTTGCCCAGGTTGTCCAGCAGGGCGACCAGTCGCGCTTGCCCGCCGTTGCGGTCGCCGAAGACGTGCAGGCGCAGGCGGTTGGTGCCGTTCAGTCCCTCGGGGGTCAGGCCGGTCATGGCCTCGGTCTCCTCCAGCGACGCCACCTCGACGAAACGCGCGCCGGCATAGGCCTCGGTCAGGCGGCCGTGCACGACCTCGATCGACGGCGATCCTGGCAGGGCGTCCAGATGCAGCGGCACCTCGACCAGCATCCCCTGCCGATAATTCCCCACGGCCGGCGCGAACAGCAAGGGTCGCGACAGGCCCGCGTGCTTCGTCATCTCCGGCACGTGCTTGTGCGTCAGCGTCAGGCCATAGGCGCGGAAGGGGTCTCCGCCCGCTTCGAACTCCGCGATCATGGCCTTGCCGCCGCCGGAGTAGCCGCTGACGGCGTTGACGGTGACGGGATGGTCCGCCGGCACGATCCCCGCCCGCACCAGCGGCGCGATCAGGGCCAGGAAGCCGGTCGGATAGCAACCAGGGTTCGACACCCGCTTGGCCGCCATGATCCGCTCGCGCCTTTCGGGCGACAGCTCCGGAAAGCCATAGGCCCACATCGGATCGACCCGGAAGGCGGTCGAGGCGTCGATCACCCGCACCTCGGGGTTCTCGACCATGGCCACGGCCTCCTTCGCCGCCTCGTCCGGCAGGCAAAGGATGACGAGGTCGGCCGTGTTGAGCGCCTCGCGCCGCGCCTCCACGTCGCGCCGCCGGTCGCCCAGCAGGATCAGCTCCAGATCGGCGCGAGCCTCCAGCCTCTCCCGGATCTCCAGCCCCGTGGTCCCGGCCTCGCCGTCGATGAAGATGGTGTGGGTCATGTCGTCCCTCTCGCCCGACGGCCGGACGGAAAAAGGGTGCCCCGGTTTCCCGAAGCGCCCCTGAAATCCAAACCGCGTGAGACGGCTTAGCGCTTCGAGAACTGGAAGCTGCGGCGGGCCTTGGCGCGGCCGTACTTCTTGCGCTCGACGACGCGGCTGTCGCGGGTCAGGAAGCCGTGCGGCTTCAGGACCTTGCGCAGTTCCGGCTCATAGTGCGTCAGGGCGTGCGACAGGCCGTGGCGGATGGCGCCGGCCTGGCCCGACAGGCCCGAGCCCTCGACGGTGCAGACCACGTCGTACTGCGTCGTACGGTCCGAGACGGTCAGCGGCTGGGCGACCATCATCTGCAGCACGGGACGGGCGAAATAGGCGGCCACATCCTTGCCGTTGACGGTGATCTTGCCCGAACCCCGCTTCACCCACACGCGGGCGATGGCGTTCTTGCGCTTGCCGGTCGAATAGGCGCGGCCCTGGGCGTCCAGCTTCTGGACGTGGACGACGGTCTCGGCCTCGGCCGTTCCCATGCCCTTCAGGGCGTCGAAGCCGGTCGCGGCCGGCGCTTCGGTGGTGGCGTCGGTCATGCTCAGGCGCTCCGGACGTTCTTGGTGGACTTCGCCTTGAAGTCGATGGTTTCGGGCTTCTGGGCCTCGTGGCTGTGCTCGGCGCCGGCGAACAGGCGCAGGTGCGTCATCTGCTTGCGGGCCAGCGGGCTTTCCTTCGGCAGCATGCGCTCGACGGCCTTCTCCAGCACGCGCTCGGGGAAGCGGCCGCCCAGCACCTTGGCAGGGGTGGTTTCCTTGACGCCGCCCGGGTGGCCGGTGTGGCGATAGTAGACCTTGTCGGTCGTCTTCTTGCCGGTGAACACCACCTTGTCGACGTTGGTCACGACGACGTAGTCGCCGCAATCGACGTGCGGGGTGTAGTCCGGGCGGTGCTTGCCGCGCAGGCGGTTGGCGATGAAGGTCGCGAGGCGGCCCACCACGACGCCTTCGGCGTCGATGTGGATCCACTTCTTCTCGACCTCGGCCGGCTTCAGCGAAGCCGTGGTGCTCTTCAGCATGACGGAGGGTCCAGTGAACGGATTGCGCCGGACCGGAGGGCCCGCCGACGGAAGGCGCGCTGATAGACGAAGCCCCGGGCGGCGTCAACGCCGTCGCGACGACCCGTTTGCTGTCATCCATATGTAAAATATAAGCCTTTTGGGTGCGGTATTAAATTACCGTGCGCGGTGCGGCATTCTGGTCGCCCTCTCGCGGCCAGCTTTCATCGAAACGTGATGATCCCCGCCCCTCCGCGCGGCATAAGGCGCGCCACACGCGGAGTCCCCCATGCCCTTCGACCTGATCGATCGTCGCCAGCTGATTGCCACCGGCGCCGCCGGCGTCGCCTTCTCCGGCCTCGCCGCCCACGCGCGGGCGCAGGAAGCCGAGACCTACGTCAACGAGGTCGAGGGCTATGGTCCGTTGGTGAAGGACCCGAACGGCGTGCTCGATCTGCCAGCGGGCTTCACCTACGAGGTCGTGTCGCAGGCCGGCGACACCATGGACGACGGCCTGTTCATGCCCGGTCAGCCGGACGGCATGGGTTGCTTCCACTTGTCGGACCGCGAAGTGGCCCTGGTCTGCAACCACGAGCTCAAGGGCTCCGGCGCGCTTCACCGCAATCTCGGACCCGGCGGTTTCCATCAGGAGCGCCTGCATCTGCTGACCGCCGACCGCGCCTACGACACCTACAAGGACGGCCGCGTGCTGCCGGGCGGCACGACCACGACCGTCTATGATCTGAAGACCCGCAAGGTGATCCGCCGCCACCTGTCGCTGGCCGGCACCTCGACCAACTGCTGCGGCGGCATCACGCCGTGGGGCAGCTGGCTGACCTGCGAGGAGACCCAAGAGACCGCCGCCGACGCCGACGTCACGAAGCCGCACGGCTTCGTCTTCGAGGTGCCGGCCGGCGCGCCGGGCCTCGTCGATCCCGTGCCGCTGAAGGCCATGGGCCGGTTCGAGCACGAGGCCGTCTGCGTCGATCCTCGCACTGGCATCGTCTACTTGACCGAGGACAAGGTCGACGGCCTGTTCTACCGCTTCATCCCGAACGTGCCGGGCAGGCTGGCCGAGGGCGGCAGGCTTCAGGCCATGGTCGTGCGCGGCGCGACCGACACTCGCAACCACGACGCCCGCACCTGGGCCGTCGGCGACTGGGTCCAGGTCGACTGGATCGACATGGAGGACGTCGAATCCCCCAACGGCGACCTGCGGATGCGCGGCCACGCCGCCGGCGCCGCCCTGGTGGCGCGCGGCGAAGGCATCTGGTGGGGCAAGGACGAGCTGTACCTGACCGCCACCTCCGGCGGCCCGCTGAAGCGCGGCCAGGTGCTGCGCTACGTGCCGTCCCCCGAAGAAGGCAAGCGCGGCGAGCGCCGCCGTCCCGGACGGCTGCAGCTGTTCGTCGAGAGCGCGGACGAGAAGACGGTCAACATGGCCGACAACATCACGATCGCTCCGTGGGGCCACCTGATCCTCTGCGAGGACAACTATTCGGAGACGACCCGCAACCACCTCAAGGGCGTGACGCCAGAGGGCAAGGTCTACACGATCGCCCGCAACGTCTTCCGCGGCAACGCGGAGTTCGCCGGCGCCTGTTTCGCACCGGACCAGACCCTGTTCGTCAACATCATGTACCCTGGCCTGACGCTGGCCATCCGGGGTCCGTGGGAGACGGTGAAGGGCTAAAGGAGCCGCGCCGGGCCGCTGGTGAACAGCCTCGGCTGGGACCGGCGGACCAGCCACAGGTTCCAGGTCGCGACGCCCAGCACGATCGCCGCCCCGGCCTGGTGCAGGACGCCCAGGCCGATCGGCACGACGTGGATCAGGGTGATGACGCCCAGGACCGCCTGCACGGCCACGACGCCGAACAGGGCGAAGGCCGCCGCCCCCATCCCCTCGGCCAGCCGCCAGCGCCACGCCTGCACGGCATAGACCGCCGCGCCGACGAACAGGGCATAGGCCACCAGACGGTGATTGAACTGCACCAGCGCCGGATCATGCAGGAAGGCCAGACCGCCCTGCCCCCAGTCCACCGGCGGCAGCACCGATCCGTTCATCAGCGGCCAGTCGGTGTAGATGAAGCCCGCCTTGGCCCCCGCCACCAGACCGCCCAACAGGCACTGCACGAAGACCACGCCCAGCAGTACCGCCGCGCCCCGGCTCCAGCCCGCCGGCGACCGCGAGTGCTCCTCGCCGAACCAGGCCTCCAGCCCCGTCCAGATCAGGCCGGCGAAGATCAGGAAGGCCAGGCCCAGGTGCGTCGCCAGCCGCTCCGGCGCCACGTCCACGCGCTCCGACAGGCCGGACGACACCATCCACCAGCCGATAAGGCCCTGCAGCCCGCCCAGTCCCAGCAGCAGGGCGCAGCGCCACACCAGCCGGCGCGGAATGCGCTTCATCAACAGCAGCACGACGAACGGCACGGCGAAGGCCACGCCGATGAACCGGCCCAGCTGCCGGTGGATCCACTCCCACCAGAAGATGCCCTGAAATTCCGTCAGGCTCATGCCCGCGTTGACCTGGCTGTACTGCGGGATCTCCTGGTACTTGCGGAACGCTTCCTGCCAGTCGGCCTCGTTCAGGGGCGGCAGGGCGCCCATGATCGGCTGCCACTCGGTGATCGACAGGCCCGAGCCGGTCAGTCGGGTGATTCCCCCGACCACGACCATGGCGAACACCAGGGCCGCCACCCCGAACAGCCAGATCGCGACCGCCGGAGCTCGGTCCGGCGTGAAAATACGGTTCATTCGACGCTCGACGTCCGTCACTGTAAGAGACGGTCCGCCCTCGGGCGGTCCGACGCGAAGCGGTATGCCCGCCCTTTGGGTCGAGATCGAGTCGTCGGGCGATGCGTCGCACCCGGGAGGAACGCAGTGGAGCATCTGGACGTCGTGGTCGCGCTGGTCGCCGTGCTCGGCCTGGCCGTGGTCGCGGATCAGCTGACCGGCCGGCGCAGCCTGGATCAGGCGCTGCTGGTCGGCGGCGTCGGCGCAATTTCGGGCGCCTTCCTGCATCTGCGGGTCTTTGCGGCCGGCACCATGGACGGCTGGGGCTGGGTCGGCTGGAGCGTGATCGGCGCGGTCCTGTGCCTGTTCGCCCACTTCCTGTTCCGCGGAAAGCGCTGATGGCGCCGCGCACACGCCGGGCCGTCGCCTCGCTGGGGATGGTGGTCTTTCTGGGCGTCTACGTCTGGGCCGCCATCGCCGTGGCCGACCTGCTGCCCGAATCGCGCGTGATCGACGCGCTCTACTTCGTCATCGCCGGCACCGCCTGGGGCCTGCCGCTGTTCCCGCTGATCCAGTGGGCTGAGCGGAAGGACTGACGCCTGCAAAAAGCGTCGTGCGACCGCCCCTCAAGCAGCGAGCCGCCGCGCGGCGAGAGTTAGGGGCAAAGGAAAATGGTCGGAGCGACAGGATTCGAACCTGCGACCCCTTGACCCCCAGTCAAGTGCGCTACCAGGCTGCGCCACGCTCCGAGAGGCGCTCCCTATAGACGGGGCCGAGCCAAGCGCAAACCCCGATCTCAGGAAAAATCCTCAGCCGGCGAGCGCCCGGTCCAAACGGCTTCGGGCGGCGAGGACGCGGGCCAGGGCGACGCGAAGAATGGCCGGGCTGGCGGTCGCTGCGGGCGCCGTCCGAGCAACGTCCAACTCGCCCTCCGCCTCGGGCACCTCACCGCCGACGACCGCCTTCAAACCTCGCGTCTTGTATAGCTTCTGCACGCCGCGAATGGTCATGCCCTCGTCGTGCAGGAGACGCTTCAGTCCTCGGAGCACCGCCAGATCCTGGGGCCGATAGAAGCGCCGTCCACCGGCGCGCTTCAGCGGCGTGACGAAGACGAACTTGGTCTCCCAGAAGCGCAAGACGTGCTGCGGCACGCCCACGTCGTCGGACGCTTCGGAGATGGTGCGGAAGGCGTCGGGCGCCTTGGGCATGGTCAGACCGCCAGGTGGGCGTCGTGGACCCGGCTCTTCATGATCTGCGAAGCGCGGAAGCTGATGACGCGACGCGGATTGATCGCCGCCGGCACGCCGGTCTTCGGGTTGCGGCCCATGCGGGCGCGCTTGTCGCGCACCTGAAAGACGCCGAACCCCGACAGCTTGACCGTCTCGCCGCGCTCCAGCGCCTCGACGATCAGGTCCAACGTGCGTTCCACCAGTTGCGCGCATTCGGCTCGCGACAGGCCGACGGCGTCATGCACCGCGTCGCACAGGTCGGCGCGGGTCACGGTCTGAGGTCCGGACATGTTCCCTCCCAGGCCCTTAGGTCCCCTCCATAAAGGGCCATGTGGACTGATTTTCAAAGGGCAATTTTCGTTTCACAAGCGAAACGCGCAGGCGCCCCAGGTCAGGCCCCCGCCCATTGCCTCCAGCAGCACCATATCGCCCGGCTTGATCCGGCCGTCCTGGATGGCTGCATCAAGCGCCAATGGGATTGAGGCTGCGGAGGTGTTGGCGTGTCGTGCGACGGTGGAAACGACCTTGTCCTCGTCGAGGCCCAACCGATCTCCGACGCCCTTGATGATGCGTTGATTGGCCTGATGCGGCACGAACCAATCGACGTCGGACACTTCGATCCCCGCTGCCTCGGCGGCGGACGTCACGGCCTCGGCGATGTTGACGACCGCGTGGCGGAACACCTGGTTGCCGGCCATCCGCAGGTGGCCGACCGTGCCGGTCGTGGAGGGGCCGCCATCGACGTAGAGCAGGTCCGTCTTGGTGCCGTCGCTGCGGAGCGAGAAGCCCAGAATTCCCCTGTCCGCCGGCGTGCCTTGCCCCTCGACGGGCTCCAGAACCACGGCGCCCGCTCCGTCGCCGAACAGGACGCATGTCGTCCGATCCGTCCAGTCCATCAGGCGGGTCATCTCTTCCGCACCGATGACCAGAGCGCACTTGGCGTTCCCCCGCGCCACGAAGCCGTCGGCCACGCTGATGGCGTAGACGAAGCCCGTGCACACCGCCTGGACGTCGAAGGCGATGCAGGTCGGCGCGCCCAGCTTGCGCTGAACGATCGAGGCCGTGGCCGGGAAGGTCATGTCGGGCGTCGTCGTGGCGACGATGATCAGGTCGACGTCTGCCGGCGTCTTGCCGGCCGCCGCCAGCGCCTTCTTCGCGGCTTCGACCGCCAGGTCGCTGGTCGGCTGGTCGTCGCGAGCGCGATGGCGCTGACGGATCCCGGTCCGCTCGACGATCCATTCGTCGGAGGTGTCGACGATCTCGGCCAAATCGGCGTTGGTCACCACCTGCTCGGGCAGATAGGCGCCGACGCCGGTCACCGCGCTGCGGATCACGCTCACTTGGCAGTCTCCTCGGCCGGCTCGGCCAGCACGGCGGTCAGCCGGTTCAGATTGGCCCCGACCTTGTTCAGATAGTCGCTGCGTGCCAGCTCGACGGCGATGCGCACGGCATTCGAAAAGCCACGCGAGTCGGCGCCGCCGTGACTCTTCACCACGATGCCGTTGAGACCGAGCAGCGGCCCGCCGTTGATCGCGCTGGGGTCGATCCGCTGCCGCATGCGCTTCAGCGCCGGCAAGGCCAGCAGCGCGCCGGTGCGCGCCATGACGCCGGACGTCAGAGCCCCCTTGAACTGGGCGAAGATGTAGCGGGCCACGCCCTCGGCCGTCTTCAGCGCAATGTTGCCGGTGAAGCCGTCCGTCACGACCACGTCGACCGTTCCCTTGGCGATGTCGTCGCCCTCGACGAAGCCCTCATAGGCCAGGCCGAAGCCGCCCTCGCGCAGCAACCGCGCCGCCTCACGTACGGACTCGTGACCCTTCATGTCCTCGGATCCGACGTTCAGGATGCCGATTCTGGGCCGCTTCACGCCATGCACGGCCTCGACGAACGCCTCGCCCATGATGGCGAACTCGACCAATTGCTCGGCGTCGCTCTCGACGTTGGCGCCGACGTCCAGCACGGCGGTGATCCCGCCCTTCATGTTGGGCCAGCTGGCGACGATGGCCGGGCGTTCCAGTCCATGAGCCGACATGCGGAGGATCAACTTGGAGATGGCCATGAGGGCGCCGGTGTTGCCGGCGGAAACGACGGCCTGCGCCTCGCCGGCCTTCACCGCCTCGATCGCGTTCCACAGGCTCGAGCCTTTGCCGCGGCGCATGGCCTGGGCGGGCTTCTCGTCCATCGCCACGACCTTGTCTGTGTGCCGGACCTCAACCGCGTCGGCTCCCAAGGACAACTTGGCCAGTTCGGCGCGGATCGTGGCCTCATCCCCGTGCAGCTGGAAGCGCACGCCGGCGCCGCCAACCCGTCGCAGATAGGCCGCTACGGCGGGCACGGTGACGGCCGGGCCGTGGTCTCCGCCCATGGCGTCGACGGAAATGGTGACGAGATCAGGCAAGCCTGAGGCCTCCTTCGGGCCGGGTCCGGCGCGGGCGGCGGACGATAGCGGTGCGCCCGCCGGATGCAATACGACGACGCAAGGTCAAGTTCAGGCGCCGTCCCCGTCGCGCTTCAGCGACTTCAGCACGGCGAAGGGCGAGATTTCAGCGGACTCCTCGGGAGGCGTGAACTCCGCGCCGGGCGCCCTTGGGAACGGGTCCAGGGCCAGCGACAGCTGCTCGACCGCATGGTGGCCCAGATCGATGCGGCCGTCTTCGATCAAATCGGGCGCGTCGTCGTCCAGCGACACCTCCACTTCAGAAGCGTCGTTCTCGCGGGCCTCGACCAGGCCGATGCGAAACGTCTGGTCGATTCGGGCCGGAACCGGCGCGAGCGTCAGACCGCAGCTCTGCACCGCGTCGGCCATGATGCGCCCGCTCAGGCTCCAGCCGACTGGCGCGGGAGCCACCGTCATCTCCGCCACGAAGGCGTCCAGGGACTGAAGATCCAGCCAACGCGCGACGGCGCGTCTTTGGGCCTCATCGGGCTCGATCCGGCGCGTCAGGCCGGCGCCGATCTGGTTCAGCCGGATCGGCTCGCTCAGGGGAGGCGCGCCGCTCATTGCGCGATCTCTGCCCAGTCCGCCGTCGCGATCACCTGATCAAGCGACTGAGCGGCGAGCCGCTTACGCGTCGCCAACGCATACCGCGCCAGGATGGCAGCCGCATTCTCACCCGCCGGGGCCACATTGCGCGCGATCGCCTCGGCCAGCGCGGCTTCGTCCGGCACCGTCAATCCGGACTCATAGGCGCTCATCCGCCCGTACACATGCTCGCTCAGCTTCCGCATCTTCTTGGCGATGGACAGATCGCCGACGCCCAGCTCCCGGAGGTCGTTGTCCAAAGCCGAAACGAACACGTCGAACAGGCGCTGGGCCAGATCGCGCCCCATGTCGCCCTCAGCCTGCAGCCTCAGGATCAGCAACTGCACGTGCAGCAGGTAAAGGTCGAAGCGTGAGTCGATGCGGTCCGCGACGCCCAGGCGACCATAGAAGGCCGGATCGCGGGCCTGCTCGACCGCCTGTGCGTACAGACCGTCAGCGGCGTCCGGCCGGCGCTTCAGTCCGAGGAGTCTCTGCAGCATGATCAGCGGCCCCTTTTCCGCCGCGGCGTTGAACTAGGACGACGCACGGGCTAGGTCAAAGCCTCCAGTTTCAAGACGAGTGGTCCATGATCCGCTTTCTGACCGTTTCGGCCCTCGGGGCCCTGGCTCTGGCGGGCGCGGCCTGCGCGCCCGTCATCGGCAGCCACGGCTATCAGGTGATCGAAGCGGCCCCCGCCGACGTTGCGGTCGGGACCGACACCAAGACGACGGTGCGCGACCGTTTGGGCACCCCGTCGGCCACCTCGCTCTTCGAGGGCGACGACATCTGGTACTACATCAGCCAGACGACCGAGAAGTACAC
Organism: Caulobacteraceae bacterium; assembly: GCA_019748055.1. Taxonomy (GTDB): domain Bacteria; phylum Pseudomonadota; class Alphaproteobacteria; order Caulobacterales; family Caulobacteraceae; genus Brevundimonas. The sequence goes on along the minus strand of JAIEQC010000002.1, from coordinate 104,635 downwards.
CTTCAACCTTCCGCAGGTCTCCCAGCGGTCGGTGACGGAGATCGTCTTTGAAGGCGATCAGGTCGCTTCCGTGCGCACTCTCGGTCTCGACGACGGCCGCCAACTGGCCATGAACCGCAACGAGACCCCGACCCGCGGCCGCGAGCTGACGATCCTGGAGCAGCTGCTCGGCAACGTCGGCCGCGGCCAGCTGCCCCGCACGGACGAGGACGCCCCCGGCCAGCGCCGTCCGGACTGATTTCATCGACGCCGTCGGCGCAGCATCCTGCCTCAGCCCCACAATGAGAGAAGCCCCGGAGATCGCACTCCGGGGCTTCTTCATGTCGGGATGGATCAGACCCCCAGCTTGCCCGACGCCAGCACCGCCAGCAGCAGCAGGGCGACGATGTTGGTGATCTTGATCATCGGGTTCACCGCCGGACCGGACGTGTCCTTGTAGGGATCGCCGACCGTGTCGCCGGTCACCGCGGCCTTGTGAGCCTCCGAACCCTTGCCGTGGACGACGCCGTTCTTGTCGGTGAAGCCTTCCTCGATGACCTTCTTGGCGTTGTCCCAGGCTCCGCCGCCCGAAGTCATGGAGACCGCGACGAACAGGCCGGTGACGATCACACCCATCAGCATGGCCCCCAGCGCGGCGAAGGCGTTGGCCTTGTCCGGCTGGATCAGCAGGACGGCGACGAACAGAACGATCGGCGACAGCACCGGCAGAAGCGACGGCACGATCATCTCGCGGATCGCCGCCGACGTCAGGATGTCGACCGCACGGCCGTACTCCGGCTTCACCTCACCGGTCATGATGCCGGGGTTCTCGCGGAACTGACGCCGCACCTCGGCCACGACCGATTCGGCGGCGCGGCCGACTGCGGTCATCGACATGCCGCCGAACAGGAAGGGCAGCAGCCCCCCGAACAGCAGGCCGACCACGACGTAAGGGTTGGCCAGATCGAAGGCGACCGTGCCCAGACCCGCGAAGAACGGATAGGCGTCGGGATTGGACGAGAAGTACTTCAGGTCCTCGGTGTAGGCGGCGAACAGCACCAGGGCGCCCAGACCGGCCGAGCCGATGGCATAGCCCTTGGTCACGGCCTTGGTCGTATTGCCCACAGCGTCCAGCGCGTCGGTCGAATGGCGGACCTCCGGCGGCAAGCCCGACATCTCGGCGATGCCGCCCGCGTTGTCGGTGACCGGTCCGAAGGCGTCCAACGCCACGATCATCCCCGCCACGCCCAGCATGGTCGTGGTGGCGATGGCGATGCCGAACAGGCCCGCCAGCTGATAGGTCACGACGATGCCGACGATGATCACCAGCGCCGGCAGGGCGGTGGCTTCCAGCGACATGGCCAGACCCTGGATCACGTTGGTGCCGTGACCCGAGACCGACGCGTTGGCGACCGACTTGACCGGGCGATAGTTCGTGCCGGTGTAGTACTCCGTGATGACCACGATCAGGGCGGTCACGACCAGGCCGACCATGCCGGCCCAGAACAGGTTCATCGGCTCGATCACGAGGCCGCCTGACGTCGTCACCGGTCCCAGAAGGTCCTGGCCCTGCATGAACTGGAACAGGCCGAAGATGGCCCCGACCGACAGCACGCCGGTCACGATCAGGCCCTGATACAGGGCGCCCATGATGTTCTGGCTCTTGCCCAGACGGACGAAGAAGGCGCCGACGATCGAGGTCACGATGCAGACCGCGCAGATCAGCAGCGGCAGCAGCATCATCACGTCCACATAGGGCTGGCCGCGGAAGAAGATGGCCGCCAGCACCATGGTGGCGACCGTGGTCACCGCATAGGTTTCGAACAGGTCGGCGGCCATGCCGGCGCAGTCGCCGACGTTGTCGCCCACGTTGTCGGCGATGGTCGCGGCGTTGCGGGGATCGTCCTCGGGGATGCCGGCCTCGACCTTGCCCACCATGTCGCCGCCCACGTCGGCGCCCTTGGTGAAGATTCCGCCGCCGAGGCGGGCGAAGATGGAGATGAGCGAGGCGCCGAAGCCAAGCGCCACCAGGCCGTCGATCACCTCACGGCTGGTCGGCTCGAAGCCCGCGCCCAGCGTCAGCAGAGCATAGTAGCCCGCCACGCCCAGCAGGGCGCCGCCGGCCACGAACATGCCCGTGATTGCGCCCGACCGGAACGCCAGGTCGAGGCCCCGCGCCAGGCTTTCCGAGGCGCCCTGCGCCGTACGGACGTTGGCCCGGACCGAGATCAGCATGCCGGCGAACCCGGCGGCCCCGGACAGCACGGCGCCGATCAGGAAGCCGATCGCGGCCCACTGACCGATCAGCAGCCAGGCGGCGATCAGGATGACCACGCCCACGATGCCGATCGTGGTGTACTGGCGCTTGAGGTAGGCGGAGGCCCCTTCCTGGATGGCGGCGGCGATCTCGCGCATCCGGTCGGTGCCGGTGGAGGCTTTCATCAGACTGGCGGTCTGGACGGCGCCGTAAAGCACCCCCAGAGCGCCTGCGGCTATGACCAGCCACAGATAGTTCGTCATGGCGTTTCCAAATCCTGTTTGTCGGAGCGCCCGGACCCTTGGCGCGGCGGGCCATCATGGGCCTTCTTCCGCCTTCCGGTCCCCCCGTGCGCGTCGGACGCGAACGATGCGTCCTTGGGGAATTGCGGCGAAACCGTGCCATTCCCCGGCGATGGGCGCAATGGCCCCGATGAACGGGACTCTAGGAGGCGCGGACGCCCGTACGGCGCCGCGGCGACTGGGCCACGATCTCGACCCGCGTGACCTGCCGGGCGCCGGCGATCCGGGCCGACGCCTGGAGCAGGGAGGCCGACATGGCGCGTCCGTCCAATCGGGTCCAGTCGTCGGCGACGGTGAACGGCGTCCGATGCGCGGCGCGGACCAGGGCGTCGCGGAAGAAGGCGTCCTTGTTGCGGATCGCCGCCGCGTCCGCGCCGCGCGCCAGATGCAGCCTTAGGCTGACGAAGACGTAGTTCCGCACGCGCCCACCCGCGATCACCGGCAGGCCGACCCCGGCGATGGCGACGCTCGCGGCCTCCTCCTCGCCCCCCGCGTGGGCGGGCGGGGCGAGACCGAGGGCGGCGGCGGCGGTCAGCAGGCTGCGGCGGATCATGGGCGCAGCTTGACCGCCGGCCGTTGACATTCCGTTGCCTCAGCCGTGGGTGAAGCCCGCCCTGGCGATCTGGACCGGCTTTCCGTCCCAGCGCGCGGTGACGCCGCCGCCCGACGCGAACCGTCCCAGCTTCGTCAGCCGCAGGTGAAGCCGCTCCGCCTCGCGCCGCAGGGCCGCTTCGGCCGAGGCCGGAGCCGCGAATGCGATCTCGTAGTCGTCGCCGCCGGTGGCCAGATCGATCAGGGCCCCTTCGGGATCGACCCGGCCCTGGAACCAGGCGTCGGCTGCGGCCGAGAGCGGCAGGGGCTCAAGGTCCAGTTCGACCCCCAGACCGGACGCGGCGGCGACCCGGCCGACGTCCGCGATCAGCCCGTCCGAGACGTCCACGGACGCCGTCGCGTACGCGCGGATCGCCTCGACGAACTCGAGGCGCGGCGACGGTCGCCGATAGCGTTCGGCCAGGGCCGTCAGCCGCTCCGGCTCCAGTCTCAGGCGCCCCTGGGTCGCCAGCAGACCCAGCCTGCCGTCGCCGATCGTGCCGGTCACGAACAGAAGATCGCCTGCCTTGGCGCCTACCCGGCCGACCGCCCTGCCCTTCGGCGTCCAGCCCAGCAGGGTCGCCGAGAACGTCAGCGGGCCTGGCGTCGAGACGGTGTCTCCGCCCATCAAGGCGATCCCGAACGTCTTCTGGTCGGCCCTCAGGCCGTCGGCGAAGGCCATGCGCTCGGGCCAGCCGCAGCGGGGAGACCAGGCGCAGGTCAGCAGATGGCCGAACGGCTCGACCCCCTTGGCCGCCAGATCCGACAGGTTCACCCGCAGCAGCTTCTGGGCGACCGTATCGAGCGGGTCATCCGGCAGAAAATGCACCCCCTCGACGATCGCGTCCTGCGTCAGCACCAGGTCGAACCCCGGCCGAGACGGCAGCACGGCGACGTCGTCGGTCAGGCCGCGCGCATACTCGGGATGGGCCAGCGGCTTGAGCAGCCGCTCGATGGTCTCAAACTCTCCGGCGACGTCAATCGCGGGCATCGCGCGCCACGCCGTCCAGGGCGGCGTTGACGAACTTGGCCTCGGCCTCGTCGAAGAAGGCCTTGGCCAGTTCGACGTACTCGTCGATGACGATCTCGCGCGGCACGTCACGCTTCTCGTGAAGCTCCCAGGCCCCGGCGCGCAGCAGGGCCCGGACGGTGGCGTCCAGCCGCTCCAGCTTCCAGCCGCTGGCGAGACGCGCGATCACGGCCTTGTCGATGGCCGCCTGGCCCGACACCACGCCGCGCAGCAGGCCGGCGAACCACTCCTCGTCCGCCTCGGCGAGCGTCATCCCTTCGATGTCGCGGTCGAAGCGGTGGCGGGTGAACTCGTCGATGACGGTCTCGACGCCCTCCCCCGCCAACTCCATCTGATACAGCGCCTGCACGGCGGCCAGACGGGCGACGGTGCGCGCGCGGCGCTGGCGGCCGGTCAGGCCCTGCTCGGCCTTGGCCTTCTCCGCCTCTTCCAGCTGGGCCATCACGGCCGACAGGCTGTTCGCTTCGCTCATCCGTTCAGTCCCACGCGCAGCCGCTTCCTCAGGTCGATCAGGTCCAGACACGCGCGGGCCGCGAAGCCGCCCTTGTCGCCCTCGCTGCGCCGGGCGCGGGCCCAGGCCTGATCCTCGTCCTCGGTCGTGAGCACGCCGTTGCCGATCGCCAGACCCTTCAGACCCAGCTGCATGATCCCCGCCGCCGACTGATCGGCCACGATCTCGAAATGATAGGTCTCGCCCCGGATCACGGTTCCCAGCGCGACGTAACCGTCATAGCGCGGCGCGGTCGGATAGCGCCCGGCCTCCTCCGCCAGGGCGATGGCGGGCGGAATCTCCAGCGCGCCCGGCACGGTGATCACGTCATAGGCCACGCCCCGCGCGCGCAGGGCGTCCGTCGCCCCGTCCAGCAGGGCGTCGGCCAGGTCGTCATAGAAGCGCGCCTCGACGATCAGGACGCGGGCGGGTTCGCTTACGATTTGTCTTCTCCGTCCATGTCGCGCCAGCCGACGATGCGCAGGCCATATCCGTCCAGCGCGGCGGGATTGGGCCGGGTGGAGCTCATCACCACCATGTCGCGGACGCCGAGGTCCAGCAGGATCTGCGCGCCCACGCCGTAGTTCCGCAGCGACCGGTCCGCCGCCGCCGGTTTGGCTTCGGCCGTCAGGCGCTCGGCCAGTCCGTTCAGGTCCGGATCACGCAGGAAGACGATCACGCCCGCGCCCGGCTGCTCCGAGATCTCGCGCATGGCCGCCGGCACGTAGTTCTGACGCGCCTCGACGTGGCCCAGCAGGTCGGCGGCGAAGTCCACCTGGTGCATGCGGACCAGCGTCGGCCTGGCCGGGTCGATCTTGCCCTTGACCAGGGCCACGTGTTCGACGCCCTCGATCGTGTTCCGGTACAGCATCAGCCGGAACGGCCCGCCGTGGACGCTGTCGAACGGCGTGTCCATGACGCGCTCGACGTAGCGCTCGGTGCGGCGGCGATAGGCGATCAGGTCGGCGATGGTGCCGATCTTCAGGCCGTGCAGCTGGGCGAAGGCGACCAGGTCCGGCATCCGCGCCATGGTGCCGTCGTCGTTCATGATCTCGCAGATCACGCCGGCGGGCGTCAGGCCGGCCATGCGGCTGATGTCCACGGCCGCCTCGGTGTGGCCGGTGCGGACCAGCACGCCGCCGTCGCGCGCCACCAGCGGGAAGACGTGACCGGGCGTGACGATGTCGTCGGGGCCCTTGGTCGGGTCGGCGGCGACCTGGACCGTGCGCGCGCGATCCGCCGCGCTGATGCCGGTCGTGACCCCCTCCCTCGCCTCGATCGAGACGGTGAAGGCGGTCGCCATGCTCTCGCGGTTCTCGGCGGCCATGGGCGGCAGGCGCAGCTGGCGCGCCCGATCGGCCGTGATGGCCAGGCAGATCAGCCCGCGCGCATGTCGCGCCATGAAGTTGATCTGGTCCGGCGTGGCGAACTGGGCCGGGATGATGACGTCGCCCTCGTTCTCCCGGTCCTCCGCGTCCACCAGGATGTAGGGCCGCCCGTTGCGGGCGTCCTCCAGAATGTCCTCGATGGGGCTGATCGGGCTGTCGTTCACGTTGGCGGCCCCAAAGCCGGGGAGTGCGGAAGTCATCACGCGGTCTCCTGCCACCGCGCGAGGTATCGCGCCAGCATGTCGATCTCCAGATTGACCCGATCGCCCGGCTTCAGGCCTCCCAGGGTGGTGTGATCCCAGGTGTGAGGGATCAGGTTCACGCCGAAGCGCGTGCCGTCGACCTCGTTGACCGTCAGGGACACGCCATCGATCGTGATCGAGCCCTTAGGCGCAATCATGCGGTGCAGGGGCGCGGGGGCCTCGAAGGTCAGGCGGTGCGATCCGCCCTCGGGGGTCACCGACACGACCGTGCCGACGCCGTCGACGTGGCCGGAGACGACGTGCCCGCCCATCTCGTCGCCCAGCCGGGCCGCGCGCTCCAGATTGACGCGGTCGCCCTCGGCCCAGTCACCCAGGGTGGTCTTGGAGAGCGTCTCATTCGAGACCTCGACCGCGAACCAGCCCTGTCCCTTCTCCACCACGGTCAGGCAGCAGCCCGCGTGGCTGATCGACGCGCCCAGGTCGACGCCCGACACGTCCCAGGCGGTCTCGACCTCATAGCGGCGGTCGCGCTCTGTTTCCTCGACGCGGCGCACGCGGCCGACGTCGGTGACGATGCCGGTGAACATCAGATGTGCACTCTGAAAAAAGTGAGTGCACATAGTGCACATTTGGCCGTCACCGCGGCTTGAGACCGGGAAACCATGACGGACGGCGACGTCTGAATCGGTCGTATCCCTCTCATCGCGCGGCCTCGTAGCGTTCCCACAGGTCTTCGCCCACGGACTGGACGTCGAGGCGACGGAACTTGGGGGCGTCGGCCAGCTTTGCAAGCGCCAGCGCCGCGACGCAGGGCCGCCCCTCGGCGCCCAGCAGAATCGGCGCGCGGAACCACCAAAGCGCGTCGACCGCCCCCGCGGCCACGAAGGCTGCGGCGACGCGCCCTCCGCCTTCGATCATCAGGGTGCGGACGCCGCGTTCGGCGAGGGCGTCGAGCACGGCCGGGATGGCGGGGCGGCCGTCGGCGTCGGCGGCGACGCGGAGGACTTCCGCGCCGCCGATGGGGCGGGGCTCGGCGGTGGTGAGGACGAGCGTCCCCTCACGGGCCAGATTGGCTTCCGTCGGCGTGCGCAGGCGGCTGTCCAGCACGACGCGGACGGGATCGGGCCCGGGCGCGTCCCCAGGCAAACGGGTGGTCAGTCGAGGGTCGTCGGCCAGCACGGTCTCGACGCCAACCAGGATCGCGTCGCTGTCTGCGCGCAGCCGATGGCCGAGGTCTCGCGCCTCCGGCCCGGTGATCCAGCGGCTCTCGCCTGTCGCCGTGGCGATGCGGCCGTCCAGCGACGTCGCCAGCTTCAGGGTCACGTGAGGGCGCATCAGCCCTCGTCCAACCCCTCGTCGCCGAGGAAGCGGGCGAAGTCGCCCGTGTGACGGAAGTCCTTGTAGACCGAGGCGTAGCGGACGTAGGCGACCTCATCGACGCCCTTCAGCGCCTTCATGATGAAGTCGCCGACGACGCTGGAGGCGATCTCGGTTTCGCCCAGGCTCTCCAGCTGGCGCGTGATGCGGCTGACCAGCTGTTCGATCTGCTCCGGCTGCACCGGCCGCTTGCGCAGGGCGATGCGCAGGGACCGTTCCAGCTTGTCGCGATCGAACGGCGTGCGGCGGCCGTTGCGCTTCAGGATCATCAGCTCGCGCAGCTGCACGCGCTCGAAGGTGGTGAACCGCCCCTCACACGACGGGCACGACCGACGGCGCCGGATCGCCGCGCCGTCGTCGGACGGCCGGCTGTCCTTCACCTGGGTGTCGGCGTTGCCGCAGAAAGGGCACTTCATCAGAGGCTTATCCGTAGATCGGGAAGCGGCGCGTCAGCTCGCGCACCTCGCCCGACACGCGCTGGACCACGGCGGCGTCGGCTTCGTCGCCGCCCTTCATCGAGTCCACCACGTCGGCGATCCAGTGACCGACTTGTTTGAACTCCGCCTCGCCGAAGCCGCGAGTGGTGCCCGCGGGCGTGCCCAGACGGACGCCAGAGGTGACGGTGAAGGGCGCCGTGTCGAACGGCACGCCGTTCTTGTTGCAGGTCATGAGGGCGTGCTCGAGCTGCAGCTCGGTCGCCTTGCCCGTAACGCCCTTGGGCCGCAGGTCGACCAGGACGATGTGGCTGTCGGTGCCGCCGGATACGACGGCCAGCCCGCGCTCGATCAGCACGGCGGCCAGGGCGCGGGCGTTGGTCACGACCTGCTGCGCATAGGCCTTGAACTCCGGCTTCAGCGCCTCGCCGAAGGCCACGGCCTTGGCGGCGATGACGTGCTCCAGCGGTCCGCCCTGCAGGCCGGGGAAGACCGCCGAGTTGATCTTTTTGCCCAGCTCCACGTCGTTGGACAGGATCATGCCGCCGCGCGGACCGCGCAGGGTCTTGTGCGTCGTCGTGGTGCAGACGTGGGCGTGCGGAATCGGGCTGTCATATGCGCCGCCGGCGATCAGGCCGGCGTAGTGGGCCATGTCGACCATCAGGTACGCGCCGACTTCGTCGGCGATCTCCCGGAAGCGTTTGAAGTCGATCTGGCGCGAATAGGCGGACGCGCCCGCAATGATCAGCTTCGGCTTTTCGGCCCGCGCCATCTCGGCGACGTGGTCATAGTCGATCAGGTGATCGTCCTCGCGGACCTTGTAGGTCACCGGCCGGAACCACTTGCCCGACTGGTTGGCCGGGCTGCCGTGCGTCAGGTGACCGCCGCAGGCCAGGTCCATGCCGAGGAAGGTGTCTCCCGGCTGCAGCAGGCTCATGAACACCGCCTGGTTGGCCTGGGCGCCCGAGTGCGGCTGGACGTTGGCGAAGGCGCAGCCGAACAGCTCTTTCGCGCGGCTCCGGGCCAAGTCCTCGGTGACGTCCACGAACTCGCAGCCGCCGTAGTAGCGGCGGCCCGGATAGCCCTCGGCGTACTTGTTCGTCAGGACGGACCCTTGAGCCTCCAGCACCGCCTGGGAGACGATGTTCTCCGACGCGATCAGCTCGATCTGCTCCTGCTGACGCGCAGTCTCGCCCTGGATGGCCTGAAAGACCTCCGGATCGGCCGAGGCCAGGTCGGTGCGGAAGAAGGCGTCGCGGGAAAAGGCGTTCACGGGCGGAGGTCCTGGGAGCGGAAGACGGCCCGACTTTCTAGGCCCGCCCGCCGTTCACCACAACATCTAGGGGGCCGCGCCCGTCGTCACAGCCCAAGCTTGGCCTTGAGGATGTCGTTCACAGCGGCAGGATTGGCCTTGCCGCCGGTGGCCTTCATCACCTGACCGACGAACCAGCCGATGGCCTGGGGCTTTTCGGCGACGGCGGCGGCCTTGTCGGGATTGGCGGCGATGATCTCGTCCACCGCCTTCTCGATCGTTCCGGTGTCGGTGACCTGCTTCAGGCCATGCTTTTCGACCACTTCGGCCGGAGAGCCCTCGCCGTTCCAGACGTGGTCGAAGACCTCCTTGGCGATCTTCGACGAGATGACGTCCGTCTCGATCAGCTCGACCAGCTCGGCCACGTGCGAGGCCGGCAGGGGATTGTCCGAGAAGTCGCGGCCGTCGGCGGCCAGACGCGCCGACAGTTCGTTCGTCACCCAGTTGGCGACCAGCTTGGCGTCCCGGCCCTTGGCGGCGGTCTCGAAATAGTCGGCCTTGGCCTGTTCGGAGATCAGCACCCCCGCGTCGTACTGCGACAGGCCGTACTCGCTCATGAAGCGGCGGCGCTTGTCGTCGGGCAGTTCCGGCAGCGACGCCTTGATGCCGTCGATCCACGCCTGCTCGATCTCGAGCGGCAACAGGTCGGGATCGGGGAAGTAGCGATAGTCGTGCGCCTCTTCCTTGGACCGCATCGACCGGGTCTCGCCCTTGGTCGGGTCGAACAGGCGGGTCTCCTGCACGACCGAGCCCCCGTCCTCCAGGATCTCGATCTGGCGACGGGCCTCGTAGTTGATGGCCTGGGCGATGAAGCGGAACGAGTTGACGTTCTTGATCTCGCAGCGCGTGCCGAACGGCTCGCCGGGACGGCGCACCGAGACGTTCACGTCGGCGCGCAGGTTGCCCTTCTCCATGTCCCCGTCGCAGGTGCCGAGATAGATCAGGATGGTCCGGATCTTCTTGACGTAGGCGACGGCCTCTTCCGGGCTGCGCAGATCGGGTTTGGAGACGATCTCCATCAGCGCCGTGCCCGCGCGGTTCAGGTCGACGTAGCTCTCGGTCAGCGACAGGTCGTGGATCAGCTTGCCGGCGTCCTGCTCCAGGTGCAGGCGCTCGATCCCGACGTTGAAGAAGCTGCCGTCCTCGGCCTCCACCTCGACCACGCCCTCGCCGACGATCGGGTGGTACAGCTGGCTGATCTGATAGCCGGTAGGCAGGTCGGGATAGAAATAGTTCTTCCGGTCGAACTGGCTGAAGGTGTTGATCTTCGCCCGAAGGCCCAGCCCGGTGCGCACCGCCTGCTCGACGCAGAAGCGGTTCAACGTCGGCAGCATGCCGGGAAAGCCCGCGTCGACCAGCGAGACCTGCTCGTTCGGCCCCGCGCCGAAGCCGACGGCGGCGCCGGAGAACAGCTTGGAGTTCGACGCCACCTGGGCGTGGATCTCCAGCCCCATGACGATTTCCCACGGGCCCGTGCGGCCCTGGATCAGTTTGGATTTCGCGGCGACGTCGGTCATGGGCGGTGAGATAGCGTCGGATGGGCCTTAGGGGAACAATCGTCTTGAGGCCGTCGCATATCCGCGCTCATTCTTGGGGCCTCATCGGGGAAACCATCATGACCAAGATCGCCGCCGCCTTCTCCGCGCTCGCCCTGCTGGCCGGGGCCGCGCCCGCCGCCCTCGCCCTGCCGACCGTCGCAGTGGTCCAGGACGCCAAGCCCAACATCGGCTGGACCATCGGCGACCTGCTCGCCAATCCGAAGTCGGCGGCAGTTCTGGAGAAGCACCTGCCGGGCATCGCAGACCATCCCGCACGGCCGCAGTTCGAGGGCATGACGCTGGAAGAGGTCGTTCCATACTCTGACGGAGCCGTGACGCCGGAGATGATCGACGCCATCGACGCGGACCTGAAGGCCTTGCCGGCCGATTGATCAGCCGGTGACGACCGAGGGGGCCGCGCGTCCGAGCAGGCCCCCGACGTCGGCGAACTCGCGTGATGCCGCCGACAGGGCGTCGAGGTCCGCCGAGGGATCGGCATCCGCGCGGTCCCGCGGCAGATAGGTCTCCAGATAGACCCTCAGCGTCGCCCCGGACGAACCGGTACCTGACAGCCGATAGGTGATCCGGGCGTCCGGCGTCAGCATGACCCGCACGCCCTGCCCCTCCGCGCCCGAACCGTCGACCGGATCGACGTAGGCGAAGTCGTCGGCGCTCACGACGCTGAAGGGGCCGACCGCCTGCCCGGACGCGGTGTCCAGACGAGCCCGCAGCGCCTGCATGAAGGCCCCGGCGGCGCCGGTCTCCAGCCCCTCATAGTCCTCGCGGCGATAGGCGTCGCGACCGAAACGGCTCCAGTGCCGCCGGACGAGGTCGCGCACGCCGACGCGCTCCACGGCCAGCAGATTCAGCCAGAACAGCACGGCCCAGAGCCCATCCTTCTCGCGCACATGGCTGGACCCGGTGCCGAAGCTCTCCTCGCCGCACAGGGTGATGCGTCCGGCGTCCATCAGGCTGACGAACCATTTCCAGCCCGTCGGCGTCTCAAAACTGTCGACGCCCAGCGCCTCGGCCACGCGATCCGCCGCCCGCGCCGTCGGCATCGAGCGCGCCACGCCCGCCACGCCGCCCGAATAGGCTGGCACGCGGTCGGCCAGCGCCGTCAGGATGGCCAGACTGTCGCCCGGCGAAACGACGAAGCCGCCCGGCCCCACGATCATGTTGCGGTCGCCGTCGCCGTCGGAGGCCGCGCCGAAGTCCAGCGCGTCGGGCCCGGACATGGCGGCCATCAGCTCCGGCGCATGGTCCGGATGCGGGTCTGGATGCCCGCCGCCGAAGTCGGGAAGCGGCGTCGCATTCATCACCGTCCCGGCCGGCGCGCCCAGCCGCCGCTCGAACAGCTCCATCGCATAGGGTCCCGTCACGGCGTGCATGGCGTCGAAGCGCATGCGGAAACCGGACGCCAGCAGTCCTCGAATGGCGGCGAAGTCGAACAGGCTCTCCATCAGGTCAGCGTAGGCCGCGACCGGATCGATCACCTCCACGACGCAGGCGCCGATGCGGACCTCGCCCATGCGATCAAGGTCGAGCGTGCCGTCGGTCTCGATCCGCCATCCCGCCAGCGCCTTCGACCGCGCGAAGATCGCCTCCGTCAGACTCTCGGGCGCAGGACCGCCTGTGGACGTGTTGTACTTGACCCCGAAGTCGCCGTCGGGCCCGCCGGGATTGTGACTGGCCGACAGGATCACCGCCCCCTGTGCGCCGGTCAGCCGCACCAGATGCGAGGCGGCGGGCGTCGACAGCAGGGCCTCTCGCCCCACCCTGACCCGCGCATATCCCGCGGCCGCGGCCATGCGGATCACGGTCTCCGCCGCCTCTCGCACGAAGAAGCGGCCGTCGCCGCCGACGATCAGGGCCGCACCGGGTTTGGGGGGGGCGCACTCCAGGATCGCCTGGACGAAGGCGGGCAGATAGCCGGGCTCCATGAACCGTCGCGTGGGCTTGCGCAGGCCCGACGTACCGGGCTTCTGATCGTCGAAGGGGGTGACGGCGTGGACGGCGATGGGCAAGCGCGGCTCCCGGCGGCGGTCGTGGACGCGGGCCGAACGCGCGCGGGCGCGTCGGGCTCCCCCGGGCTTGGCAGATGGCGGCGCGGGTCACAACCCGCGTGGGCGGGCGTCAGGCGATGGGGGCCGTAATCCAGCCGATGGCTCCCGCCGCGCCCACTGCGGCGGCGATGATCGCCCCGCCGATGATCAGGCGAGCGTGACGCCCCAAGGCCCCGATGATGCCGCTGAACATTGAAATCCACTCCCCGGACGGCCGCATCTCCGCCACATTCCGGGCCTGTGGACAAGGTGTATGAATCGTTAACAGGCTTCACGGCTGCGTGATCTCATGCAGGGCGATCGCCGCAGCCGTGGCGACGTTCAGCGAATCGAATCCCGCGCGCATGTCGATCCGGACGCTTCGCAGTTCGGCGATCACTTCCGACGGCAGCCCCGGCCCCTCGGTCCCGACGACCAAGGCGCGGCGTGGCGAGGGCGTCAGCCCTTTCAGCGGCTCCGCTCCGGCGGGGCTCAGGGCCAAACATTCTATGTCCCGGGCGGCCAGGTCCGCGAGAATCCCCTCCAGCGGGCCGACGCGCACGACCGGCAGGCTCAGCGTCGCACCGACCGCGACCCTCAAAGCCTTGCGGTAGAAGGGGTCGCAACAGCGGTCGTCCAGCGCCACGGCGTCCACGCCGAAGGCCGCCGCGTTGCGCATCAGGGCGCCCATGTTGTCGTGGTTGCCGACGCCGCCGACGACCAGCAGCGTTTTCGGTCCGGGCCCGGTCACCTCGTCCAGACCGACGGCCGGCGGCACGCGCCCCAATGCGAGGATTCCCCGGTGCAAGGGAAAGCCCGCGATCTGGTCGAGCACGCCCTGGGCCGCCACCTGCACCGGGGCGCGATCGCCCAGCGCCGCCCAGACGTCCGACAGGCTCTCGACCCGCCGCTGATCGACCAGCACCGCTTCCGGCACGCAACGACTGGTCGGCGCCACGAGCGCGCGCAGGACGACGGCGCCCTCGGCCACGAACAGCCCTCGCCGCCCGATCAGGTCGCGCTCCCGCACGTCGCGGAAGGCGGTGACGCGCGGGTCGGACGGGTCTTCGATCACTATGGGCGACATCGCGGCCGATTTATCGTTGCGCGACGCGCGCGGCCACTGCTATGGAGCCGCCCTCTCGAGAGGGGCCTCCGTTCCGCGGTAGCTCAGTGGTAGAGCAGCCGACTGTTAATCGGCTGGTCGTAGGTTCGAATCCTACCCGCGGAGCCACTCTCGATCTCCCGAACGCCGGACGAAAAAAGACCCGACCTTGTGAAAAGCCGGGCCTGATGGGTCTGGTGATGGTGGGCGACCTCGCGAAAGGCGTCCGAGACTCTCGTTCCGCTGAATTGGTTGTTGAGACGTTAACGCGCCGGCGCCCAAGTCGCGATCAGCGCGCCGTCAGGAGCCATCCAGCCGATCAGGGTGCCGCTGCCCGTCGCGCGCGCCGTTCCGGGCACGGCGCCCGAGAGAACGGGACGATGCTCCACCCCATCGACCCAGACGCCCTGCGCCACAGAGGCCGCGTCGCCCCGCAGCGTCCAGACGCCCCGCGCATCGGCGGCGACCGCCATCTCGTCCCCCGCCCCGATCCGCACCCGCGCATCCGCAGCGCCCCGCGCGCGGCGACCCGAGACCAGCGCCATGCGCCCGTCCGAATCGATCGCAGCCAACCCCGCCCCCGGATCCAGGCGACGCGACGGCGCGCCGGGAGAAAGCGCCAGTGCGCGCCCGTCGGCCAGCACCACGATCTGGTCCGGCCCCGGCAGGGCGTCCTGCCCCTCCTGATCCTGCGGCCGCAGCAGGACGTCGCCCGCGCCGGGGTCCAGCCTCAGGGAAAAGGCGCCCTGCGCGTCCGCCGTCGCCGCATGCGCCGTGCCGCCGGCGTCGCGCATGACCACGCGCGCGCCGGGCTCGGCCACGCCGGTCAGTTCCAGCATGCCGGTCGTCCTGACCGCCGTCTCCACGCGAGGCGCCGCGCGCCAGGCCTGGGCCGTCGGCGCGGCCGCGGGCGCAGGCGCGCTCTCGGAGCCGCAGGCGGCCAGGGCGAACGCCGCGAGGACGGCGAGAAGAGGTTTGGACGGCGACATTTCGCGGCGGCTCTATGGGGACGCGTGTCCCCACGCTATGTCGGGCGTGGATTTCCTTGTCGAGGCTTCATGCAATCTCCTCCCGCCCTTCAGCCGTTCGACGGCTTTTCCGTCTGCGTCTTCTGCGGCTCGTCCGAGCGCGCCGACCCGGCCCTGACCGCCGGCGCGGCCGAGCTGGGCCGTATGATCGCCGCGCGGGGCTGGCGGCTGGTCTACGGCGGCGGCGGCGTGGGGCTGATGGGCGCGGCGGCGCGGGCCGCGCACGAGGCGGGCGGCCGCGTGGTCGGCATCATGCCAGCCTTCCTGCGCAGCCGCGAACGGCTGTTCGACGAGGTTGAGACCGTGGTCGTCACCTCCATGCATGAGCGGAAGACCTTGATGTACGACGCGTCCGACGCCTTCATCGTCGCGCCGGGCGGGGTCGGCACGCTGGAGGAAGCGGTCGAGGTGCTGTCCTGGAAGCGGCTGGACCTGCATCCCAAACCCGTGGTCTTCCACAGCCCCGCCGGCTTTTGGGACGCCTTCGACGCCCTGATGCGCCAGAACGTGGCCAGCGGCATGACGCCGGAGTCGTTTCTTCGGGCCTATGAGATCCATGCGGACCTCGACGCCGTCGTGACGGCCGTCGCCAGGGCGTCGAATGCGGCGCCCTTGCAACATGATCGACGATAAGTGATCAATGTTCAGACGAGAGTGCGTTTTTAAACGATACGCACCTTGACGTCGGCGGCCAAGAAGCGTTCCTCGACGCTGGCCGAAAGCCTGAACATCACACGGAGCCTCCCCATGCGTGCCTTCGTCATCGCCGCCGTCCTGGCCATCGCAGCCCCCGCCGTGGCCCAGTCCCCCGCCAACTCCCTGACCCTGGCGGACGCCGCCTCGGCCCCTGCCGGCCGCGTCATCGTGGACGGCGCCTCTTGGTCCTGCGAGGGCGCGACCTGCACCGCCACCGGCGGCGCCAACCAGCCCGCCGCCCGCGCCTGCAAGCGCGTCGTGGCCCGCGTGGGCAAGGTCACCGCCTTCACCTGGAAGGGTCAGGCCCTGACCGCCGAACAGCTGGCGACCTGCAACGCCTGATCGGGCCGCCTGAACACGAGAGGCCGCTCCTCCCGGGGCGGCCTTTTTCGTGGCCGCCGCTCAGCCTTCGCCGCGCAGCCGGGCCAGGATGCGGTCGCGCCCGATCAGCGGGATCAGCGCCGCCATCTCCGGCCCGTGGGTCTGGCCCGTGAGCGCCAACCGGAGAGGCTTGAACAGGGCCCCGCCCTTGGCTCCGGTCTCGGCCTTCACCGCCTCGGTCCAGACGGCCCAGGCGGCGGCGTCGATGGTTTCCGGCAGCAGACGCGCCGCCGTGGCGGCGAAGGCCGCGTCCTCGATCACCGGCGTGACCGGTCCCCGGACAAGCCGCGCCATTTCAACGACGTCATCGAACTTCTGAAGGTTGGCTCGCACCACGTTCCAGAAGTCTTCGCCCAGGTCCGCATTCGTCTCGACCAGACGCGGCCGCGCCGTTTCATACGGCATGGCGTGCAGGGCCTGGGCGTTCAGGCGGTCCAGGTCGGCGGTGTCGTAGCGCGCCGGCGAGCGGCCCATCTTGGAGAAGGCGAAGCCCGCGCCCAGCGCCTCGATCGATTCGCCGACCTCCAGCGGATCGCTGGTGCCGATGCGGCCCAGATGGCTGACGATGGCGATCGGCTCATAGCCCTGCTCGCGCATCTCGCTGATCGACAGGGATCCCAGCCGCTTCGACAGCGCCTGGCCGTCCGCGCCGACCAGCAGCGGCATGTGGGCGAATCCCGGCACCGCCCCGCCCCAGCCCGCGGCGATCAGGGCCTCGAAGATCTCGATCTGGGCGCCCGTGTTGGTGACGTGGTCCTCGCCCCGGATGACGTGGCTGATCGCCATGTCCAGATCGTCCACGACCGACGGCAGAGTGTAGAGGAACAGACCGTCCTCGCGGATCAGCACCGGGTCCGACATCGAGGCGGTGTCGACCTCGGCGTGACCGCGCGACAGGTCCTCCCAGGCGACGCGACGCCCGTCCAGCTTGAAGCGCCAGTGCGGCCGCCTGCCCTCGGCCTCATAGGCGGCCTTCTCGGCGTCGGTCAGCGCCAGCCCGGCGCGGTCGTAAATGGGCGGCAGGCCGCGGGACAGCTGCACCTTGCGGCGGCGGTCCAGCTCTTCGCCCGTCTCATAACAGGCGTACAGGCGGCCTGCGGCCTTCAGCGCCTCGGCCGCGGCCTCATAGCGGTCGAACCGCTTGGACTGATTGTGCCGTTCGTCCCAGACCAGGCCCAGCCAGCGCAGGTCGTCCTCGATCCCCTGCTCAAACTCGGGCGTGGATCGCGCCAGATCGGTGTCGTCGATCCGCAGCACGAACTGCCCGCCCTGCCCTTTCGCGAACAGCCAGTTCACCAGGGCGGTGCGGACGTTGCCGACGTGCAGCTTCCCCGTCGGCGACGGGGCGAAACGGACCTTGACGGACATGAGTTCAGGCGACCTTGAAACGGGAGGCGGCTAGGTCGCCCTCCGACCGGGCGAAGTCAAGGCGGGGCGGGGCGACCGAACAGCCAGTTCATGCCGATGCGGTAGGCGTCGCCGGCGTTCGCCGCATGGGTGCCGCCTTCGACCCGCGCCCGGTGCAGCCGCCAGGGCCGGTCGGCCCGCGCCTCCCACGCCGACCCCCACAGCTCCGCCTCGGCCTGCAGGTCCGGCCAGTCCCGGGTCCCGCTGACCAGCACGACCCCGAGGTCGTCCCGGACGGCGGGCGCAGCCGCCCCCATCAGCGACTCGACCCCCGGCGTGATGGACGGATTGCTGGCGATGCGGCCCCAGAACAGGTCGGGCTCGTTCACGGCCGACCACAGCACAAAGGCGCCGCCGCGAGATTGTCCGAACAGGACGCGCCTCGACGGATCGGCATGGAATCGTCGCTCGATCTCGGGGATCAGTTCCCGCTTCAGGAACGACTGGAAGGCCGGCGCTCCCGCCGCGTCGGGCGCGACGCCGTCGCCCGGCGTCTGAAAGTCGACCTTGCGCCGGTTGGTCGCGGGATCGAAGCCGCCGTAGGCGATCCCGACCACGATCGCCTCGGGCAGATCGTCGTCGTAGGTCAGAAACAGGTGATTGGCCGCCAGGATGGGGAACAGACTGTCCCCGTCGGTCAGATAGACGGTGGGATAGGCGGCCGCCCTTGCGGGGTCGTAGCCGTCCGGCAGGCGGACGTAGATGTGAAAGGGCCGTCCGACTTCCTGAGACTCGGTCCGGAAATAGTCGCCCCGCAACGCAGGCAGATGGTCCAGCGGCGCGGTCGGCCGAAGCGGCGCCGCTGCACACCCCGCCGACAGGACCAGCGCGAGCAGGACCGGGGCGATGCGGAACATGCCCCCTCCCGCGGGATCAGTCGTCGCGGTGGACGCGCTCGCGGCGCTCGTGACGCTCCTGCGCCTCGACCGACAGGGTGGCCGTCGGGCGGGCCTCCAGCCGGCCCAGGCTGATCGGCTCGCCGGTTTCCTCGCAATAGCCGTAGGAGCCGTCGTCGATACGGCGCAGGGCCTCGTCGATCTTGGAGATCAGCTTGCGCTGACGGTCGCGGGTACGAAGTTCCAACGCCCGGTCGGATTCCGAAGAGGCGCGGTCGACCAGATCCGGGTGGTTCTCGGTCTCGGCCTTCAGGTTGACGACGGTGCCCTTGGACTCCCGCAGGATGTCCTCTTTCCACGCCAGCAGCTTGCTCCGGAAATAGGCGAGCTGGCGCTCGTTCATGAAGGGTTCGTCGTCGGACGGCCGATAGGCCGGTTCGACTTCAGACAACTTGGCAGCCAACGCGGTCATCTCACTCACGCTCGACGCTTCACGCCCCCCTGCGGCGCATGAGCCGCCAAATAGCGGGGCAAGGGAGTCGCGACAACGGTGTTGTGAGGGCCACAATGCGGTCACGCTTCACGTCTTCGTCATGCCGTGACATTTCTTCATCACCGATTTCGATGATGAACATTCCGTCATGTTTTCCGGCGGTTCATGCTGCGCTGCGGCGAACGTCCCGTTTGGCCATCTCGACCGCGGCGCGCAGGTCGATCTGCGTCAGAACCATGGCGAGCCCCGGATCGTCGACCGCGACCGCCGCCTCGCCCGCCACACGCGCCAAGCGCTGCAGAGCGGGTCCGTCCTCTCCGCCCTCCAGCGCGGCGATCCGAAGGGCGTCGAGCTCATCCAGCAGACCGCGCCCGCGCCGCACGGCCCGGCGCTTCCGCTCGGTGGCGTCCTCCACGCCCTGAAGGGCCATCAGAGCGGACACGCCCGTCACGCCGGCCGGGGCGGTCGGAGCCGCAGCCGCGCCCGCGCTGGATGCCGTCGTCGTTCCGGCCAAGCTGAAGCCCGCGCCCGGGCGCTGGGCCCGTTGCCCCCCGATCGGCTGGGGGCCCGACGGTCCGGTCACCTTCATGCGAGGGAGCTCGAAGTCATGAGGCGACCTTGCCGCCCCGCCGTCACCGTTTGGTTAACGCCCCGGCAGAGTTTGCCGCCCACCGAACCCTCAGAAGGCCCATTTTCGTTGTTTTGACGAAAGATTTTCGCCGGCACGATCCTCGCAAAGCGGTGAACGACCGCCGTTGTGGAGTTCGCCGCCGATGCAGAATCTGCTCACCGCCCCCGTCCTCGCGACGCTCGCCGCAGCCGGTCTGTTGGCCGCCGCCGCGCCGGCCGCGGCGCAGTCGCGCATCAAGGACATCGTCTCGATCGAGGGCGTGCGCTCCAACCAGCTGGTCGGCTACGGCCTGGTGGTCGGGCTAAACGGCACCGGCGACAACCTGCGCAACTGCCCCCTCACGCGGCAATCGCTCGACAGCATGATGGAGCGCCAAGGCGTCAACATGCGCGGCGCCCAGGCGAACACCAAGAACGTGGCCGCCGTGATGGTCACCGCCGAGCTGCCGCCGTTCGCCGCCCCGGGCTCGCGCATCGACGTCTCGGTCTCGACCCTGTGCGACGCCAAGAGCCTGCAGGGCGGCACGGTGGTGGTCACCACGCTGCAGGGCTGGGACGGCCAAACCTATGCGGTGGCGCAAGGGTCGATCCAGACGGGCGCCGTCTCAGCTTCCGGGCAGTCCGGCTCCTCGGTCACGCGCGGCGTGCCGACCGCCGGCCGGATCGCGTCCGGCGCCGTGGTCGAACGCGAGACCGGCTTCGACCTGAACGGTCAGGACGCCGTGCGCCTGACCCTGCGCAACCCCGACTTCACCACCGCCCAGCGCGTGGCCGGCGCGGTCAACCAGATGTTCCCCAACACGGCCTGGGCCGAGAACGGCACGGTCGTCGTCCTGCGTCCGCCCGCCGGCTACGGCACCGCCAACTTCCTCAGTCGCGTCGAGAACCTGTCGATCGCGGTGGACGCCCCCGCCAAGGTCATCATCGACGAGGTCAACGGCGTCATCGTCATGGGTGAGAGCGTGCGGGTCTCCACCGTCGCCATCGCGCACGGCAACCTGACCGTCTCGGTCCAGGAGAACCCCCGCGTCAGCCAGCCCGAGCCCTTCAGCGACGGCGAGACCGTGGTCGTGCCCCAGTCCGACGTGACGGTCGAGGAGGACCGGGGCACCGAGATGCGGGTCGTGGACGGCGGGGCCTCGCTCTCCAGCCTCGTGGCCGGGCTGAACGCGCTGGGCGTCTCGCCGCGCGACCTGATCTCGATCCTGCAGGCCATCAAGGCGGCGGGAGCCCTCCAGGCCGACATAGAGGTGATGTGATGAGCGACCCTCTCGTCGTCTCCCCCGACCTGCTGCGGTCGGCCGCGCCCCCGCGGGTCGTGCCGGACCGCATGAAGCAGACCGCCGAAGCCTTCGAGGCCTCCTTCATCGCCCAGATGCTGCGCCCGATGTTCGAGGGCCTGTCCACCGAGGCGCCCTTCGGCGGCGGCGAGGCCGAGGCGACCTGGCGCGGCTTCCTGCTGGACGAGATGGGCAAGCAGGTCGCCCGCTCCGGCGGCGTCGGCCTGGCCGACCACGTCATGGCCCAGATGATCCAGATGCAGGAGATGCAGGCATGAGCGCCGATCCCCAGACCGCCGCCTTCCACGTCCGCCGTCTGATCGACCTGACGCGTCGCCTGACGGGCCGGCTGGAGGTGGAGACCGAGGCCTTCCGCGATCATCGCGCCAAGGATCTGCTGGCCGATCAGGCCGAGACGCAGGAAATGGCCAACGTCTATCGCCGCGAGTCCGCGCAACTGAAGGCCCGGCCCGACGTGCTGAAGGCCGCGACCGCCGCCGACCGCATCGAGCTGATCCGCGCCACCGAGCTGTTCGAGCAGGCGCTGGCCGCCCATGCCCGCGTGGTCGAGGCGGCGCGCACGGTGTCCGAGGGACTGGTCCGCACCATCGCCGCCGAGGTCGCCGCCCAGCGCGGCAGCCCCTCGGCCTACGGCGCCGCCGGCCGCGCGACCGCCCCCAGCGCCACGGCGGTCGCTCTCAACCGCACGGCCTGAGGGCGATCTCCCGATCCACGCCGACGGCGTCCAGAAAATCCCGGTCGTGGCTGACCACGATCAGGGCGCCGTCATACGCGGCCAGAGCCGCTTCGACCGCCTCGACGGCGTCCAGATCGAGATGGTTGGTCGGTTCGTCGAGCACCAGCAGCTGCGGCGGCCGCGTCCCGGTCATGACGCAGGCCAGCGCGGCCCTCAGGCGCTCCCCGCCCGACAGCTCCGCCACGCGCTTGCGCGCCGCCGCGTTGCGGAACAGGAACCGCGCCAGCGCCGCCTGGGCGTCGTTGGCCGTCCCGCCCGGGTTGAGCCGCAGCCAGGCGTCCACCAGGGTCTCGTCCGGTCGCAGCACCGCCGTCTTCTGGTCCAGCAGGGCCGCCGGAACCGGCCGCTCGACGGATCCTGACGTCGGCTCCAGATCGCCGTGGACCAGGCGCAGCAGCGTGGTCTTCCCGGCCCCGTTCGGGCCCGTGACCGCGATCCGCTCCGGCCCCGTCACAGTCAGGTCAAGGGGCGCGAGGATGCGCCGGCCCTTCGGCGTCGACCAACCGGCCGCAGTCAATCGGAGCACCAGACGCCCCTCCGGCAGTCCGGTCGGCGGCATCGGCACGTCCAGCGCACGAACGCGTTCCACTCCCGTCCGCGCCTCCGCCAGAGCGGCATCCGCCGCCTCCTGCCGCCGAGCCGCCAGAGCCCGCCCCCGCCCGGCGCTGTCCTGCGCCTGATCGGCCCGCATCCCCATCAGGATGCGCGGCATGCCGCCCGAACGACCCTCGCGCTTCCCTGCGGCGTCGCGGCGCGCCTTCTTCTCCCGCTCCCGCTGGGCCTCGCGCGCGCGTTGGGCGGCCTCGCGTTCGGCGTCGCCCAAGGCGCGCGCCGCCGCCGCCCGCTCCGCCTCGCGGCGCTCGACGTACAGGTCCCATCCGCCGCCGTGGACGGCAGCGCCGAACTCGGAGAGCTCCACGATCCGATCGACCCGGCGCAGCAGCGCGCGGTCGTGGCTGACAACCACGGCGCCGCCGCGGCGCCGCGCGATCAGGTCGCGCACGAGGTCGCGGGCTTCCGCGTCCAGATGATTGGTCGGCTCGTCCAGCAGCAGCAGGTCGGGATCGGCAAGCTCCAGCCGGGCCAGCTCCAGCCGCGTCCGCTCGCCCCCGCTCAGGCCCGCCGTCGGCCGCACAGCATCCAGCCCCGAAAGGCCGACGGCCGCCAAGGCCTCGTCCAGCCGCGCCTCGAGCGACCAGTCCGCCCGGTCCAGATCGTCGGCGTCGCCCGAACCGGCCGTGATGCGGGCGATCCGGGCCAGATCCGCCTCCACGCCGAGGGCCTCGGCGACCGTCCGGCCCGGAGGGTCCGCCGGTTCCTGCTCCAGCCAGTCGACCGATCCGGCCTGCGTGATGGTCCCCTCGAAAGGCGCCGCGACGCCCGCGATCAGGCGCAGCAGGGTGCTCTTGCCGCAGCCGTTGCGACCGACGACGCCGGTGGTTTCCCGCCCGAAAGCGAGAGTCAGATCGGAAAAGAGCGTCCGGCCGTCAGGCGTGCGGGCGCCGACCCCGGACAGGGTGACGACGGAGGCGGGCCGGGGCGGGACGAAGGACGAGGGCATGGGCGCAGACCAGGACGACGAGGGAAAGGGCGAAACCGATTTCCAGCGCGCTGATCATGACCGTGGGCACTCCCCGTGAACGACGAAGGCCATAGGCTGCCTCACGTCGCGGGCGGAAACAAGGCCGCGTAGGCGCTCGTTAACGGTGATCGTTGAGCGGACCGTTCATCGATCGGTGAAATGCTGGCCGTCATGCAGACCAAGTCCCGACTGCTCGGCCTCGCCTTCGCCTCGGCCGACGCCCTGATCGAAATCGCCGAGGACGGGACCGTCGCCTTCTGCGCGGGGGCCGGACCCGATACGGACACACCCCTGACCAGATGGCGCGGGCGCGCGCTGGGCCAGGTGCTGGGGCCCGCCAGCCGCGCCGAGCTGAACAAGGTGCTTGCCGAGCTGACGCCGGGCGTCCGGTCCGCGCCGCTTTCCCTGCTCTTCCCTTGCTCCGACGGTCGGGTCCGCCGCGCCCAGCTGCGCGCCTTCCGCCTGCCCGACCTCGCTCCCGCCACCTCCTGCGCCCTGACGTGGGACGGCGCGCCCTTCCTGCTGGACCTGCCGGAGACGCCGCCCCTGGCGTCGGCCCAGCAGTTCCTCGATCGCGCTCGGGAAGTACTGGACGCGCCCGGCCGTGAAGGCGCGGTCGATCTGGCCTTCGTCGACGTGCCCGGCCTGGGCTCCGCGCCCTCCCCCGTCGCCGAGCGGGTGGAGGCGACGTTGCAGACGGCCTCTCTGGACAGCCGATCCGCCGCCCGCATCAGCCCGGAGCGTTACGCCCTGCTGCGCGACGACGGCGGGGAGGATCTTTCGGCCCTCGTGCGGTCGGCTGCGGCGGCCGAGGGCGTGGATCTGGACGTCCGCGTGGCCGAGGTGTCGTTCAGCGCCGGCGCCGCGCCGGTCAACGCGCTCCGGGCCCTGCGCTTCACCATCGAGGCCTGCCTGCGCGACGGCGGACTGGTCGCGCCGGAGCGCGCCTTCGGCGATCACCTGCGCCAGACCCTGAAGGAGGCCGACCGGTTCGCCGAGATGGTCCGGACGCGCGAGTTCGAGCTGCACTGGCAACCCATCGTCGATCTCTCCACCCGGACGGTGCACCACTTCGAGGGGTTGGCCCGGTTCGGGGCCGGCGGCGGTCCCGCGCCCATCATCCGCATGGCCGAGGAACTGGGACTGGTGGAGGCGTTCGATCTGGCGGTGGCGGAGAAGGCCGTCGCGCGGCTGCGTCGTCCCGGCGGCGGCACCCTGCAGGTCGCGATCAACGCCTCGGCGCTGTCGCTGTCCGGCGACGACTACGTGCAGGGCCTGCTGCGCATGACCCAGACGGACCCGTCCGTGCGTCGTCGCCTGATGGTCGAGGTGACCGAGACGGCGGCCCTGGCCGATCTGGAGGCCGCCAACCGACGCCTGTCCTGGCTGCGCGGCGCGGGCATCCGGGTCTGCATCGACGACTTCGGCGCCGGCGCGGCTTCGTTCGACTGGCTGGGCGCGCTTAAGGTCGACATGGTCAAGATCGACGGCGCCTTCGTGAAGCGGCTGGACGGCGATCCGCGCGCCTCGACGCTGATCGCGCACCTGGCGGCGCTGTGCGCCTCGCTGAAGGTCGAGATGGTCGCGGAGATGATCGAGACGGAGGAGACCGCGAGCCTGCTGCGCGACCTCGGCGTCCGCTTCGGTCAGGGCTGGCTGTTCGGCCGGGCCCAGCCGGAACCGGTGCTCAGGCTGCCGGAGGCTCCGACGGCCAAACGTCTGGGTCTTGTGGAAGCCTGGGGCTGAGGCTCAGCGGCGACGGCGACGCGCGCGAACGGGGACCGGCTTCGGCTTGGGCTGGGCCGCGATCCATGCCCCCGCCAGTCCGGCGGCGGCGATGCCCAAGGCGATTTCGACCGGTCCGATCATCTTCGACGCATCCTGCGGCACGCTCTCAGGCCTTAAAGATGCGGTCCCGAGGCCCCGCCCGCAAGCGAAATGATGCATGGTCATTTCGCCGCGCCCATGAAAGCCTGAGCCGGGAGGAAGAAACATGCGCCTGACGCCCTGCCTTGCGGCCCTGACCCTGACCGCGTGCGCGACGGCGCCGGCGCCGTCTGCCCCTCCCGATTTCACCCCGATCCCGACCACGTCCAGCGCCAACGCGCGCTTCTACGCCGACTGCATCGCCCAGGCCGCGCGCACCGGCCGCTATGGCCACGCCTACGACGAGGTGCACGTCGTCGTCTTCACCTGCGACGGGGAACCCGCCCGTGCCTTCTTCGAGGCGCTGGGCCCCTGGGCGGCGTCGCAGGACTCGGAGGTCGTTCTCGGGGATCGCGTGATCCGCTCCACCACCCGCATCGAGCGCGACCTGTTCGCCGCCGACTGGTGCGAGCGGCGCGGCGACGTGCACGCGTGCAGCATCAGCCTGCGGACCGGCGAGTTCGCCCTGCCCTGATCCCGCCGACCTGCTGCCAGTCCGTGTCAGCAGGGCGCGCATGCGGCGCCGCAGTTCGCACTTCGTTCTTGCTGAACTTCGCGAATTGATCCCCATATGACGCCGTTGCGCCGGACCCGCCTCCGGCCCCTCGGCGTTCCCGGATCACATGACCGAAAAACACGACTTCATCCGCGTGCGCGGCGCGCGGGAGCACAATCTCAAGAGCGTCGACGTCGACATCCCGCGCGAGAAGCTGGTGGTGGTCACCGGCCTGTCGGGCTCGGGCAAGTCCTCGCTGGCGTTCGACACCATCTATGCTGAGGGCCAGCGCCGGTACGTCGAGAGCCTGAGCGCCTATGCCCGGCAGTTCCTGGAGCTGATGGGCAAGCCCGACGTCGACCTGATCGAGGGCCTTTCGCCGGCCATCTCCATCGAACAGAAGACGACGTCGAAGAACCCCCGGTCCACCGTCGGCACGGTGACGGAGATCCACGACTACATGCGCCTGCTGTGGGCGCGGGTCGGCGTGCCCTACTCCCCCGCCACCGGCCTGCCGATCGAGAGCCAGACCGTCAGCCAGATGGTCGACAAGCTGGTCGAGCTGCCGGAGGGCGAGCGCCTGCTGCTGCTGGCGCCCGTCGTGCGCGGCCGCAAGGGCGAGTACCGGAAAGAGATCGCCGAGTGGCAGCGCGCGGGCTTCCAGCGCCTGAAGATCGACGGCCAGTTCTACGCCATCGAAGACGCGCCGACGCTGGACAAGAAGTTCAAGCACGACATCGACATCGTCGTGGACCGCATCGTCACCAAGCCGGGGCTGGAAGGCCGCTACGCCGACAGCCTGCAGACGGCGCTGAACCTGGCCGACGGGATCGCCGTGGCCGAGTGGGCCAATGCGCCGGAGGGGGAGGAGCCGCGCCGCATCACCTTCTCCGAGAAGTTCGCCTGCCCCGTCTCCGGCTTCACCATCAGCGAGATCGAGCCGCGACTGTTCTCGTTCAACAACCCGTTCGGGGCCTGCCCGGTCTGCGACGGCCTGGGCGTCAAGCTGGCCTTCGACGCCGACCTGGTGATCCCGGACCGCGACAAGAGCCTGCACGCCGGCGCCGTGTCGCCGTGGTCGCGGGGGCCGTCGCCGCTCTACACACAGACGCTGCAGTCGCTGTCGACCCACTACGGCTTCTCGATGGACAAGCCGTGGCGCGACCTGCCGGAGAAGGCGCAGCAGGTGATCCTGCACGGGTCCGGCGGCGAGAAGATCCGCTTCGTCTATGACGACAACGCCCGCAAGTATGAGACGACCAAGCCGTTCGAGGGCGTCCTGCCGAACCTCGAGCGCCGCTGGCGCGAGACCGACAGCGCCTGGGTCCGCGAGGAGCTGGGCCGCTATCAGTCCGAGACCCCGTGCGAGGCCTGCGGCGGCAAGCGTCTGAAGCCCGAGGCGCTGGCGGTGAAGATCGCCGGTCAGGACATCGCCGAGGTGTCGTGGCTGTCCATCAAGCACGCCCACGAGTGGTTCACCGGCCTGGACGGCAAGCTGACCGACAAGCAGATGGAGATCGCGCGGCGGATCCTAAAGGAGATCAACGACCGCCTGCGCTTCCTGAACAATGTCGGCCTGGACTACCTCAATCTGTCGCGCAGCTCCGGCACTCTGTCGGGCGGCGAGAGCCAGCGGATCCGCCTGGCCAGCCAGATCGGCTCAGGGCTCACCGGCGTCCTCTATGTGCTGGACGAGCCATCGATCGGCCTGCACCAGCGCGACAACACCCGCCTGTTGGACAGCCTGCGCGGCCTCCGCGACCTCGGCAACTCCGTGCTCGTGGTCGAGCACGACGAAGAGGCGATCCTGACCGCCGACCACGTCATCGACATGGGGCCGGCCGCCGGCGTCCACGGCGGCGCCGTCTGCGCCGAGGGCACGCCCGAGCAGGTCATGGCCAATCCGAAGTCGCTGACGGGCAAATACCTGACCGGCGAGCGCGAGATCGAACTGCCGCCCGACGGCCGGCGCCCCGTGAACCGCAGGAAGATGCTCAAGATCTCGGGCGCGACCGGCAACAATCTGAAGAACGTCACCGGCGAAATTCCCGTCGGGCTGTTCACCTGCATCACCGGCGTTTCCGGCGGCGGCAAGTCCACCTTCACGATCGAGACTCTGTACAAGGCCGCCGCGCGGCGCCTGCACAACGCGTCCGACGCCCCTGCCCCCTTCGACCGCATCGAGGGGATGGAGCATTTCGACAAGGTCATCGACATCGACCAGTCGCCCATCGGCCGCACGCCGCGGTCGAACCCGGCCACCTACACCGGCGCGTTCGGCCCCATCCGCGACTGGTACGCCGGCCTGCCGGAGTCCAAGGCGCGCGGCTATGGCCCCGGCCGGTTCAGCTTCAACGTCAAGGGCGGCCGCTGCGAGGCCTGCCAGGGCGACGGCGTCATCAAGATCGAGATGCACTTCCTGCCCGACGTCTACGTCACCTGCGACGTCTGCAAGGGCAAGCGCTATAACCGAGAGACTCTCGAAATCGTCTTCAAGGGCAAGAGCATATCCGACGTTCTGGACATGACGGTCGAGGAGGCGGCGACCTTCTTCAAGGCCGTGCCCTCCATCCGGGACAAGATGCTGACGCTGGAGCGGGTCGGCCTGGGTTACGTCAAGGTCGGCCAGCCGGCCACGACCCTGTCAGGTGGTGAGGCGCAGCGGGTAAAGCTGTCCAAGGAGCTGTCCAAGCGCGCCACCGGTCGCACCCTGTACATCCTCGATGAGCCGACGACCGGCCTGCATTTCGAGGACACGCGCAAGCTGCTGGAGGTGCTGCAGGAGCTGGTCGAGGCCGGGAATACCATCGTCGTGATCGAGCACAATCTGGACGTCATCAAGGTGGCCGACTGGCTGCTCGACTTCGGTCCCGAAGGCGGCGACGGCGGCGGCGAGATCGTGGCCGTCGGCACGCCAGAGGACGTGGCCCGGAACCCCGCCAGTTGGACCGGGAAGTACCTGAAGGAGGTGCTGGACCGTCACGAATCTCGCCGCAAGGCGCGCGTGGCGGGTCTCAAGAAACGGGCGTGAGGATGCGGCGGCGGATCAGCCCGTCGCCGACACGCCCTTGATGTCACGATAGGCGGCCGCGAAGGGCGCATAGACGACGCCGACCGTCAGGCCATAGACGACCGCATTGACCAGGGCGGTGACCAGCATCCACGGGTTGAAGGTCCGATAGGCCTCCAGCATCGCGGTCGGGTCGTCGCCGCTCATGCCGCCGAACATGCTGACTCCCGACATCATCGTCAGCGGCGCGACGACCACGGTCGACAGCAGGCCGATCACGATCGCCATGATCCCGGCCAGGATCGCCATCCCCAGCAGGCCCCAGAACCGGCCCTTGGTGACGGCGAAGGAGTCGAAGAAGGCCATGCGCTTCTCGGCGACGGTGATCGGCACCGCCAGGCTCCAGCGCACCATCAGCCAGATCATCAGCCCGACCGCGGCCACGATGCCGACCAGCACAAGCAGCCCGGCCCAACCCTCGCCGATGCTGAAGGCGATCGCCATCAGGACGCCGACCCCCAGAATGGCCGCGCACCAGACGGCGAACAGCACGATCGCCAGCACCAGCGTCACCACGAACACGCGGACCTCGTCCATCGACAGCCGCATGTAGCCGAAGGCGCTTTCACCCGGCCGCGTGACGGCCCGCGCGATCGCCGCCGTCAGGACGCTGGTGACGACGAGTTGCACCGGCAGCAGCCAGGCGAAGCTGGCGATGGCGCCGAACATGGCGTTGAACAGCGCCATGAACTCTTCCTGGCTCGGCGGCTGGCCCGCGGGCGTCTGTTCCATCTGCTCGGAGATGCGGACGAACTCGATCCAGGCGTCGGCATTGGCGCCCATCGCCGCCAGACTGGCCACGCTCAGCAGGAAATAGAGCGCCGCCCACCAGATCAGCGCCGTCGGCTTGCGCCGCACCACGCGAAATCCCTCGAACGCCGCCTCGGTCGCCGAAAACGTCATCGTCCCCTCCCCTTGGGATGCCCGACCCGAAGCCTAGCGGCCCGGTTCGCTCCTGTCATCGGCCCGCCAGTATTCCAGTCGCCGATAGGCCGACGACAGCGCGCCGGCGGCGAACGGCAGCCATAGCGCAGCCAGTACTGCAGGAGCCGGTGACCCGCCCCACCCCAGGGTCACGACCACAGGCGCGATCACGATCGTCAGCAGGATCAGCAGCCGCCAGAAACTGCCCGTCGCGATCCCGAGGGTGTTCAGCGACACCGGCTGCCCGCGTCCCACGGTCGCCTGGCTGAACAGCGCCAGCCGGACGACCAGCAGCATCGGCACGGCGATCAGCACCGCGCCGACGAGGCCCAACGCCGCCAGCTTCCACGGCGCGCCCACAGCCGCCCAGTCGCGCGCCCGGATCGCCTCGACGTCCAGCCCGGCCGCGCCGAACAGCGCCAGCCCCACCAGCGCCAGCACGGCTCCAATCATCGACAGGAAGAGCAGGTTCAGCAGCAGCGCCGCCACGACGTGCCGCTCAGCCGCGCCGAACTGCAGCCCCGCCGGGCCCAGCCCGAGTCGAAACGAGTCGCGCCCGAAGATCGCCACACGGTTCGCGGCGGTCCAGGCGATCAGGGCTGCCAGCCCCGCCGCGACGTCGAGCACCCATGCGGACCCGTCGTCGGGCAAGACCTGTCGGACGAGCAGGGCCGCGATCAGAAAAATCAGGGCGCCCCACGCCTGCGCCCACACGGCCGGCACGGCCCGGACGCCGTCGGCCAGCGCGTCCATCACTCGAAATCGTCGTGCGGGCGCCGGCGCGCGCATGGTGCAGTCCCCCGAAAGCGGCGGGACCATAGTCGCGCCAAACCCCTGCGGCCAGCGGGCGGGCTGACGAACCGGTCCGGTGTGGCTAGAAGGCCGCGATGAGCGCTTCATCCTCTCCCGCCCCCATCCACGTCGTCGGCGGCGGCCTGGCCGGTTCCGAAGCCGCCTGGCAGATCGCCCAGGCCGGCGTGCCGGTGTTCCTGCACGAAATGCGCCGGGCCGGCGTCAAGACCGACGCGCACCAGACCGACGGCCTTGCCGAGTTGGTCTGCTCCAACTCGTTCCGGTCGGACGACTGGGAATACAATGCCGTCGGCCTGCTTCATGCCGAGATGCGCGAACTCGGCTCGATCATCATATCGTCGGGCGATGCGCATCAAGTACCTGCCGGCGGCGCCCTGGCCGTGGACCGGGAGGGCTTCTCGGACGCCGTGACGAAACGCCTGCTGGACCACCCCCTGATCACCGTCGTCGGGGAGGAGATCGCCGGCCTGCCGCCCGAGGACTGGGACAGCGTGATCGTGGCCACCGGCCCCCTCACCTCTCCCGCCCTGGCCGACGCGATCCTGAAGGCGACCGGCGAGGAGAGCCTCAGCTTCTTCGACGCCATAGCCCCCATCGTGCATGCCGACTCGATCGACTTCGACGTCGCCTGGCGCCAGTCGCGCTATGACAAGGTCGGGCCCGGCGGAGACGCCGCCGCGTACGTCAACTGTCCGATGGACAAGGCCCAATACGACGCCTTCATCGACGCCCTGCTGGCCGGCCCCAAGGCCGAGTTCAAGGAGTGGGAGCACGTCCCCTATTTCGACGGCTGCCTGCCCATCGAGGTGATGGCCGAGCGGGGCCGCGAGACCCTTCGCCACGGCCCGATGAAGCCGGTCGGCCTGACCAACCCGCGCGACCCGACGGTCAAGCCCCACGCCATCGTCCAGCTGCGCCAGGACAACGCGCTGGGCACCCTGTTCAACATGGTCGGCTTCCAGACCAAGCTTAAGCACGGCGCGCAGGCCGAAATCTTCCGCATGATCCCCGGCCTGCAGAACGCCCAGTTCGCGCGCCTGGGCGGCCTGCACCGCAACACCTTCCTCAACAGTCCGAAGCTGCTGGACCGCCAGTTGCGCCTGAAGGCCCTGCCCCGGCTGCGCTTCGCCGGTCAGGTGACGGGCGTGGAAGGCTACGTCGAAAGCGCCGCGCTCGGCCTGCTCGCCGGCCGCCTGGCCGCCGCCGAACGCCTCGGCCGCCCCCTTGAGGCGCCCCCGCCCGAGACGGCGATCGGCGCCCTGGTCGAACACATCACCGGCGGCCACCTGGAGGGGTCGAAGTTCCAGCCCATGAACGTCAACTACGGCCTGCTGCCGCCGCTCGAAGCGCCCCGCGTGGACTCCGACGGCAAACGCATCCCGCCCAAGGATCGGGGGCGCGCCAAGAAGCGTCTGATGAGCGTGCGCGCACTGGAGGCGCTGAAGAACTGGCGGGAGGCCTAGCCGGCGGCCCGGACCCAGCGGCCGATCAGCTCCGCCAGCGCCGTCGCCTTGTCATCCAGATCGGCGCGGTCCCGGATGGCGACCACGCCGCGATCCGGCGACGGCCATTTCGCCAGTCCCGACGCGTCCCTGAAGGCGAAGCCGTCGGCCTTCGCCGCCGCGCCCCTGTGCAGAACGACGCGCCATCCGCCTCGCCGCTCAACGCCGAGCGTCACCCGATCCTCACCGTCCAGGGCGAAGTTGGGAGCATTCCACTTGACGGTTTCGACCCATGGCGCATCGACCGACCGCACGACCTCTCGCAGACGTTCGATGCCCGCCCGGTTCTGCTCGGTCTGTCCGGCCAGCCATGCGGACACCTCTTGCGACGTCATATCCGTCCCCTCAGGTTGGCCCAGGTGAGGCGCAGCCGCTTCGCGGCATCCGGTTCGTCCGGCCACCTCAGCGCCGCCGCGGAGACGGCCGGGAAGGCCTGAACCGGCAAGGCCTTCAGCGCCGCGTTCGCCTCACGCCGCAGCGCCGCCGCCTCCTCGAACCGCCCGGTCTGGGTCAGACCCCGGGCCCGCGCCGCCGGGGCCACGGCCTCGTCATGCCCCGGCCCGGCCAGCACTCGAACCGCCGCCTGCGTCGGACCCACGAACAGCGCCTCCAGATCGTGCGGCCGCCCATGCGCGCGATCGACGTGGGCCTCGATCAGGGCGTCCAGCGGCGCGCGCTCCAGTCCGCGCCGCGCCACCGCACCCGCCAGGGCCTCCAGCACCGGGTGCCCCTTGCGCGGCGTTCCGGCCAAGACCCCGTCCATCTGCTCGCGCCACCACGCGTAGCGCATCTCGGCCAGCAGAGACTGGCTGACGCGCGTGGGAATGGCCGTCAGCTCGGCTTCGAAGGCGTACAGCGCGATCAGGTCGGCGCGAGCCTGAACATCCGACACGAACCGGCTGGCCAGCCACCGATCGGTATCTGCGGCGCGGACCTGGGCGTCGAGGTCCGTCACCCGAACAGGGTCTGGTACATCGCCATGGCCGTCAGCATGGGAAAGCTGAGCAGCAGGTTGATCCGGCTGGCCAGCATCGCGGTGCGCGCCGCGCGGGCCTTTTTCTCGTCGTCCGCCGGCACGATGCCCAGCGCGCGCTTCTGGTTCGGCCAGATCACGCCCCAGACGTTCAGGAACATCACCAGCGCCAGCCACACGCCCATGCCCATCAGCATGTAGGCCTGATCGCCCTGCACCAGCCCGCCGACGAGGCCGAACGTCAGCACCTCATGGGCATAGGAGCTGCCCCGCAGATACAGGACCGCCAGACCGGCCAGCACGGTCACGAACGCGGCCCAGCGGAACCAGAACAGGGCTTCCGGCGCGATGTGCTTGCCCACGGCCGGCTTCTGTTCGGCCGGGATGGCGGGCATCACCCGCATCTGCACGAAGTTGAAGTAGTAGAGCAGCCCGATCCACAGGATGCCCGCCGCAACGTGCACCCACCGTGCGACGGCCTGCCAGAAGATCAGGTCGTAGCCGCCGCCGGACACCCGGCCGAAGGCGAAGATCATCAGTGCCGCCAGCGCGAGGCTCAGCGTCACGGTGTTGCGGAAGTTCGACAGCAGATTGCCCATCAGGCCCCTCCCCCGGGAATCGAGGAGAGAACTCTACCTCTCCCTCCCCACGAGGGGGAGGGAGATTTAGGCTACGGCCGGCTGGCCATGCCCAGCTTGACGGGCGTGGGATCTTCCTCGCCTCCACGCTTGACGCCCCACAGCAGGATCACCGGCGCGCCGACGTAGATCGACGAATAGGTACCCACGATGATGCCGAACATCAGGGCGATCGAGAATCCGAACAGGGCCTCGCCGCCGAAGATCGCCAGAACGGCCAGCACCATTATCGCGGTCACGCCCGTCACGATGGTCCGGCTCAGCGTCTCGTTGATGGACAGGTCGATCACGTCGCGCAGCGGCATGGTCTTGTATTTGCGCAGGTTCTCCCGCAGGCGGTCGAACACCACGACGGTGTCGTTCATCGAATAGCCGATGACCGTCAGGATCGCCGCGACCATGTTCAAGCTGAACTCCAGCCGCATCAAGGCGATCAGTCCGAACGTCAGGATGACGTCGTGCACCAGGCCGACGATGGCCCCGAAGCCGAACTGCGGCTCGAAGCGGAACCAGATGTAGGCGAACATCAAGAGCGTCGCGACGCCCAGCGCCAGCATGCCCGACATGAAGAGCTCGCTCGACACCTTGGACCCGACGACGGCGACGTCGGAGTAGGTCACCTGGCCGACCGCGCCGCTGATCGCGGCTTCGACGCGCTGTACGACTTCGGTCTGATCCTGGCCCTCCGGAACTTGGAACCGCACGATGGCGGTGGACCCGTCGACCGCGCCGCTGTCGCGTCGTGCGATCCCCTGGACGCCGACGTCGCCCAGTCCGAGCTCGCCGACTGAGCTGCGGATCTGGTCAAGCTGGATGACCTGTCCGGCGGGCTTCGACACCTCCAGCGACGCCCCGCCGCGGAAGTCGATGCCCATGTTCAGGCCGGGATAGAAGCAGCCGACGATCGAGGCGACGCACAGCACCGCCGACAGAATGCCGAACGCCCGCGCGAACTTCACGAACTTGAAGTTCGTCTTGGTCGGCAGAAGCTTGATCAAGGGCCATCCACGCATCGCCATCACTCCGCGATCGGCAGTTTCTTGGGCTTGGCGACCTTCAGCCACCAGGCCAGACCCACCTGTGCGACCAGGACGGCCGACAGCATGGAGGTGAAGACGCCGATCGTCAGCGTCCAGGCGAAGCCGCGCACCGGGCCGGCTCCGAAGATGAACATGATCAGCGCCGCGACCAGAGTCGTCAGGTTGGCGTCTATGATCGTGCCCATGGCGCGATTGAAGCCCGCATCCATGCTGGCGATGACGCTGCGGCCTTGGCGTGCTTCATCGCGCATCCGCTCGTAAATGAGCACGTTGGCGTCCACGGCGACCGCAAACGTCAGGATCAGACCGGCGATGCCCGGAAGAGTCAGCGCGGCGCCCGTCATGGACATGGCCGCAATGATCAGCAGGCCGTTCAGCAGAAGGCCGATCACCGAGATGCCGCCGAACAGGAAGCCGTAGGCCAGGAACATGAACAGCACGATGATCATGAAGCCCACGGCCGTGGAGATCATTCCGGCTTCGACCGCGTCCGCACCCAGTTCGGCGGTCACCGTCCGACGCTCGATCACGTCCAGCGGCGCAGGCAAGGCGCCGCCGTTCAATAGCGTCACGAGTTCGGCCGCCGACTGGATGGAAAAACTGCCCGTGATCTGACCCGTGCCGCCGGTGATCGCACTTTCGATGGTCGGCGCCGATATGACCCGCCCGTCCAGGATGATCGCGAACGGCTTGCCCACATTGGCGCTCGTCGCCTCTCCGAAGCGGCGGCCGCCGACGCTGTCGAAGCGGAAGTCGATGGCGGGGCGGCCGCTCTGGTCAGCACCCACACCTGCTCGCGTGAGATTCTCACCCGAGACGAGCACGCGCCGTTTTACCAGATAAGGGATCTGCTGGTCGTCGTAGACCAGCTCGGAGTCCGGCGGGACGATGCCGGCCATCGCCTGCTCGACGCTGTTTTCGGTGTCCACCATCTGGAACGTCAGCTGCGCCGTTTGGCCGATGACCCGCTCAAGGGCGGCAGGGTCGCTTTCGCCAGGGGCCTGGACGACGATTCTGTTCGCACCCTGGCGGGTGATGGACGGTTCGCGCGTGCCGAGCGCATCGACGCGACGCCGAACCACCTCGATCGACTGGGTGACGGCGTCTGGGCCCATGCTCCGGAGGGCCTGCTCCGTATAGGCCACACGAATGCGGTTGCCGGACAGACGCTGGATCGTGCGTTCCGACACGGCGTTGAGGCCGTTCGCCTGCGTCAGAGGACGAAGGGCGGCGAAGGCGGCGTCCTGTCCGGCGCGATCCGCCATGGCCACGGTCACGCCGGCTTCGTCCGGCGTGGTCGTCATCGGAGTGACGCCGGCCTCTCGCAGCGTCGCATTCACGTCCTCGCCAAGATTGGCGAGACGTGCGGCCTGCATCTCCGACACATCGACTTCGAGCAGCAAGTAGCTGCCGCCCTGAAGGTCGAGACCCAGGTTCACCCCGCTGGACGGCACGAAGCCCGGCAGGGCCTCGCGCTGGGATGGCGTCAGGACGTTCGGAAAGGCGAACAGCAGGCCGAACGCCGTGGACAGGGCCAGAAGGATCACCTTCCAGCGGGACAGATGGATCATGGCTTCTCGGGACCCCGTCGGTCGGTCAGGCGGCCGATCAGGCCTTGGCGTCGTTGGCGGCGACGGCGGTGCGGTTGCGGACGTCGGCGATCATCGACTTGACCACGCGGACGTTCACGCCCTGGGCGATCTCGACCATGACTTCGTCGTTCTCCACGCGCGTGACCTTGCCGACCATGCCGGAAGACATGACGATCGTGTCGCCGCGCTTCACGGCGCCGATCATTTCCTGGTGCGCCTTCTGGCGCTTCTGCTGCGGTCGGATCAGCAGGAAGTAGAACAGAACGAAGATCGCCACGAAGGGCAGAAACTGGATGGCCAGCCCAACCATGCCGGGATCGGCGGCGGCGGCCATCAGGATCATGTCGGAAGCGGCGGCGTCGGTCATGCGCACTCCAGGCGTGCGGGCGTGATGGCCCGGCGAATTTCAAGAGGCGCGGAACCTAGGGCGCACGGCCCCCGGATGCAACGGACGACGACGACTTACCCCGTCAGCGTGGCAGAACGGTCAGAGGGTCCACGGGTCGCGGCTCATCGCCGAACATGCGCCAGACCTGGAAATGCATGCTTGGTCCGTTGCCCGGCGTCCGGCCGGCCGTGCCGATGACCTCACCGGCCGCCACATCCTGACCCTCGGCCACGCGCTCCGAACCCAGATGAGCATAGACCGTGCGCCAGCCGTCGGGGTGCACGATCAGCACCGTCAGCCCCTGATCCGCCACCACATTGCCGACGTAGTACACGCGGCCGGCGGCCGAGGCCCGGACGTCCGCCCCTTCGGCGGTGGCGATGTCGACGCCGCTGTTCCTCTGACTCACCCCGGTGGCTCCGAACCGGCTCAGGATTTCACCACGGACGGGCCAGTTCAGGATGCCCGGAACGCCCGCCGGTCCGCGAGGCGTGGCTGCATTGCCGGAGGGCGGCGGTGGGGGCGGAGGCGCGCTTCCCTGCGGGACGCGAACGCCGCGAGGCGACGGGCCGCTGGCCCGCTCCTCCGGCCCGAGGTCCACCGCGCTGTCCGGCAGAGTCAGCCGCATGCCCGGCCGGATCGCCGCGCGCGGGCCCAGGTCGTTCAGATCGACCAGCGTCTGGATCGGCGCTTGGAAGCGTCGTCCGATGCCGTACAGCGTGTCGCCCGGCTGCACCTCGTAACTGGCCCCCGCCTCTACCGCGACCGGCGCTGGCGGCGGCTCGGACGCGGGCGGCGGAGGGGCCGAATAGACCGGCTCGGCCGGCGGCGGCGGCGGATCGTCGTAGGTCGGCTCCGGCTGAGCCGGCGGGGAATCGTACGGGTTCGTCGGCATGCCGCCGACCGGCGCCAATCCGCCGCCCTGAATGTCTTCTCGCGGGACCACGGCGTTCGGCGGCGGCTCATAGGCCTGTGGCTGGGGCGCCGGTTCGACGTAGGCGGTCTGCGCCGGCTGCACGGCCAACGGCACGGGCCGCGTCGAGTATCGGGGCTCGGTTGGATAGGTCGAGCAGGCGGCGGCGCCCAGCGCCAGCACCGCCAGCGCGCCCAGCGTGACGGCGCGTCGCATCCCGTGTCCTGCGGTCATGGATCTCCCCTTGGCCAGCGGTTCCGGTCGCCTCCCTGATGCCCGGAACGGCCGCGCCAGCCAAGCCGCCAATCGGCGCCATTTTGCGGCGCCCCGATGAACGACACCGCGCTCAGGCCTCCTTGGCTGCGCCCTCGACCAGCGGCACGAACCGCACCTCCGTCAGGCTCTCGCGGCTGAAGCTGCCGTCCGGCTGGCCGACGTAGCGGTTCAGCATCTGCACCGAGGTCCGCCCCACCGGACACACCAGGATTCCGCCCGGCTTCAGCTGTTTGAGCAGTTCAGTCGGCTCGTGCGGCGCGGCGGCCGTGACCATGATCCGGTCGAACGGCGCCTGTTCCGGCCAGCCCAAGCCGCCGTCGCCGTGCCGGGTGATGACGTTGTCGATCTGCAGCAGCTTCAGCCGGTCCTCGGCCTCGGTCAGCAGACTGCGATACCGCTCCACCGAATAGACGTAGCGCGCCAGCCGGCTCAGCACGGCGCACTGGTATCCGCTGCCGGTGCCGATCTCCAGCACGCGGTGGCGCGGCCCCACCT
Source organism: Caulobacteraceae bacterium (assembly GCA_019748055.1). Taxonomy (GTDB): domain Bacteria; phylum Pseudomonadota; class Alphaproteobacteria; order Caulobacterales; family Caulobacteraceae; genus Brevundimonas. The sequence goes on along the minus strand of JAIEQC010000002.1, from coordinate 66,448 downwards.
CCAGCGCCTGGGTCATCAGGCCGACGATGTAGGGCTGGCTGATCGTCTGGGCGCAGTCGATCGGCAAGGCCTGATCCTCCCACGCCTGGTCCAGAAACCGCTCATGCACGAACACCGCCCGGTCGATCGACTCCATCGCCGCCAGCACGCGCGGATCGGTCACCCCCTGCTGGCGCAGATGCAGGATCAGCCGCCCCGCCCGGTCGTCGCGCAGGTTCACGGCTCCACCCGCTTCGGCGGCGCCCCGCCCAGCACGCCCCTCAGGTCGTGAACCATGGCCTGATGCGTCAGGTCGATGTGCAGCGGCGTGACCGAGATCCGGCCCTCGTCCATCGCGCGCAGGTCGGTGCCCGGGGCATGGTCCTGCTTCCGGCCGCGGAAGCTCATCCACCAATAGTCGCGCCCGCGCAGGTCGGTGCGCTTCACCGCCGCCATCTCGCCGGCCTCGCGGAAGCCCTGCACCGTCACCTCGACCTCGGTCACGGCCTCAGGCGGCCGGGCCGGGAAGTTCAGGTTCATCACCACCCCGGAGGCCCATTTCGACTCAAGCAGGCGCGATATGATCCCCGGCGCGAACGCCTCCGCCGTTTCCCAGTGCGCCGTCACCTCGTCGTGGAAGCGTTCCAGCGACTGGCTCAGCGCGATGGAGCGGATGCCGAACGCCATCCCCTGCAGCGCCCCGGCCACCGTGCCGGAATAGCTGCAGTCCTCCCCGACGTTGTGCCCACGATTCACGCCCGACAGCACCAGGTCCGGCGGCGCGTCCATCAGCTCGTTGACGGCCAGGACGACGCAGTCCGTCGGCGTACCCGTGACGGCGAAGCGCCGCTCGCCGAAGGTCTGTACCCGCAGCGGCTCGGTCAGGGTGATGCCCCGCCCCTTGCCCGACTGCTCGGCCAGGGGCGCGACGGTCCAGACGTCGTCCGAGAACCGTCGCGCGATACGCTCCAGGCAGGCCAGGCCCTCGGCGTCGATGCCGTCGTCGTTGGTCAGAAGGATGCGCAAGAAGGCCCGCCGTGAAGGATCACCGAATCACCTCGACCCGGTCCGCCAGTATGACCACGGCACGGCCGCAGCCGTTGTTGATCCGCGATCCCTGCCAGTTCAGCGTCTGGGCGCCGTCGCGCCCGGACCATTCCGTCGTGCGGCCGAACACCCGCACCTTGCCGCCGGTCAGATCGCCCGCCGCGCGCTGGGCGTTCTGCGGCAGGGCGCCGCTGACGCAGGCCACGGCCGGCCCACGCCGCAGGTCGTTCTGGTCGCGGTAAAGGCGGAATTCCTCTCCCGTGACGCGGATCCAGCCCTCCTGCACGGGGGCGTCGGCGTTCAGCCAGTCAGGGGCGGGCAGGTTCTGCGCGCCCGGCGCGCAGGCGCCCAGCGACAGGGTCACGGCGGACAGAACGGCGAAGGCGGCGGTCTTCATGGCGATCAGGCTCCGATGTGGGTGGCGCCCCTCATATAGGGCTGCAGCACGGACGGGACGGCGATGCGCCCGTCCTGATCCTGATAGTTCTCCATGATCGCGACGAGCGTGCGACCGACGGCCAGCCCGCTGCCGTTCAGCGTGTGCACGAACTCGGTCTTCTTCTCGCCGGCGCGCTTGAACCGCGCGTCCATCCGCCGCGCCTGGAAGTCCCCGCAGTTGGAGCAGCTCGAGATCTCCCGATATGTCCCCTGCGACGGCAGCCAGACCTCAAGGTCGAAGGTCTTGCGCGCCGAGAAGCCCATGTCGCCGGCGCACAGCAACATCCGCCGGAACGGCAGCTCCAGCGCCTTCAGCACCGCCTCGGCGCAGACCGTCATCCGCTCGTGCTCGGCCTCGCTGTCCTCCGGCCGCGTGATCGACACCAGCTCGACCTTCGAAAACTGATGCTGCCGGATCAGCCCCCGCGTGTCCCGCCCCGCCGACCCCGCCTCGGCCCGGAAGCAGGGCGTGAGCGCGGTCAGGCGCATGGGCTGGGCGAGCTCGTCCTCCGACAGGATCGTCTCGCGCACGAGGTTGGTCAGGGAGACTTCGGCGGTGGGGATGAGGAAGCGGCGTTCGCTGCTTGGAAGTCGAGTCAGCTCCTCATCCGCGGCTTTCCAGAGCGCATCGTTGTCGAACCCGAAATGCTGTCCACCTACTTCATCCTCATAGAGAAACCGGCGGGTCGCTTGAACGTCTTTTCGCGCCATGGCCGCCACGATCGCCCGACGCTGCATCTCCCACAGATCGATCCGACTTTCGGTCGCGAAAAGATCCTCCTCGAACTTCGGCAACTGCCCCGTGCCGAACATCGCCTCGTCGCGGACCAGCAGGGGCGGATTGACCTCCTGATAGCCGTGCTGCTCCGTCTGCAGGTCCAGCATGAACTGGCCGATCGCGCGTTCCAGCCGCGCCAGCCCGCCCTTCAGCACGGCGAACCGCGCGCCCGACATCTTGGCCGCCGCCTCGAAGTCCAGTAGACCCAGCGCCTCGCCCAGATCGGCGTGATCCTTGGCCGGCCCCGTCGTGCGCGGCGTACCCCAGGTCGAGACCTCGACGTTACCGCCCTCGTCCTCGCCGTCCGGCACGTCGTCGGCCGCCAGGTTCTTCTGCGCCGCCAAGAGGTCGCGCAGGGCCCGGCCCTTCTCGGCCTCCACCGCCTCGGCCGCCGCGATCTCGCCCTTCAGCCCCTCGACCTCGGCCTTCAGCCGCTCGGCCTCGGCCATGTCCTTCCGGCCCATCGCCGCGCCGATGGCCTTCGACGCCGCATTGCGCGCTGCCAACGCCTCCTGCCCCGCCGTCTGCGCGGCGCGCAGCTCGCGGTCCAGCGTCAGGATCCGCTCGACCAAGGCCGCGGCGTCCTCGACCCCGCGCCGCGTCCACCCGGCCACGTAGTCGTCGGGCCGGTCCCGAATGGCTTTCACGTCATGCATGAAGCGGGGCTTAGCGCCCTGCCCGTCCGCGCTCAACCCGGCGCGGCGGGACCCGTCGCCCACAGCAGCCATTCCCGGTTGCCGTCGCCGCCGACGATCGGGCTTTCGGCCGTTTCCCGCACCCGCCAGCCGACGCTGTCCAGCCACGAGGCGACGCGGTCCAGCGCGGCCCGTCTGGCCTCGTCGTCCCTCACGACGCCGCCTCGTCCGACGTCCGCGCGCCGCTCCATCTCGAACTGCGGCTTGACGAGAGTCACCAGGTCCGCGCCGGGCAGCGCCAGGTCCAGGGCGGCCGGCAGCACCTTGGCCAGGCCGATGAAACTGGCGTCGCAGACGATCAGATCGGGGGCCTGCGGCATCAGCGCTGGCGTCAGGTCGCGCGCGTCGGTCGCCTCGATGTTCACCACGCGCGGGTCGGCCGCCAGTGAAGGGTGCAGCTGCGCCCGCCCCACGTCGACCGCATAGACCTTGGCGGCGCCGGCCCTCAGGCACACCTCGGTGAACCCGCCCGTCGACGCGCCGACGTCCAGCACCGTCCGCCCCTCGACCGGAACGGGCCAGATTTCCAGCGCGTGGGCCAGCTTCAGCGCTCCACGTCCGACCCAGTCGTGCGCCTCCCGAACCGTGAGCGCGGCGGTCTCCGCCACCTTCTGAGATGGCGACGTCGCCGGCACGCCGTCCACCGTCACGCCGCCGGCCTCGATCGCCGCCCGCGCCCGCGCCCGGCTGGCGACCAGACCGCGCGCCACCAGCTCCTGATCAAGCCGTCTCATGCTGCGTCCAGCCCCAACCGCGGCGTGACATGGTCGAGGAAGGCCCGGGCGCGCAGCGGCAGGGCTCGCCCGGTCCATAGCGCGTGCAACGCCACCGACTCTCCGGCCCACTTTGGCGCGACGCGCACCAGCCGGCCCTCGTCCACGCAGGCCCGCACGGCGAAGCTGGGCAGCAGGGCCACGCCCGCGCCCTCCCGCGCCAGCCGGTGCACCACGGCCCCGTTCGACGACGACGCCCGGCCGGCCAATTCCACGTCCAGCACGTCGTCCCCCCTTCTCAGTCGCCAGCGCGCGGCAGACGTGGTCCCCGTGAAGCCGATGCCCTCGCGCGCCAGGGCTCCGCGCAGGTCCGCCTCCCGCTCGACCCGTGCCGCCGCTTCCGGGGTCGCCACCAGCCACCTTCCATAGGCGCCCAGCCGTCGGGCCGTCAGCGCGCTGTCGCTCAGGGCGCCCAGCCGGAACGCCAGATCGATCCCGTCGGCCACCAGGTCCGTTCGCGCGTCCGTGGCCGCCAGATCGACCCGCACCCGCGGCCATCGCTCCAGGAAGTCGGCCAGCAGCGGGGCCAGCACCCGCTCGCCGAACACGACGGAGGCCGAGACGCGCAGACGCCCCGCAGGCTCCCGATCCGCGCCGGCCGCGGCGGCGATCAGGGCCTCCTCCTCGGCCAGCAGGGTCAGGGCCTGGTCATAGACGCGCTGGCCGGCCTCGGTCGGGGACAGCCGTCGCGTGCTGCGCAGCAGCAGCCGCGCGCCCAGCCGCGCCTCCAACGCCGCCACCGCCCGGCTGGCCTGCGGCTGAGACGCGCCGACCTCGGCCCCGGCGCGAGTGAAGCTGCCGGTCTGCACCGTGCGCACGAACAGTCTCAGGGCGTCGAGCCGGTCCATGCGGCCTTATTCATGCGTGATCGGCATAAGTCAAAGGCTCAAACCCCAACTTCTGAAGAGGAGCGCACGCCCGCATCTTCTCCCTCGACGACGCACCCCGCGCCGCCCTGAACCCGGAGATGCCCCGATGAGCCAGTTCCCCATCCACACCCTCGACACCGCCCCGGAAGCCAGCAAGCCCTATCTGGACGGCGCGAAGAAGGCTTTCGGCCTGATCCCCAATCTGGTCGGCGAGTTCGCCGAGAGCCCGGCCGTCATCGAAGGCTACCTCGGCCTCGCCGGCGCGCTGAAGAAGGCCGGCCTGACCGATCTGGAGCGCGAGATCGTGCTGATCTCGGCCTCGGTCGAAAACGGCTGCCATTACTGCGTCGCTGCCCACACGACGGTCACCCAGGCCCAGGGCCTGGACCAGAGCGTCATCGCCGCGGTCCGCGCCGGCGGCCCGATCGCCGACGCCCGGCTGGAGGCTCTGCGCGCCTTCACCGTCGCCGTGGTGCGCGAGCGCGGCTGGGTCTCTGACGCCGAGGTGACCCGCTTCCTCGACGCCGGCTGGACCCGCGCCAACGTGCTGGAGGTCGTCCTGGGCGTCGGGCTCAAGACCATCTCCAACTACGTCAACCACATCGCCGGCACCCCGGTGGACGCGGCGTTTCAGGCCAACGCCTTCACCCCCGCGCGCGCCGCGTGACGCGGATCGGCCGCGCGTCCCCTCCCGGGGCGCGTGGCCGACGCCGTCCGGAGACCGACCCATGTCCCGTCTGATCGCCGTCCTGGTTTCGCTGACCCTGCTGACCGCCTCGCTTGCGCTGGTGCGGTCGGGCGGAGACGGCGGGATCGTTCGTTCCGAGCCCGTCACCGCCCTACCCGCGGCCTAGCCCAGCGCGGCCAGCCGTTCGCGCGCCGCTTCGAGGCGGGCGCGGTCGGCCTGCGCCGCCGCCAGCTTGTCGCGCTGCTCCTGCACGACCTCCGGCGCCGCGCGGGAGACGAAGTTGGGATTGTCCAGCTTCTTCGAGAATACCGCGACGTCGGCCTCGATGCCCTTGATCTCCTTGTCCAACCGCGCCCGCTCGGCCGCCACGTCGACCAGGCCGGCCAGCGTCAGCGCCGCCGCTCCGCCGCCCGCCACGAACGACACGGCGCCCGCCGGGGCCTGATCGGCCACGGCCACGTCGGACACCCGCGCCAGTCCGGTCAGCAGGTCGCGGTGTTGGTCGACCCGCGCGGACGTCGTCGCATCCGGCGCGATAAAAGTCAGCGGCGGCTTCGTCGTCGCCACGCCCATCTCGCCCTTCAGCGCCCGGATCGCCTCGACGACTTCGATCAGCCAGCCGATCTCCGCTTCCGCGTCCACGTCAACGAAGGCGTCGGGCAGGACGGGCCACGCCGCGCCCAGCAGCATGCCCTCGTCGCGCGGCGCCCCTGCCTTGCCCAACTCGGCCCACAGCTCCTCGGTGATGAACGGCATGACGGGCGCCAGCAGCTTGATCGTCTGGTCCAACGTCCAGGCCGTCATCGCCCGCGTTTCGGCCTTGGCCGTCTCGTCCGCACCCTGGAAGACCGGCTTGGCCAGTTCCAGATACCAGTCGCAGAACACGTTCCAGACGAAGCGGTACAGCGCCTGTGCCGCCTCGTCGAAGCGTCCGGCCTCCAGCGCCGCCGACACCTGGCGCTCTGCCTTGGTCAGCTCGCCCCGGATCCACAGGTTGAGCGTAGACGTCACGCCCGCAGGGTCGAACCCGGCCACGCGGGCGCAGTCGTTCATCTGGCTGAACCGCGCCGCGTTCCACAGCTTGGTGCCGAAGTTGCGATATCCTTCAATGCGCTGCTTCGACAACTTGATGTCGCGCGTGCCCGACAGGATGGCCATGGTGAAGCGCAGGGCGTCGGCCCCGACCTCGTCCACGATCTCCAGCGGGTCGATGACGTTGCCCTTGGACTTCGACATCTTCTGGCCCTTCTCGTCGCGGACCAGGCCGTTGATGATCACCCGCTTGAAGGGGGCCTCGCCGGTGAAGTGCAGGCCCATCATCATCATCCGGGCGACCCAGAAGAAGATGATGTCCGCCGCCGTGACCAGGTCGCTGGTCGGATAGAACCGCTCCAGATCCGACGTCTTCTCCGGCCACCCCATGGTCGAGAACGGCCACAGGGCCGAGCTGAACCAGGTGTCCAGCACGTCCTCGTCCTGCGTCAGCGGCAGGTCGCCGGCCTGGGCCCGCGCCTCCTCCTCGCTCTCGGCCACGAAGATCTCGCCGTTCGGCCCGTACCAGGCGGGGATGCGGTGGCCCCACCACAGCTGGCGCGAAATGCACCACGGTTCGATGTTGCGGAGCCATTCGAAGTAGATCTTCTCATAGCTTTTCGGCTCGAAGACCGTGTCGCCCTGCTCGACGGCCTTCAGCGCCGGCTGCGCCAGCACCTTGGCGTCGACGTACCACTGGTCCGTCAGCCACGGCTCGATCACCACGCCCGACCGGTCGCCGTGCGGCACCATGTGGCGCGTCTTCTCGATCTGCTTCAACCAGCCCTCTTCCTCGGCCCGCGCGACGATGGCCTTCCGCGCGGCGAAGCGGTCCATGCCTCCATATTCCCACACGGTAGCGGCGATCCGAGAGATTTCCGGATCGAATCTCGGCTCGCCCGTGACGGGATCATCTCCGCGGAAGCCCCACATCTCATCGATGACGGCACCTCGATCATCCAAGACGTTGATCGTCGCCAAGCCATGGCGCTTGCCGACCTGGAAGTCATTGAAATCGTGAGCCGGCGTGATCTTCACGGCCCCTGACCCCTTGCTGGGATCCGCGTAATCATCCGCTACGATCGGGACCAGTCGATCGACAATTGGCAGCCTGACCATGGCTCCGACGATAGAAGCGTACCGCGCATCCTCCGGATGCACCGCCACGCCGGTGTCGCCCAGCATGGTCTCCGGCCGCGTCGTGGCGACGACGATGTGGTCGCGCGTCTCCCACTCCGTCGCCTTGCCCTCCTCGTCGAAGGCGACCGGGTGCTCATAGGTGACCCCGTCCGCCAGCGGATAGGCGAAGTGCCAGTAGGCGCCGTCCACCTCCTTCTGCTCGACCTCCAGGTCGCTGATCGCCGTCTGGAAATGCGGGTCCCAGTTCACCAGCCGCTTGTCGCGGTAGATCAGGCCCTCCTTGTGCAGCTGCACGAAGACCTTGCGCACCGCCGCCGACAGGCCCTCATCGAGGGTGAACCGCTCGCGCGACCAGTCGCAACTCGCGCCCAGCCGACGAAGCTGGCGCACGATCGTGCCGCCGCTCTCGGCCTTCCACTTCCACACCGTCTCGACGAAGGCGTCGCGGCCCATGTCGCGGCGCCCGACGTTGCCCGCCGCCGCCAGCTGACGCTCCACCACCATCTGCGTCGCGATGCCCGCGTGATCGGTGCCGGGCAGCCAGAGCACCGCCTTGCCCCGCATCCGGTGATAGCGCGCCAGCACGTCCTGCAGCGTGTTGTTCAGCGCGTGGCCGATGTGCAGGCTGCCGGTCACGTTCGGCGGCGGGATGACGATGGAATAGGTCTCCGCTGCGTCTTCGCGCGGGGCGAACAGGCCGGACGCCTCCCACCCCTCGTACAGGCGGGGCTCTGCGGACTTCGGGTCGAAATTCTTCTCAAGCATTTGGGTCGTCTCGGTCATGGCGGCGCGTCTGTCCAGCGCGCGCAAAGGAAAAGGGCGGCTCCGCCGGGGAGCCGCCCTGAAAAGGGGTTCGCGGTGTGCGAGGGCTCAGCCGGCCTGGCGGGCGAGGCGTTCGACTTCCTTGCGTACCTGCGCCTCGACGATGGCCGGCAGGTTGGCGTCCAGCCACTCCTTCAGCATCGGCCGCAGCAGCGAGCCGACCAGCGCCTCCAGCGAGGTGCCGGCGCCGGCGGGCAGCTCCGGTTCGGCCGGCTTGCGCACCGCGGCGGTCAGGCCGGCGAAGGCGCTGACGGCGGCCCCGGCGGCGGCCGCGCCGATCAGGCCTTCGGTCGACGGCGCAGGCGCGGCGGCGGCCGGGAAGGGTTCGGGCTCCGGCGCCCAGGCGGGCTCGGGCGCCGACGGCGTGACGTCCAGATCGCCGATCGTCTCGGCGGCCGGCTCCTCATATCGGTCGGTCAGCTCCAGCACGTCGTCGTCCTGCGTCGACGGCGTCTCGTCCATCATGCCCGACGAGACCTCGACCGGCTCCGGCTCGGGCTCATAATCGGGTTCCGGCTCGGGCGCGGGCGCCGCGGACTGGGCCGTTTCGGCCGGCGCGTCGTCCTCGGAGATGATCCGGCGGATCGACGCCAGGATCTCCTCCATCGTCGGTTCCTGGGCGGTCTGATCGGTCATGGCTCAACCTTGGACGGAGGCGGCGACGGCCGCCGACGGCGTGAAGGGACGCCCTGTCGTCGCACCATCGGCAGGCGGAATCAACGGACGTTTTTCGCCTGTCAGGTTAATATGGGCGCAGTTCGCCCGGCGCGGTCTGAATGACGTCGCCCTTCAGGCGCTGGTCGATCGGGGCGTCGGGCGCATCGGGCGTCGGCACGATCTGCGGCGCGGCGATGCGGTCCAGCGCCTCGATGGCACCTTCCCAAGGCAGGGCGCCGCGGTTGCGTACCCGCTCATAGTTGACGGCGGGATCATAAACATCGGCCCCCGGCGCCAGCACGGTGATGTCCAGTCGGCCCATGGCCAGCAGCAGGTTCGCCTGGGCCACGTATTCGTTGCGCCGTGCGGTGGCCAGGGCGACCTCGGCGTTGCGCAGTTCCAGCTCGCCGTTCAGCACGTCCAGTGTGGTGCGCAGGCCGACCTGCGCCTCCTGCCGTACGCCCTCGGCGGCCACGGTGGCGGCGCGCACCGCCTCCTCGCCCGCCGCCACGTTGGCGCGGGCCGAGACGAGCTGGGCATAGGCGTTGGATACGGACTGCAGCACGCCGCGACGTTCGCCCTCGATCGCAATCTGGGCGGCGTTGGCCTGTTCCAGCGCCTGGCTGACGCGCGAGGCGTTCAGCCCGCCCGTGAAGATCGGCACCGAAAGGGTCGCGCCGGCACGGAATGCGGTGTTGTCGCCCAGCTGGCCCAAATCGCCGAGGTCGTCGGTCGAGCCGCCGTAGCTGGCGGTCGCACGGACCGAAGGAAGATACTCGGCGCGCGCCAGAGCCACGCGGGCTTCGGCCGCCGCAAGTCCATAGCCCGCGGACCTGATCGCCGGATTTTCTTCAAGGGCGACTTCCAGCGCCGCATCGAAATCGGCCGGCACCGTCAAGGACGGCAGGGGCGACAAGGTGCCGGGCGCCTGGCCGACGACGGCGGCGTAGGCGGCGCGGCTGACGGCCAGCTGGGCGCGGGCGTTGGCGAGGTCCGCCTGTGACTGGGCCAGCCGCGCCTCGGCCTGGGCCACGTCGGTGCGGGTGATCTCGCCGACCTCGAAGCGGGCGTTGGCCTCGTCCAGCTGGCGCTGGAGCACGGTGAGGTTCGATTCGCGAATGCGCAGGATCTCTTCGTCCCGCAGCACGTCGGCATAGACCTGGATGACCGAGGCCAGCACCTGCTGCTCGATGGAGCGCAGGTTCTCGCGCCCCGCCATCACGTTCGCCTCGGCGGCCGAAATGCCGAGGCCGATGCGCCCGCCGGACCAGAGCGTCTGCGAGAGACCGACGCTGACCCCCCCGCCGTCGTTCTCAACGACGCCGAACGTCGGACTGTCGGTGCGCGAATAGTCGGCGCTGACGGACAGGTCGACCGAGGGGCGCAGTCCCGCGCGGGCCTGCGGCACCGATTCGTCGAGTGCGCGCTGGCTGGCGCGCTGACCCAACACCGTCGGATTGGTGCGATAGGCCAAGTCCGCGGCCTGCTGCAGCGTCTCCTGCGCGAACGCCGGCGCGGACAGGCCCGCCGCGAGGGTCAGGACGGCGGCGGAGACCAACGCTCGGGTGCGGTTCAGCATGTTCAGACCTTGAGACCCGCGCCGGGGGAGCGGCGCCGTAGTTTGACCGAGGTAAGTGCGGAAACCCTCTCCCGCACGCCAGTTAAGTTTTATTCACGCGCAAACGGCCGCGATCCGTCGTCACAGGGCGAAGGCCGGGGCCGGCCGCAGGGCCTCCAGAACCGGCGGGGCGGCATCGAACAGCTCGCGCCGCGACACCCCGCCCTGCTCGCCGCGCACGTACAGAACCGCGCGGCCGACCGGCCCGCTGCGCTCCACGAACACCGCGCGGCCGCCGGGCTTCAGCGCCTCCAGCCAGGCTTCCGGCCGCACCGGCACGCCGCCCTCGCTGACGATCAGATCCCAGTCCCCGCCCGTCGGGTGGGTGACGGGGCCAACCAGGGTGGTGACGCCCTGCTCTTCCAGCGCGGCGCCGACCACGTCAAACACCGCCGGATCTGCCTCCTGCGCCGTGACCGTCAGCCCCATCCGCGCCAGCACGGCGGCGGCATAGGGGGCGGCGATGGCCAACGCCGCCTCGCCTTCGCGCGGCACGGCGAACTGCAGCATCTTGGCGACCTCGCGGACCTCCATCAGGCTGCGGCCCGGCACGACCTCGACCTCGACCTCGGCATAGGCCGAGAACTCGCGCCCCGGGGCGCAGAACTTCTCGCGCGGCACGGCCAGCAGCGCCGCCTGGAGAGCGCGATCGGTGACGTCGTTGACGCGGACCTGGCTGTCCACCATCGCCTTGCGCGCCGCCGCCATGTCCATCTTTGTCATCCGCTGTTGATTTCGGCCGCGCTTATAGGCCAAGCCGCGCCCGTGGGGAACCGTCCATACGGTCGCCGACCAAGGATTTCAAAGGGCGCGTTGCGGGGCGGGATTTGATCTGATAGCTGACGCCCCTCGCGATGACCCGGGCCGTTTCGACGATCCCTGGCCTGATGGCGGAGTGGTGACGCAGAGGACTGCAAATCCTTGCACCCGGGTTCGATTCCCGGTCAGGCCTCCATCGCGAACTTCCTCAGATCACCACCACTGATCCGGCCGGGCCGTGAAGCCCGCCGCGCGTTCCAGCGCGTCCGCCACCTGGAACACCGTCGCCTCGTCCAGCGCCTTGCCGATGACCTGCAGGCCCAGCGGCAGGCCGCCGGAATCCAGACCCGCCGGCACCGAGATGCCCGGCAGGCCGGCCAGATTGGCCGTCACCGTGAAGATGTCGTTCAGGTACATCTGCAGCGGGTCGATCTGCTTGTCGCCCAGCGCGAAGGCGGCCGACGGCGTCGACGGCGTCAGGATCGCGTCCACCCGGCCCCAGACGTCGTCGAAGTCCTGGGCGATGCGGCGGCGCACCTTCAGTGCGCGGACGTAATAGGCGTCGTAGAATCCGGCCGACAGCACATAGGCGCCGATCGTCAGGCGGCGCTGGACCTCCTTGCCGAAGCCCTCGGCGCGGCTGGTCTCGTACAGGTCGGTAAGCGACCTCGCCTCCGTCGCCCGATGTCCGAACCGCATGCCGTCGTACCGCGCCAGGTTCGACGAGGCCTCGGCCGGGGCGATGATGTAGTAGGCCGGCAGGGCGTATTTGGTGTGCGGCAGGCTGATCTCGACGATCTCGGCCCCGCCGTCCTTCAGCCACTGGACGCCCTGGTCCCACAGTTTCTGGATCTCGGCGGGCATGCCGTCGACGACGTATTCCTTGGGCACGCCGATCCGCAGGCCCTTCACGCCCTTGCCCAGGTTCTGCGTCCAGTCCGGCGTCTCGACGTCCAGACTGGTGGAGTCCTTGGGATCAAACGAGCACATCGAGCGCAGCAGGATCGCCGCGTCCTCGACCGTCTTCGTGATCGGCCCGGCCTGGTCCAGCGAGCTGGCGAAGGCGACCATGCCGAACCGGCTGGCGCGGCCATAGGTCGGCTTGATCCCCACCGTGCCGGTGAAGGCCGCCGGCTGGCGGATCGAGCCGCCGGTGTCCGACGCGGTGGCGGCCAGGCACAGGTCGCCCGCGACCGACGACGCCGACCCCCCGGACGAGCCGCCGGGCGTCAGGTCGGCGTTCGACGCCTTGGACTTCCACGGGTTCTTCACGGGTCCGAACGCGCTGGTCTCGTTGGACGAGCCCATGGCGAACTCGTCCATGTTCAGCTTGCCCAACATCACCGCCCCGTCGCGCCACAGGTTGGCGGTGACGGTGGATTCATACGGCGGCACGAAGCCGCGCAGCATGTTGGAGCCCGCCGTGGTCTGGACGCCGTCGGTGCAGAACAGGTCCTTGATGCCCAAGGGCGCGCCGTCCAGCGGCGCAGCCTCACCGGCCTTCAGGCGCGCGTCGGCGGCCCGCGCCATGCCCAGCGCCTTGTCCGCGGTGACCTCGACATAGGCGTTCAGCGTCGGATTGGCCGCCTCGATGCGAGTCAGGAAGGCCGTCGTGATCTCTTCCGACGAGAAGTCGCGCGCCTTCAGTCCGTCCAGCGCGGCCTTCAGCGTCAGCCCGGTCAGATCGCTCATTCCACCACCTTCGGCACGACGAAGAAGCCGTCCGCCGATTTCGGCGCGTTCGACAGCACGGCGTCCACCTTGGCGCCGTCGGTCACGACGTCGTCGCGCAGGCGCAGCGGCTGGGCCACGTTGGACGTCATCGGCTCCACGCCGTCCACGTCGACCTCGTTCAGCTGCTCGATCCAGGTCAGGATGCCGTTCAGCTCGGCGGCCAGCGGCTCCAGTCGCTCTTCGGGCGTCTTGATGCGGGCGAGATGCGCGACCTTGCGCACCGTCGCGGCGTCGATGGCCATGCGGCCCTCCTGCACGTGCGGTGAAGGCGCGGGATTAACCGCCCCGCCGGGCTTTCACAAGGCGGGGGCCCTAGGCCGCAGGCGTCAGCGTGACCGCTTCCGGCGCCGTGCCGTCGGCGCCCGGCGCCCAGCCCAGGATCAGGCGGCGCGTGGTCGAGTTGATCTCGCTGGTTTGCGAATCCATCACGCTTTCATCGACCTCAACCTCGACCCGCCCGGGCGTCGAGGACAGCACGCGGTAGTCCAGAAAGTCACCGATGCGGAAAACCCGCCACCCCTCGGCCGGGTCCACGAAGAAGGCGACGTAGGTGTAGAGGCCGTTCATCGCCGGATCGCCGCCCGCCGTCCCGAACAGCTTCACCGTCTGTGCCCCCTGCCCTTCGAGCGGCGTGAGTTCGACCACGCCGGCGGCGTTCTGAAGCCCCGGGTCCGCCTCGGCGCTCAAAATCTGCGCGGGTCCCGCTGGCGTCAGCGGCCCCGTCGCCGGCCTATCCGCCGAGACGGGATCGGTGACCGGACCCTCCGCGGTGTCGCAGCCCGTCAGCGCGGCCAGCGCCGCCGTCATGATCAAGAACCTGCGCATGCCCGCTGTCCTCCCGTCCCCGCTGCAGAGTTTGCGCCTTGACTCGTGGACGCGCCAGTCCCACCGCCGCACGGTGATCGACCTGACGCTTGACCAACTCCGCGAACAGACGCCGCCGAACACCCCGTGGTTCGGCCTCGACCTCGGCGAAAAGACCATCGGCGTCGCGACGTCCGACCCCGCCCGCGTGATCGCCAGCCCGCTCCAGCTGATCCGCAAGACGAAGTTCACCGACGACGCCCATACGCTGCTTAAGCTGATGGACGCGCGCTCCGCCTCGGGTCTCGTCATCGGTCTGCCGTTGAACATGGATGGGACCGAGGGCCCGCGCGCCCAGTCCTGCCGCGCATTCGCCCGCAATCTCCAGCGTCTGCGGCCCGTGCCGGTGGCCTTTCAGGACGAGCGCCTGTCGACCAGCGCGGTCGAACGCTTCCTGATCGAGGACCTCGACCTGAACCGCAAACGCCGGGCCCAGGTCGTCGACCGCACCGCCGCCGCCTGGATCCTCCAAGGCGCGCTGGACCGGCTGAGGGGCTGATGGCCGCCCTACTCGCCGGGGTCCTGCCGGTCTTCGTCCTGATCGCGATCGGCTACGGCCTGCGCAAGTCCGACTTCCTGCCGGACGCGACGTGGCGGCCGATCGAGAAGCTGTCGATCAACCTGCTCTATCCCGGCTTTCTGATCCCGGCGATCTGGAGCGCCGACATCTCGGGCGGCGGGGCGGGCGCGGCGGGGCTGGCGGCGGTCACGTCGGTGGTGATCATCGCCTCGATCACCCTCCTGCTGAAACCGCTGATCCGGCTGGACGGACCCGCCTACACCAGCGTGTTCCAGGGCGTGATCCGCTGGAACAGCTTCGTCTTCCTGCCGGTGATCCAGTCGGTCTACGGCCCCGATGGCCTGGCGCTGGCCGCCGTCGTCATCGGCGCCATGATCCCGGTGACCAACATCCTGTGCGTCGTGGTGCTGGAGCGCTGGGGCGCCGACCGCAAGCCGCTGTCGGTCGTCTCGCTCGCCCGCGCGATCGTCTCCAACCCCATCCTGGTCGCCTGCCTGATCGGCCTCGCGCTGAACCTGGCGGGCGTGCCCCGCCTGCCCGGCCTGTCCGACACGCTGGAGCTTCTGGGCGCCGCCGCCCTGCCGCTGGGCCTGATCGTGGCGGGCGCCGGCCTCAGCTTCGCGGAAGTGGCGCGGCGCAAGGTCACCATCGCGGCGGTCACCTTCGTCAAGCTGATCGTCACCCCGCCGCTGATGTGGGGTCTGTGCGTGCTCTATGGCGGCGACGCGACGGCCCAGGGCATCGCCCTGATGTGCGGCGCGGCCCCCGGCGCCGCGGCCAGCTACATGCTCGCGCGCCAGATGGGCGGCGACGCCCCGCTGATGGCCGGCATCGTCGCCCTGACCACGGTCGCTGCGGCAGCGGTGATCCCCATCCTGCTGGTGCTGTTCCATCTGGCCTGAGTCTGGCCTATGACGCAGCTTTGATGACCGAAGCCGCCGTCCCCGACGCGATCCGAGAGCGGCTGACGCCGTTCCCGGTCGACCATTTCCTGTCGGCGACCGACCTCAATCCCCCCGCCGCCCACGCCCTGCTGGACCTCGCCGACGCCTTCGCCGAGCACAACCGCGCACCCTCGCCCCGCCCGCTCGACCTGATGGCCGGGCGCACGGTGGTGAACCTGTTCTTCGAGAACTCGACCCGCACCTCCTCCTCGTTCGAGATCGCGGCCAAGCGACTGGGCGCCGACGTCGTCACCATGCCGGTGCAGGCGTCGTCGGTGGCCAAGGGCGAGACCCTGATCGACACGGCGGTGACCCTCAACGCCATGGCGCCGGAGATTCTGGTCGTCCGTCACGGCGCGTCCGGCGCGGCGCACCTGCTGTCGCAGAAGGTCGGCTGCGCCGTCGTCAACGCCGGCGACGGGCGGCACCAGCACCCGACGCAGGCCCTATTGGACGCCCTGACCATCCGCAGGGCCTTCGGTGAGATCGGCGGCCTGACCGTCGCCATCTGCGGCGACGTGGCCCACAGCCGCGTGGCGCGGTCCAACATCGCGCTTCTGTCCATGCTCGGCGCCCGCGTCCGCCTGGTCGGCCCGCCGACCCTGATCCCGTCGGCGGCCGCCCGCTGGGGCTGCGAGGTCTTCCACCACATGCGCGAGGGCCTGGCCGGCGCGGACGTGGTCATGATGCTGCGGCTCCAACTGGAGCGGATGGAGGGCGCCCTGATCCCCTCGACCCGCGAATACTTCCGCTTCTGGGGTCTGGACCGCGAGAAGCTGGCCTGGGCCACGCCCGGCGCGAAAGTCATGCACCCCGGCCCCATGAACCGGGGCGTCGAGATCGATTCCGACGTGGCCGACGAGCTGTCCGTCTCCCTGATCCAGCAGCAGGTCGAGATGGGCGTCGCCGCCCGCATGGCCGTGCTGGCCGCCCTGACCGAGCGCCGTCATGGAGGCGACCGATGACCGCCTTCGCCGTCGTCAACGCCCGCCTGCTGGACCCGACCTCCGGTCTGGACGCCCCGGGCGCCGTTCTGGTCGAGGACGGCCGCATCGTCGACGTGGCGGCCGGCGGCGCGGCTCCTTCGGGAGTCGATATCATCGACGCCGACGGCCTTTGCCTGGCGCCCGGCCTGATCGACGTCCGGGTCAAGACCGGCGAACCTGGCGCCGAACCCAAGGAGACGCTGAAGTCCGCCAGCCTCGCCGCCGCGGCCGGGGGCGTCACGTCGATGGTGATCCAGCCCGACAGCGATCCCGCCGTCGACGATCCGGCCATGGTGGATTTCATCCACAGCCGGGGGGCGGCTTTGGGCCTCGTGCGCGTGCTGGCCGCCGGCGCCCTGACGCGCGGCTGCGAGGGCGAACGGATGGCCGAAATCGGCCTGATGTCCGAGGCCGGCGCGATCTATTTCACCGACGGCGACCATACGGTGATCAACAGCCGGACCCTGCAGCGGGTCATGAGCTACGCCGCCGCCTTCGACGCGCTGATCGCCGTCCGGCCGGTCGAGCCGTGGTTGGGCGAGGGCGCCGTCGCCACGTCCGGCGACGCGGCGGCCTGGTCCGGCCTCGCCTCCGTCCCGGCGCTGGCGGAACGCATTCAGCTGGACCGCGACCTGGCCTTGGCCGAGCTGACCGGCGCGCGCCTGCTGATCGACCTGATCTCGACCGAGGCGGCGCTGGAGTCTATGGACCGCGCCCGCGCGCGCGGTCTTGAGGTCGCCGCCAGCGTCTCGATAAACCACCTGTGCTTCAACGACCTGGACGCCGGCGACTGGCGCACCTTCTATCGTCTGGATCCGCCCCTGCGCGCCGAGAGCGACCGGCTGGCGATGATCGAGGGCGTGCGCGACGGCCGCATCGACGTTATCACCTCGGCCCACTCCCCCGCCCCCGCCGAGGACAAGCGCCGCCCCTTCGCCCAGGCCGCACCCGGCGCGGTCGGGCTGGAAACTCTCCTGCCCGCCGCGCTCAGCCTGCACCACGAGCACGAGCTGACCCTGCTTGAGGTCCTGCGCCCGATGACCCTGGGTCCGGCCGAACTGCTGGGTCTGGACGGCGGTCGCCTGACCGCCGGCGCCCCGGCCGATCTGGTGCTGTTCGACCCGCACGCGCCCGTCGTCGTCGACGCCGACGCCCTGCGGTCGAAATCCAAGAACTCCCCCTTCGACGGCCGCCGTCTCCAGGGCAAGGTCGCGGGGACCTGGGTCGCCGGGCGCCGCGTCTTCGGCTAGCCGATCCGCACGCCCGTCATCGAGATCGAGCCGCCCTCGATCACGTCGTTGAAGAAGCTCACCGCATCCCCCGCCCGCCGCTGCGCCGCCACGTACAGCAACGGCAGGAAGTGCTCGTCGGTGGGCACGCTCAGCTGGGCCTCCTCGGCCAGGTCGACCCAGTTCGCCAGGGCGTCCACGTCGTCGCGCAGGATCGCGGCCTTCACCGCCTCATTGAACGAGGTCGCCCACGGATAGGCCTCGCCGCCGGCCCGCTTCCAGGTGCGCAGGTTGTGCACGAAGTCGCCGGAGCCGCCGATCACCACGCCCTCGTCGCGCAGGGCGTTCAGCCGCCGAGCCGTCTCGACGTGCCCCGCCGCGTCCAGGCGCCGGTCCAGCGACAGCTGCACGACCGGCACGTCGGCGTCCGGCCAGACGTGCGTCAGGACCGACCACGTGCCGTGATCGAGCCCCCATGTCTCCGTCGGCGTCGCCCCGGTCAGCTCGGCGACCCGCGCAGCCAGTCCTGGCGAACCCGGCGCGGTGTACTGATAGGCCTGCAGCTCGGCCGGAAACCCGCCGAAGTCGTGAATCGTCTCCGGCCGGGTCTGCGCCGTCACGCCCAGCCCGTCGGTTTCCCAGTGCGCCGAAACCATGACCACGCCGGCGGGCTTGCCGATCTCTCCGCCCAGGTCGCGCCAGGCGGCCGCATAGGGTCCGCCCAGCGCGTTCATGGGGCTGCCGTGACCGAAGAAGACGGCCGGGGCGGCCATCAGCCGAACAGCTTCTTCGCCGTCTCCGCGACGTAGCGGCCCTGCCAGCGGGCCCCGTCCAGCTCGTTCTCTGACGGCATGCGAGAGCCGTCGCCGCCGGTGATGGTGGAGGCGCCGTAGGGGCTGCCGCCGGTCACTTCGTCAAGCCGCATCTGGCCCTGCCAGGCATAGGGCAGGCCCGCCACCACCATGCCGTGGTGCAGCAGGGTCTGGATCAGGCCGATCAGCGTCGTCTCCTGACCGCCGTGCTGGGTCGCGGTCGAGGTGAAGGCCGCGCCGACCTTGCCGACCAGGGCGCCCTTGGCCCACAGGGGCCCGGTCTGGTCCAGGAAGTTGCGCATCTGGCTGGCGGCCGTGCCATAGCGCGTGCCCGCGCCCACGATGATGGCGTCATAGCCGGCCAGTTCATCGATCGTGGCGATCGGCGCCGCCTGATCCAGCTTGTAGCCGCTGGCGCGGGCCAGCTCTTCCGGGACCAGCTCGGGCACGCGGCGAATGTCCACCGAGGCCCCCTCGACCTGCCGCGCGCCCTCGGCGACGGCCTCGGCCATGATCTCGGTGTGGCCATAGGTTGAGTGGTAAAGGACCAGGATCTTCGGCATGTCGCCCTCCGTCTGAAATCGCGGCCGCCATTCGCAACCGATACGGTGACGGATATGGCGCCCGGGCCTTGGGCTTCAAGCCCCCTGCGTCAGAATGGACAGACCCGGTCGTAGAAGGCGCGGTCCCCCGGCGCGGTTCCGCCCTCCTCAAGCCGATAGCGGTGCTCCACCACCATGGCCTGCTGCTCGATGTTCAGCCCGTCCCACACGCACTCCGGCACGGCGGCATAGGCATAGGCGGCCGGGCCGTCCCCGGCCTTCAGCTTGCCGATCAGCAGTTTGACCCCCGCCTGCGCCTGATGGACGTGCACCAGCTCATGCACGAAGACGGCGCGGATCGACAGCGGCGCCGCGCTCAGATCGGGGACCAAGGTCGCGCGCGGCCAGCAGATCCAGTCCAGACCAAACCACCGCCCGGGCACGAAGGCCCGCGGAAACGGCGTCGCCAGCACCCGCACGCGGCTCACGTCCACCGCCGCGCCGAACACCCGCGCCGCCAGCGCCCGCTCGCCCTCAGTCAGTCGGGTGAGAATAGGCCTCGGTTTCGGGCGTCGGCCCGGTCCATTCCCAGTGCCAGGGTTCGAAGACATAGGGCACGAATCCAAATCGGTGGGCGTTGCCGACCAGCCAGCGGTAGGCAGGGCCCCGGCTCATGTGCTGGCGACTGGCCGGGCTCGTAGAGTCCACCCCCAGCCCCTCCACGTGACCGACGTAAAGGTCGACCGCCGTGCCGGTGCGATGGGGCGAACAGACCGCGCGCCTCTGCCCGTCGCAGTTCCCCTCGGCCGCACAACGCGCCGCGTCGGCCCCCGGGTCCCGCCAGCCGGAGAAGATCTGCAGCAGCTCCGGATCGGCCGCGATCTCCGGAACCTCGCGCCGCGCCGCCGCGCGCAGGGCGCGATAGGCGTGCAGCACGTCATAGCGCAGCAGCCGCGTCTGCCGGTCGGCATGTTCCTCGTCCAGCTGCAGATAGCCCAGGTCGCGCTGGTGCGGCGGATCGGGACACTCCTCGCCCCGCACACGGGCCATGATGAAGGGGCGCCGCTCCTGCCACATGCCCCGGAACACCTGGAAGGTCGCGCCGTCGAACTGGCCGGTCATCGGCAGGTCGTGCGCCTCCTAGAACCGGGCTAGCGCCTCGGCGAAGGCCGGCGTGCCCGGGCCGCACGGCGTCGCCAGTTCCCTCTGCACCAGCGGCAGATAGGTCTCCCAGCCGTACTCGACGGTCCCGAACGGCGACCACTGCAGCCCCCACAGCGAGGCCCCGTTGGTCTGGGCCGAGCCGCCCCACAGCCCCGGATGCGAGGAGTCGCAGACGTCCTGCGCCGCCGCGGCGCCGGCCGTCGCCAGGCCCGCCGTCGCCGCCAGGATGAGCAGGGTCCGCCTCATCGCCGCAGAAGGCCCGACTCCCGCCCCGGCATCAAGTGCGCGCTCCCGTCGCGGCGAAAAGGCTGGCATCGTCAGTCAGGCCGACTCGCGGCCCGGAGCCCTAAATGACGACCGCCGCCCCGCGCCGTTCGAACGCCACGCTCGCCGCCTTCGCCGCTTCCTGCCTGCCCTATGCGGCGCTGGGCCTGCCGGTCTACGTCACCCTGCCGGAGTTCTACGCCAGTCACGTCGGCGTGCCGCTGGCGGCCGTCAGCCTGATCTTCCTGATCGTGCGCCTGGCCGACATCGTGGTGGATCCCTTCCTCGGCATGGTCATCGACCGCACCTCGACGAAGTGGGGCCGCTATCGCGTGTGGATGGCGATCGGCGCGCCCATCCTGATGATCTCGGTCGCCATGCTGTTCTTCGTGGCCCAAGGCGCGGGAACAACGCACCTCGCGGTGTGGCTGGTGGTCATGTACCTCGGCTATTCGATCAGCCTGCTCAGCCAGATGAGCTGGGCCGCCGTCCTGTCGCCCGACTACGACCAGCGGTCTCGCATCTACGGCTGGTGGCAGGTCGCCAACATCGTCGGCGTGCTGGCCGTCCTGCTGATCCCCGTCGTGGCGCAGGAGATGATGGGCAAGACCTACGTCGAGGCCGTGCGGATGCAGGGCGGCTTCATCGTCGGCCTGCTGCCGATCGCGCTTCTGGTCACCTTCCTGTTCACGCCGGAGCCGCGCAACGTGGCGCCGCCTCCTCACGGGGGCGTGGGCGCGACGCTGAAGCTGATCCTCAAGCCCGTGCTGCGCCGCCTGCTGCTGTCCGACCTGCTGCTGGGCGCCGCGCGCGGCCTGATCGGCGTGCTGTTCTTCTACTTCTTCGAGCAGGCGCGCGGGTTCGAGCGCGACCAGACCTCGATCCTGCTGCTGGTCTATTTCGTCGCCGGACTGGTCGGGGCGCCCGTCTGGGCCTGGCTGGCCACGCGCATGGGCAAGCACCGGGCGCTGGCGGTCGGCAGCGTCTATTTCGCCGCCAGCTTCGCCGCCGCCACACTTCTTGTCCCGGCCGGAAACTTCCCCGCCGCGCTCGCCGCGATCTTCGGCACGGGGCTGGCCTTCGGCGCGGCCGACCTCCTTCTGCGCGCCATGATGGCCGACGCGTCGGACGCCGTGCGGCTGGACGACGGGGCGGACCGCACGGGTCTGCTCTTCTCGATCCTGAACGCCACCTCCAAGCTGGGCTATGCCGTCTCGGTGGGCGCCTTCGCCGTCCTGGAATGGATCGGCTTCGACCCCGCGCCGGGCGCGGTGAACCAACCCGGCGTAATCCTGGGCCTGCAATGGCTGTTCATCGCCGCGCCGGTCGTCCTGCTGCTGGTCTCGGCGCTGGTGCTGCGCATCTACCCCCTGACGCCGGAAGCCCACGCCGAGGTGCGCGCCAAACTGGCCGCCCGCGACGGAGAGCCGGCATGACCGCCCCGATCGAGCGCCTGAAGCAGATCATGGTCCGCCTGCGCGACCCCGTCGGCGGCTGTCCGTGGGACGTGGAGCAGACCTTCGCCACCATCGCGCCGTACACCTTGGAGGAGGCCTATGAGGTCGCCGACGCCATCGACCGCGGCGACTTCGACGACCTGCGCTCCGAGCTGGGCGACCTCCTGTTCCAGGTCATCTTCCACGCCCGCATGGCGGAAGAAAAAGGGCTTTTCGCCTTCGACAACGTGGCGGACGCCATCGCCGACAAGCTGGAGCGCCGCCACCCCCACGTCTTCGGTGAGGAGCCCGCGCGCCCCGATGGCGCGTCGCAGAAACTGCGGTGGGAGGACATCAAGGCCGCCGAGCGCGCCGAAAAGGCCCAGCACGGCGTGCTGGACGACGTGCCCGTCGGCCTGCCCGCCCTGCACCGCGCCGCCAAGCTGACCAAGCGCGCCGCCCGCGTCGGCTTCGACTGGCCCTCCACCGACGAGGTCTTCGCCAAGCTGGAGGAGGAGATCGGAGAGCTGAAGGCCGAGATCGCCGCCGGCGACGCGCAGAAGGCCGCCGAAGAGATGGGCGACCTCCTCTTCGTCGTCGCCAACCTGGCCCGCAAACTGGGCGTCGAACCCGAAGACGCCCTGCGCGCCGCCAACGCCAAATTCGTCCGCCGCTTCCACTTCATCGAGGCGGAGCTGGCCAGGGACGGCCGCAACCCAGACCAGAGCGATCTGGCCGAGATGGACGCCCTGTGGGATGCGGCGAAGGCGGCGGAGCGCCGTTGACGTCTCCTCCCTGTTCCGCAGAAATGAGGAGGGGGATCGCGAAGCGGGTTCACGGTCCATGATCGGGTAATCGCACTAAATAAACTGCAGCCGGATTCACCCCGCGGGAGGTAAGCCATGGGACTGCTTCGACGATCTGTATTTTCGGGCCTCGGCATGGCCGCACTGTCGCCCGTCGTCGCCAAAGCATCCGTGACGGTTCCGATGCTTGTCGGAGAGGTTGGCGCGCCTAACCTGAAACGACTCTGCGCCCGCATCGCCGACGCACAGGATCAGGTGATCGGGATGAAGCTGACGGTCGAGAACATCTCGCTTCCTCGGCTAAAGGCTGAAATCGAAGAGGGTGATGTTTACCTGTTTGCGGAGGATGTAGAGGTCGTTGGCACCGACGTGGCCATCTGGCTGCATGGGAGCATCGTCTTCGACGGATTTTTCATCCCGAAGTTTGGCGGCATGCACCAAGGAACGCTGAGTTACGGTCTTGCCCCCGTCGATGAGGCTTTGGTCCGGCTGAACTCGGAGGTCAGGTTAGTCGAAGAGCGATTCTCGCTCTGAGAGGTTTGGCTTGGCATCCCGGACGCTCGGTTCGCGGCGTCCTGGATGGCAGAACCCCTGCGTATCTCAGCAGGTCAACCGAACGCCCGCTCCCACCGCCCAAGCGCCGCCGGATGCAGACGCACCCTGAGCCGCGTCCGCCCCTCGGCGTCCGTCTCGCGCCCCGTCACGCGGCCGTTCTCGTACAGCCAGGCCAGCGCCTCGCCCTGCGAGGGTTCCAGCGTCAGCTCCATCTCCGGCTCGTCGTCGATGCGGTCGGCGATGGCGCGGCGTAAGCGTTCGATCCCCTCGCCGGTCCAGGCCGAGACCGGCACGGCCCCGCCCTCTCCCGCCCGCGCAGCCTGACCTTCGGCCAGCTCGCGCGCCTCCGGCGTCAACAGGTCGATCTTGTTCCAGACCTCCAGCACCCGTCGCGCCTTGCCCTCGACCGGCGGAATCTGCTTCAGCACCGCCTCCACGTCCTTGGCCTGCGCCTCGGTGTCCTCCGACGCGACGTCGCGCACGTGCAGGATCAGGTCGGCCTCGCCCACCTCCTCCAGCGTCGCGCGGAAGCTGTCGACCAGTTCGTGCGGCAGGTCGGAGATGAAGCCCACGGTGTCGGCGATGATCGCCGGCCGCCCCTGCGGCAGCTTGAGCGTCCGCTGCGTCGTGTCCAGCGTGGCGAACAGCAGGTCCTTGGCCAGCACCTCCGATCCCGTCAGCCGGTTGAACAGGGTCGACTTGCCCGCGTTGGTGTAGCCGACCAGCGCCACGGTCGGATGCGGGGCCTTGGCCCGCTGCTTGCGCTGCAGGCCGCGCGTGCGCCGCACCTCCTCCAGCTCGGCCTTCAGCTTGACGATCCGGTCGGCGATCAGGCGGCGGTCGATCTCGATCTGCGTCTCGCCGGGGCCGCCGGTCGAGCCGGTGCCGCCGCGCTGACGCTCCAAGTGGGTCCAGGTCCGCACCAGCCGTGACCGCTCGTACTCCAGCCGCGCCAGCTCGACCTGCAGCTTGCCCTCGCGCGTCCGGGCGCGTCGGCCGAAGATCTCCAGGATCAGGCCGGTCCGGTCGATGACCTTGGCGTCCCAGGCCTTCTCCAGATTGCGCTGCTGCACGGGGCTCAGCTGGTCGTCGACGACCACGGCCTCCGCCTCCGCCGCCCGCACCAGCGCCGCCAGCTCCTCGACCTTGCCCGATCCGAACAGGGTCGCGGGCACGGGCTTGCGCACTCGCACGATCTCCTCGGCGCGGACGTCCAGATCCAGCGCGCGGGCCAGCCCCACGGCCTCCTCCAGCCGTTCGGCCGCGGCCCGATCCGCGCCTTCGCGCCGGTCGGGATGGACGACGACCGCCCGGATCAGCGGGACGGCATGGTCAATGTGTTTGGACAATCAGTCTTCTTCGGCGTCGGGCTCGTACAGCTGCACGGGCGCCGACGGCATGATGGTCGAGATGGCGTGCTTGTAGACCAGCTGGGACTGGCCGTCCCGGCGCAGCAGCACGCAGAAATTGTCGAACCAGGTCACGATGCCCTGCAGCTTGACCCCGTTGACCAGAAAGATGGTCAGCGGCGTCTTGGTCTTGCGGACCGCGTTCAGGAAGGTGTCCTGCAGGTTCTGGCGTTTGTCCTGAGACATGGCGGGTTGGCCCCTGTTCTTGTTGTTTCCGTCCGACCGAGCGGCAAGAGCACCCTAGCGGCCCACGACGCGCGGGGGCAACGCCTAGATGGCCTCGTCCCGCGCCCGTTCAAGATACAGTTTCCGCAGCCGCTTGGTGATTTCGCCCGGCCTGCCGTCGCCGACCTTCGCGCCGTCGACCGAGATCACCGGCATCACCCAGGCGCTGGCGGCGGTGTAAAAGGCTTCCTTCGCCTTCTTCGCCTCTTCCACGGTGAAGGCGCGCTCGTCGAAGGTGATGCCCGTCTCGCGCACCAGATCCAGCAGGGCCGCCCGCGTGCAGCCGCGCAGGATGTTGGCCTGCACGTCGCGCGTCCTCAACACGCCGTGCTCGTCGACGATCCAGGCGTTGGTCGATCCGCCCTCGGTCACCAGCCCCATCTCGTCGACCATCCAGGCCTCGGCGGCGCCCGCCTCGCGCGCCGCCTGCTTGGCCAGCACGTTGGGCAGGAGCCCGACCGTCTTGATGTCGCATCGCCCCCAGCGGATGTCCGGCTGGGTGATCACCGCAACGCCCTTCCTCGCCGTCGCGTCGGCCTTGCGCAGGTCCATCGGCCTCGCGGTCACCACGACGCTGGGCGCGGTCGTCTCGCCCGGAAAGACGTGGTCCCGTCGCGCCGTGCCGCGCGTCACCTGAATGTAGACCAGTCCGTCGCGCACGCGGTTGCGCCGCACCGTCTCGCGCAGCACCTGCGTCAGCGCCTCGCGCGTCATCGGGATGCGGATCTTCAGCTCGGTCAGGCTGCGGTGCAGCCGGGTCATGTGTGCGTCGAAGTCGGCCAGCCGGCCGTCGAACACCGACCAGACCTCATAGACCCCGTCTGCGAACTGGTATCCCCGGTCCTCCACGTGGACCACGGCGTCGCGGTGCGGGCGATAGACCCCGTTGACGTAGGCGACCCGCGACATCAGCCCTCGCCCTCCGCCGCGTCGTCCAGATCGTCGTCCCCGCCCCGCGACGGCGACACCCCCAGCGACTTCAGCTTCCGGTGCAGGGCCGACCGCTCCATGCCGATGAAGCCGGCGGTGCGGCTGATGTTGCCGCCGAAGCGCATGATCTGCGCCGCCAGATATTCCCGCTCGAACACCTCGCGCGCCTCGCGCAGCGGCAGGGCGATGATCCGGTCCGTGCCCAGACCGCCTCCGCTCGACCCGCCGCCCTCCTGGGGCAGCATGTCCGCCGTGATCGGCTGGTCCGCCTCGCCCGTGGCCAGGATCAGCAGGCGCTCGACGTTGTTCCGCAACTGCCGCACGTTGCCGGGCCAGGCGTTGACCTGCATCACCGCCACGGCGTCCTCGGCGATGCGCCGGCGCGCCAGCCCCTGGGCGGCGCAGATCGACTCCACGAAATGCTCGACCAGTTCGGCGATGTCCTCGCGCCGTTCCGACAGCGGCGGCACGCGCACCGGCACCACGTTCAGCCGGTGGAACAGATCCTCGCGGAACCGGCCGGCCTCGATCTCGCCCTTCAGGTCGCGGCTGGTGGACGAGACGACGCGCACGTCGACCTGCACGTCCTGATCCCCACCCACGCGGCGGAACCTCTGCTCGACCAGCACGCGCAGGATGCGGCTCTGGCTCTCGCGCGGCATGTCCGCGACCTCGTCCAGATACAGGGTGCCGCCGTGCGCGCGCTCGAACACGCCGGTCCGGTGCGGGCGGCCGTCGGCCCCCTCCTCGCCGAACAGCTCGACGTCCAGCCGCTCCGGCGTCATGCCGGCGGCCGAGATGGCCACGAACTCGCACCGCGCGCGCGGGCTGGCCTCGTGGATCTGCCTCGCCACCAGCTCCTTGCCCGATCCTGGAGGGCCGGAAATCAGCACCCGGCTGTTGGCCGGCGCGACCTTGGCGATGGTCGAACGCAGGGCCTGAGCCGCCGCCGACTTGCCGATCAGGCCGGGCGGCGACATCACCTGCGCCCGCAGCCTCCGGTTCTCCCGCTTCAGCGACGCCGCCTCCAGCGCCCGCTGGATCACGACCACCAGCCGGTCCGACTTGAAGGGCTTTTCTATGAAGTCATAGGCGCCGCGCTTCAGCGCGCTTACCGCCGTCTCGATGTTGCCGTGGCCCGAGATCATGACGACCGGCAGGTCCTCGTCCACGCCCTTGATGACGTCCAGCAGCTCCAGCCCGTCCAGGCCGCCGCCCTGCATCCAGATGTCCAGCAGGGCCAGCGACGGCCGCCGCGCCCGGATCGCCGCCAGCGCCTCGTCGGAGTTGGAGGCGACGCGAACGGAATGCCCCTCGTCTTCCAGCAAACCGGCGACCAGGTCGCGGATGTCCGCCTCGTCGTCCACCACCAGAATGTCGGCGCCTGTGGGTCGCATCTCGCCTCGCTAGCTTGCCGTCGCGTTCGCAGGAACAGGGGTCCGGGTCACGCCCGGCTTCAGGGGAAACACCAGGGTCATCCGCGCCCCGCGCAGAGTCTCGGCGTCGCCCAGCTTCAGCTCGCCGCCGTGGTCCTCGCAGATGCGCCGCACGATCGCGAGACCCAGGCCGGTGCCCTTCTCGCGCGTGGTCACATAGGGTTCGGTCAGGCGGTCGCGGTCCTTTTCGGGCAGGCCGATCCCGTCGTCCTCGACGATGAAGCAGGCCTGGTGATCCTCCACGACCAGTCGCGCGAGGATGGCCGCGGCTTGCGGATCGCCCTCGCCCTGGATCGCGCGGCGCGCCAGCACCGCCTCGCCGGCGTTCTTCAGGATGTTGGTCAGGGCCTGCCCGACCATCCGGCCGTCCCAGTGGGCGACCACCTTGGCCGGCAGTTTCGGCATCTCCACCGCGACCTCGGGCTGGGCCACGCGCTGGGCGAACACGGCCTCGCGCAGCAGCTCCGCCGGGTTCTCGGCGGTGAAGCGCGGCGTCGGCATGCGCGCGAACGACGAGAACTCGTCCACCATCCGCCCGATGTCGCCGACCTGACGGATGATCGTCTCGGTGCAGCGGTCGAACGTCTCGACGTCGTCCTCGACCCGGCTGCGATAGCGGCGCCGCAGACGTTCCGCCGACAGCTGGATCGGCGTCAGCGGGTTTTTGATCTCGTGCGCGATGCGCCGCGCCACGTCGCGCCACGCGGCGTTCCTCTGGGCGGTCACCAGACGCGTGATGTCGTCGAAGGTCAGAACCATCTCGCCGCCCAGACCGCTCTCGATCCGCACGCGCAGTCGCCGGGTCTCGCCCTCGCGGGTGACGTCCACGTCCTCCTCGATGTGCGCCTCGCCGCGCTTCAGCAGGTCGCTCAGCTCCGGCGACACCTCCGCCAGCGTCATGCCGATCAGCTCGGTCTCGGCGATGCCCAGCAGCAAAACCGCGCTCTCGTTCACCGCCGAGATGCGCCCCTTGCGGTCCAGACCGATCACGCCGGCGGAGACCCCGGACAGCACGGTCTCGATGAACCGGCTGCGGCCTTCGGCGTCCTCGCGCGCGCTCCGCAACGCCGCCTGCTGCGCCTCCAGGTCGCCGGTCATGCGGTTGAAGGCGCCCGACAAGGCCGCCAGGTCGTCGACGTCGCTCGGCTCCTCGACCCGCGCGCCCAAATCGCCGGCCGCCACCCGGTCCGCCGCCGAGATCAGGCGCCCGATCGGCGCCGAGATCGCGGTCGCCGCCGCCATCCCCAGTCCGACCGCGCCGACCAGCACCAGAAGCGCCGTCTCAAGATAGCTCAGCGCGAACGCCGCCTGCAGCCGCGCCCGGCTGGCCTCCGCCTCGCGATAGGCGACGATCGACTGCTCGCTGGTCCGCATCTGCGACACCAGCCCCGGCTGTAGCGGCCGCACGGCATACAGATAGACCTCGCCATAGCCGGTCAGCGGATACAGCGCCCGAACCGCGTCCGGGCCTTCAGTCAGCCCGGCCGGCGCCTCCTCGCCCTGCGCCGCCAGTTCCAGCTGATCCTGCGGCGGCGCGCGATAGGGGGGCGCGCCCGGCATTTCGCCGCGCGCCAGCACCTGTCCGTCGGCGTCCAGCACGTACAGCGCCGGATAGCCGAAGATGTCGGCCGTCTGCGCCAGCAGGGCCGAGAACCAGATGCGGTCCTCACGGAACGCGGCCACCGCCTCCGGCGCCGTCAGCTCGTTCGCCATGGTCGCCAGATCGCTTTCCAGCGTGCCGCCCACATCGCGCAAATAGGCGCGCGCGATGTCCGCCCCGTTCTCCACCGCCGACTGGACGTTGCGGCTGAACCACTGGTCGACGCCGCGGTTCACCAGCACGCCGAACACCGCCGCGATCAGCACGGCCGGCGCCACCGCCACCAATGAGAACAGCGTGGCGAACCTCAGGTGCAGCTTGGCCCCGGCCCGCGACCGGTCACGCACCAGCGCCAGGATCTGCCGACCCACCGCCGCGCCCAGCGCCGCGATCAGGATCAGGTTCAGCAACAGCGCGATCAGCACCGCCTGACTGGTCGATGCCCGACCGCCGTCCAGACCCGGCGCGTTCGGCGCCGTCGCCACCACCCAGATCGCCGCCCCCACGACCAGGAAAGCCGCCACATAGCCGACGGCGAACAGCGGCCGGCCGCCCATCCCGGCGAAGCTGCCCAGCGACCAGCCCTTCGCCGCCTCGGAAGAGGGCGAGGTCCGACCGTCCGTGGGCGTCGATGGCGAACTCATGCGGGACGGCACTCTTCCCCACCTGTTGCCCGAAATCAACAGGTCAGTTGCCGAACGGCGTCACTTCAGCTTCCACAGCACCGCCAAGGCCTCGTCGACTTCGGCCGCGCTCTCCAGCCGGCACAGCCTCGCCTTGGCCGCGCGCCGCTCCAGCGGATCCGACGGCCAGGGCGCCTGCTCGACGTACCAGCCCAGATGCTTGCGGAACATGCGCAGGCCCAGACCCTCGCCATAGAAGGCCAGCACCGCATGCAGGTGTTCGATCACCAGGGCGTGCCGGCCTGCCGCGTCCGGCTCCGCCTCCACCGCCCTGCCGTCCAGCGCCGTCTGCATTTCCGCGGCGATCCACGGCCGGCCATAGACCCCGCGCCCCAGCATGACCCCGTCCGCGCCTGAGCGCCGCAACGCCTCCCGCGCGTCTTCCGCCGTCCGCACGTCGCCGTTCACGATCACCGGCACGTCGACCGCCGCCTTCACCTCGGCCACCGCGTCCCAGTCGGCCTCGCCGGTGTAGAACTGGCATCGCGTCCGGCCGTGCACCGTGATCGCCTTGACGCCCAGATCGCGGGCGCGCGCGGCGATGGCGGGCGCGTTCCGATCGCGGTCGTCCCAGCCCAGCCGCATCTTCACGGTCACCGGCCGCGACGTCGCACGCACGACCGAATCGATGATCCGTGCGGCCAGTTCGGGCTGGCGCATCAGGGCCGAGCCGGCCGCTGCGCCTGTCACCTCCTTGGCGGGGCAGCCGAAATTCAGGTCGATCAGGTCCGCGCCCGCCTGCTCGGCCATGCGCGCCCCCTCGCCCATCGTCACGGGATCGCGGCCGACCAGCTGGATCACCGTCAGCGGCAGGCCCTCACCCACCGCCGCGCGCCGGACCACGTCGGGCCGCCCTCGCGCCAGCTCGGCCGAGGCGACCATCTCGGTCGCCACGTACGGCGCGCCCAGCCGGCTGGCCAGCCGCCGGAACGGCAGGTCCGTGATGCCGGTCATGGGCGCGGTCAGCACCCGCCCGGGCACCGTCACGTCGCCGATCTGAAGGGGCCGCGTCTCCACGCGGCGCTCATACGGCGCCCGACCCGTTCAGAACACCCGCATCGCCGCGCGGACCGCCAGAACCACCACCACCAGGCTCGACGCCATGAACAGAGCCCAGCGCAGCAGGATCAGGTTGACCAGCGCCTGCACCAGACTGTGGGCGATCCTCAAAGCCACATAGGCCCATGCCAGCCACAGGTTCAGCCCGCCGCCCGACCCCGCGACGGCCAGCGCCAGGGCGGTGGCGTAGAAGATCGTCGGCTGCTCCATCAGATGGTTGTAGTTGTCCGCCTTCCACCGCACCCGCGGCGGCAGCGACTGGGTCAGCGTCCCCGGCGGCACGGCAGGGTCCAACTTGATCCGCGCCTTCTGCATGGCCGGAATGCGCGTGACGTAAAGCCAGGCCCACATCACGAGGGACCAGAGGACCAGCGCCATCACCGGCGCGAGAATGGTCTGCGTCATGGAATCCCCCTCTGAGGATTCATGCTGCGCTCGCTGGCACCGCGGCGCAACATCCCTCGCCAGCCGCTGCGACGCCGACTAGAAGCGGTGCATGATCTTCTCCGCCGTCGTCGTCGCAGCCGGGTCCGGGAGCCGTGCCGCCAAGGCCGCCTCGGACGGTGCCAAGCAATGGCGTCCCCTTGGCGGCGTCCCCGTGGTGCGCCGTTCCGTGCAGACCCTGCTGGAGGCCGGGGCCGATCCCGTCGTTGTCTGCATCCCCCCTCACGCCGCCGACGAGGCCGATCGCGCCTTAGCCGGGCTTTCGGGCTGGATCGCCGTTCCGGGTGGCGCAGACCGCGCCGCCTCGGTTCGCGCCGGTCTCGCCGCGCTGGCCGGCCAGGCGGCGGACCGCCCCGTCCTCGTCCACGACGCGGCGCGCCCGCTGCTTTCCCGCGCCGTGATCGACGCCCTGCTGACGGCCCTTCAGGCGGCGGACGCCGCCGCGCCGGTCCTGCCGGTGGCCGACAGCCTGCGCCGCGACGACGTCGGCCGCATCGGCGAGACGGTCGACCGCGACGGCCTGCTCCGCATCCAGACGCCGCAGGCCGCACGGCTGGGCGCCCTGACCGCCGCGCTGGACGCCTGGCCCGACCCGACCCCGCCGACCGACGAGACCGAGGCCCTGCGCCGCGCAGGCCTGACCGTCGCTCACGTCCCGGGCGACGCTCGTCTGATGAAGCTGACCCATCCGGAGGATTTCGCCATGGCCGAGGCCCTGCTCGCATCGACGGAGCGGCGCGTCGTCCGCGTCGGCCACGGCTACGACGTCCACCGCTGGGGCCCCGGCGGGGCCGTGTGGCTGTGCGGGGTCGAGATTCCGCACGACCGGTCGCTGATCGGTCATTCCGACGCCGACGCCGGCCTGCACGCCCTGACGGACGCCGTCCTGGGCGCCCTGGCCGAGGGCGACATCGGCGACCACTTCCCGCCGTCCGATCCCCGTTGGAAGGGCGCCGCCTCCGACGCCTTCCTGGCCTACGCCCGCGACCTCGCCGAGGCGCGCGGCGGCCGGATCGTGCACTGCGACGTCACCCTGATCTGCGAGCGTCCCAAGGTGAAGCCGCACCGCCAGGCCATGCGCGAGCGCATCGCTGCCATTCTGGACCTGCCGCTTCACGCCGTCAGCGTGAAGGCCACGACCACCGAGGGCCTGGGCTTCACCGGCCGCGAAGAGGGCCTGGCCGCCATGGCGACGGCCACCTTGGAGCTGCCGGAATGAATCCCTTCTCCCGTTGCCGGAGAAGGAAGCCGGATCAGAAGTTCGCCCGCACCAGCGATCCGAACAGGTTGACGTAGTCGTCGGTCCACGGCCGCACCTCGGTCGGCGCCAGCCGCCGCCAGCGCGGGTCGGCGTCGAAATCCACCATTCCCGCCTTGGTCGGCGACAGGATCAGCGCCTCGGTCGAGGCCTCGGCCATGTCCGGAAGCTCCGCCCGCTCTATGAAGATCTGGTGCCGTTCCGGCACGCGCAGGGCCCGCGCCGCCGCCACCGCCGGCAGGGTGATGTCCAGGTTCCGGTTCGACAGGTGCAGGACCACGATCCCGTCGGGCTTCACCAGCTTCAGGTATCCCGCGATCGCCTCCTGCGTCAGGAGGTGCGTCGGCACGGCGTCGGACGAGAAGGCGTCGATGATCAAGAGGTCGTACGACCCCGCCGGCTCGTCCTCCAGCGTCAGCCGCGCGTCGCCCAGCACCGTCCGCACAGGCCCGTCGGCGCAGCCGTTGATGTAGGTGAACCAGTTCGGGTCGCGCGACAGCCGGTTGACCATCGGATCGATCTCGAAGAAGGTCAGCGTATCGCCCGCGCGCTTGTAGGCCGCCATGGCCCCCGAGCCCTGCCCGACCACCCCGATGTTCACCGCCGGCCCCCGGTTCTGCACCATCACCGCCGCCTGCCCGATCGGCGTGGACGGGGCATAGTAGAGGGTTGGCGAGCAGGCGTGCTGCGGATCACGCGCCTGCGCCCCGTGCAGCGTCGTGCCGTGCATCATCACGTGCACGTCCCCGCCCAGCCGCTCGTCCGGCACGTTCGAGATGCGCATGACGCCGAAGAAGCTGCGCTCGCTGTAGGTGGCGTCATAGCCCTTGTTCACCCACTGCGCCGATAGGGTCATGGCCGCCAGCAGGGCCGTGAACGACAGGGCGTTGTCCCGCACCAGAAAGGCGCAGATCGCCGCGGCGCCCAGCAGGATGACGGTGATCTGACGGAACACGATCGGATCCTGGAACAGCGGCCACAGCATCTCATTGGCGTGCACCACGGCGTGCACCGCCGGCGGCATGGCCGCGATCACCAGACCGGCCAGCAGGAAGTAGGCCTCGCGATACCCCAGCCGCCAGCCGCTGCCCCACGGCCGCGCCAGGCCGACCAGCACCAGCATCAACGGATATTCCCAGACGTCGTCGAAGATCACCGGCGCCAGCAGGGCGGTGAAGGCGCCGCCGACCACCCCGCCCAGCGACATCAGCAGATAGAACTCCGTCAGCCGGTCCGGCGCCGGCCGCCGCGCCGCCAGCAGCTGGTGGCACATCAGGGTCGTGAAGAAGAAGCCCAGGATGCTGATGCCGAACAGCACCAGCCACTGGTCGCTGCGGAACGCCGCCAGGCTGACCGCCACCCCGCCCACCGCCGCCTGCACGACCAGGGTGATCGGCAGGGGGATCCAAGGCTTCGCCTGAAACGCGATGACGAAGGTGAGCAGATACAGCGCGAGCGGGATGACCCACAGGAAGGGCGCTGACGCCACATCGGTGGACAGGTGCGCGGTCACCCCCAGCATCAGGCTGGACGGCGCTGCGGCCAGGCCGATCAGGATCAGCCGGTCCTTCCAGCTCATCGGCGCGCTGCGCTCCAGCGCCGCGGGCTCGGCGTCGGCCACGCGACGACGCCACACGGTCAGCGCCATGACGATGATCAGGGTGACGAAGACGGCATAGCCGCCCGTCCAGCCCCACCGCTGCCCCGACAGCGTCGCCAGCGGCTCGATCAGCACCGGATAGCTCAGCAGGGCCAAAAAGCTGCCGAGGTTCGACGCGGCATACAGCACGTACGGATTCTTGCCGTCCGCATGGTCCGCCCGCACCCGCGCGTACCAGGCCTGCAGCAGCGGCGCCGTGGCCGACAGCACCGCGAACGGCGCCCCGATCGACAGCGTCAGCGTGCCCAGCAGCCACAGGATGGGCGCGGACGGGTCCGGATCGCCCAGCACGCCGCTGACGCTCAGCGGCAAGAACAGCGCCGCCGCCAAAAGCAGTCCCAGATGCACCATCACCTGGGTCCGCAGCGAGCCGATCCGCTGCAGCAGGTGGGCATAGCCGTATCCGGCCAGCAGCGCGGCCTGGAAGAAGACCATGGCCGTGTTCCAGACCTGGGGCGATCCGCCCAGCATGGGCAGGACCAGCTTGGTCACCATCGGCTGGACCACGAACACCAGCGACGCCGAGGTGAAGATCGCCAGGGCGAACAGGACGGGCGTCAGCCGGTCGCCCGTGGGGGCGGCTCCGGCGGGAACGTCGGCTGCGCTCATGAAGTCTCCTGCGGGATCGCTCGGGCGCGCGGTCGACGCGCGGCCCCTGTAGAGTGCACGTTAAGACGACTCGCCCCGCGCTTGGAAAGCCTGATGTTCGACCGCGACGTTCTCGACCGTGCCGACGCCGTTCTCGCGGCCGCCCGCGCGCGCGGGTTGACGCTCGCGACGGCGGAAAGCTGCACCGGCGGCCTGGTCGCCGCGGCACTGACTGCGGTCGCCGGTTCGTCGGACGTCGTCGACCGGGGCTTCGTCACCTATTCCAACGCCGCCAAGGTTCGGATGCTGGGCGTGCCGCAAGCGGCGCTCGACGCCCACGGCGCCGTGTCCCGGCCGGTCGCTCGCGCCATGGCCGCCGGCGCCGCCGACGCGGCCGGCGTCCCGGTGACGGTCGCCATCACGGGCGTGGCCGGCCCCGGCGGCGGCACGGCCGAGAAGCCCGTCGGACTCGTCTGGTTCGCGGCCCTCGGTCCCGCCGGCCTGATCGACCGCGAATGCCGGTTCGGCGATCTCGGTCGCGACCGCGTCCGCCACGCCGCCCTGCTTCAGGCCCTCGACCTCCTCCTGGATCGAGCCACCACATGACGGAGGTCGTCGTCGACGCGCGCGGCCACCGCTGCCCGGTGCCCTCGCTCAAACTTCAGAAGGCCTTGGAACGCGCCGCGCCGGGATCCACCGTAATCCTCTTGGCCGACGATCCGCTCGCCCGCATCGACGTGCCCCACCTGATCGGTTCAGGCCCGCACGCGCTGGTGTCGGTGGACGAGGTGGACGGCGTCCTCAGCTTCCGCGTCGTGACCGGCGCGCGGCCAGGCTGACGACCTGGGCGGTCGCGGCCTCCGCAGGCCCGGTCTCGTCCTCGAAGCTCGGCGCGCCGCGCGCCCGGTCCGCGATCTCCATCTCGGTGGCGAAGGCCCCACCATAGAAGATGGCGTTCACGTTCCACGACAGCCAGATCAGCAGCACCACGATGGCGCCGACCGAGCCGTAGGTGGCGCCCAGCGGGGCGATCTGCTCGACATAGATGGCGCACAGCCAGGAACTGACCATCGAAAGCACCGTGGCGATCGTTCCGCCGATGATCGCCGGGGCCCATGCCACCCGCGTGCGGTGGCTCATCGCATAGCGATAGAGCAGCGTCAGCCCCACCGCGAGCCCAAGCGCCGGCAGCAGGCCGTCGAACGGCAGCCCGCCGCCCGTCTGGCCGCCGGAAGTGTGCGACAGCAGCCGCGCCGTCACCACCGCGCCCGACACCACCGTGAACAGGGCGAAGGCGAACAGGGCCACGAAGAAGGCCAGCAGGTTGAACTTCAGGAACCCGTGCGGCTCCTGTTCGTCGTGGATCAGGTTGAGTCCGGCCAGCAAGGCCTTGAATCCGCGGTGCGCCGCATAGGCGCCGACGATCAGTGCGAAGGCCGACTGCGCCGACACCGTCCGCGCCGACGTCTGCGCCAGCCGGTCGATCTCGGTCAGGAAGATGGACCGCGCCGCCGTGGGCAGCAGATCCGCCAGCGCCGCCGCCTGGGCGCTCACCTCGTTGATCGACAGCCCGACCTTGTACAGGCCGATCAGGATGGCGATGGCCGGGAACACGGCCAGCAGGGCGAAGAACGACACCCCGCCGGTGTACAGCATGACGTCCCGGCCCCAGCTGCGGGCGAAGGCCCGTCCGGACAGCCTGACCCACCACATCGGCGTCCTGACGTCGTCGTGTCGCAAATCGGCGTTCCTCGGCCCCGGGGGAGGCGGAAGGTAACGGAATATTTCACCGGCGGAAGTCCCGGCCGCGATTTCGCCAGCCCGGCGAATGCGGCGTTGCGGCGCGTGGGGGCCCCCGTCTATGGTCCGCGCGCTTTGCTGGGCTCCCGGGGAAAACACGTCGCGTGAGGGCGGAACCGCGCATTCTGGTTCTGGCGGCCGAGGATTCGGTCGTCGGCCCCCTGTGCCAGGGGCTAGACCTCGTCGGCTGGCGCACGGTGACGGCGCGCGGCCTCGGCGGCGCCCTGTCCGCGCTCGGGGACCTGCCGGTCGAGGCCCTGCTCGTCGACGGGCGCCTGCCCGACGCCGCCGACTGGAGCCGGGCCCTGAAGCAGGCCGCCCTCCCCCGTGCCCTGCCCGTGCTTGCCGTGGCCGCTTCGGGCGCGCCGGACCGCGACGCCTTCGATCTGGTCATGTCCGGCGCCGGTCACCCGGCTCAGGTTCGGCTGCGGCTGGAAAATCTGATGCGCGGCGCCGTGGCGGAGGAGGAGATCGCGCTGCGCGCCGCCACCTTCGGCGCCCGCGGCGTCCAGCTCCGGCCGGCCGAGCCCGACCCCTCCCCTCTGCGCATCCTCGCCGCCGGCCCTCCGGATCACCGCGTGCTGGCCCTGTCCAACGTCCTGGCCGACCACGGCTGCGAGGTGGTGGCGGCCCCCACGCCGTACACGGCCTTCGACTATCTGCACGAGCGGGCCTTCGACGCCGCCGTGCTGTGGAGCGGTCCGGACCGCGCGCCCGCCCAGTCGATCGCCGCCGGCATGCGTCGCAACACGCGCCTGCAGCAGATCCCGGTGATCCTGTACCAGTCCGGCGAGGACCCGGCCGACCTCGCCGACCTTTACGGCCGGGGCTTCGCCGACGTCGCCGAGGCCGTGGTTCCGGAGCCCGAGACCGCCGCCCGCATCGTCGCCCTGGCGAGGACCTACCGCGAGCATCAGGCGGTGCGCCGGGCGCTGGAGGCCACCCGCGGGTCCGGCCTGACCGACCCCTCGACCGGCCTGTTCACCGACGACCTGTTCGCCGCCCATCTGGCGCGCGTGATCGAGGCCTCCGACGCCCGGCGCCGTCCGCTGTCGGTCTGCATCCTGCGCGTCGCGCCCAGCGATGAGCTGAGGGCCGCGCGCCAGGGCGGTTGGCTGGATCGCGCCCTGCCGCAGGTCGGGGCCATGATCTCCCGCCTCATCCGCGTCGAGGACACCGCCGCCCGACTGTCCGACGAGGTCTTCGCCCTTGCCCTGCCCGCGACCGACGCGGCCGAGGCGCGGCTGGTGGCCGAGCGGATCGCCGCCGTACTGGGCTGCACCGCCTTCGACGCCGGCCCAGGCGCCCGGCCCTTCACCGTCGCCTTCGACGTCGGCGTGGCCCAGCGCACCCAAGGCGAGGCCCCGGGCGCCCTGCTGGAGCGCGCGTCGCGGGACGCGGCGGCCGTGACCGCCGGCTGATCAGCCCACCTTCGCCACCCGGGCCAGGTCGGCCGTCACGCGCTCCGCCGCCTTCAGCCGCTCGTCGGCGTCCGGCCAGTCGCCCTTGACCACGACCTTCTGATCGGGCCGCAGCTTCCAGCTGGCGTGGTTCTTCTGGATCAGGCCGACCAGTCCGGCCGGATTGGGGAACCTGTTGTCGCGCAGCGTCAGCACCGCGCCCTTCGGCCCCACGTCGATGCGCTCGATGCAGGCCTCGCGGCAGTTGGCCTTGATGCCCACGATCCGCAGCAGCTGTTTCGCCTCGTCCGGCAGGGGGCCGAAGCGGTCGATCAGCTCCGCCGCGATCGCCTCACGATCCTCGCCCTTCTCCGCGTCCGACAGGCGACGGTACAGGCTCAGACGCACGTTCAGGTCCGGCACATATTCCTCTGGAATCAATACCGCCGCGCCGGTGTTGATGGTTGGCGACCAGCCTCGGTCCTGCACCTCGCCGCCCGCTTCGCGCAGGCTGGCGACCGCGTCCTCCAGCATCTGCTGGTACAGTTCGACGCCCACCTCGCGGATGTGCCCGGACTGCTCGTCGCCCAGCAGATTGCCGCCGCCGCGCTGGTCCAGATCGTGGCTGGCCAGCTGGAACCCGGCGCCCAGGTTGTCCAGCGACTGCAGGACCTGCAGCCGCCGCTCGGCGGACAGGCTCAGCGGCTTGTTCGGGTCGGTGGTCAGATAGGCGAAGGCCCGCGCCTTGGCCCGCCCGATCCGGCCCCGGATCTGGTGCAGTTGCGCCAGGCCGAACATGTCCGCCCGGTGCACGATCAGGGTGTTGGCCGTCGGAATGTCGATGCCGCTCTCCACGATCGTGGTCGACACCAGCACGTCGTAGCGCCCGTCGTAAAAGGCGCTCATCACGTCCTCCAGCTGGGTCGGGCTCATCTGGCTGTGGCCGACGGTGAAGGTCACCTCCGGCACCTGCTCGCGCAGGAACCGCTCGACGTTCTCCAGATCCTTCAGGCGCGGCACGACGTAGAAGGCCTGCCCCCCGCGATACTTCTCGCGCAGCAGGGCCTCGCGGATCAGCACCGGATCCTGCGGCGTCACATAGGTCCGCACGGCCAGCCGGTCGACCGGCGGCGTGGCGATGATCGACATCTCGCGCAGGCCCGACAGCGCCATCTGCAGCGTGCGCGGGATCGGCGTGGCAGTAAGCGTCAGCAGGTGCACGTCGGCGCGCAGGCTCTTCAGCTTCTCCTTGTGCTTGACGCCGAAGTGCTGCTCCTCGTCGACGATCACCAGGCCAAGGTTCTTGAACCCGACCTGGTCGCTCAGCACCGCATGGGTGCCGACCACGATCTCGATCGAGCCGTCCTTCAGACCGGCTCGCGTCTCCGCCGCCTCCTTCGCCGTGACCATCCGCGACAGATGGCGCACCTTCACCGGCCAGCCGGCGAAGCGCTCGCTGAAGGTCTTGAAATGCTGCCGCGCAAGCAGGGTGGTCGGGCAGACCACGGCGACTTGCATCCCCGAAAGCGCCACCACGAAGGCGGCCCGCAGCGCCACCTCGGTCTTGCCGAAGCCCACGTCGCCGCAGACCAGCCGGTCCATCGGCATGCCCTTGCCCAGATCCTCCAGCACGTCGCCGACCGCGTTCAGCTGGTCGTCCGTCTCCTCGTAGGGGAAGCGCGCGCAGAACTCGTCGAACAGCCCCTGCGGCGGCGTGACGGCGTCGGACGTCTTCAGGGCGCGCTTGGCCGCCAGAGCGATCAGGCCCTCGGCCATTTCGCGCAGACGAGCCTTGGCCTTGGCCTTGCGCGCCTGCCAGCCCGCCCCGCCCAGCCGGTCCAGCTGCACGCCCTCGCCGTCCGAGCCGTACCGGGTCAGAAGGTCTATGTTTTCAACCGGCAGATAGAGTTTGCTCTCTCCGGCGTAGAGCAGCTCCAGACAGTCGTGCGGCGCCTCCTGGATCTCTAGCGTCTTCAGACCCTCATAGCGCCCGATGCCGTGGTCCAGGTGCACGACCAGATCGCCGGCCGTCAGCGCCGACGCCTCCGCCAGGAAGTTCGCCGCTCGCCGCTTGCGCCGCGGCCTGGCCAGCCGGTCGCCCAGGATGTCGGTCTCGCTGATGACGGCGAAGCCCGGCGCGACGAAGCCGTGGTCGATCGGCACGACGGCGCGCAGGATCATCTCCTTCGACGCCTTTCCCACGTCGGCCCAGTCGCGCACCGCGACGACCGGCTGAACCCCGTGGTCGCCCAGCATGGCGGCCAGACGTTCCGAACTGCCTTCGGTCCAGCTGGCGAAGATGACCTTGCGCCCCTCGGCCCTCAGCGCCGTCACATGGGCCGCCACCGCCTCGAACAGATTGACGCTGTCCTGAGCCCGCTCCGCCGCGAAGGTCCGGCCCAGCCGCCCGCCGGCGTCCACGCCCTGCCCCGCGAACGGCGACAGCCGCATCACCTTCCGCCCGGCCAAGGCGGCGTTCCAGTCGCTCTCGGGCAGATACAGCCGCTCCGGCGGCAGGACGCGCCATGCTCCCGACGACTTGGACGGCCCGTCCTTCGACGCCTTGCGCGCGTCATGGGCGTCGGCGATCAGAGACCACCGCTCGGCCCGCGCCGCCTCGACCTGCGGGTCCAGAAACACCGGCGCCCCGTCCGGCAGATGGTCGAACAGCGTGTCCAGCCGCTCGTGCAGCAGCGGCAGCCAGTGTTCCAGCCCCTGTCGCCGTGCGCCCTCGCTGACGGCGGCGTACATCATGTCGTCGCCCGCCGCGCCGAACAGGTTCAGCCAGCCCGTCCGGAACCGCGAGATGCTCTCCGGCGTCAGCAAGGCCTCGGACACGGGAGCCAGAGTCAGGCTCTCGCGCTTGCCGGTCGACCGCTGCGTCTCCGGGTCGAAGGTCCGGATCTGCTCCAGCTCCGACCCGAACAGGTCCAGCCGCACCGGCTCCTCGAAGCCCGGCGGGAAAACGTCCACGACGCCCCCACGCACCGCGAACTCGCCGCGCTCCGACACGGTCGACGCCCGCACATAGCCGTTTGCCGCGAAGTGCCGCTCCAGCTCGGCCAGATCGACCTCGTCGCCGACCGACGCCTCGAACGCCGCATCCTGCGTCAGACTCTTCGCCGGCACGCGCTGGGTCGCCGCCGAGACCGTGGTCACCACCAGCAGCGGCGTCCGGTCCTTCGGATCGCGCCGCCCCAGCCGGCTCAGCGCCGCCATCCGCTCGGCCGACACGGCGGCCGTCGGGCTCAGCCGGTCGTAAGGCAGCACGTCCCACGCCGGAAACGTCAGCGTCTCCACGTCCGGCGCGAAGAACGAAAACGCCTGCGCGAACTGCGTCGCCCGCGACAGATCGCGCGCTACGAACAGGGCGATCCCGCCCTCTTCCCTCAGCTCGTCGGCGACCACCAGGGCGTCCAGCCCCTCCGGCGCCCCGCCGATCTCGCTCTCGCCCGCCCTCAGCGTCGATCCGTCCATCAGCCCGCCCCCTGCGCGACCGCAGCGGACACATGGGCGCGCATGAAGGTCCGCAGCCGCGCCATCAGCGGCGTCTCATGCTCGGCCGGCGTCTCTGCCCCGCCGATGATCCAGGCATAAATGCGGTGGTCGTCGTCCACGTCCAGCAGAGCCTCGAACGCCGTCAGCTCCGCGTCGGACAGCTCGGGCCCGACCTGTTCCACGAACGGCCCCAGCACCAGATCGGCCTCGCGGAAGCCCCGCCGCCACGCGCGGAACGTCAGCCGCCGCAAGCGTTCGGACGGCGCGGATTCGGAATGCACGACGTGTTCGGTCACAAGAATTCTTGCCCGGTCTCTCTGATCTGATTGAAACGTCCAGATAGACGCCCCGGGCCGATTTCGCCACCCGCGGTCCGGCCCTATGCTCACAAGGATGCGGCCGGAGATTCTGTTCCCCCTGTTCGCCGAGGTCTCGACCCTCAAGGGCGTGGGCCAGAAGGTGCTGCCCTTGGTGCAGAAGGTCGCCGGGCCCCTCGTGCGCGACCTCGTCTTCCTGTCGCCCACAGGCCTGATTTTGCGCCGTCCCATGACCGCCGCCGACGCGGTCGAGGATCAGGTCGGGGTCTTCACCGTCGTGGTCGACCGCATGATTGGACCCGGCAAGCCCGGCGTCCCGCTCAAGGTGCGGGCCTCGGACGACACCGGCTTCGTCCATCTGGTCTGGTTCGGCGGATCGCCCCAGCAAATCGACCGCCTCCTGCCGCGCAACGAGACCCGGCTGGTCTCCGGCAAGGTCGAGCGCTTCAACGGCGAGGTCCAGATCGTCCACCCCGACGTCTACCGCCTCGACGGCGAGGACCAGCCCGCCCCCGCCGAACCCGTCTATCCGGCCACCCAGGGGCTGACCTCGCGCCAGGTGCGCAAGCTGGTGCGCCAGGCGCTGACCGGCGCCGCCGACCTTCCGGAATGGCAAGACCCCGCCTGGCTGGCCCGCAACCGCTGGACCGGCTGGCGGCAGGCGATTGAGGCCCTGCACGCGCCCATGTCCCTCCCAGAGCTCGAACCCGACGCCCCCGCCCGACAGCGGCTCGCCTATGATGAACTGCTGGCCCACCAGCTGGCGCTGGCCCG
This sequence comes from Caulobacteraceae bacterium, assembly GCA_019748055.1. Lineage (GTDB taxonomy): Bacteria > Pseudomonadota > Alphaproteobacteria > Caulobacterales > Caulobacteraceae > Brevundimonas. Next base: position 24,216 of record JAIEQC010000002.1, on the reverse strand, counting down.
CCGGCGCGCCGCGCGGCAGGCGCACCCCGCCCCCGTCATCGCCCCCGGTCCGGCGTCCGACGCGCTCCAGACCGCCCTGCCCTTCCGCCTCACCGGCGCCCAGGCTCGCGCGGTGGCCGAAATCCGCGCCGACCTCGGCTCCGGCACGCGCATGGCCCGCCTGCTCCAGGGCGACGTCGGCTCGGGCAAAACCGCGGTCGCCGCCCTCGTCATGGCGGACGCCGCCGCCTCCGACTTCCAGTCGGCCCTGATGGCCCCGACCGAGATCCTGGCGCGCCAGCATCACGAGCGGCTCGAACCCCTGCTGGCCGCAGCCGGCCTGACCGCGCTGCTGCTCACCGGCCGCGACACGGTAGCCCAACGTCGCGCCGCCTTGTCCGCCCTCGCCGACGGCTCCGCCCACGTGGCCATCGGCACCCACGCCCTGTTTCAGGACGCCGTCGCCTTCCACCGCCTCGGGCTCGTCGTCGTGGACGAACAGCACCGCTTCGGCGTCGAGCAGCGCGCACGACTGCAGTCAAAGGGCGAGGGCGTGCACATGCTGACCATGTCGGCCACGCCCATCCCGCGCACGCTGGAACTGACCCAGTTCGGCGATCTGGAGGTCTCCCACCTCGACGAGAAGCCGCCGGGGCGCACCCCGGTCACCACGGCCGTCCTGCCGGTCGAACGTCTGGACGAGGTCGCCGCACGCCTCGGCCGCGCCGTCGCGGACGGCGCCCAAGCCTACTGGATCTGCCCGCTGGTCGCGGAGTCCGAAACCGGCGACCTCGCGGCGGCCGAGGCCCGCGCCGCCGACCTGTCGAAGCGTCTGGGTCTGGAGGTCGGCCTCGCCCATGGCCAGATGGCGGGCGGGGAGCGGGAAGACGTCATGCGCCGGTTCGCCGCCGGATCCCTGCCGGTGCTGGTGGCCACCACGGTCGTCGAGGTCGGGGTCGACGTGCCCAACGCCTCGATCATGGTCATCGAGCGCGCCGACCGCTTCGGCCTGGCCCAGCTGCACCAGCTCCGCGGCCGCGTCGGACGCGGCGCCAAGGCCAGTTCGTGCATCCTGTTGTACGGAAGCGGCGAGCAAGGTCTGGGCGAGACGGCGCGGGAAAGACTGGAGATTCTTCGCAACACCGAGGACGGGTTCGAGATCGCCGAGGCCGACTTCCGTCTGCGCGGCGGGGGCGATCCGATCGGCCTGCGCCAGTCCGGGTTCCCCGCCTATCGCTTCGCCGACCCCATCCGGCACCGCGACCTGCTGCGCGCCGCCGCCGACGACGCCCGCCTGATCCTGAACCGCGATCCGAGGCTGGAAAGCCCGCGCGGCCGGGCGGTTCAGGTGCTGGAGGCGCTGTTCGACTGGCGCGACGGCCGCACGTCCGATTGACCGCGCCATGCGGCGATCCGCGCCTGCACGTCGCGCTCAAGATCGCCATAGAACAGATTGTACGGCATCGCCTTTCGACGATCCGCCCACGACCCGCCGCGCCGGAACGACTCCCCGCGCGCCTTGGTGTGCCGCAGCACCCCGTCCCGGCACTCCGCCGTGATCAGCCCGCCCTGAAGCGCCGGATGCGCTTCCCATTCCAGACCCGTGGCGTTGGTCGCCCCGGCGTGATCCCGCACCTGCGTCGGCCCGCCGTCGCGCACGCCGGTGATCGGATTGACGCACAGGGCCGGCCGGCCGTTCAGCTCGACCAGCCGCCCCGCGTCGTCCCACACCAGCGCCCGCCGCAGCCTGCGCCGCCCGGCCTCTCCGTCCTCGCCGATGGCCGAGAACGCGACCTGGCACCCGGCCTGATCCGCCCGCGCACAGGCCGGCACGGCCTCGGGCACATCGTCGGCCGCGATGACCGCATCGACCATGTAGACCGCGACCACGCGCCGGCTCAGCGCGGGCTCAGTCGCCACCCGCGCCTTGACAAGCCGGTCGATCAGCTCGGCCCCCTGCTCCATCCCGGCCAGAACGATCGGGCCCTCGGGATGCCGCGCCAGCCAGGCGTCGAACGCCGCCTCCACATCACGGTAAGCGAACGCCCGCGCCTCCCGCGCGTCGTCCCGCAGCGTCAGCCGCGTGTACAGGCTCGCCTGCCGATACCTCGGCGCGCTGACCGGCCCCGCCTTGGCGAACGGCCCCGCATGGTTCGGCAGCACCACCCGCGCCAGATAGGCGTCGGCCTTGCGCTCGCCGATCGGCGCATTCCAGTGCGGCCCGCCGTCATAGGTCGTGGAATGGACGAAGAAGACCGGCACGTCGCCCGCGCCCGGCGCCCTCGCCTCCCACAGCGCCCAGGCCTCGCGCGCCGCATAGTCGGGCGCCGGCGGGGGATCATAGGTCTGGAACGGCACCTGCGGGTCCAGCCCAGCGCGCAGGATGTCTCCTCGCCACACCAGCGCCGCCGCGGTCAGCACGAACACGACCGCGAACCCGGTCCAGCCGACCCACTGGCGCCAGGTCAGCCGCGGACCGTTCATCTGTGGGGGTCCGCCGTCATCAGGAAGTCCTGCACATAACGCCGCACGCCCTCTTCCAGCGGCGTCGACTGCCCCGGAAAGCCGGCTTCGCGCAGCCGGTCCATGCGCGCCTCGGTGAAGTACTGGTACTTGTCCCGGATGCTCTCGGGCGTGTCCACGTACTCCACGGCCGGTGCCACGCCCGCCGCCGCAAAGGTCGCGTGGGCAAGGTCGAGGAACGACCGCGCCCGGCCCGACCCCGCGTTGAAGATGCCCGACACCTCCGGCGTCTCCAGCAGCCAGGCGATCACGTCCACCACGTCGTCGACGAAGACGAAATCCCGCATCTGGCCGCCGTCGGCGTAGTCCGGGTGATGCGACCGGAACAGGGTCACTGGCTCGCCGGCCCGCACCTTCGGCCAGATCTGCGCCACGACCGACTTCATCGTGCCCTTGTGCCCCTCGTTCGGGCCATAGACGTTGAAGAACTTCAGCCCCGCCCACTGGTTGGGCGCATGGCCTTCGCCTGCCTGCCGGACTGCATACTGATCGAACAGGAATTTCGACCACCCATAGGCGTTTAGCGGTCGCAACGCCGACAGGCTCTCAAGATCGTCGTCGTCGTCGAACCCTTGGGCGCCGTCTCCATAGGTCGCGGCGGACGAGGCGTAGATCAGCCGCGCGTCCCGCAGCGCGCACCAGTCCCACAGGTCGCGCGACAGGCTGAAGTTGGTGCGCAGGATCAGGTCCGCGTCCGGCTCGGTCGTCGCCGAGATCGCACCCATGTGCACCACCGCCTCGATGCGGTCCGCATGCCGTTCCAGCTTCTCGAACAGCTCCTCGGGCTGCCAGAAGTCGGCCAGCCGGTGCTTGGCCAGGTTCTTCCACTTGCCCAGCGCCGCGTCTTCCAGGCGATCGCACACCACCACGTCGCGCCGGTCCTCGGCGCACAGCCGCGCCACAACGTTGGACCCGATGAAGCCGGCTCCGCCGGTCACCACGATCATCCGCCGGCCCATCAGGCGTCCCTCATCTTCTCGATCGTGCGGGTGGTGGAGAAGCCGTCCTCGAACGTCGCCAGCCGCACCTCGCCGCCCCAGCTCTCGACCAGGTCGCCGCCCACCACGCCCTCGCGCGTGTAGTCCGCGCCTTTGATCAGCACGTCGGGCCTAAGCCGCTCGATCAGCGCCAGCGGCGTCGGGTCGTCGAAGCTCGTAACCCGGTCCACGCTGCCCAGACCGCCGATCACGACCGCCCGGCTGTCCAGATCGTTGATCGGCCGCCCCTCGCCCTTCAGCCGCCGCACCGAGGCGTCGGTGTTCAGCGCCACCACCAGCCGGTCGCACCACGACCGCGCCTGCGCCAGATAGGCCACGTGCCCGCGATGCAGGATGTCGAAACACCCGTTGGTGAAGCCGACCTTCAGCCCCTGCCGCTTCCAGCCCTCGACGACCTCCGCCAGCTCGTCCAGCGGCATGACCTTGGCGTGGGCGCCCGCCGCATGCTGGCTCATCTCCGCGTCGATCAGCTCGGCGGGCGACACCGTGGCGGTGCCGGCCTTCCCGACCACCACGCCCGACGCCAGTATGGCGAACTCCACCGCCGTCTCCAGCGAGGCGCCAGCGCCCAGCGCCAGCCCCAGCGCGGCCAGGCCGGTGTCCCCAGCCCCCGACACGTCGAACACCTCGCGCGCGCGGCCGGGGAAATGCTTCGCCGCCCCGCCCCGCCGCATCAGGCTCATCCCCTTGCCCGCCCGCGTGACCACGATCGCCTTCGCGGTCGTGGCCGCCAGCAGGGCCTCCAGCGCCGCCTCGACCTCCGCGTCCGTACCGACCGGCAGGCCGGTCGCGCCGGCCAGCTCGCTGGCGTTCGGCTTGATCACGTCGACGGCGCCGTAGCGGGCGAAGTCTCGCCCCTTCGGATCGACCACCACCGGCACGCCCGCCGCCTGCGCCTGCCAGATGGCCGCCCGGATCAGCCGCTCGGTCACCACGCCCTTGGCATAGTCCGACAGAAGAACGGCGGAAGCACCTGAAAACACCGCGTCATTCTCGAATGCGCCGACCACCGGAGCCTCCTCGTCCAGCCGCATCAGCTGCTGCCCGCCGGAGACGTAGCGCGTCTTGACGATGGTCTCGGCCGTCTGAAGCCGGACCACGTGATCCTCGATCCCGGCCTCGGCGCCGACCAGTCCGGCCAGCTCCTCGCCGGCCGCGTCCGCCCCCGTCACGGCGCCCAGTCGCGCCACCCCGCCCAGCGCCGCCACATTGCGCGCCACATTGCCCACGCCGCCAGGCATGGCCGTGCGCCGCTTCGCCTTCAGCACGGGAATGGGGGCCTCCGGCGAAATGCGGTCCACCCCGCCATAGACGTAGCGGTCCAACATCAGGTCGCCGACGCAGGCCACCTTCAGCCCGCGCACGCGCTCCAGCAGAGCCTGCAGTCCGCCGAGATCTAGCGTGCGTTCACCCATGCCCCCGACCTAAGGGATTCAGGCGGCTTTCGCCATCCGGCTCTTCGTCAGGTCGTCATAGGCGATGAGTTCGGCGGCCAGCGCCTCGAACTGGTCCAGCGGCACCATGTTCGGCCCGTCGGACGGCGCGTTGTCCGGGTCCTGGTGCGTCTCCATGAAGACGGCGTCCACGCCGACCGCCACCGCCGCGCGCGCCAGCACCGGCACGAACTCGCGCTGGCCGCCCGAAGACGTGCCCTGGCCGCCCGGCTGCTGCACGCTGTGCGTCGCGTCGAACACCACCGGACAGCCGATCTCGCGCAGCACCGGCAGAGCCCGCATGTCGCTGACCAAGGTGTTGTAGCCGAAGCTGGCCCCGCGCTCGCACGCCATCACGTTCGGATTTCCGGCGCCGGTGATCTTGGCGATCACGTTCTTCATGTCCCAGGGCGCCAGGAACTGGCCCTTCTTGACGTTGATCGCCTTGCCCGTCGCCGCCGCCGCCAGCAGCAGGTCGGTCTGGCGGCTCAGGAAGGCCGGGATCTGCAGCACGTCCACCACCTCGCCGGCGATGCGGCAATGCTCCTCGGTGTGCACGTCGGTCAGGACCGGCAGGCCCAGCGTCTCGCGGATCTCCGCGAAGATCGGCAGCGAGCCCTCAAGACCGAAGCCCCGTGCGGCCGTTGCGCTGGTCCGGTTCGCCTTGTCGAAGCTGGTCTTGTAGATGATGCCGACGTTCAGCCGCTCGCCGATCGCCTTCAGCGCCGAAGCCATCTCCAGCGCGTGCTGACGGCTCTCCAGCTGGCACGGGCCCGCGATGAACACGATCCGCTGGCCGCCGCCGATGGAGACGGGGCGGCTCAGGCCTTCGGTGATGTCGATGACGGGGTTCGGGTTCACGGCTGCGACCTTGTGACGAGAGCTTGGGCGTTGGCGCGCGCTCATGCCGCGCCTATGCGGCGAACAGGTGGCGCGGCCGGACGTTCGACGCAAGGCGCCATGATCCGAGGGGACGACGTGACAGACAAGCCCGTGATCCTGTGGTTCCGCCAGGACCTGCGCCTGCACGACAACCCGGCCCTGACCGCCGCCGCCGCCACCGGCGCGCCGATCGTGCCCGTCTATGTGCTGGATCAAGGCTCGCGCGTCCGCCCCCGCGGCGCCGCCTCCCTGTGGTGGCTGGACAAGTCCCTGCGCGCTCTCGACGCCGCACTGAGGGATCGCGGCTCCCGCCTGATTCTGCGCCGTGGCGACTCCGAGACCGAACTCCGCCGCCTGATGGCCGAAACCGGCGCCGACCGCCTCTACATCAACCGCCAGTGGGAACCCGACGCCGCCGCCCGCGACTCCGATTTGGCCCACGCGCTTAAGGCCGAGGGCGTCGAGGTGAAGGGCTGGAACGGCTCCAACCTGATGCCGCCGGGCTCGGTGCTGAACGGCTCGGGCGAGCCCTACAAGGTCTTCACCCCTTTCTCGAAGGCCCTGCTGGCCCAGTGGACGCCCCCACCCCACACGCTGGGCCCACGCGCTCTCCTAACCCCCGAAGACGTCGCCTCGGACGACCTCGACGCCTGGGGCCTGCACCCTGCCCGTCCCGACTGGTCCACCGGCTTCGACTGGACGCCCGGCGAGGCGGGGGCGATCAGCGCCCTCTCACGCTTCGCCTCCGGCCCCATGGCCGACTACGCCGACGGCCGCGACCATCCCGGCCGACCGGTCACAAGCCGCCTGTCGCCCTACCTGCATTTCGGAGAGGTCGCCCCCTGGCGCGCGGTCGAGGCGGCGCGCAAGGCCGCCGCCGACGGCAAGGCCCCCGTCGCCCAGGCCGAGAAGTTCGTTTCCGAGATCGTCTGGCGCGAATTCTCGGCCCATCTGCTGCACCACTTCCCGCACATATCCGACCATGCCTTCCGGCCGGAGTACGACGCCCTGCCGTGGCGCGACGATCCCAAGGGGCTGAAGGCCTGGACGCGCGGCCTGACCGGCTATCCCATCGTCGACGCCGGCATGCGCCAGCTCTGGACCACCGGCTGGATGCACAACCGCGTCCGCATGGTCGTGGCCAGCTTCCTGATCAAGCACCTGCTCATCGACTGGCGCGAAGGCGAAAAGTGGTTCTGGGACTGCCTCGTCGACGCCGACCTGGCCTCCAACGTGCAGAATTGGCAGTGGGTCGCCGGATCCGGAGCCGACGCGTCACCGTACTTCCGGATATTCAATCCGATCACCCAGGGGCGGAAGTTCGATGAAGACGGCCGATACGTCCGACGCTGGGTCCCAGAACTGGCAAGACTCCCCGACCGCTGGCTGCACGCCCCGTGGGAGGCGCCGCCCGAGGTTCTGCGCGACGCCGGCGTCCGGCTCGGTTCCAACTACCCGCGGCCGATCGTCGAGCACGACGCAGCGCGAAAGCGGGCGCTGGACGCCCTCAAGTCCGTCGACAAGGTCCGGCGCGACCGGGAGGATTGACGCATGACGGCCCCCGATCCCACCTATGCCGCCATGAGCTCCACCGCGGCCGACGCCCTGCCTGCCGCCGACCGGACCCCGCGCGTGTTCGGCCTGATGCTGCGCCTGCTGGCGGCCAACTGGACCTTCGGCCGACTGCACGTGCTCCTGCCGAACGGAGAGCGACACGTGCTTGAGGGCAAGCAGCCCGGCCTCACAGCGACGCTGGACGTCAGGGACTACCGCTTCGCCCGCCGCGTTCTGGCCAATGGCGACATCGGCTTCGCAGAGGGCTACATGGCCGGCGAGTGGGACAGTCCCCAGCTTGCGACCCTGCTGGAGACCCTGGCCCGCAACTACGACCACATCCGCCGCCTGTTCGACGGCAATCCGGTCATGCAGGCGGTCAACTGGGTCTCGCACCGGATGAAGCGCAACAGCCGCCGCGGCTCGCGCAAGAACATCCACGCCCGCTACGACCTGGGCAACGGCTTCTACGCCGCCTGGCTGGACGCGACGATGACGTACTCGTCGGCCCGCTTTGCCGGCTCGGGCGCCGATCTGGCCGAGGCCCAGCGCGCGAAATACGCCTCGCTCGCACGCCTGATGGACCTCAAACCCGGCCAGACGGTGCTGGAGATCGGCTGCGGCTGGGGCGGCTTCGCCGAATTCGCCGCAAAGGAGGTCGGCGCCCGCGTCACAGGCGTGACGATCAGCCGGGAACAGCATGACTTCGCCCGCAAACGCCTGTTCGACGCCGGTCTGGCGGACATGACGGACATCCGCCTGATCGACTATCGCGACGTCGACGGCACGTTCGACCGCGTCGCCTCCATCGAGATGTTCGAGGCCGTGGGTCAGGAATACTGGCCGACCTATTTCGCCAAGGTCCACGACGTCCTGAAGCCCGGCGGCCGCGCGGGTCTGCAGATCATCACAATCGAAGAAGAGCTGTTCGAGGAATACGCCCGCCGGACGGACTTCATCCAGAAGTACGTCTTCCCCGGGGGAATGCTGCCGTCCGAAGAGCGGCTGAAGCCCGTCATCACGCGCGAAGGCCTGTCCTGGTCCGCCATCGAGCGCTTCGGCCAGGACTATGCCGAGACCCTCAAGCTGTGGGATCAGCGGTTCCAGTCGGCCTGGCCTGAAATCCGCCGCATGGGCGGCTTCGACGAGCGCTTCCGCCGGCTATGGCGCTTCTACCTGGCCTATTGCGAAGCCGGCTTCCGCTCCGCCCGCACCGACGTCGTCCAGCTGGCTCTGGACCGCGCCTGACCGGCGGACGATGCTGAGGCGATGACCTCGCCCCTCATCTCGACTTTCGCGTTGGCCGCCTGCCTCGACGATCCGGCCCTGCGGCTGCTCGACGCCAGCTGGCATCTCGGCGACCGTGACGGCCGGGCGGAGTTCGATCAGGTCCGCATTCCCGGCGCACGCTTCTGCGACCTCGAGGCGGCTTCGGACACGACCTCGCCCCTGCCGCACATGCTGCCCTCACCGGAGCACTTCGCGGCCTATGCGGGCGGGCTCGGGCTTACGGAGCGCGACTCCATCGTCGTGTACGACGCCGCGGGACTGTTCTCGGCCGCGCGCGTGCGCTGGATGCTCAGGATCATGGGGGCTCGCGACGTTCGCCTGCTCGACGGCGGCCTGCCGAAATGGCGCGCCGAGGGCCGCCCGGTCGACAGCGGCCCGGTCCAACCCCCGGCTCCCGCCGTCTTCACCCCGACGTTTCAGCCGGGGACCGTCGTCGGGGTCCCCGAGGTCCGGGCCGCCCTCGCCGGCGCAGCCCAGGTCCTGGACGCCCGCGGCGCCGCCCGCTTCGAGGGCCGCGCGGCCGAGCGCCCCGGCGTCCGTCCGGGGCACATGCCGGGCGCGCGAAACGTGCCCTACTCCACGCTACTTAACCCCGACGGGACGATGAAGACGGGCGAAGCGCTCGCCCGCTCCTTCACTGACGCAGGCGTCGATCTGGCTCGCCCCGTCGTCACCACCTGCGGCTCCGGGGTCACCGCCGCCATTCTGTCGTTGGGGCTGGAGTTGCTGGGCTGCACATCGCGCCTCTACGACGGCAGCTGGTCGGAATGGGGCGCCCGGCCCGACCTGCCGGCGGCGACCCTGTGAGCCTGCGTCAGAAGCGGTCGCAGGCCGCGCTGCGCCCCCTGCCCGCTTGCGCCCGACTCCTGTAAGCCTCCTTCATGGCCAAGGACTCCCCGATCTTCGTCTGCCAGTCCTGCGGGGCCGTCCACGGCAAGTGGGCGGGCCAGTGCGGGGCCTGCGGCCAGTGGAACTCGATCGTCGAGGAGCGTCAGTCCGCCCCGCCCGGCGCCCTGAAACCCGCCGCCACGTCCCGCGCCCGCGGGCTCCAGTTTGAAAGTCTGGAAACCGAGACGCCCGAGCCGCCGCGCATCCAGACCGGCGTGACGGAGTTCGACCGCGTCTGCGGCGGCGGCGTGGTGCCCGGCTCGGCCCTGCTGCTCAGCGGCGACCCCGGCGTCGGCAAGTCGACCCTCCTGCTCGAGGTCGCCGCCCGCACCGCCCTGTCCGGCCGCCGCGTCGCCTACATCTCGGGCGAGGAGGCGGTGGAGCAGATTCGCAGCCGCGCCCGCCGCATGGGTCTGGAAAAGGCGCCCGTCGAGCTGGCCTCCGCCACCGCGCTGCGCGACATCCTCGGCACGCTGAAGCGCGACCGCTTCGATCTGGTGATCGTCGATTCGATCCAGACCCTCTGGTCCGACGTTCACGAGGCCGGGCCCGGCTCCATCACCCAGGTCCGCGCCTGCGCCAGCGAGATGGTGCGGATGGCCAAGTCCGGCGGCCCCGCCGTCGTCCTCGTCGGCCACGTCACCAAGGACGGTCAGGTCGCCGGCCCCCGCGTGGTCGAACACATGGTCGATGCCGTCCTCAGCTTCGAGGGCGAGCGCGGCTATCCCTTCCGGATCCTGCGCGCGGGCAAGAACCGCTTCGGCGCCACCGACGAGATCGGCGTGTTCGAAATGGGCGACGCCGGCCTGCGTCAGGTCTCCAATCCCTCGGCCCTCTTCCTCGGCGAGGGCAAGGACCGCGCGCCCGGCGCCGCAGTCTTCGCCGGCATCGAGGGGTCGAGGCCCGTGCTGGTCGAGATCCAGGCCCTGGTGGCCCCCAGCGCCTACGGCACGCCCCGCCGCGCCGTCGTCGGATGGGACTCGGGTCGCCTCGCCATGGTTCTGGCGGTGCTGGAGGCGCGCTGCGGTCTCGGTCTGGGCGACAAGGACGTCTACCTGAACGTCGCCGGCGGCCTGCGCATCAACGAGCCCGCCGCCGATCTGGCCGCCGCCGCCGCCCTCATCTCTTCCGCCGTCGACCACCCCCTGCCCCAGGGCTGCGTCGTCTTCGGCGAGATCGGCCTGTCCGGAGAGGTCCGCGCCGTGGGCCGCGCCGAGGCCCGCCTGCGCGAGGCCGCCAAGCTGGGCTTCGACCAGGCCCTGTGCGCCCCCCTGCCCCAGGGCGCCGGAGGCTCCATGGACTGCATCGCCGTCTCCCGCCTGTCCGAAGCGGTCGAACGAATCTCGCAGAGGCGCTATTGATGCCTCGACCCCACAGGCGGAGTGCCGCGTGACCGGATACGACGTCTTCGTCCTGCTCGTGCTGCTCGCCTCGGCGGCCGCCGGCGGCGTGCGCGGCGCGACGCGAGAGATCATCACCCTGCTCAGCTTCGTGCTGGCCGCCTTCGTCACCCTGATCGCACTTCCTCTCACGGCTCCGATCGGGCGCGGCCTGGTGGATCCGGACTGGGCAGGCGTCATCTTCGCGGCCCTGGTCGGTTTCCTGATCGTCTACTTCGGCATCCGCATCTTCGGCTCCGCCCTGTCGAAGCGGGCGCAGGCCCACCCCCATCTCGGCGGCGTCGATCGGGCGCTGGGCGTGGTGGTCGGCGGGGCGCGCGGCCTCGTGCTCGTCGGAGCGGTCCACCTCGTCATCGTCGCCGCCATGCCCGGCGAGCGCACGCCCGGCTGGCTGGGCCGCGCCGCAACGTGGCCGCTCAGCGCGGGGGCCGCGCGGGCGATCCAGATCGTCCTGCCCGGCATCGGCGCGGGCCTCGACGCCGTCACGCCCGTGGTGAATTCGTCCGTGCGCGAGGGTTTTTCCGGCGACGACGCCTTGCCCCCGACAGATTCCGGCAATACCTCGCGCCCTGCCGCCCCCGAGTAGTCCCCGCCGCCATCGGAGCCCCGACGATGTCGCATGCGATCGCCGATCCCGTCGTCCACCGGCCCCACTGGCGAGAGGCGGACGACGACCAGCTCCGCCTCGAATGCGGGGTCTGCGGCGTCTGGGGTGCGGACCGGGACGAGGCCTCCTCCGTCGTCGCCCTCGGCCTCCACGCCCTGCAGCACCGCGGTCAGGAAGCCTGCGGCATCGCCAGCGTCCACGACCAGCGCTTCCACACCGAGCGCCACATGGGCCTGGTGGGCGAGGCCTTCGGCGGCGCCAATCTGGCGGAGCGCCTGCCCGGCTCGGCCGCCGTCGGCCACACCCGCTACTCCACCGCCGGCGGCAGCTTCCTGCGCAACATCCAGCCGATGTTCGCGGACCTGGACCAGGGCGGCATCGCCATCGCCCACAACGGCAACCTGACCAACTTCCACTTCCTGCACCGCCAGCTGGTCGGCGAAGGCGCCATCTTCCAGTCGACCTCGGACAGCGAGGTCATCCTCCACCTCATCGCCCGCAGCCGGAAGGCCAAGATCGTCGACCGCTTCGTCGACGCCGTCTCGCGCATCGAGGGCGGCTACGCCCTGGTCTGCCTGACCCGCACCAAGATGATCGGCGCGCGCGATCCGCTGGGCATCCGCCCGCTGGTCCTCGGCAAGATCGGCGACGGCTGGGTGCTGGCGTCCGAAACCTGCGCGCTGGACGCCATCGGCGCCGAGTTCGTCCGCGACGTCGAGAACGGCGAGGTCATCGTCATCGACCACGAGGGTCTGCGCTCGCTGAAGCCCTTCCCGGCGCGCCCCGCCCGTCCCTGCCTGTTTGAATACGTCTACTTCTCGCGCCCCGACAGCGTCGTGAACGGCAAGTCCGTCTATGGCGTGCGCAAGCGCATGGGCGCCGGGCTGGCCCGCGAGCATGCGGTCGAGGCCGACGTCGTCGTGCCTGTGCCGGACTCCGGTGTGCCGGCGGCGCTGGGCTATGCCCAGCAAAGCGGCATCCCCTACGAGATGGGCATCATCCGCAGCCACTATCTGGGCCGCACCTTCATCCAGCCCAGCCAGGGCGCCCGGCAGAAGGGTGTGCGGATGAAGCACAGCCCCAATCGCTCGGTGCTCGAGGGCAAGCGGGTCGTCCTGATCGACGACTCGATCGTGCGCGGCACCACCTCGGTGAAACTGGTCCGTGCCGTCCGCGCCGCGGGGGCCAAGGAGGTCCACCTGCGCTCCGCCAGCCCGCCGATCCTCTGGCCCGACTTCTACGGCATCGACATGCCCGAGCGGGACCAGCTGATCGCCGCGCGCATGTCGCTGGAGGAGATGACGAAGTATCTCGAGGTCGATTCCCTCGGCTTCCTGTCCGTCGACGGCCTGTACGCCGCCATGGAGGCGGGCCCACGCGACCCGAAGAACCCCCAGTTCACCGACCACTATTTCACCGGCGACTATCCCACCCGCCTGCTCGACCGCGAGATAGAGGAGGGCGGCCGACAGGAGGCCGGACGGCAACTTTCCCTTCTCGTCAGCGCCTAGGACCTCGCCGGCCGAACGAGCGCCGCACTGGCGATCCGCGCGCCGGGCGGCTATCAGCCCGCATGACTTCCGACCAGCCTCTCAAGGATCGCATCGCCCTCGTCGTCGGGGCCTCACGCGGCATCGGCCACGAGGCCGCGCTGGCGCTGGCCAAAGCCGGCGCCCACGTCGTCGCCGTCGCCCGCACCCAGGGCGCGCTGGAAGAGCTGGACGACGAGATCTTCGCCGCCACCGGGCGGCACGCGACCCTGATCCCCTTCGACCTGGTTGACGGCGGCGCCATAGACCGTCTCGGCGGCGCCCTGTTCGAGCGGTTCGGCCGTCTCGACGTCTGGGTCAACGCCGCCGCCACCCTGGGCGCCGAGGGCTTGGCCCCGGTCAGCCACGCCGACCCCCGCCAGTTCGCCAAGATCGAGCGTACCAACTTCACCGGCGTCTACCGCCTGATCCGCTCACTGGAACCGCTGCTGAAGCTGTCGGACGCCGCGCGGGTGATCCACCTGACGACGTCGGTCGCCACGGCCCCGCGCGCCTTCTGGGGCGCCTACGCCGCGACCAAGGCGGGCGCGGAGGTGCTGATGAAGTGCTGGGCCGACGAGACCGAGACCATGACCATCCGCATCTGCGTGCTGAACCCCGGCGGCATGCGCACCCAGATGCGCGCCCAGGCATTTCCCGGCGAGGATCCCCAGACCCTGCCCCACCCTTCCGAGATCGCGCCGCTGATCGTCGAACTGGCCGACCCGACCCGCGAACCGCCCCTGACTCTCAGCTTTCGCGACTGGTGCGACGGCCCGACGGCGAGCGCGCTGGTCTGAAACCATCCAGATTCTGGGAGGCGATCAGAAAACAGGTTCAAGCGTCCATCCTGTGAGGCGCCCAAGGTGCAGTCCCAGAGTGCGCTCGGGGCTTGGCTCCGGCGACTGTCTTTGGCGGTAGACATAGCCGCCTTCAGGATCCGACCCCTCCAGTATCCACTGGACGCCATCGGGAAATGGCGAGCAACCGCTGGGCGGCAGTGAAAAGAAATCCGTCTGCCTCAGCACCTCGTCAAGGGCAGCCACTTCGATCGGGGTCAGAAACCGATCGATCTTCTCGGTGCCTTCACGCTTTTTGCGTTGAGCAGTCAGTCGTTGCCGTCCATCGGGAATCGTATCGACGCGCACCACCACATCACTCCCGATCAGGCTCGGGAGATAGGTCAGGCGAACGGAACGCAGCGCATCTGGCGGGCGACGATACAGGGAAGGCTCGCCGAAATCGGCCAAGGCGCCCGCGAACCAGTCCGCCTCATCGGGGCCCATGGCACGGCGCTCTATGCCATGCACACGGCAATCCTCCATCTCGGCGACCAATCCGGAAGGGAAATACTCGGTTCGACGGTTGCTCCACCAGCCGGCGAAAAGCGCGAACGCGAGAACGATCAGGGTCAGCACCACGAAAAGTCCACGCGGCGTCTGCATCCCTACCTCCGGCTGCCGCCCTTCTGACCCGTCCGCACGCGCCCTGAGCGCGACACCTGCCGCGCGCCGCCGCGGACGCCCTTGCCGACGAAGACGTTGGCTCCCGCCTTCTTCGACGCGCTGGCCTTCAACCCGCCCAGCGGCTTGACCTTGGGCTTGGCCCCGGCCTTGACCTTCGCTTCCAGCGCCTTTCCCGGCAGCTTGGACGCGGCCTCGGCCTTCTCGGCCCTCTGCACCTTGCGCGGCGCCGTCTTCGCGGCGCCCTTGAACCGTTCTGGCCCCGACTTGGCGCCGCCTTCGGCGTAGGGGTTGGCGCTGCCCGACTTGACCGTCAGCCGGATCGGCGTGCCCGGCAGGTCGAAGCTCTCGCGGATCGAGTTGATCAGATAGCGCTTGTAGGTGTCCGGCATGGCCGAGGCGCGGCTGGAGAACAGCACGAAGGTCGGCGGGCGCGCCTTGGTCTGGGCGATGTACTTCGGCTTGATTCGCTTGCCGTCGACGGCGGGCGGCGGGTGCCGCTGGGTCGCCATGGCCAGCCAGTCGTTGAGGTCGCGGGTCTTCACCTTCACCGACCAGGTCTCATAGGCCTGGATGATCGCCGGCATCAGGCGGTCGACGCCCCGGCCGTTGTGCGCCGACAGCGCCACGAAGGGCGTGCCGCGCAATTGGGGCAGCTTCTCCTCGGCCAGCCGCTTCAGCTCCGCCAGCTTGGCCTGCGGCTCCTCCTCCAGGTCCCATTTGGACGCGACGTAGACCAGCGCGCGGCCCTCGCGCTCCACCAGATCGGCCAACTGCAGGTCCTGGATGTCGAAGGCGTTGTCCTTGTCCATCATCAGGACGACGACCTCGGCGAAAGTCAGGGCCCGCAGGGTGTCGGCGACCGACAGCTTCTCCAGCTTCTCCTGCACACGCGCCTTGCGGCGCATGCCCGCCGTGTCGACGAAGCGGATCGGGCGGCCTTCCCACTCCCAGTCCACCGAGATGGAGTCCCGGGTGATCCCCGCCTCGGGTCCGACCAGCAGCCGATCCTCGCCCAGCAGACGGTTCACCAGAGTCGACTTGCCGGCGTTCGGCCGCCCGATCACGGCGATGCGGATCGGCTTGTCGGTCTCTTCCTCTTCCTCGACGAAGACGTCGGCCGACGCGGCCAGCACCGCGGCGTAAAGATCCGCCATGCCCTCGCCGTGCTCGGCCGACAGGGCCACGGGCTCGCCGAAGCCCAGCGCATGCGCCTCGCCCACACCGCCGCCGCTCTCGCGGCTCTCGGACTTGTTGGCCAGCAGGATGATCGGCTTGTGCACCTTCCTCAGCCGATCGGCGAAGATGCGGTCCAGCTGGGTCACGCCCTCGCGCGCGTCCATCATGAACAGGATGATGTCCGCGTCGTCGATCGCCAGCTCGGTCTGCTCGCGCATCCGGGCTTCCAGGCTCTCGTCGGTGACGTCCTCGTACCCGGCCGTGTCGATCAGCGTCAGGTCGATGTCGCCGATGTTCCCTTGGGCATAGCGCCGGTCGCGCGTCACCCCCGGCCGATCGTCGACCAGCGCCAGGCGCTTGCCCACAAGCCGGTTGAACAGCGTGGATTTGCCCACATTGGGGCGACCGACGATGGCGACTTTGACGGCCATGCGCCGATCCAACCTGTTCCTGTGCGCGGACGCAACGCCGTCAGCGGATGCTGACGACCTCGCCGCGGTCCGTGACGACGATCAGGGCGCCGTCATAGGCGATCGGCGCGACATAGGCCGGTCCGCCCAGACGCAGCGTGCCCTGGATCTCGCCCGTCTTGGGGTTCAGCGCCACGGCTTCCCCGTCCGAGTTGACCAGGACCAGCCGGTTCGAGGCCAGGATCGGCCCGCCCCAGCTGGGCCGCACGGTGCGGTCCCAGAAACCCAGGAAGCCGCCCTCCTGACGCACGCGGCCCTCGTTCAGGTCGCGCGTCCAGTAGACCTGACCGCTCTCGCGGTTGATCACCGTCAGCTGCCCGGCCTTGGACACCACATAGACGACGTCGCCCACCGGCAGGGGCGCCTGCACGCCGCCGATCGGCAGCTGCCAGCGCGGCTGGCCCGACCGGGCGTCCAGCGAGCCCAGAACGCCCGAATGGCTGACGGCGTAGACGAAACCGCGCGAGATCACCGGGCGTCCGGCGATGTCGCGAACCTCCGACAGGGCGTTCGTCCGGCTGGTCCGCGAAAGCTCGCGTTGCCAAAGCGGCTGACCGTTCGACGCTCGCAGCGCCAGCAGTTCGCCCGACGAGAACGGAGCCACCACGGTGTCGCCCGTCACCGCAGGGGCCGACGCCAACATGATGCGCGCCGGCTCCACGATGCCGCGATACGACCAGGTCTGCTGACCGGTGTTGGCGTCGAAGGCGATGATCTGGTTGTCCACGTCCACGACATAGACCCGCCCGCCCGACACCGTCGGGGCCCCGTGGATCGGCACGTCGACCGGCGACTGCCACACCACCGCGCCCGTCGCGGCGTCCAGCGCCGTCATGGTGCGATAGCCGGACGAGACGAACACCTTGCCCCCGAAGGTCGCCACGCCGCCGCCGAAGCCGCCGCGCTCACGACCTTGCGGCCGCAGATTGACCTTCCAGATTTCGCCGCCGTTTCGCGCGTCCAGCGCCGAAACCGACGACTCGCCGTCCATCACGAAGATGCGGCCGCCCTCGGCGACCGGCGGGGCCATGATCTGGCTGGTTCGCCCGGCGCCCGCGCCGATGCCGCGCTTCCAGGCGATGGTGAAACCCTGCCCGGCCAGAACGTGCTCCACGGCGTTGTCCGCGGTGCCGCCCGGATTGCCCCAGGCCGTCACCGGCTGCGGCCCAGGAAGGAAGAAGTCGCGACCGGCCAGGGCGGCGGACGGAACCAGCGCCTGGTCGAACTCGATGACGGGGACTCGTTCCCCGGCGCTGGCGACGTCCTCGGACTGTTCGCTCCGGCCCAGGTTGAACGGCAGCGCCTGCTGCAGCGTGCCGCACGCTGCGACGGACAGGGCGAGCGCGGTGAGGGTCGCGGCCTTGGCGAGACGGGGCATGGGCAACTTTCCGACTGTCGTCATCACTGGGCGGGCGGCGTCTGGGCGGGGGGCGTCTGAGCCGAGGCGGCTGGACCGGCGGCGGGGGCGGCCGGCGGCGCGGCGACCGCGACGGGCTGGCGAAGGACCCCAGGCAAGGAGGCCGCCGTGCCGTTGTCGATCGCCGCGATGCCCAGCTGGGCGCGCTGGCGCACCGAGTCGGGCACGTCCTGCCCCAGCTGCAGCTGCACGAAGGTCTGCCGCGCCTCGGCCGTCTTGCCGAACTGCAGCCGCGCCATCGCCTGGGTCTCCAGGGCCATCACGCGCATCGGGCGCCCCTCACGGATCAGCGGCTCCAGCCGATCCTCGATCTGTTCTGACGTGCCGCCCTCATCCAGCAGTATCCACACCGCCTTCAAGGCGGCCTGGTCGGCCAAGATGGGGTCGCGGTCGGCGCGGGCGGCCTGATCCAGCAGCTCGACCGCTTCGGCCGGCTTGTTCTGCGCCAGGGCCACGCCGGCCCGCTGGTTCAGCGCCAGCGCCTTGTAAGCCGAATTGCCGACCTTCTCCGCCTCGGCGAAGGCGACTTCGGCGCCCGCCAAGTTCCCGGCTTCCAGCGCTTCGAGACCGCGGTCGTAGGCGACGGCGGCCTTCTCGCCCTGCGAGGTCTTGAACTGTTCCCAGCCCCAGAAGCCCAGCGCAACGACCAGCGCCAGCGCCAGCACGGCGCCGACCACCGGGCCCCACTTGCGCGCCAGTCGCGCCCAGCGTTCGGAGCGAAGCTCCTCTTCGACCTGTTCGAAGACGTCAGTCACGGATGCTCAGCCCCCAGAAAGCGGTGCTGCACGCCCGCCCTTATTGAAACCGGCGCGACCCTAGAGGCTCGCCGTCACGCCCGCAACGCGGCGCTCAGGCCGAAGCGGGCTTTTTGCTGAAGTAAGTCTCGACTTCGGCAGGAAAACGGCGGGCACGGACGTCGGCCGCGTAGCCCGCGACCGCGCGATCGATTTCTCCGCGCAGATCGGCATACCGGCGCACGAACTTGGGCGTCCAGTCGAACAGGCCCAGCATGTCGGATACGACCAGGATTTGCCCGTCGCACGCGGCCGACGCCCCGATGCCGACCGTCGGCTTGTCGATCGCCTCGGTCACCTCGCGCGCCAGCGCTTCGGCCACGCCTTCGACCACCACGGCGAAGGCCCCCGCGTCCGCCGTCGCCTCGGCCTCCGCCAGGACCCGCAGGCGCTCCTCCTCGGTCCGGCCCTTGGCCTTGAAGGCGCCGTCGGTCAGCACCGCCTGCGGCCGCAGGCCGACGTGCCCCATCACGGGGATGCCGCGCTGCACCAGATAGGCGATGGTCTCCGGCACCGTCGGGCCGCTCTCCAGCTTCACCCCCTGTGCGCCCGTCTCCTTCATCACCCGCGCACAGTTTTCGTAGGCGACTTCCTTGCCGCCCTCATAGCTGCCGAACGGCATGTCGATGACGACCATGGCCCGCTTGGATCCCCGCATGACGGCCTGACCGTGCAGGATCATCATGTCCAGAGTGACGCCGACGGTGTTGGGCAGGCCGTGCACCACCATGCCGACGCTGTCCCCGACCAGCAGCAGGTCGCAGTGCGGGTCCAGGATCTCCGCCGTAGGCGCGTCATAAGCGGTCAGACAGACCAGCGGCTCTCCGCCCTTGCGGGCCCGGATGTCCGGCGCCGCCAGGCGACGGACGGCTTCCTGCTTCTGGGCGGACATGACGGCCTCCTGACGACTGAGGCCCCTAGATAGGCGCTCGGCCCGGTCGCGTCATCAGACGTCCTGGGCCAGCTTCATGGCGCCTGCCGCCGCCACGGCCACCAGAGCCGCCGCCGCGATCCAGAACAGCTGCATGGCGCCCAGTGACCCGACCTCCATGCCGCTCAGACCGACCGCGTTCATCGCGGTCTGGGCGAAACCGTCCACCTGGGTCTGTGCAGCGCGGACGCCCTGATTGAGCGCCTCGCCCGCCACCGGCCCGGAGGCCTCGCCCAGGCTGACGTCGACGGTCAGCGCCTCGCGCAGGGCCACGGCCCCGCCGATCACGCCGGCCAGCGACAGGGCCAAGAATCGGACGCGCGACCCCTGCTCCAGCCGCTTCTCCACCTGGGCGGTGAACAGGGCCGAATCGGTCATGTGCGGGGTGCGCCCGAACAGACGCTCGATCTCGGGATCGAATTCGTCAGCCGACATTGCGCTCCCCTCCGACCATCCCGCCCGGCTGAAGCCGCGCGCGGAGTTTATCCAGACCACGTTTGACATGAGACTTCACCGTTCCAAGCGGCAAATTCAGGGCGGCGGCGATCTCCGGATGCGCCATCCCCGCGCCGTGACACAGGCTGACGCACAGCCGTTCCGCCTCGCTGAGAGATTTCAGGGCCTCGTCCAGATCGACGCGATCCCCGTGTTCGACCGCCGGGGCGGTCGAATCGTCTTCCAGTTCCGCGACGTAACGGGCCTCCTTGGCGACCCGTTTGATGTAGAGGCGCGCCGCGATCCGCTTGACCCACGCCGCGAAGGTCCCCTCGCCGCGAAACTCCGCGCACCGCTCGAACGCCTGGATGAAGGCGTCCTGCGCCACGTCGTCGGCCAGCGCGGCTTGCGCGCCCATCCGCCGCAGCAGGGCCCGGACGGCCGATCCGTGACGACGGACCAGCTCGCCGAACTCCCGCCGCCCGCCGGCGGCCGCCTGGGCCGCCAGCTCGACGTCGTGCCGGTCCACAAGGGCCGAGGACGAGGACTGGGTCATGACGGATCCCCTCCCTGCCGGCCTCAGTCCTTGTTCTTGTTGAAGAAGCTCAGCGCGATGAACGCCAGGCCGATCACGGCCGGGAAACAGGCCAGGCCCAGCATGCCGCTGTCGAAATTGTTGCCGTCCCAGTCGCTTCCGCCGAAGTCGCTGACCAGGCTGAAGGCCGCGATGCCGATGCCGGTGGCCAGCCAGATGATGCCCTTTCGGATGTCCCTGGTGCGCGACGGCAGGCTTTTCTGGACGTCCTTGGTCATGGCGTCGATCAGTTCGGCGGGCAGTTCCTGCCCCTTGTCGATGGCGTGGCGGATGGTCTGCTGCATCTCGCGCTTCTCGCGCGTCTTCAGCCAGGACGGCCCCACGATGATGGCGACGATCGCGCCGAAAACCGTCAGGACGATGAGAACCGGCGTCAGTTCCATGTCGAAATCCCCTTTGTCTCTCCCGACCGGCAGCCTGATGCCGCGGCCTTCTGACGACAAGAGGCGTGCAGGAGAGCGAACGGATGCGGCGGATCAGGTGAAACTTTCGTAAGGCGGAGGACTTGTTTCGACGGCGCCGATTGGACCCCATCATGAAGACACGTCGCACCCTGCTCACCGCACTGGCCGCGGTCCCCCTGTCCGCCTGCGTTTCCCTGCCGGGGTCCGGACGCGCCCTGCGGCTGGCCACGTTCAACATCTGGCACGACCGCGAGGACTGGCCTTCTCGG
This sequence comes from Caulobacteraceae bacterium, assembly GCA_019748055.1. Taxonomy (GTDB): domain Bacteria; phylum Pseudomonadota; class Alphaproteobacteria; order Caulobacterales; family Caulobacteraceae; genus Brevundimonas. The sequence continues at coordinate 3,176 of JAIEQC010000002.1, read as the reverse complement.
CTGCCCCTGATCGTCCAGACCCTCCGCGCCGCGGACGCCGACGTCATCGGCCTGCAGGAGGTTCTGGAGGACGCGGCTACGGGCCTGCCGAACCAGGCCGACACGATCGCCGCGGCCCTCGGAGACTACGCGGTGCGCTTCACGTCCACCGACGCCGAGGGCTCACCTCGCCGCTACGGCAACGCGATTCTCAGCCGCCTGCCGATCCTGCGGACGGATACGAAGAAGCTCGAGCCGCTCGACGACTGGCGCACCGCCGTCCGCGTCGTGGTCGACTTCGGCGGCCGTCCGATCGACGTCGTGAACACCCATTTCCACCACACCGCCGAAGGCGCCTCCATCCGTGCGCGTCAGGCCGCCGATCTTCTCGCCTGGATGGGCGACGGCCCTACGCCTGCGGTCGTCATGGGCGACTTCAACGCCGCGCTGGACGACCCCGGCCTGGCCGGTCTCGCCGCCTCGCCCCGCTTCGTCAGCGCCCTGCCCGTCGGCGCCGCTCAGACGACCCTCAATACGAACGAAGGCCACACGGCTCGCGTCATCGACCACATCTTCGTGGAACGCGACGCCTTCGGCGTGCTCTCGTCACGCGTCACCGGCACGCAAGACGTCGACGGCGTCTGGCCTTCGGACCATTATGCCGTGGAAGCCGTCGTCCGCCTGAAATCCTGAGCCCGGAGCACGTCATGACCGAAGTCACCTATCGCATCGTCGAGCACGACGGCGGCTGGGCCTATCGCCTGGGCGACACCTATTCGGAGACGTATCCCAGCCACGACGCCGCCCGCGCCGCCGCCGAGCGCGCCGCCCGCGAACAGCGCGTCTCCGACCGCACCGCCTGGATCGAATACGAAACCGCCGACGGCCGCTGGATCACCGAGCGCGCCGACGGCCACGACCGGCCGGAGACCGACGTCGAGGGCTGAGCCTCAGCCCAGCGCCGCTTCCCACGCCTTGGGATCGAAGCCCACCAGGGTGCGGCCGTCGTCCAGCGCCAGGATCGGCCGCTTGATCATCGACGGCTGCGACAGCATCAGCCGCACCGCCTTGTCGGCGTCGAGGTCGGCCTTATCCGCGTCCGGCAGGGCCCGGAACGTCGTGCCCTTGCGGTTCAGCACCGTCTCCCACCCGTGCGTGGCCACCCAGCCCCGCAGCGCGGCCTCGTCCACGCCCGCCTTCTTGTAGTCGTGAAAGGCGTGGGCCACGCCCCGCCCGTCCAGCCAGACGCGGGCCTTCTTCACGGTGTCGCAGTTGGGGATGCCGAAGAGGGTGGTCATTCGATGCGCCTCATGATGCCGATTGCGGCCGCCTCTATCCGGGTTCGCCGGTTTCCGGCAACGTCTCGAACCTAGGTTCGGGAGGCGCAGGCATAACCACGCAACAGACCCTTTGCGTCTTGGTGCTCGGCGCGACCGGCGACATCGGGCGCGCCACAGTCGCGGCCCTGATCGAACGCGGGCACAGGGTGGTCGCCGTCGTCCGCAGGCCCGCCGCCGACCTGCCGGCCGGCGCCGAGGTCCGCATCGCCGAGGCCACCGATGCTGCGTCCCTCTCCCGCGACGGCTTTCGCGGAGAGCGGTTCGACGCGGTGATCTCCTGCCTGGCCTCGCGCACCGGCGTGGCGGCGGACGCCTGGGCGGTGGACCATCAGGCCAATCTGAACGCCCTGTGGGCGGCGCAGGCGGCGGGCGTCGGCCAGTTCGTCCTGCTGTCGGCCATCTGCGTGCAGAAGCCCCGCCTGGCCTTCCAGCACGCCAAGCTGGAGTTCGAGCGGGCGCTGATGGAGGCCGGCCTCGACTGGTCGATCGTCCGCCCCACCGCCTATTTCAAGTCGCTGTCCGGTCAGGTGGCGCGAGTGAAGGCGGGCAAGCCCTTCCTGATCTTCGGCGACGGAAGCCTGACCGCCTGCAAACCGATCAGCGACCGCGACCTCGGCGCCTTCCTCGCCGACTGCCTGACCGATCCGGCGCGGCGGAACCGCATCCTGCCCATCGGCGGCCCCGGCCCGACCCAAACGCCGCGGGAGCAGGGCGAGGCCCTTTTCCGCCTGCTGGACCGCCCGCCCCGGTTCAAATCCGTGCCGCCGGCCATGCTAGGAGTGATCGCCGGGACGCTCAGCGCGCTGGGCCGGGTCGTGCCCCAGCTTGCAGCCAAGGCCGAACTGGCTCGCATCGGCCGCTTCTACGCGACCGAGTCCATGCTGGTGTGGGACGCCGAGGCCAGCCGCTACGACGCCGACGCCACGCCGGAGACCGGTTCCGACCGCCTGATCGACTTCCACGCCCGTCTGCTCAGCGGCGAAGAGACGCTAAGGCGTACGGAGCAGTCGGTGTTCTGAGGCCGAAAGGCGACCGGCCAATGTCCGCCATTCTCGCGACAAATGGGCGGGATTCCTATGGCTCCCGCGTCGATAGGCATGGCTGACCGAGCGGTGCCAGCCATGCTATCGATGGCCGCGCGGAACTAGGGCTGGCAAGTCGCTACTAAATCAACCAGAGAAACAGTACTGGGATCGAGACGATCACCAAGAGCGGCCAAAGATAGGCGTCGATCCACGATTTTACTGCGAAGACGATCTCAGACCTCAAGGTCGGCGCTCCCTCATCCTTTTTGATGTCGATCACGGTTCTCTCGTAATCAATTGGGTCGTGGTTATACGGACAGAGCGCCATGATTGACTTGTATCTCTTCTGGTAATCAGTTGGGTCAGGGCGAGGTGCCAATCCGGCTTCATGATCGACGGCGTCAGTTTTGAAGTCGTGATACAGGTCACTTAGATGCTTTGCATTGTCATGCAGATACCTCGATCTGATGCCATCTTCGTCGAAGGCTGACATCACGCTCATTGCCAAAAGCAATATCGATGCGAGCACGGGAACAAATCCCAAGTAGTCGAATCCTGTCGGGACAATCTGATTTGCTAGATACTTCGGCGCTATCGAAAGTCCGACCAGATACGCTGACATGATAGACAGAGCGGCATTCTTCCACCACTGCCTCCGCCTCAGCCGATCGGAAGCGTTGAATCTCGAGTTCTTGGTTTTCCAGATCGTACCCATTAAGGGATACGTAATCCAATGCGGATTTGCAGGCATTTTTACTCCCACTCGATTATTTCCTAGTACCATAACCAATTGATATTGCGCGCAAAAAAATTTTCCGACGTTCTCTATACC
>JAIEQC010000005.1 GCA_019748055.1 Caulobacteraceae bacterium | reverse complement strand
GGCTACATGTTCTTCGCGGCGGGCGTCGGCGCCTATCAGGCGGCCATGTTCCACCTGTTCACCCACGCCTTCTTCAAGGCCCTGCTGTTCCTGGGCGCCGGCTCGGTGATCCACGGCATGCACCACGAGCAGGACATGCGGAAGATGGGCGGGCTGATGAAGTTGCTGCCGATCACCTATGCCGCCATGATGATCGGCACGATCGCCATCACCGGCCTGGGCGTTCCGGAGCTGAAGTGGGGCTTCGCCGGCTTCTATTCCAAGGACTCGATCCTGGAGAGCGCCTTCGCGGCGGCCGACTACAGCCCGGCGGGCCTGTTCGTCTTCTTCATCGGCTTGTTCGCCGCGGGTCTGACGGCCTACTATTCGTGGCGTCTGATCTTCATGACCTTCCACAACAAGCCCGTGTGGAAGGACGCGCATCACGACGATCACGCGCACGGTCATGACGACCACGCCTCGACCGCGCAGTTGGAGACGCATTCCGAGCCGCTGCCGGACGCGCATGACGATCACGCGCACGACGACCATCACCATCACGGCCCGCTGAAGCCGCACGAGAGCCCGTGGACCATGCTGGTCCCGCTGATCCTGCTGTCGGTCGGCGCGGTGGCCTCCGGCTTCGTCTTCTACGACTTCTTCGTGGGCCACCACGAAGAGGAGTTCTGGCGCGGCGCCATCTTCACGGCCGAAGCCAATCACGTGCTGCACGACAGCCACTACGTGCCCAAGTGGGTGCTGTGGGCGCCGCTGGTCGTGACCCTGACCGGCACCGCTTTCGCCGTCTGGTTCTACGTGATCAAGGAGGGCCTGGCCCGCCGGATCGCCGACCGGAAGGGGCCGCTGTGGACCTTCCTCTACAACAAGTGGTTCTTCGACGAGCTGTACGACGCCGTCTTCGTCAAGGGCGCCAAGGGCCTGGGCGATCTGTTCTGGAAGGTCGGCGACGTGCGCATCATCGACGGTCTGGGGCCCAACGGCGCGGCCTGGGCGTCGCTGAAGTCGGCGGCGCGGCTGGCCAAGGTCCAGTCCGGCTACGTCTACCACTATGCCTTCGTGATGCTCCTGGGCGTGGCGGGCCTGCTGGCCTTCGTCATCGCGACCTTCGGAGCCTGAGCCCATGGCCGTGACCGACTACATCCTGAGCCTCGTCACCTTCCTGCCGCTGGTCGGCGCCGCCCTGATCCTGCTCGCGCGGTTCGCCGTGAAGGGAGAGGGGGCCGCGAACGCCGCCCGCTGGATCGCGCTGGGCACCACGCTGGCGACCCTGGCCGTCGCCGGCTGGCTGACGGCGATCTTCGATCCGTCCAACGCCGGCTATCAGTTCGTGGAGCGCTACGAGTGGTTCCGCGCGGCCCAGTACCATCTGGGCGTGGACGGGGTCTCGATCCTGTTCGTCCTGCTGACCGCCTTCCTGATGCCGATCTGCATCCTGGCCAGCTGGACCACGATCAAGGACCGCGTCGTCGACTACATGATCGCGTTTCTGGTGCTGGAGACGCTGGTCATCGGCGTGTTCACGGCGCTGGACCTGTTCCTGTTCTACATCTTCTTCGAAGGCACCCTGGTGCCGATGTTCATCATCATCGGGGTGTGGGGCGGACAGAACCGGATCTACGCGGCGTACAAGTTCTTCCTCTACACCCTGCTGGGGTCGGTCCTGATGCTGCTGGCCATGCTGTGGATGGCCTTCGAGGCCGGCACCACCAGCATTCCGGCGCTGAAGGAATACGCCTTCGGGGCCCAGGCGCAGACCCTGCTGTGGCTGGCCTTCTTCGCCTCCTTCGCGGTGAAGATGCCGATGTGGCCGGTGCACACCTGGCTGCCCGACGCCCACGTGCAGGCGCCGACGGCGGGATCGGTGATCCTGGCGGGCATCCTGCTGAAGCTGGGCGGTTACGGCTTCATCCTGTTCAACCTACCCATGTTCCCGCAGGCGTCGCAGCAGTTCGCCCCGCTGGTGTTCGCCCTGTCGGTGATCGCCATCGTCTACACCTCGCTGGTCGCCTTCCGGCAGACGGACATCAAGAAGCTGATCGCCTATTCGTCGGTCGCGCACATGGGCTTCGTGACCATGGGCATCTTCGCTGGCAACGAGCAGGGCGTTCAGGGCGCGGTGTTCCAGATGCTGAGCCACGGCCTGATCTCGGGCGCGCTCTTCCTGTGCGTCGGCGTGGTCTACGACCGCATGCACACGCGGGAGATCGCCTTCTACGGCGGGCTGACGTCGCGGATGCCATGGTTCGCGGCCATCTTCCTGATGTTCACCATGGCCAACGTCGGCCTGCCGGGCACCTCTGGCTTCATCGGCGAAATCCTGACCATGACGGCGGTCTATGAGGTCTCGACCTGGGCGGCGCTGGTCGCGGCCTCGGGCGTGATCTTCTCGGCGGTCTACGCCCTGACGCTGTACCGCAACGTCATGTTCGGCGAGATCACCAACCCGGCCCTGAAGGCGATCACCGACATCGATCGGCGCGAGCTGATCCTGTTCGTGCCGCTGATCGTCGGCACCCTGTGGCTGGGCGTGCAGCCCGGCCTCGTTCTGGACGTGACCGCCGCGTCGGTCGAAGGCGTGACCAGCGCCTATCGTGCCGCGATCGGGGGCTGAGACCGAGATGATGGACCTTAACGGCGCGCTTCAGATCGCGGCTTCCGAACTGACCCTGGCCATCGGGGCCATGGTGCTGCTGATGCTGGGCGCTTTCCTCGGCGAGAAGTCGTCGCGGCTGATCTCGATCCTGTCGGTCGGCCTGCTGATCGCCGCCTCGGCCGTGGCGGCGACCTCGCCGCTGGGCGCGGCCTTCGACGGGGCCTTCGTGTCGGACCGGCTGGCCGTGTTCGCCAAGGTCGCCATCTTCCTTTGCTCGGCGGTGGCGATCGTGCTGGCCGACGGCTGGATGCATCGTCAGCGCATCGCCCGGTTCGAGCTGCCGATCCTGATCGTGCTGGCCTCGGTCGGCATGGCCATGATGGCCTCGTCCGGCGACCTTATCAGCCTCTATGTCGGCATCGAGCTTCACTCTCTGGCGCTCTATGTGCTGGCAGCCTTCCACCGCGACGATCTGAAGGCGTCGGAGGCGGGGCTGAAGTATTTCGTGCTGGGCGCCCTGTCGTCGGGCCTGCTGCTGTACGGGGCCAGCCTGGTCTACGGCTTCACCGGCTCCATGCGGTTCGAGGACATCGCCGCGGTCGCCTCGGCCGACCCCGGGCCGGGCCTCATCTTCGGTCTCGTGTTCCTGATCTGTGGCCTGGCGTTCAAGGTCTCCGCCGCGCCGTTCCACATGTGGACGCCCGACGTCTATGAGGGCGCGCCGACGCCGGTCGTGGCCCTGTTCGCCACGGCGCCCAAGCTGGCGGCCATGGTGCTGATCGCGCGCGCTCTGGACCAGGGCTTCGGCGGCATCCACGACCAGTGGGCCCAGGTGCTGGTGCTGATCTCGCTGATCTCGTTCGCTGTCGGGGCCTTTGGCGGGCTGGCGCAGAAGGACCTGCAGCGCCTGCTGGCCTATTCCTCGATCGCCAACATCGGCTACGCCCTCTTGGGCATCACCGCCGGCACCCAGGCGGGCGTGCAGGCCATGCTGATGTTCATGACGCTGTACGTCATCGACCAGTTCGGCTTCTTCGCCATCCTGCTCAGCCTGTCGCGCGGCGGGCGTCCGATCCGGCGCATCTCCGATCTGGCGGGGCTGAAGAAGGACAAGCCGGTGACGACGATCGCCCTGACGGTGTTGTCGCTGTCGGTGCTGGGCATGCCGCCGTTCTCGGGCTTCTGGGGCAAGTACTACGTCTTCGGCGCGGCCGCCGACGCCGGCTACTGGCAGGTCGCCGCGGCGGGTCTGGTCGCCTCGGTCGTCGCCGCCTTCTACTATCTGCGCATCATCAAGCTGATGTGGTTCGATCCGGCGCCGGAAGGCGTGGGGGCCACCGACGCCGCGCCGCTCGAGGCCAAGACGATCGCCCTGGCCAGCGCCGCCTTCGCCTTCCCGCTGGTGATCGTCGGCCTGACCTGGCTTGAGCCGCTGACCCGGATCGCGGCCGGGGGCTACGGCGCGGGATGACCCAGCCGCAGGTCGAGATCCTGCGTCTCGACGAGGTCGACTCCACCAATGCCGAGGCCCGGCGGCTGGCCGAGGCCGGGCGGCTGGCGCCCGTCTGGATCGCCGCGCGCCGCCAGACGGCGGGCAGGGGGCGTCGCGGGCGCGCCTGGTCCAGCGAGACGGGCAATCTGGCAGCCACGCTCCTGGCCGTGACGCGACGCCCGCCGGCAGAGGCGGCGCAGGCGACCTTCGTGGCGGCGCTGGCCGCGCACGAACTGATCGCCGCCTTCGTCGAGCCGGAACGCGTGCGCATCAAATGGCCCAACGACGTCATCATCGACGGCAAGAAGGCGTGCGGCATCCTGCTGGAAAGCGGGGCGCATCCGGCGGGCGGGCTCTGGCTGGCGGTCGGAATCGGCGTGAATCTGGCCCATGCGCCCGACGACGTGGAGCGGCCCGCCGTCTCCGTGGCGCAGGCGCTGAGGTCCGACCTGGCCTATGCGCCGTCGCCCGACGCCGCGGTGGACGTGCTGGCCGAGGCCCTCGACGCGTGGTGGGAACGGTGGGAGCGCTATGGCTTCGCGGCCATCCGCGACGCCTGGGCGGCGCGGGCGCAGGGAATGGGCGGTCCGGCCGTCGCGCGTCTGGGGCATGAGACGGTCGAGGGCTTGGCCGAGGGGCTGGCCGACGACGGGGCCCTGCGGCTGCGGCTGGCGGACGGGACGCTCAGGCTGATATCTGCCGGAGACGTGTTCTTCGGAGAGGGCGCCTGATGCTGCTGGCGATCGAGCAAGGCAACACCAACACCCTGTTCGCCGTGCACGACGGCGCCGACTGGATCGCCCAGTGGCGCACGGCGACCGAGAGCACGCGCACGGCCGACGAATACGCGGTCTGGCTGGCGCAGCTGCTGTCGATGCGGGGGCTGGCGCTGAAGGCGCTGACGAGCTGCATCATCTCGTCGGTCGTGCCGCAGTCGATCTTCAACCTGCGAAACCTGTCGCGTCGTTACCTGAACGCGGAGCCGCTGGTGATCGGCGATCCGGGCGTGGACCTGGGCATCCAGGCCCGCATCCTGAAGCCGACGGAGGCGGGGGCCGACCGGCTGGTCAACGCGGTCGGCGCGCACCTTAAGTATCCCGGCGATCTGATCGTCATCGACAGCGGCACCGCCACCACCTTCGACGTCGTCGCCGCCGACGGCGCCTTCGAGGGCGGCATCATCGCGCCCGGGATCAACCTGAGCCTCCAGGCCCTGCACGAGGCCGCAGCCATGCTTCCGCGCATCGCCATCCAGCGGCCGGACAAGGTGATCGGCAAGGACACGGTGTCGAACATGCAGTCCGGCGTCTTCTGGGGCTACGTCGCCCTGATCGAGGGGCTGGTCGCGCGCATCAAGGCGGAGTGGGGCAAGCCCATGACCGTCATCGGCACCGGCGGTGTCGCCAGCCTGTTCGAGGGCGCGACCGACGCCATCGACGTGTTCGATCCCGACCTGACGATCCGCGGCCTTCTCGAAATCCACCGCCGCAACACCCACATGGGCGCATGACCAAAACCAAAGAGAACGAACTCGTCTTCCTGCCGCTGGGCGGGTCGAACGAGATCGGAATGAACTTGAACGCCTACGGCTTCGGCCCGGCGGACGACCGCCAGTGGATCGTCGTCGACGTCGGCGTGACGTTCGGCGACCAGACCACGCCCGGCGTGGACGTTATCGTGCCGGACCCCACTTATCTCGAGGGCGAGAACATCCTCGGCATCGTGTTGACCCACGCGCATGAGGACCACATCGGCGCCCTGGGTTGGCTGTGGCCGCGCATCAAGGCGCCGCTCTACGCCACGCCGTTCACCGCCTTCCTGATCCGCGAGAAGCTGCGCGACGCCGGTCTGCTGGACCGGGTGACCCTGCATGAGGTGCCGCTGGGCGGAACCATCGACCTCGGCCCGTTCCACGTGGAGATGGTGACCATCACCCATTCGATCGCCGAGCCCAACGGCCTCGCCATCAAGACCCCGCTCGGCACCGTCCTGCATACCGGCGACTGGAAGCTGGACAACGACCCGGTCGTGGGCGAACGCACCGACGTGGACACGATCCGCCGCCTTGGCGACGAGGGTGTGCTGGCCATGGTCTGCGACAGCACCAACGTCTTCCAGGACGGTGTGGCCGGGTCCGAGGGCGAGGTGCGTCAGGCGCTGGCCGAGTTAATTTCGGAACTGAAGGGCAGGGTGGCCGTCGGCTGCTTCGCTTCGAACGTCGCGCGCATGGACAGCGTCATCCATGCGGCCGAACAGGCCGGACGCCGCGTGGCGCTGGCAGGCCGCTCCATGCACCGCATCACCGCCGCCGCGAAGTCGGTCGGCATGCTGTCCGACCTGAAGCCCTTCCTGACTGAGGAAGAGGCCCGCGTCTGGCCCGCCGACGAGCTGCTGTATCTGTGCACCGGCAGTCAGGGGGAAGCGCGCGCCGCCCTGTCGCGCGTCGCCGACGGCAATCATCCCTTCATCAAGCTGGGACGAGGCGACCACTGCATCTTCTCGTCGCGGGTCATTCCAGGCAACGAGCTGGCCATCGGCCGTCTGCAGGACCGGCTTAGCGAACGCGGCGTACGCATCTACACCGACCGCGACCACCCGGGCATCCACGTCTCGGGCCACCCGTGCCGGGACGAACTGAAGCAGATGTATCAGTGGGTGCGTCCGCAGGTGGCGGTGCCCACCCACGGCATGCGCCGCCACATCGCCGAGCACGCCCTGCTGGCCAAGGACATGCAGGTGCCCCAGACCGTCACGCCCCGAAACGGCGACATGGTGCTGCTGGCGCCGGGGCCGGCGCGGATCGTCGACGAGGTGCCGTCGGGCCGTCTGTTCGTCGACGGCGGCATGTTGGTCGAGGAGACCGGCGAGGCCCTGCGCGAACGTCGGCATGCGGCAACCAATGGCGTGCTGATCGTCAGCTTCGCCCTGGACAAGCGCGGCCGGATCGTCAGCGACATCGACGTGCGCGGCCTGGGCCTGCCCGGCGACGAGGATCAGCCTCTGGGCGACATCCTGGACGACCTGGCCGAACGCGCCGAACAGGCCGTGCGCAAGCTGAAGGGCGAGGCGTTGGAAGACGAAATGGTCGTCGAACAGGCCGTCGCGCGTGCGTTGAAGAAAGCCAGTCAGGGCATCTGGGATCGTCGCCCGATCGTCGAGACCATCGTGCTGAGGCTCTGAAGGCCTCAGCCTTCGAACATGACGATGGTCCAGCCGAAGCGCGACACGCCGTCGACGGCGGGATCCAGCGGCCGAGCGATCAGGCGCGACAGCTCGTGGGCGTCGAAATCCGTCAGCACGCGGTCCTGCGCCAGAAGCGGATCGTCGAACATCATCTGCAGCGAGCTGCGATAGGATTTCCCTTGTGCGTCCATGTGGATGTGCGGCGCACGCATCCAGTCGGGGCCTGCTGGATAGGCGGCGGGCTTGATCGTCGTGATCCGAAACTCGCCTTGGCTATCGGTGTCGACCTGGGCGAAGCCCTGGAAATCGGGATCGAGGGGGGCCGTGTTGGGATCGGCGGGATGGGCGTATCGCCCGGCGGCGTTGCACTGCCAGAGTTCGACGCGCCCCCCCACGATCGGTCGCCCCTGACGATCAACCATCTTGCCGATCAGCTGGATGACCTGGCCCTGGGCTCGCCCGGTGCGACCGGTGATCCGGGTCAGGTCGGCGTCCGAATCCGCCGGTCGGATCACCGGATAGAAGGGCCCGAGGGTGACCGACGGCGTCACCGGCAAGGGATCCCGCGCCCGCATGCCGGTCCCGGCCAGTCCCAGGACCAATCCAGCTCCAAGGACGCCTCGTCTCGGAAGATGCGTCATCTCTTTCCCTCCCAGTCCCTCCGCAGTGAAGCTAACGACGTTATGTCAGGCGTCAACGTGTCGCTGGCCCCCGCCACGCCTTTCACGCCGTCCTGAGCGGGGCTATCAGGGGCCATGATCGGACGTTTGAACCACGTCGGGGTCGCCACCCCGTCCATCGAGGCCTCGGTGGCGCTTTACCGTGACCTGCTCGGAGCGACGAAGACGCACGCGCCGTTCGACCTGCCGGCGCAGGGGGTGCGGGTGTGTTTCGTCGACCTGCCCAACAGCCAGATCGAGCTGATCGAGCCGTTGGGCGAGGACAGCCCGATCCACGGCTTCCTGGCCAAGAATCCAAAGGGCGGACAGCATCACGTCTGTTTCGAGGTCGAGGACATCCTAGCCGCGCGCGACGCCCTGCGGGCCAAGGGGGCGACGATTCTGGGCACGGGTGAGCCCCGGATCGGCGCCCACGGCACGCCGATCATCTTCGTGCATCCCAAGGACATGGGCGGCGTGCTGGTCGAATTGATGGAAACGCCGAAGGAGGGCGCTCACTGATGGATTTCCCCATCGGCCCCGTCACCATGACGGCGATCTACATCACCTGCTGGTGGACCGTGCTGTTCGCCGTTCTGCCGCTGGGCATGAACCAGAACGATCAGGAACGGCCGACGGACGGCGGCCAGTGGGGTGCGCCGGCCAATCCGAACCTGAAGAAGAAGTTCATTACGACGACCTGGGTCTCCGTGATCGTCTGGGCCTTCGTCATGGTCCTGATCGGGACGGGCTGGTTGCCGCTTCCGAACGTGGGGTGACGTCCGGCCGGCCAAAGGATTGCCGTCCGCCCGAGTTCCACATACCGTCGTTCCGTGGCGAGGGCTCCGAGGCCTGAGCGTGGGGAGGCGACGACATGGCTTGGGTCAAGTTTCAGTTCTTGGCTGCGGCCGTTCTCATGCTGGCGGGCTGCGGTCCTTCGGCCGAGGACGAGAAAACGGTGGAGCCCGCCGAGGATCCCGCACCGGTCATCGTCCCGGCCAGCCATGTCGGCGTCTGGAGCGCCGACGGCTGCGACAATCCGGCGGTCAGTCTCGAAGCCGGCGAGATCCGGCATTTCTACATGTCGGCGCCCGCGGCCCTGACCTCGGTGCAGGCGTCCAGAGACGGGCGTCTGGAGGTCGGCTGGAGCGACGAGGGAGTCGCCACTACCGACATTTTCCAGCTGACCGACGGCAGGCTGGACCATGTCTCCACCGTGACCCCCACCGAAACGGACACCTGGATCAGCGAACCCATGATGCGCTGTCCTGACGGCACGCCCATGAGTTGACCTCCTCGTCGGCCCCGGACGGGCAGGAGGCTCGAACTTCGCCTTCGCGTTGCCAAGGTTGGAGGCCACGGGCTAGACGGAAGGCCCCCGAACAAGGACCGACCGATGCGCCTGTCGCGCTACTTCCTGCCGACCCTGAAAGAGGCGCCCTCGGACGCCCAGATCGTCTCTCACCAGCTGATGCTGCGCGCCGGCCTGATCAAGCAGGAGGCCGCCGGCATCTACGCCTGGCTGCCGCTGGGCCTGCGGGTGTTGAAGAAGATCGAGCAGATCGTGCGCGAGGAGCAGGTGCGCGCCGGCGCGGTCGAACTGCTGATGCCCACCCTGCAGCTGGCCGACCTGTGGCGTGAGAGCGGCCGTTACGACGCCTATGGCCCCGAGATGCTGCGCATCACCGACCGGCACGAGCGCGAGCTGCTGTACGGCCCGACCAACGAGGAGATGATCACCGACATCTTCCGGGCCTATGTGAAGAGCTACAAGGCCCTCCCCCTGAACCTGTTTCACATCCAGTGGAAGTTCCGGGACGAGCGCCGCCCCCGCTTCGGCGTGATGCGCGGTCGCGAATTCCTGATGAAGGACGCCTATTCTTTCGACGTGGACGAGCCCTCGGCGCGCAAGGCCTACAACCGCATGTTCGTGGCCTATCTGAACACCTTCGCCCGGATGGGGCTGAAGGCCGTGCCGATGCGCGCCGACACCGGTCCGATCGGCGGCGACCTGAGCCACGAGTTCATCGTCCTGGCCGACACGGGCGAGAGCCAGGTGTTCTGCGACCGCAAGCTGGTCGAGATGCCGGCCCCCGGCGCCGACGTGGATTGGGACGACCTGCAAGAGATCGTCGACGGCCGGACCTCGTTGTACGCCGCCACGGAAGAGATGCATGACGCCGCCGCCTTCGAGAGCCAGACGGCCGAGGCCGACCGCCTGACCGCGCGCGGCATCGAAGTGGGCCACATCTTCTATTTCGGCACCAAGTATTCCGCGCCGATGAAGGCGAAGGTCGCCGGGCCCGACGGTCAGGACGCAGAGGTCCACATGGGCAGCTACGGCGTCGGCGTGTCGCGCCTGCTGGGCGCCATCATCGAGGCCAGCCATGACGAAGGCGGCATCATCTGGCCCGACGCGGTCGCGCCGTTCGACGTCGTGGTGATCAATCTGCGCGCCAACGACGAGGCCTGCTCCGCCGCCTGCGAAGACGCGGTGAAGCAGCTGGAATCTCTCGGCAAGGACGTCCTTTACGACGACACCGACGAGCGTCCGGGCGGCAAGTTCGCCACCGCCGATCTGATCGGCATCCCGTGGCAGCTGACCATCGGGCCCAAGGGTCTGGCCGAGGGCGTCGTGGAACTTAAGCGCCGCGCCACCGGCGAGAAAGTGTCCGTGCCGCTAGCCGAGGCGATCGAAAGGCTGACCGCATGAAGGGCGCGGGCGCGTTTTCCGCCTGGGAGATCGGTCTGGCGATGCGCTACCTCCGCGCCAAGCGGAAGGAGGGCGGCGTCGCCCTGATCGCCTGGATCAGCTTCATAGGCATCATGCTGGCCGTCACCGTGCTGATCTCGGTGATGAGCATCATGGCCGGCTTCCGCGCCGAACTGCTGGGCCGCATGCTCAGCTTCAACGGCCACATGTACGTGCACGGCCAGGTGCTGAACGCCGACGACCGCGAGCAGCGGCTGGCCTCGCTGGCCGAGGTGCCGGGCGTGGTCAGCGTCACGCCCCTGACCGAGTCCCCCGCCATGTTCCGCGCGGGCGGCCAGATCACCGGCGGGCTGGTGCGCGGGATCCGCGCCGACGACCTCGACTCCATGCGCTTCGTCTTCGCCAGCCTGGACGACCGGGCCAAGGCCACCTTCGGCCAGGGCGACTGGGGCGGGGACCGGGTCCTGATCGGAAAGTCGCTGGCCCAGCAACTGGGCGTGGGCGTGGGCTCCCCCATCACCCTGTATTCGCCCACCGGCGCAGACAGCGCCTTCGGCAATCTGGGCGGCCAGGAGAAGACCTACGTCGTCGGCGGCGTCTTCTCCTCCGGCGCGGCGGACTTCGACCGCGCCTACGTCTTCATGCCGCTGGAACAGGCCCAACTCTTCTTCGGCAAGGAGGGCTTGTGGGACGTGGTCGAGCTGAAGGTCGAAGAGCCGGACCGCGTCGAGCGCTATCTGCCGGCCGTGCGCGAAGCCGCCGGCCCCGGCACCCTGATCACCGACTGGCGCCAGAGCCTGGCCGCCTTCTGGGGCGCGCTGCAGGTCGAGCGCGTGGCCATGGGCATCATCCTGGGCATGCTGGTGGTCATCGCCACGCTGAACATCATCAGCGGCATCGTCATGCTGGTGAAGAACAAGACCCGCGACATCGCCGTGCTGCGGACCGTGGGGGCCAGCCCGTCGTCCATGCTGCGCGTCTTCTTCATCGCCGGGGCCACGATCGGCCTGGCGGGCACGGCGGCGGGGATCACCCTGGGCCTGCTGTTCTGCCTGAACATCGCGGCCATCCAGCACTTCCTGGAGGGTCTGCTGGGCGTTCAGCTGTTCAACGCCGAGGTCTACATGCTGGACGCCGTGCCGGCGCTCGTCGACATGGGCGACGTCTTCTGGGTGGCGGTGCTGGCGGTCGGCGCCTCCTGCGTGGCGGCCTTCCTGCCGTCGTGGCGCGCCAGCCGCCTCGATCCGGTGGAGGCGCTTCGCTATGAGTGAGCCCGTCCTTTCGGTCCGCAATCTGACGCGCACCTACGTCACCGGCTCCGGCGGGCTGACGGTGCTGAGGGGCGTCGATCTGGACGTGCTGCCGGGCGAGGTCGTGGGCCTGATCGGCCCCTCCGGCTCCGGCAAGTCGTCGCTGCTGCACGCCGCGGGCCTGCTGGAGCGGCCAACCGAAGGCTCCATCGCCATCGACGGCGAGGACGTGGGCGGGCTGGACGAACGCGCGCGGACGAAGCTGCGCCTGTTCAAGATCGGCTTCGTCTACCAGTTCCACCACCTGCTGCCGGAGTTCGACGCCCGCGACAACGTCGCCCTGCCCATGCGCATCGCCGGGGTGGGAGAGGCCGAGGCCCGCCGCCGCGCCGAGGAGACCCTGACCTCGCTGGGCCTCGGCGAGCGCCTGACGCACCAGCCGGCCCAGATGTCGGGCGGCGAGCAGCAGCGCGTCGCCATCGCCCGGGCGCTGGGCAACGCGCCGCGTCTGCTGCTGGCCGACGAGCCGACCGGCAATCTGGACCCCACCACCAGCCAGGCCGTCTTCGACGACCTGCGCGCCCGGGTGAAGGCCACCGGCGTCGCCGCCCTGATCGCCACCCACAACATGGAGCTGGCCGGCCACATGGACCGGGTGTTCGCGCTGAAGGACGGGCACCTGGAAGAGCGGCCGGCGGAGAGCCAGACCTACTGACGCCCGTCCGTCTGACGGAAGCTGACGTGTGTACGGAAGCGCATCATTTCGCTTGTCCGCGGATCAACGTTGTCTGAAAGTCCTCAAGAACCTGCCCGGTTCGATCTGCGGCCGACCGGCCGTCATGGAGACGTCAGATGAAGAAGACCCTCGCCGCCTTCGCCGTTCTCGGCGCCCTGGCTCTGGCCTCCGCCGCTACGGCCGGCGATCCCCAACCCGCGCCGGTCGCCGCCAAATCCACGACCTTCCAGGCTCCCGCGCCGGTCACCGCCTCCTCGGAGCAGCTGGCAGAGACCCACGCGGTCGCGGACGAGGCCGGCCAGGCCCAGACCGCCGGCGGCGGCTATGCCGCCCCGATCATCTATGCGGTCGTGGTGGTCGCCATCATCATCGCGGTCGTTTGACCCCGTCGGGCGACGGGGGCGAGGCCCGCGTCGTTCCCGCCCGACGTCGTCGTCTGATGACGGGCGTCAGGACCAGGGGCGGATCCGTCGCTCCGCTCGCGGCGGCGCTCGCGCTGGCGGCCGGCGGCTGCGTCGCCGTCCCCGTCAACGTCGATCGGGGAGCTTTCGCCCGCGCGCCCTCTCGAAACGCCATCCCCCCGGCCGTCGTCCGCCTGGCGCCGCAGGCCACGCTGCTGCTGGACGTCAGGCTGGATCGTCAGCAAGCCTCGTACAGCTGCGGGGCCCATGTGGTCGCCGCCGTAGTGGACTACTGGTCACGTACCGGATCCGCTCCGCGCGGCGTCCGTCCGAGAACCGGAGTTGAAATTCTGGCCGAGACGCCACCGGCCGACCCGCGCGGATACAGCGTCGGGGAAGTTGCGGGGCTTCTGCAATCGGCGGGGCTGACGGCGCTGGCCGTGACCGCCGACGCCGAAAGCCTCCGCACGGAGCTTCAGTCCGGCCGTCCCGTGATCGCCCGCGTCTCGCTCCCGGCGGGCAGGCTGGCGGCGCACACCCTGCTCCCTGCCGAGATGCCTCTGCTTGGAGGCGTTCAGGCGCGCACGCTGGACCTAGCCGCGGAAGTGGTCGAGCCGTGGGGCGCCGCGCGGATCGATCACTACTGGGTGGTCGTGGGGTTCGACGTCGAGCACTTCATCGTCGTCGATCCCATCCTCGGCCTTCGCGCCGTCCGCGTGCCCGCCTTTCAGCGCGCCTTCGAGCGAGGAGGACGTCTGGCCGTCGTGGTGGGCGGATGGGCTTGACGTGAACCAAACCAGAACATAGAACATTACCGGAACATCATTTCTGGGGACGGTCCTATGGCTCGGTGGATGCGGGAAGCGATGGCGCTGGCGTCGTGCGGCGGTTTCGTCTGGATGGTGTGGCAGGCCGCGCTGATGGCGCACGCCTGACGGGGCGCACCGGCGCGCCCTTCGGACGGCGTGATGTGGACTCGGTGGACTCGGTGCACCCAATTTTTCAGGTGGAGTCCACGAAGTGCACGGAGTCCACATCCGGGGCCGACTCGCGGTCTGATCGGGTCATGAAGCGGGTGACGGCGTGAGCGAGGCAGGGACGGGTCAGGGGTTCGTGCACCTGCGGGTGCGATCCGCCTATTCGCTGCTGGAAGGCGCGCTGAAGGCGGGCAAGATCCCCAAGATGGCGGCCGAGGCGGGCATGCCCGCCGTGGGGGTGGCCGATCGGGCCAATCTGTTCGGCGCGCTTGAGTTCAGCCAGGCCGCGCGCGACGCCGGCGTCCAGCCGCTGATCGCCTGCGCCCTGCCGGTCACGGGCCTCGGCGGCCAGGTGAACGCCCGCTGGGCCCGCTGCGCCACCGTGGTGCTGATCGCCCAGGACGAGGCCGGCTGGCTGAACCTGTGCGACCTGTCGTCCGCCGCCTATCTGAACGCCGACGACGCGGTCGAGCCCTGCGCGCCGTGGGCGCGCGTGGTGGAGCGGAACGCCGGGCTGGTCCTTCTGTCCGGCGGCCCCGACGGGCCGGTCGATCCGCTGTTCGTGCAGGGCCGCGAGGGCGAGGCCCAGGCCGCGCTGGCCGAGATGTCGCGCGTGTTCGACGACCGCTTCTACGTCGAGCTGCAGCGCCATGGCCGCCCGGAGGAGGCGCAGGCCGAGGCCGGGCTTGTCGCCTGGGCCTATGCGAACGACGTGCCCCTGGTCGCCACAAACGACGTCCACTACGCCAAGGCGACGCAGGCGCGCAGTCACGACGCTCTGCTGTGCATCGCCGACGGCGCCTTCGTCGGTCAGGACGACCGCCGCCGCATCACCGACCAGCACTGGTTCAAGCCGCCCGGCGCGATGCGCCAGCTGTTCGCCGACCTGCCCGAGGCCTGCGACTCCACGCTGGAGATCGCGCGGCGCTGCGCCTTCCTGGTCAAGACCCGCGCGCCCATCCTGCCGCGCTTCGACACCGGCGACGGCCGCACCGAACCCGACGAGTTGATGCATCAGGCCCGCGAGGGGCTGAAGGCGCGGCTGAAGCAGGTCGTGCCCGCCGCGCCCGAGGCGGAGTACTGGAACCGGCTGGAATGGGAAGTCGGGATCATCACCCAGATGGGCTTCCCCGGCTACTTCCTGATCGTGGCCGACTTCATCAAATGGGCCAAGGCGCACGGCATCCCCGTGGGCCCGGGACGCGGCTCGGGCGCCGGCTCGCTGGTCGCCTGGGCCCTGACCATCACCGACCTCGACCCCCTGCGGTTCGGCCTGCTGTTCGAGCGGTTCCTGAACCCCGAGCGGGTCTCCATGCCCGACTTCGACATCGACTTCTGTCAGGAGCGGCGCGAGGAGGTCATCGCCTATGTGCAGCAGCACTACGGCGACGACCGGGTGGCCCAGATCATCACCTTCGGCACGCTGCAGGCCCGCGCCGTGCTGCGCGACGTCGGCCGCGTGCTGCAGATGCCGCTGGGGCAGGTCGACCGCCTCTGCAAGATGGTGCCGAACAACCCGGCAAATCCGACCACGCTGGAACAGGCGATCGAGATCGAGCCGCGCCTGAAGGAGGCACGCGACGCCGAGCCGGCCGTGGCCAATCTGCTGAAGGTCTCGCTGGAGCTGGAGGGGCTGTACCGCAACGCCTCCACACACGCCGCGGGCATCGTCATCGGCGACCGGCCGCTGACCGAGCTGGTGCCGCTCTACAAGGATCCGCGCTCCGACATCCCGGCGACTCAGTTCAACATGAAGTGGGTCGAGCCGGCGGGCCTGGTGAAGTTCGACTTCCTGGGCCTGAAGACCCTGACCGTGCTGGACCGCGCGCGCCAGTTCCTGGAGCGGCGCGGCGCGGCGCCCGACTGGAACGGTCTGCCGCTGGACGACGCCCCGACCTATGAGCTGATGGCGTCGGGTCAGACGGTCGGGGTGTTCCAGCTGGAATCCCAGGGCATGCGCGACACCCTGCGCAAGATGCGCTGCGGCTCCATCGAGGAGATCACGGCCCTGATCTCTCTCTATCGGCCGGGGCCTATGGAGATGATCGACACCTACATCGACCGGAAGTTCGGCCGGCAGGAGGTCGACTATCTGCATCCCACGCTGAAGGAGACGCTCAGCGAGACCTACGGCGTCATCATCTACCAGGAGCAGGTGATGAAGATCGCCCAGATCCTGGCGGGCTACAGCCTGGGCGAGGCCGACCTGCTGCGTCGCGCCATGGGCAAGAAGAAGAAGGAAGAGATGGACTTCCAGCGGGCCCGCTTCATCGCGGGCGCGTCGGAGAAGGGGGTGCCGGAGGCCCAGTCCGGCGGCATCTTCGATCTGGTGGCCAAGTTCGCCGGCTACGGCTTCAACAAATCGCACGCCGCCGCCTATGCCCTGATCAGCTTCCAGACCGGCTGGCTGAAGGCCAATCACCCCGTCGAGTTCATGGCGGCGTCCATGAGCCTGGACCTGTCGAACACCGACAAGCTGGCCGTCTTCTATCAGGACGCCCGCCGCTTCGGCGTGAAGGTGGAACGCCCCGACGTGAACCGCTCGTCCGCCGACTTCGACGTGGAGTGGAACGAGGGGGAGGGGGCGGTGCTGTATGCGCTCGGCGCCGTCCGCAACGTAGGTCTTGAGGCCATGCGCCACGTGGTCGAGGTACGGGAGACGGGGGGGCGGTTCGCCGACATCTTCGACTTCCTGGAACGCGTCGATCCGCGTGCTGTGAACAAGCGCGCGCTGGAGAACCTGGCCCGCGCCGGCGCCTTCGACGGCATCCATCCGAACCGTCGCCAGCTGGTCGAACAGGCCGACGTGCTGATCGCCTATTGCCAGTCCGTCGCCGCCGAGCGCGCCAGCAGTCAGGTCAGCCTGTTCGGCGCCGATCAGGCGCACGCGGCGCGCCCGCGCCTGAAGGCCGTCGAGCCGTGGAGCGGGCCGGACGCGCTGGATCAGGAACTGGCCGCCGTCGGCTTCTACCTGTCCGGCCACCCGCTGGAGGACATGGCCTCGGCCCTGAAACGCCGCCGCGTCACCTTCGCCGCCGAGGTGCAGGCCTTGGCCGAGAGCGGTCACGAGGCCTTCCAGATGGCCGGCGTCGTCCGTCGTCGTCAGGAGCGGGCCAGCGCCCGCACCGGCGAGAAGTTCGCCTTCGTCACCTTCTCCGATCCGACGGGCGAGTTCGAATGCCTGTTCCCGCCCGAACAGCTGCGCAAGTGCCGCGACCGGCTGGAGACGGGCGCGACGGTGCTGGTCAAGGTCCGCGCCAAGGCCGCGGACGGAGAGGTGCGCTACTTCGGCGACGACGTCTCGCTGCTGGACCGCGTCATCGACGACGCCAACGCGGGCTTGCGGGTCCACGTCTCCTCGCGCGCCGCCGACGCCGAGGCGCTGAAGGCCCGCCTCGACCGCGCCCGCGCCGACGACCGGGGCGGCGAGGTCTGGCTGGTCGCCGCGCTGGAAGGCCGCCGCGAGGTCGAGATCCGTCTGCCGGGCCGCTACCGCCTCGACGCCGCCGTCCGAGGCGCGCTGAAGACCGCGCCGGGGGTGACGCTGCTGGAGGACGCGTGATGGATCGCAATCCGAGCGTTCTTCGCGATTCTTTCGAACGTAATCGAGTTACTGCTTGGGCCTTTACCGCGCAGCTACTCGTCCATCAGGACGAAGTGATCGCGCGGCGAAGGTTTGGGATAGTTGCGCTTCACGCGGCTTCCCTTGCGGCGCTTCTTGCGAGCACCGCAGGAAGCGAGCCTGTGTTTAGTGCCGACCAACTGGCGACTGCTGCCATCATGATGGTCGCGGGCATGGCGGCTGGCGGCCTTTCCTTGCTTCGGCTTGAAGCGACCGTGATGGATCGGGCGACTGCATCATACGTAAGGGCGAGTTCGCTCGATGTCTGTGTCAGCATCTGCGACGCAGGTCTCGAAAAGCCTGACGACTGGGATCGGTTAAAAGCTGCGATGTCGCGTGCCCACGAGCACTCGGGAAAAGAGTTGATCAAACACGACCCGGTCGGGATGTGGGCTGCGTCCTTGGCAGGAGGGCTGTGGTTGGGAGCATCTTCTTGGCTTGCTCTCGGCTCGTATGAGAAGCTGACCCAGCAGGCGGAAGTTGCCAGCGCAGTTGAAGAACGCTCAGAGGGCGCTGAGCGGTCGCCCGGCCCGCAAGCGTCGCCATCGCAGTCGGGCACTGACGAACTGCCGCGGCAGCCATAGTCTGGCTTGCCTTTCCGCCCGATCTCCCCTACATGCGCGCGCACTTCACACGCAGGCGTGGCGCGTGCCGGGAGACATCCGGTCCGCTCCGTTCCGAGGGTTTCGGCCTTTTAAAGCGCCTGCGGCGGATTTGATCGGAAAAAGGACTGTAAGCAGATGGCTCTGCCTGAATTCTCCATGCGCACCCTGCTCGAGGCGGGCGCCCACTTCGGCCACCAGACGCACCGCTGGAACCCGAAGATGGAGCGCTACATCTTCGGCTCGCGCTCGAACATCCACATCATCGACCTGTCGCAGTCGATCCCGCTGCTGCACCAGGCGCTGGTCGCCGTGCGCGACGTGGCGGCCAAGGGCGGCCGCGTGCTGTTCGTCGGCACCAAGCGTCAGGCCGCCGAGCCGATCGCCGAAGCCGCCAAGCGCTCGGCCCAGTACTACATGAACAACCGCTGGCTGGGCGGCACCCTGACCAACTGGAAGACCGTGTCGGGCTCCATCGCCCGCCTGCGCGAGCTGGACGGCCTGCTGGAGTCGGGCGGCGAGGGCCGGGTCAAGAAGGAACTGCTGACCCTGCAGCGCGAGCGCGACAAGCTGGAACTGTCGCTGGGCGGCATCAAGGACATGGGCGGCCTGCCGGACATCATGTTCGTGATCGACACCAACAAGGAAGCGATCGCGATCCAGGAAGCCCGCAAGCTGAACATCCCGGTCATCGCCATCCTCGACACCAACTGCGATCCGGACGGCATCACCTATCCGATCCCGGGCAACGACGACGCCGCGCGCGCCATCCAGACCTACTGCGACCTGATCGCCGACGCGATCCTGGACGGTCTGGCCTCGGGCGCCTCGGCCTCGGGCATCGACCTGGGCGCCTCGGAAGCGCCGGTCGAGCCGATGCTGCGTGAAGCCAAGGCCGCTCCGGTCGAGGCCGAAGCCGCCCCGGCCGGCACCGAAGACGTCGCCGCCGAGTTGGAGGCCGCCGCCGAAGCTCCGGCCGCCGAGGCCGAGGCTCCCGCCGCGGACGCCGAAGCCGAAACCGAGAAGGCCGAGGGCTGATCGCCCTGCGGCCTTCGCCCGAAGGCCGCGCCTGACACAAAACAGCGCGGCCGGGCTGATATCAGCCCGGCCGTTCCCGCATACGAAGCGACTACAGGAGACTGAACATGGCCGAGATCACCGCCGCCCTCGTCAAGGAACTGCGCGAGCGCTCCGGCGTCGGCATGATGGACTGCAAGAAGGCCCTGCAGGAGAACGACGGCAACATCGAAGCCGCGATCGACTGGCTGCGCGCCAAGGGCCTGTCCAAGGCCGCCAAGAAGGCCGACCGCGTCGCCGCCGAAGGCCTGGTGGCCGTCGCGTCGAAGGAAGTGGGCGCGGGCGAGGTGGCCTCGGCCATCGAGTTCAACGCCGAGACCGACTTCGTCGCCCGCAACGACCTGTTCCAGAACGCCGCCAAGCGCTTCGCCGAGCTGGGCCTGGAGCACGCCACCGTCGAGGGCCTGCACGGCGCCGAGCTGGAAGCCGGCAAGACCGTCCAGGACGAAGTGACCAACATGATCGCCACCATCGGCGAGAACATGCAGCTGCGCCGCGCCGCCCGCCTGTCGGTCGACGAAGGCGTCGTGGCCACCTACGTCCACAACGCGGTGTCGCCGGGCGTCGGCCGCATCGGCGTGCTGGTCGCGCTTCACGGCGCGGGCGACAAGGCCAAGCTGCGCGAGCTGGGCCGCAAGATCGCCATGCACGTGGCCGCCACCAGCCCGTTGTCGCTGAACACCGACGACCTGGACCCGGCCGCCATCGAGAAGGAACGTCAGGTCCTCACCGAGAAGGCCAAGGAAGAAGGCCGCCCGGAGAACATGATCGCCAAGATCGTCGACGGCCAGATCGCCAAGTTCCAGAAGGACGTGGTGCTGACCAAGCAGCCGTTCGTCATGAATCCCGACGTGACCATCGAGCAGCTGGTCGCCGAAGAGGGCAAGGCGCTGGGGAACCCCGGCCTGCACATCGGCGGCTTCGTCCGTCTGGCGCTGGGTGAAGGCGTCGAGAAGGTCGAGGGACCGGACTTCGCCGACGAAGTCGCCTCGATGATGAAGGGCTGATCGGCCGAAAAGCCGAACGCCGAGGGCGCGCCGGGCTTTGAAGCCGGGCGCGCCCTTCGTCTATAAGGGACCGCCGATTCCGGCGTCCTTCCGCCCACCGATGGATTCCCCATGCCCGACGCGCCCAGCGAGTTCCGATACAAGCGCGTCCTGCTGAAGGTCTCGGGCGAGGTCCTTATGGGGGACCAGGGCTACGGCATCGACATGGCGACCGTCGCCGAGGTGGCCCAGGCCGTGGCCGAGGTCGCGCGCGAAGGCGTCGAGATCTGTCTGGTCATCGGCGGCGGCAACATCTTCCGCGGCCTGTCCAAGGCGGCCGGCGACATGGACCGCGCCTCGGCCGACTACATGGGCATGCTGGCTACCGTCATGAACGCCCTGGCCATGCAGGCGGCGCTGGAGAAGATCGGCGTCCAGACCCGGGTCCAGAGTGCCCTGGTCATGAACGCGGTGGCCGAGCCCTATGTGCGTCGCCGCGCCCTGCGGCATCTGGAGAAGGGCCGCGTCGTGATCTTCGCCGCCGGCGTGGGCGCGCCTTTCTTCACCACCGACTCCGGCGCCGCCCTGCGCGCGGCCGAGATGGGTTGCGACGCCCTGTTGAAAGGGACCAGCGTCGACGGCGTCTACACCGCCGATCCAAAGAAGGACGCGACCGCCACCCGATATGATGAGCTGACTTATCACGACGTGCTGGCGCGCGACCTGAAGGTGATGGACGCCTCGGCCGTCGCCCTGATGCGTGACTCCGGCATCCCGATCGTGGTGTTCTCCATCCGCGAAAAGGGCTCGTTCCGGCGGACCCTGCGCGGCGAAGGCGCGTTCACCGTCATCCGCAACGCCAAAACCGCCTGACAAGATCAAGAAGACGCGAGAGAAGTTTCCATGGCCAAGCCTGACCTCAAGACCTACCGCGACCGCATGGACAAGGCGGTGGAAGCGCTGAAGAGCGAGTTCAACGGCCTGCGTACCGGCCGAGCCAACGCCGGCCTGTTGGACCCCGTCATGGTCGAGGCCTACGGCTCCACCTCGCCGCTGAACGCCGTCGCCGCGATCAGCGTGCCGGAGCCGCGGATGATCTCGGTCAGCGTGTGGGATCGCGGCATGGTGGTGTCGGTCGAGAAGGCCATCCGCGCCGCCGGGCTGGGTCTGAACCCGGTCGTCGACGGTCAGACGTTGCGCATCCCGATCCCGCCGCTGACCGAGGAGCGCCGCCGCGACCTGGCCAAGCTGGCCGGCAAGTACGCCGAGCAGCAGAAGATCGCCGTCCGCAACGTCCGCCGCGACGCCAACGACGACCTGAAGAAGGCCGAGAAGGCGTCCGACATCAGCCAGGACGAACAGAAGAAGATGGAGGCCGAGGTCCAGAAGGACACCGACGCCGCCATCAAACGCATCGACGAGGCCCTGAAGGCCAAGGAAGCGGAGATCATGCAGGTCTGAGGCGGTCCCGCCCCGGCCGCGTCCGCGAATGAGCGACCCAGCACTCTCCTCGGGCTTCGGCCCTCGCCATGTGGCGATCATCATGGACGGCAACGGCCGCTGGGCCGAGCGCCGGGGCCTGCCCCGCGCCGTTGGTCACCGCGAGGGCGTGCAGGCGCTGAAGCGCACGGTCCAGTCGGCGCCGAAGTTCGGCATCCAGTGCCTGACGGTGTTCGGCTTCTCGACCGAGAATTGGCGCCGCCCGGCCGAGGAGGTGTCCGACCTGATGGGGCTGGTTCGCGCCTACGTCGCCAGCGACCTGGCCCGCCTGAAGCGCGAGGGGGTCAAGGTGCGGGTGCTGGGCCGCCGCCAAGGCCTGCCCGCCGACATCGCCGAGATCGTGGAGCGGGCCGAGGCCGAGACGCTGGGCAACGACCGGTTCCGTCTGCAGGTCGCCTTCAACTACGGCGGACGCGCCGACATCGTCGACGCGGCGCGCAAGCTGGTGCAGGCGGGCGACGCCATCGACGAGGACACGATGGATCGGGCTCTGTCGACCGGTGAGGGACCGCCGGTGGACCTGATCGTCCGGACCTCGGGCGAGGCGCGGCTGTCGAACTTCCTGCTGTGGGAGGCCGCCTACGCCGAGTTCGTCTTCCAGGACGTGCTGTGGCCCGACTACGGCGAGGGGCCGCTGGGCGAGGCGGTCGAGGCGTTTCGGCGGCGCGACCGACGATATGGCGGACGACCCGCGGTGACCGCCTGATGCCCTCGCTGAGGAACCTCGGTCTCCGCGCGGTGTCGGCGCTGGTTCTTGCGCCGCTGGCCGTGCTGGCCATCTGGGCCGGCGACCTGTGGTTCCTGGCGATCATGCTGGCCGCTTGCGCCGTTCTGGCGCGGGAATGGGCCCAGATGTGCGCTCCGGCGCGCCCGATCCCGATCGCCTGCGCGGTCGGCGCGGCCCTGCTGGCGGTGACGGCGACGGCCAACGTCGCCCTGTCGCCCGCCTTGGTGACCCTGGTCTTCGCCGCCGCCCTGGCCGGGGTGTTCGCGCGCCGCATCGGGCAGGAGGGCCTGGATGCGGCCTATGGCGTGCTCTACCTGGGCTGGCCCGCGATCCTGCTGATCTGGCTCCGCGACGGGAACAGCGGGATGGGTCTGAGCTGGACCATCCTGGTTTTCGTCGTGGCTTGGTCCGCAGACGTCATGGCCTTTCTGGTCGGCAGCCTGCTTAAGGGGCCGAAGCTGTGGCCGCGCTATTCACCCAACAAGACCTGGTCGGGCTTCGTCGGCGGGCTCGTCGCCGGAGCCGTGGCGGGTTGGCTGGTGGCCATGCTCATTCCCGGCGGTCTGGGCGTGCCGCATCCGGTGTGGGGTCTGCTGCTTGGACTGGCCGGCGCGCTGGCGACCATGGCCGGCGATCTATGGGAATCGGCGCTTAAGCGGAGATATGGCGTCAAGGACGCCGGCGGACTGATCCCTGGCCATGGTGGCTTGCTGGACCGGGTCGACGGGCTGATGTTCGCCGCCGTCGTGCTGGCTGCGGCCAGGTTGGGGCTGATCATGATGGACGGCGCGGCATGATCCGCCGTCGGGTCTCCATCCTGGGCTCCACCGGGTCCGTCGGCACGTCGACGCTGGACCTGATGGCCCAGAGCGAGGCGGCGGGCTCAGCCGCGTACGAGGTCGAGGTGCTGACCGGCGGCGCCAACGTCGGCCTGCTGGCGGAACAGGCCCGGCGCTGGAAGGCGAAACTGGCGGTCACGGCGCATGAGGATCGGCTGGAAGACCTGCGCGCCGCGCTGGACGGCTCGGGCATCGAAGCGGCGGCCGGGCAGGGGGCGCTGGTGGAGGCTGCGGTTCGGCCCGTGGACTGGACCATGGCGGCCATCGTCGGCGCCGCCGGTCTGGAGTCGGCCTGGGCGGCCGCTGCGACGGGATCGACGCTGGCGCTGGCCAACAAGGAAAGCCTGGTCTGCTGCGGCCCGGCGCTGATCGCGCGGGTGGCGGCGTCGGGCGGCAAGCTGATCCCGGTCGATTCCGAACACTCCGCCATCTTCCAGGTCTTCGACGCCGGGCGGCCGGAAGGCGTCGAACGCCTGATCCTGACCGCGTCCGGCGGGCCGTTCCGGGGCCGGACGCGAGCCGAGATGGCGGACATCACGCCCGAGCAAGCCGTGGCCCACCCGAAGTGGTCCATGGGAGCCAAGATCTCCGTCGACAGCGCCACCCTGGCGAACAAGGGGCTGGAGACGATCGAGGCGGCCTATCTGTTCGACATGCCGGCCGACCGCGTGGACGTGGTGGTGCATCCTGAGTCCATCATTCACAGCCTGGTCGAGCACCGCGACGGCTCCACGCTGGCGCAGCTGGGCCTGCCGGACATGAAGACGCCCATCGCCGTGGCCTTGGCCTGGCCCGGGCGTCTGGCGTGGCCCGCGCCGCGCATGGACCTGGCGGCGCTGGGGCGCCTGACCTTCGAAGCGCCGGATCTGGAGGCGTTTCCGGCGTTGCGGCTGGCGCGCGAGGCGCTGGCGGCGGGCGGGGCGGCGCCGGCCGTGTTCAACGCGGCCAACGAGGTGGCGGCCCTGGCCTTTCTTGACCGCCGTCTGGCCTTTCTCAATATTGCCGCAGTCGTCGCCGAAACGCTCGAAGCGGCGGCGTCGGGGGACATGGCTTCGGTCGACGTCTGCGCCTGCGACGCGGCCCTCGCCGTGGACGCGGACGCCAGGCGCCTGGCGCGGTCGATCGTCGACCGGCTGGCGATCTGAGCGGAGGAGCGGTGAACGGCATGCTGGACGTCCCGGGCTCGCTGCTTCTGCACGTCGTGCCGTTCCTGCTGGTCATCAGCCTGGTGGTGACGATCCACGAGCTGGGCCACTTCTGGGTCGCCCGCGCCTTCGGCGTGAAGGTCGACCAGTTCTCCATCGGCTTCGGCAAGCGGCTGTGGAGCCGGACGGACCGCCACGGCATCGAATGGCGCGTCGCGGCCCTGCCGCTGGGCGGCTACGTGAAGTTCTCGGGCGACCTCGACGCCTCCAGTGTGCCCGACCAGGCCGGTCTCGCCGAGCTGAAGGCGCGGCTGATCGCCGAGAGGGGCCCGGGCGCCGAGCGCGACTATTTCCATTTCAAGCCGATCTGGCAGCGGGCCCTGATCGTGGCCGCGGGCCCGGCGGCGAACTTCATCCTCGCGGCGGTGCTGTTCACGATCGTCTTCAGCTGGGTGGGCGAGCAGGTGGCGGCCCCGCGCGTGGCGCAGGTCGTGCCGGGCACCCCCGCCGCCGCCGCCGGCTTCCAGCGTGGCGATCTGGTGCTGGCCATCGACGGCCGGCCGGTCGCCGCCGCCGAGGAGGTCACGCGCAAGGTCGTGCTGAGCGCGGGCGAGGCGCTGACGTTCGACGTCCGGCGCGGCGCGGAGACGCTGCGCCTGACCGCCACGCCCCAGCGGGTCATGGAGAACGACGAGATCGCAGGCCGCGTGCGCATCGCCCGGATCGGAATGGAGCTCAGCCCGCTGAGCGCCGCCGACTTCACCTACCGCCGCTTGAACCCGGTCGAGGCGCTGGGGCATGGAGTGGCCGCGATCGGCAGTACCCTGGACACGACCCTGACCTATCTGGGACGCATCCTGACGGGACGAGAATCCGGCGATCTGCTCAGCGGTCCGCTTGGCATCGCCAAGGCCGCGGGCGGGGTGACCCAGCAGGCGGTGCAGTCCGAGGGCGACCTGGGCGTGCGCAGCGCCAACCTCATCCTCACGCTTCTTCAGTTCGTCGCCTTAGTTTCGATCGGAATTGGCTTTGTAAATCTGCTTCCGATTCCGGTTCTCGATGGGGGGCACCTGATGTTTTACGGCTATGAGGCTGTGGCGCGACGGCCAGTCCCCGCGCCGGTTCAGGAAGCGGGCTTCCGCGTCGGTCTTGCCTTGCTGGCGGGATTGATGTTGTTCGCCACTTGGAACGACCTTCAGAAACTCAATCTCTTCGCCTTCCTCGGCGGGCTCGCTTCGTGAGCCGGCGCCAGCCCCCGACGGTACCAAGCATGACTTCTCCTTTCCAACGTGGCCCCTTCGGCACTCCGGGTCGCGTCAGCGCTCTGGCCCTGGTGATCGCCGCGGGCCTTGCCGGTCCGGCTTTGGCGCAGCAGACGCCGCCTGCGCCGCCGACGGCTCAGCCCGCGCCCCTCGTTGCGCAGGACCCGGGCCAGGAGCGCGTCCAGATCAACAGGATCGAGGTACGCGGGGCCAATCAGCGGATCGAAGACGCCACGGTCCTGTCTTATCTTCCGATCCGTCCCGGCGACGTCGTCGACGAAGTGGTTCTGAACGTTGCGGTCCAGGCCCTGTCGCGGACCGGCCTTTTCGCGGACGTGCAGATGGGCGTCCAGAATGGCGTGCTGGTCGTTGAGGTGGTCGAGAACCCGATCGTCAACCAGGTGATCTTCGAAGGAAACGGCTCCGTCGGAGACGACAAGCTGCGCGAAGAAGTGACGATCCGGCCGCGTGGGATATACACACCCGCACGCGTTCAGGAAGACGTCGGCAAGATCGTCGAACTGTATCGTCTGTCGGGTCGCATCTCGGCGAACGTGACGCCCAAGATCGTCCGTCTCGAACAGAACCGCGTCGATGTGGTGTTCGAGATCGATGAAGGCCCGGAAACGGGGCTGCAGTCGATCACCTTCCTGGGCAACGAAGCCTTCTCCGACAACGACCTGCGCGAGGTCATGGTCACCAAGCAGTCGGCCTGGTGGCGCATCTTCGGCCAGAACGACAACTATGACCCCAACCGGCTCGATTATGACCGCGAGCAGCTGAGGGACTTCTACACCAACCGCGGCTACTACGACTTCCGCGTCGTTTCGGCCGTGGCGGAGTTGACGCCCTCCGGCGACGCCTTCGCCATCACCCTGACCGTCGACGAGGGCGACAAGTACAATTTCGGCGAGGTCTCGGTGGTGACCGAGAACGATCGCCTGAACACCGATCTGTTGACCGCCATCCTGCCGTTCAGGTCCGGCGATCTGTACGAGAGCGACAAGATCGAGTCGGCGACCGACGCCCTGACCTATGCCGCGGGCTCGGCGGGTTACGCCTTCGTGGAGATCGAACCTCGGTTCGCCGTCAATCCCGACACGGACACCGTGGATGTGGTGTTCAACGTGCGCGAGGGCGAGCGGGTCTACGTCGAGCGGATCAACGTCGTCGGCAACACCCGGACCATAGATCCGGTCATCCGGCGGGAGCTTACGCTGACGGAAGGCGACGCCTTCAATCGTCAGCTTCTGGAACGCTCACGCAACAATCTGCGGGCGCTGGGGTTCTTCAAGGACGTCACGGTCGAGGAAGTCCGCGGCTCTGAACCCGACCGAACGGTGGTCAACGTCAAGGTCGAAGAACAGCCGACCGGTGAACTTTCGGTCGGCGCCGGCTTCAGCTCATACGACTCCTTCGTCGTCAACCTCGGCGTCTCGGAAAGCAACTTCCGCGGTCGTGGCCAGAACGTCGTCGCCCGTGTTGAGTGGGGCTCGCTGCGCCAGAACGTCGACTTCCGCTTCACGGAGCCCAAGTTCCTGGGGCGCGACCTCCGCGCCGGCTTCGACCTGTTCCACCAACGTTTCGATCTCAGCGAGTTTTCCTCCTACGACTATCGCTCGACCGGCGCCGGTCTGCGGCTGTCGTATCCGCTGAACGGCTACACGGCGATCAGCGGTCGTTACTTCCTCCGCGAGGACGAAATCATCGTTCCGACCGGCTTCTGCGGCTCCGCAGCCGGAGGGTCGTCCGCACTATGCGACCAGGTGGGATCGTTCGTGAACTCGTCGATCGGCTACACGCTTCTGGTGGACCGCCGAAATGACCCGATCCGGCCTACGCGTGGTTGGAGCGGCAGTCTCCGGCAAGACCTCGCAGGCATCGGTGGGGACGTGAACTACCTTAAGACCGAGGCGGAAGTCTCGGCATTCCACGGCATCACGCCGGAGTGGGTGGTCACCGCCCGGCTCGAAACCGGCTATGTGACCGGCTGGGCCGGCGATCCGATCCGCATCAACGATCGTTTCTTCAAGGGCGGAAACAGCTTCCGTGGGTACGAAACGGCGGGGATGGGACCGCGCGATCTTTTGACCACCGACGCGCTCGGCGGGAACTTCTACGTCGTCGGCACCGTCGAACTGACCATCCCGAATGGGTTGCCGGAGGAGTACGGCATTCGTACCTCCGCCTTCGTCGACGTCGGAACGCTGGGGTTGCTGGACGAACGCTATACGACGGACCCATCGACTGGCCTTCCCAGCACCCGAATCAATGATGAGCTGGACTTCCGTGGCGCGCTCGGTGTGAGCATTCATTGGCGTTCGCCCATGGGGCCAATTCGTTTCGATCTCGCTCAGCCCTTCTCGCAGCAACCGTTCGACAAGACAGAGAACTTCCGCTTCTCGACGTCGACCCAGTTCTAGACCCCTCGACAGGGGGCCACTCAAAGGCTTGATGACATGAAGACCGTAGCTTTCGGCGCGTTCGCTCTGACCCTCCTGTTCGCCGGCCAGTCTGCCGCGCAGGCACAGGGCCCCGCCAATCCCGGCCCGGTGATCCCGGGCGTGTGCGTGTTCCACAACGAACGGCTGCTGGCCCAGTCCACCGTCGGAAACTCGGTACGCGACGGCATGCGCGTGCTGTCTGAGCAGGTGTCGATGGAACTGCAGCCTTACGCACAGGCCATCGAATCCGAGATCACCGCACTGGAACAAGGGCGCGGCACGATCCCGGAGCAGGAATACGCCCAGCGCGGCCAGGCCGTGCAGCAACGAATCCGTGAAGCCCAGCAGCTGGAGGCACAGCGCCAGTCCGAGCTGGAGTACACGCTGAACATGCAGCTGCGCGCCATCGCCCAGGCCACCGACCCGATCCTGGTTGCGGTCTATCAGGAACGCGGCTGCGGACTGTTGCTGTCTCGTGAGGCCGTGATCGAGATGAACCCGGCCATGGACATCACCGACGTCGTGATCCAGCGCCTGAACGGAGCCCTGCCGTCGCTGAGCTTCACGCGCATGACCCCGCCGGTCCAGGTTCCGGGCCAGTAAGGTCGACCTTGCCGGATTCCCGCTTCTTCGAGACCTTGCCGCCGCGCTCCGTTCGAGAGCTTGCCGATCTGGTCGGCGGTGAGGTTCTGAGAGGCGGGGAACGTCTGATTTCGTCGGTCGCGCCGCTGGCTTCGGCGGACGCCTCGTCGGCATCTTTCCTGTCTGATCGCAAGCTCAAGGCCGCGTTGACGGCGACCCGGGCCGGTCTCGTCTTCGTCCGGGCCGACGCGGCCGAGAGCGCTCCGGACGCAGCCGCCGTGATCGTCACCGCGACGCCCCAGGCGGCGTGGTCCAAAGCGGCGGATCTGTTGATCCAACCTCGTCGGTTCGTCGCGGTCGTGCCGGAAGCGTCCGCAGAGGACGCGAGCGTCACATTCGGGCCGGGCGTCGTCGTCGGCGAGGGCGCTCGCATCGGCCGAGGCACGTCCATAGGTCCGAACACGGTCATCGGGCCGGGTGTCCAGATCGGTCGGGATTGCGTCATCGGCGCGAACGTCAGCCTGTTCTTTGCCCTGATTGGCGACAGGGTGAAGCTTTCGTCCGGCGTACGCATAGGCGAAGCAGGCTTCGGGGCCGCAGTCTCCGCTGAAGGTCCGGTGGATGTGCCGCAGCTCGGGCGGGCGATCATCCAGGACCGCGTGACGATCGGCGCCAACTCGTGCGTCGATCGTGGAGCGTTCGAAGACACCGTCGTCGGTGAGAGTACGAAGATCGACAATCTGGTGATGATCGCCCACAATTGCGTGGTCGGACGAAGCTGCCTTATGGCCGCATTCACGGGCATTTCCGGCTCGGTGAAGGTCGGGGACAGGGCGCTGTTCGGCGGTCGGGCCGGCGTGGGAGACCACATCACCATCGGCGAAGGGGCGCGCATCGCCGCAGGCGCCGGAATCCTCAAGGACGTGCCGGCGGGCGAGACGTGGTCGGGCTATCCGGCCAAGCCCTTGCGCGAGTCCTTGCGCGAGGCCGTCTGGCTGGCCAAACAGGCGTCAGGGAAGGCCCGCGGAAAGACGGACGGATGAGCGACGACGCCAGCATCGACTATGCCGAGGTGATGCGGCGCCTGCCGCACCGCTATCCTTTCCTGCTGGTTGATCGGGCCGAAGACTTCGCACCGGCCACGTCGATCGTCGGAATCAAGAACGTCACGCACAACGAGCCCTTCTTTCCCGGTCATTTCCCGATCGATCCGGTCATGCCTGGCGTGCTGATCGTCGAGGCCATGGCCCAGACCGGCGCCCTGCTGATGTCGAAGACGCTGGACGTGAACGTGGCCGACAAGGTCATCATGTTCATGTCGATCGACGGCGTCCGTTTCCGCAGGCCGGCGCGGCCTGGCGACCAGCTGCGCATGGAGGTCAAGGTGACCCGGGCGCGCGGCGACGCCTACAAGTTCCGGGGCGAGACCTTCATCGACGGCAAGCTGGCGGCGGAGGCCGAGTTCATGGCCATGGCCGTCACCGTGGACCAGCCGGTCGCCTGATGACCATCCATCCGACCGCGCAGGTGGACGCCGCCGCCGAACTGGCCGACGACGTCGAGATCGGCGCGTGGTCCATCATCGGTCCGCGCGTCAGGCTGGAGGAAGGGGTTCGTGTGGCCAGCCACGTCGTTATCCAGCAGGACACGACGGTCGGCGCAGGCACCACCATCCACCCTTTCTGCGTCATGGGCGGCGACCCCCAGCACGGCGGCTATAGGGGCGAGCCGGTGGCGCTGGAAATCGGCAAGAACTGCACGATCCGAGAGCACTCGACTTTCAACCGCGGCACCCCGGGCGACCGGAAACTGACGACCGTCGGCAACGACTGCCTGTTCATGACGGGCGCTCACGTAGGGCACGATGCCGTCGTCGGCAGCAACGTGACGTTCGCCAACAACGCGACGCTGGGCGGTCACACGCGCGTCGGGGACCGGGTTTTCCTGGGCGGGCTATGCGCGGTGCATCAGTTCGGACGTGTGGGGCAGGGCGCCATCGTCGGAGGGCTGTCGGCGGTGACGCGGGACGTGATCCCGTACGGCTCCGCCTGGGGAAATCATGTGCGGCTGCATGGGCTGAACCTGATCGGGCTGAAGCGGAAGGGCTACGGCAAGGTCGAGGTGCGGCGGCTGCTGGCGGCATATCGCGACATCTTCGAGGCCCCGGGCCTGTTCTTCGAGCGGCTGGACGCGGCGCAGGCCGCCTATGCCGACCTGCCGGAGATCCAGGAGATCATCGCCTTCATCCGCGAGGACACGCGGCGCCCCGTCGCACTGCCGGGCGAATGACCGCGCCGAAGCTGGGTCTGATCGCGGGCGGCGGCGATCTGCCGCTCGCGGTGGCGGCGCGGTGCGAGGCCGAGGGACGGCCGCTGTTCGTCATCAGGCTGGCGGGCTTCGCCGATCCGGCTTTGGCGACGCGGGACGGCGTCGACATGGGCATGGCGCAGATCGGCGGCATCCTTTCGGCGATGAAAAAGGCGGGCTGTGAGGCGGTGTGCCTCGCGGGCACGGTCAGCCGTCCGGACTTCAAGTCCCTGAAGCCCGATTTCAAGGGCGCGACCCTGCTTCCGGGCATCGTCAAGGCCGCACAGCAGGGGGACGACGCCCTGCTGCGCAAAATCCTGTCGGTGTTTGAGGGCGAGGGCTACGCGGTCGAAGGGGCCGACGACATTCTGGGCGACGAGACCTTGCCGGCCGGGGCATTGGGACGCGTCATGCCGGATGCGGCGCAACTGGCGGACTTGCGGAAGGCGCTGCACGTCGCCGAGAAGTCCGGTGAGTTGGACGTGGGGCAGGGCGCGGTGGTCTGCGACGGCCTGGTGCTGGCGGTGGAGGCGCAGGAGGGGACGGACGCCATGCTGACGCGCGTCGCCGGTCTGCCGGCGGATCTGCGCGGATCACCCGGCGCGCTGAAGGGTGCGCTGGGCAAGGCGCCGAAGCCGATCCAGGACCTGCGGGTGGACATGCCGGTGATCGGGGCGCGGACGATCGAGATGGCTGCGGCGGCCGGGCTGGCGGGCGTCGGCGGCAAGGTGGGGCGGCTGATCCTGATCGACCGCAGAGCGATCGTGGAGGCTGCCGACCGGCTTGGCCTCTACGTCTGGGGCGAAGGGTGAGCCGGCCGCTGAAGGTGATGCTGGTGGCGGCCGAGGCCTCCGGCGACGCCTTGGGCGCCGGGTTGGCGAAGGCATTGAAGGCGAGGTTGGCTGACGCGGTGGCCTTCGTCGGCGTGGGTGGTGCTGCCATGGCGGCTGAGGGCGTGGATAGCCCGTTCGACATCGCCGAACTGTCCATTCTCGGCTGGCTGGAGGGACTGAAGGCCTACGGTACGGTCAAGCGTCGGGTGGCGGACACCGTCGCGCTGGCGCAGGCGGAGCGGCCGGACGCCGTGGTGCTGATCGACAGCTGGGGCTTCACGATCCGGGTGGCAAAGGCGATCCGCGAGGTCATGCCCGACGTGCCTTTGATCAAGTACGTCGGGCCGCAAGTGTGGGCGTCGCGGCCCGGGAGGGCGAAGACGCTGGCGGGGGCGGTGGATCATCTGCTGGCGCTGTATGCTTTCGACGCGCCGTGGTTCGAGAAGGAGGGTCTGGCAACGACCGTCGTCGGGTCGCAGGCACTGCACGTCGACATGGGCTGGGCCGATCCGGCCGTGTTCCGGGCCGCGCGGGGGATCGCGGCGGATGCGCCCCTGCTGCTGGTCCTGCCGGGCAGTCGGCCTAGCGAGATCCGGCTGATGACGCCCGTCTACGGCGAGGCGGTCGCGAGACTGACGGCGGCGCGGCCGGAGCTCGAGGTGGCCGTGGCGGTCGCCGGGACCGTGGCGGCGCAGGTGCGGGCCGAGCTAGCGGGCTGGAGCGTCCCCATTCACGAGGTGGACGAGGCGGAGAAGTACGCCGCCATGAAAGCCGCGACGGTGGCGATGGCGACCAGCGGGACGGTGTCCACGGAGCTGGCGCTGGCCGGGGCGCCGATGGTGATCGGCTACCGGTTCCAGCCGCTGAGCTATGCGATCATGCGGCCGTTCTTCACCGGCAGGTATGCGACGCTGTTCAACCACGCCGCGGACGAGGAGATCGCCCGCGAGCTGATCCAGAAGGACGCCACGCCGGAAGCCTTCGCCGCCGAGGTCGGGCGGCTGCTGGATGATCCGGCGGCGCGGGCCGATCAGGCGGGGCGGCAGACGGCGGCGCTGGACCTGATGGGCCGAGGCGGCCGCGACCCGTCGGAGATCGCGGCCGAGGCGGTGCTGAGGGTCATCGTCGAGCGCAACGGCTGACCCTCAGCGGAACGCTGGTTCCTATCCCACGATCGCGGCGATGCCGGTCAGGGTCTCCTTCAGGCCGCGCATGCGCTTGGCCGTCTGGTCAGTGCCGCGCGGAGTGATGGCGTCGGCCAGGCCGCGCAGGCGGGCGGCCACAGCCGGGTCCTTGCGACCGGATTCGACCAGCGGGGCCGCCTGGTCCAGCGCGGCCGTGATCTGGGCCATCTGGGTCGCGTCCATGCCGCCGTCGCGGGCGAACTGGTCCAGATAGGCGCGGGCCACGACCGGGTGGGCAGGCCAGCGGACGGGGAACTGCTGCTGCGGGTTCACCGTGCCGCCCTCGTCGGCCATCTGGGCGGCCGCGATCTCGTTGGCCGTCAGATGCTCGCTGGGGGTCAGGGCGAAGACGTCCAGACCGCGGCCGATCTCAGAGCCGTAGATCTTGCCGTTGTACCAGTAGACGGACCAGTAGCCGCCCGACCCTTGACGCTCGGCGTTCACCGGGCCGCGGTCGAAATAGGCGATCTCGTGGGCGTTGGAGGAGTCGGTGAAATCGCTGATCGACAGGCCGCCCTGGTACCAGGCCTGGACGAAGAGGTCGCGGCCGGGCACCGGGATCAACGAGCCGTTGTGGGCGACGCAGTTCTCCAGATCCGTCTGAGCCGCCGGCAGCTTGTAGTAGCCGCGATGCACCAGCTTTCCGTCGACGATGTCGTAGATGGCGTTGGCGCCCCAGGTCATGGGGTCCTGGACCCTGCAGCGCGGACGTCCACCCCCGCCCCACTCGTCAGTGAAGACCACCTTGTCACCGTCGTTGTTGAAGGTGGCCGAGTGCCAGTAGGCGAAGCCTTGGTCGACGACCGCGTCGATCCGCTTGGGCGCGCGCGGATCGGAGATGTCGAACAGGATCCCGTTGCCCGAGCAGGCGCCGCCGGCGATGTTCCGCGTCGGGAACAGGGTGATGTCGTGGCAGTGGTTGGTCTGGGCCGTGGTCTGGGTGCCCGCACCGTGGTCGCCGCCCGCCCACAGGCCGGCGACGGCGCCCGTCTCCTCATCGGCGAAGACGGTCGGGCTGTCGATGATGCGCGAGCGCGACGGGTCGGCCAGCGGGATTTCGATCACGTCGACGCGGAACAGGGCCGTCCGCGGGTCGCCCGGCGCGCCGGTGACGCAACCGGCAAGTTCCTGCTCGCTGCGGACGCCGGCGGTGCCGGAGTTGTAGACGATCAGGCGGCGGTCGTCGGCCGCCACGACTGAGTGGGTGTGCGAGCCGCGGCAGGTCTGGACCTGACCGACCTGCACCGGGCGGACCGGGTCGGAGATGTCGAAGATGCGCAAGCCGCGGAAGCGCTCGGCGCTGGGCTCCGGTCCCACGCCCTCGCGACCGCAGTCGACGCGGCCCTGGGTCGATTCCACCGACATCAGCATCAGATCGCCGACGATCGAGACGTCGCCCTGACCGCCCGGGCAGACGATCGAGCTGATCAGGGTCGGGGCCGGATCCTCGCCGATCCGGTACAGGTTGATGCCGTGATAGTTGCCGACCGCCAGCAGGTCGCCCTGGAAGGCCATGTCGGTGTTGGAGAAGCTTAGGAAGGGCGCCCGACGGCCCACGTCTTCACCGGCTCGGGGCGGAAGGCCCTCGGGGTTGGTCGGGTCGAAGAAGCCGGCGGGCTTGGGCAGGCTGGCCAGCAGGGTCATGTTGGACACTGCGACCTCGGCGTCCCGAAAGCCGGCGCGCAGGTTGGTGCGCGGGTCGGGCGAAGCGGCGCGAGCCATCGCCGTCATGCGGTTGATCTCGGCCTGCTGCTCGTTCGTGATGTCGTTGACGAAGCGGAACAGCACGGGATCGTAGGCCGAACCACCGCGCGCCAAGAGGTCCGACACCATGGTCACCGCGCCCTCGTGGTGGCGGATCATCATCTGCAGGAACAGGCGATCGAACTCGGCGCCCTGGGCCGCCGCCAGCTGCGCCATCTGCTCGGTCGAGGCCATGCCGGGCATGTTGGCGTGCATCGAGTGGGCGGAGTGATCCATTCCGGCGTGGCCGCCGTGCGCGGAGTGGTCGCCGCCGGTCGTCGGCATGGGCATGGGGGCCTCTTCACCACGCTCGGTCAGCCAGCCGCGCATGAAGGCGATCTCGTCCTCCTGAGAGGCGTCGATGCGGCCGGCCAGCGCGATGATCTGCGCGTTGTTGGTGCGGCCGGGGACCAGCGCCGCCATCTCCAGCGCCTGACCGTGGTGCATGATCATGCCCTGCATGAAGTCCACGTCGGCGTCGGAGTAGCGGTTGTCGGCGATGCGCGCGGCTTCGCGTCCCTCCAGCGTCCGACTGGCCTGACCGGGCGCGCCGGGCTGGATCAGCGGGGCCTGCTGCGCCCAGGCTCCCGTGGCGAACAAAACGACGCCGAGGGCGGCCGAGCCCCCCAAGAACTTGCGGATCGACGAGGCGGGTTGGCGCACGATTTCACTCCGAAAAATGACGGTTCCAAAGGGCTAGCATGCTCCGACGGGAGCAGTAAGCCCAACGTCGGTGCAGGTTGTCGCGCGCGAAACTCGGGAAGAGTCCGTCCGATCTCAGCCCGTGGGTTCATTCATCGATGCCGGCGCGAAGCCGTGCGTCTAGCCCACATGCCCGGCCGCGCGACGAAGTCGGTCGAAAATGGCTTCGCCCAGCCCCTCGCGGGGAATGGGCGCGACGACGATCGCCAAAGGCCGCTCACGATCGGCTTCTCGCAAGCGTCGGAAAAGATTGGCCGCCGCTTCCCGAAGGTCTCCGTCGGGACTCAGACTCCACCGCGTTTCGCCCACGCCGGGGCCGAAGCCCAACAGGATTTCACCGGGCGCCACCGCGCGGCTTTCGATGCGCACGGGCGCGTCCGGCGCGTAGTGGACGGCGACTCGGCCCGGTGAACGGCGACCGTCGCCCGCGTCGCTGAGGGCCCCGGCGACCGATTCGACCTCGGCGCGCGTCACGGCACCGGGGCGCAGCAGGGCCGTGCGGCCGTCCATGACCGAGACCACGGTGCTTTCAAGTCCGACGGCGCAGGGGCCGCCGTCGATGGCCTCGGCGACGGCGTGGCCCGTCTCCTCCATGGCGTCGGCGAAGGTCGTCGGGCTGGGACGGCCGGAGCGGTTGGCGGACGGCGCCACCACGGCCCCTCCGAACGCCGCGATCACGTCGCGGGCCTTGGAGTGGCCGGGCACGCGCACGGCCACGCTGTCCAGCCCCGCACGTGCCAGGTCGCAGACGCCCGCGGCGGACCGCGCCGGGAGGACCAGGGTCAGCGGCCCCGGCCAGAAGGCCTCGGCCAGTCGGCGCGCGGTCAGGTCGAAGACGGCGATCCGCTCAGCCTGGGCGGCGTCCGCCACGTGGGCGATCAGGGGATTGAACCGCGGGCGCCCCTTGGCCTCAAACACCCGGGCCACGGCGTCCGGGTTCGCGGCGTCGGCGCCCAGCCCGTAGACCGTCTCGGTGGGCAGGATCACCAGACCCCCGGCCTTCAGCGCGCGCGCCGCCGCGTCGATTGCCGCCGCCGTCACGCCGCCCGCCGCGCAGTGAGCGAGACCTGAACGTTGACCTGTCTGGAGACTGCCCGATTCCACGGTCCCGAAGTTCCGATGCCGAAAGCCGCGCGGTCGACGTCGAATCCGCCGGTCATCTGCGCCCGGTCGCCGTCGACGCGCAAGTCCGCGGGGAAGGTGATCGACCGGGTCACCCCCCGTAAGGTGAGGTCCGCCCGGGCCGTCCAACGCTCGCCGCCCAGGGGCGTCAGCGACGACAGCTCCAGCCTGATGGTCGGGTGCCGCTCGGCGTCCAGGAAGCCCGGCCCCAGGGCGCGATCTGTGGCCACCGCCGGGCTGAGCCTCAGGGATGCGGTCTGCACCACCACCGTCGCCCGCGTCGCCGCGGGTCGCGTCGGATCGAATGCGACCTGACCGGACCAACTCTCGAACCGTCCGCTGGAGCGCACGCCGAACGCGCCAAGCGACAGGCGTATGGACGACCCCTCGCGCTCAATCACCCACGTTCCGGTCCGACCCAAGCCCGCCGTCAGCAGCGCCAGTGGTGCGGCCACCACGACCCGGCGGCAAATCACGGCCGTCGGGGTATGAAGGGCAGCATCCGGTGCAGGACGTCGTCGCGGTTCAGGAAATGGTGCTTCAATGCACCAGCCAAGTGCAGGAACAGCAGCACGTACAGCGCCTTGGCCGCCAGTTCGTGCATGTCCATGAAGCGTCCCGCGGCCTCCCGACCGCCGCCGATCGGCAGCAGAGGCCAGTTGAACAGACCGAAAAACTCGATCTCGCGCCCCGCGGCGGAAGACGCCGCCCAGCCGCCCAGAGGCATGCCGATCAGCAGAAGATAAAAGCCGACGTGGGTCGCCCGCGCCAGAATCCGCTGCCACACCGGGGTGCCGAACGGCAGGGCGATCGCCGGATTCGCCGCGCGCCAGCCCAGCCGCGCCAGCGTCAGCACCAGGATCGTCAGGCCCACCGACTTGTGCAGCCCGATCAACTCGCGTGCGCCCGGTCCTTCGTTCTGTTCGGCCAGCGTCACCAGCACGATCTGGGTCACGACCAGCGCCGCCGTCACCCAGTGCAGGGTCAGGGAAACGGTCGAATAGCGATGACGCGGTTCGCTCATGGGACTTCCCTTCCGCTGCGGCACAGGGTCACCTTGGGCCATCGGCGCCGCTTCGCCAAGACGCCCGACAGAAACCGAGACACGACATGACCTATCGCGCCCCTCTGCGGGAGATCTCCTTCACCCTCAAGTCCGTCGCCGGCCTCGATCAGGCGCTGGCGACCGGCGCCTTTCCCGACTGCGACGACGACGTGGTCGCCGCCGTGCTGGAGGCCGCGGGGCAGTTTTCGCAGGACGTGCTCGCGCCGCTGAACCGTCCCGGCGACCAGGCCGGCGCGCACTACGCCAACGGCGCAGTGACGGCCGCGCCGGGCTTCGCCGACGCCTATCGTCAGTTCGCCGCGGGCGGCTGGCTGGGGCTGGCAGCGCCGGTCCACGCGGGCGGGCAGGGCCTGCCCAAGGCGCTTGAACTGGCCGCCTATGAGACGGTGCACGCGGCAAACATGGCGTTCGGCCTGTGCCCCATGCTGTCGCTGGCCGCCATCGAGGCGCTGGAGGAGCACGGCACCGAGGCGCAGAAGGAGACCTATCTCACCCGCCTCGTCTCCGGCGAGTGGACCGGGGCGATGGTCCTTACGGAGCCGGGCGCCGGCTCGGACCTGGGCGCGCTAACGGCCACGGCCGTGCCCAAAGGCGACGGGACCTATGCCCTGACCGGCCAGAAGATCTTCATCACCTGGGGCGACCACGACGCGACCGACAACATCATCCACCTGGTGCTGGCCCGCCTTCCGGACGCGCCCCCGGGACCGAAGGGGATCAGCCTGTTCCTGGCGCCCAAGTTCCTGGTGAAGCCGGATGGCTCGCTGGGCGACCGCAACGCCTTCCGGCCAGTGGGGGTGGAGCACAAGCTGGGCATCCACGCCTCGCCCACCTGCGTGATGGCCTATGAGGGCGCGACGGCGGAGCTGGTCGGTCGGCCCAACGAGGGCCTGTCGCACATGTTCGTCATGATGAACGCCGCGCGCTTGGCCGTAGGCGTCGAGGGCGTCGGCATCGCGGAGCGGGCCTATCAGGCGGCGCTGGCCTATGCGCTCGACCGCCGCCAGGGCCGCAGCGCGTTCACCGGAGAATCCGGTGCGCCGATCGTCGATCACCCGGACGTGCGGCGCATGCTGGGCGTGATGAAGGCCAAGATCGCCGCCGCGCGCGCCATCTGCCTCTCTTGCGGCGTGGCAGCCGATCTGGCGCGGCACGCGCCGGACGAGGAGGCGCGCCGGCACTGGAAGGGTCGAGAGGATCTTCTGACTCCGATCGCCAAGGCCTGGTCGACCGACGTCGGCGTCGAGGTAG
Organism: Caulobacteraceae bacterium; assembly: GCA_019748055.1. Lineage (GTDB taxonomy): Bacteria > Pseudomonadota > Alphaproteobacteria > Caulobacterales > Caulobacteraceae > Brevundimonas. The sequence goes on along the minus strand of JAIEQC010000005.1, from coordinate 61,327 downwards.
CGTCCATGGGCGTTCAGGTCCACGGCGGCATGGGCTTCATCGAGGAGACGGGCGCGGCCCAGCACTATCGCGACGCACGGATCGCGCCGATCTATGAAGGCACCAACGGCATTCAGGCGATGGATCTGGTCGGCCGCAAGCTGGGACAGGACGGCGGCGCCTCGGCGCGGGCGATCATCGCGGAGATGAAAGCCGATCTGGCCCGCCTGCCGCGCCTGTATGCCGGTAAGCCGGTGGAGCGGCTGGGCGCCGCGATCGAGGCGGTCGAGGACGCCACCCTGTGGCTGCTGGACGCCAAGGCCGACCCGGCGCGGGCCGCCGACGTGCTGGCTGGGGCTGACGCCTATCTTAGGCTGATGGGCGACGTGATCGGCGGCTGGCTGCTGGCGCGCGGCGCGCTGGAAGCGCGAGCGGAGCTGGACGCGGGCCAGGGCGACCCGGCCTTCCTGGAGGGCCGCATCGCCCTCTATGAGGTCTACGCCGCCAACGTCCTCGGTCATGCCTCCAGCCGCTTGGCCGCCGTCGGGCAGGGCGGCGCTCTGCTGCTGCGCCTCACGCCCGAGGTTCTGGCAGGCTGATCGTCAGGAATCGTGGGCGACGCGGACCTCGACGTTCTTGCAGCCGAGGCGCAGATTGCACCGGGTTCAACTTGCCGGGAGGGCAGACATGAAGTCGATGATTCTTGGGGCGGCAGCCTTGGTTCTCAGCGCGGGCGCGGCCGTCGCTGAAGAATGGGAGGCCGTCGCCGTGTCCGACGCGGCCGTCATGGCCGTGGATTGGAGTTCGATGAGGGTCACCGGCAATATACGTCGGATCAACACGGCCCTCGTGACCGGCCAGTCCGACCCGGGGCAGTTCGACTGGGCAACGTCGCTGATCGACATCGACTGCTCGCGACCCCGGTACCAGACGATCCGGTCGTCCTTCTTCTACATCGACGGCAGCTCGGCGTCGGAAGACTTCGTCGGTGACGGATCGTGGGAGACGATCAACTCCGGCTCGCTCGTCGAGGACGTGCGTGAACAGGTGTGCGCCGCCTCGACGGGCAAGCAGGGCTATTTCGACGATGCCCAGACCTTTGCGGTGAACGCCCGCCGCGTGATGCAGGAGCAGTAGACGCGTCAGCGCGTCAACTCGAACCGGGCGGGCTCGCCCGCCTGAGCGTTCGGCGCAAGCCAGACGTCGAACTCGCCCGGTTCGACGGTCCACCGGTTTTCCGGGCCCATGTACAGGAGCGCGGTTCGGTCGATCTCGAAAGCGACCCGCCTCGTCTCGCTGGGCGCCAGCCGAACCTTCCGAAATCCCCTGAGCTCGCGCACCGGTCTGGTCAGGCGGGCCACGCGGTCCCTCACGTAGAGCTGAACGGTTTCCTCAGCTGCGACCCTGCCGGCGTTGCTGACATCGACGGCGACTTCCAGTCGACCGTCCCATGGCATCGTCGCCGTCGACGTTTGGGTCGGGCCATAGGTCACGCGGCCGTAGGTCAAACCATGACCGAAGGCGAAGGCGGCACTGTGGGGCGCCTCTCGGAACTGGGTCCGATACTCTTCGCGCGGGGGCGCGGGATCGGCAGGGCGCCCGGTCGGCTTGTGGTCATAGTGGAAAGGCTGCTGCCCCGACACGTGGGGAAAACTGATCGGCAGACGGCCTTGCGGCGCATGGTCTCCGAAGAGCAGGTCGGCCAGCGCGTGCCCGTGCTGGCTGCCCAGAAACCATGTCACAAGGATCGCGTCGGCGTCCCTGATCGCGCCCTTGAGAGCCAACCCACGCCCCGTCCTCAGCAGCACCACGGTCGGCTTGCCGACGGCCTTCACCGCTTCCGCCAGCGCCTGCTGGGGTTCCGGCACCACGATCTCTGCCCGCGATTGGGCCTCAGCCGACATCGGCGTCGACTCCCCGACCGCCAGGATCACCACGTCCGCCGCCCGAGCGGCCGCGACCGCCGCCTCTACGCCGCCGACTATGGCGGCTTCGGGGTCAGCGCCCCGCACGAAGGTCAGAAGCGCGTCGGGGCCCAGGGCCGCTCGCAGACCGCTTTCCAAGGACACGGCGCGACTGCGGTCGCCCCAGATCGTCCAGGGACCGAAGACGTCGTCATCCGCCGCGGGACCGATCACGGCGATGCGCTTGCCCGTCTTCGGCAGCGGCAGCAGGTCGCCTTCGTTCTTGAGCATCACGACCGACTTCCGACCGGCCTTACGGGCGAGCGCGTGGTGCTCGCCTGCGTTCACCTCGCGCCGCTCGATCTCTACGTCGGCGCCCTTGTACGGATCGTCGAACAGCCCGAGCGCCGCCTTCACCCCCAGCACCCGACGAACCGATCGGTCGACGACCGCCAGGGGCACGTCGCCCCTGGCCACCAGATCCGGAATGTGCGCGTTGTACAGGCCCGAGACCATGCTCATGTCGACCCCGGCCAGCAGGGCGATCCGCGCGGCGTCCCGGCCATCCTCGGCGAAGCCGTGGGCGATCAGTTCTTCCCCTGAGGTGAAGTCGGAGACGACATAGCCCTCAAAACCCCACTCTTCTCGCAGGATGTCCGTGAGCAACCACTCGCTTCCGGTCGCTGGAACGCCGTTCACCTCGTTGAAGGCGCTCATGGTCGACAGGGCGCCCGCATCGAACCCGGCCTTGAAGGGCGGCAAATACACGCCTCTCAACCGCTGCTCGGACATGTCAACGGTGTTGTAATCGAGGCCCGCCTCAGCGGCGCCGTAAGCTGCGAAATGTTTCGGGGTGGCCAGCACGGCGTCCTTCGCCGTCAGATCGGGGCCCTGGAAGCCCCGGACGCGCGCGGCGGCGAGCACCGACCCCAAGAAGACGTCCTCGCCGGCTCCCTCGACGACTCGTCCCCAGCGCTGGTCTCGGCCGACGTCGACCATCGGCGCATAGGTCTGGTGGATGCCCGAAGCGGCGGATTCGCGCGCAGCGGCCCGGGCGGTCCGTTCCGCCAGCCCTGCGTCCCATGCTGCAGCCTCTCCCAGCGGGACCGGGAACACCGTGAACAGTCCGTGGATCACGTCTGCCGCGAACAGCAGAGGGACACCCAGACGGCTTTCCTTCACCGCAATGTCCTGGATCGTGCGGGCCCCGGCGGCCCCGACCCCGTTGAACAGCGACCCCACTTCACCCTTTCGGATCATTTCGGCGAGGCGCGCTGGATCGCCGTCCTTGTCGACCGGATTGATCTCTTGCGGCCGGAACCGGAAGGGGTCGTTGAACAGGCTCAACTGGCCCGCCTTTTCCTCGATCGTCATGCGGGAGATCAGATCGTCGATGCGGGCGGCGTGGCGAGCCCGGGCGTCCTTTGCCGATGCCGAGCGGGCCGAGACCATGAAGCTGGCCGCCAGAAGTCCGGCTCCTCCCAACAACGAACGGCGAGACGGCGACGGGAGCGACGAGGGCATGGGGAACACCGGGCGAGGGACGACGTCCTGGCTTACGCCAAGCTGACACCTCAATGGGATCACACCGGGTTTCGCTCGATCAGTTCAGGCGCTCGGCGCCGGAGGGCAGGCCGATCCGCACGCCGAATCCCGCGCCTTTAGACGTCTCGACAGCCATGGAGCCGCCCAACTGTGCGACCAGCCCTTCGATCAGGGCCAGACCGTCTCCAGCACGAGGCTCCACCGCACCTTCGCCGGTGTCGCGAACGACGAGGCTGAGCCCGGAGCGGGTGGCCGAAAAGGCGACCGCGACCGCGCCGGTTGCTCCGTCTGCGAAGGCGTGACGGACGGCGTTGGTCAGCAACTCGTGGAGGATGACGGCCAACGGCAGGCGCTGCGCCTCCGGCAGATCGCCGACCCGACCCCGCACCTCCAGCCGCACACCGCGCCCTTCAAGACTGCGCCGCCAGAAAGCCAGGACTTCGTCGACATATGCGTCGAAGGGATCGCCCTGCGCCTGGCGTTCGCTCATGAGGCCGATCGCGGCCGCCATGTCGCTGATCCAGCCCAGATGTCTGCGAGACTCCGGATCGTCGACGGTCTTCAACCGGATCGACACCAGCGTCTGCAGAAAACGACAGCAAGCATCAGGCCTCGTCGAAGACGGTTCGGCGAAACCACCACGCGACATTTCCGCCATCACCGAACTCCGCGGCTCCGAATCCCCGGATTTTTAATAGCTTGGCTTGAACCAACCTGCCATGGGCACGTTGGAAGTGTCCGGTCGCCGACACTGATGTCGTTTCGCGGCCTGCCCAATCGCGACAGTGGGGGCCGCATTCAGTGACGAGCGCCGACGGGCTGCGGGTCATGATCGTCGAAGATCAGGCCCTTCTGGCGATGGAACTGGAACTCGTCCTGCTCGATGCGGGATGCGAGGTTGTGGGCGTCGCCGTCGACACTCGAGGGGCCTTCGCGGTGGCGTCGCGTGAGAGGCCCGATCTTGCCCTGGTCGACGTCAACCTGATGGACGGAATGACGGGCCCCCAGATCGCACACCGGCTGGTGGCCGAGCACGGCGCCGCGGTCATCTTCCTGACCGCCAATCCGGAACAGATTCCCGAGGGCTTCTCGGGGGCCCTCGGCGCGGTCTGCAAGCCGTTCGACGAACGAACCCTTCGCGCCGTGATCGCCTTCGCCCGCCAGTTCATCACCACCCGCACGGTAGGCGTCGCCCCGCGCCGCTTCCGCCTCGCTCCCTGGCTGACAACCCCGCCGCCCGACGTCGCGCCGCATTGAGCAGAGCGTTTCACGTCGAACGTGGGTCTCGTCGCTATTGCGCCGTCCAGCCGCCGTCGATGGAGAAGCTGGCCCCCGTGGCCGAGGCGCCCAGGTCGCTGACCAGATAGAGGAAGATGCCGGTCAGCTCGTCGGAGGTGACGAAGCGCTTGGTCGGTTGCTTTGCGAGGATGACTTCGTCCACCACGCGCTCCTTCGAGATGCCGTGGGTGCGCGCCTGGTCGGCGATCTGCTTCTCGACGATCGGCGTCTCGACGAAGCCAGGGCAGATGGCGTTGCAGGTGACGCCGTCCTTGGCCAGCTCCAGCGCCACGGTCTTGGTCAGGCCGATAAGCCCGTGCTTGGCGGCGACGTAGGCGGACTTGTAGGGGCTGGCCCGCAGGCCGTGGGCAGAGGCGACGTTGACGATGCGGCCGCGACCCTGAGCCTTCATGATCGGGACCGCCGCGCGGATGGCGTAGAAGGCAGAGGACAGGTTGATGGCGAGGATCTGGTCCCACTTCTCCGACGGGAACTTCTCGATCGCCTCGACGTGCTGGACCCCGGCGTTGTTGACGAGGATGTCGAGCCGGCCGAGGTCGTGCTTTGCAAAAGCGATCAGGTCGGCGACCTCTTCGCCGCGGCGCATGTCGGCGGCGTGGTAGCGGACGCGCACGCCGCAGGCGGCCTCGATGCCGGCGCGGGTGCGCTCGATCTCGGAGGGGTCGCCCAGGCCGTTCAGCACCACGTCGCCGCCGCGCGCCGCCACGGCGCGGGCCAGGGCCAGGCCGATGCCCGAGGTGGAGCCTGTGATCACGGCCACCTGGCCCGACAGGTCGTTCAGGTCGCGCGGGGCGGGCTTGTCGGTCTCGCCGGGGGCGGCCGGGCGCTTGGGCCACTGCAGCATGGGTCGTCTCGTCTCCTGCGCGCCGTGGTCGGCGTCTTGTCCCGTCTAGCCTCTCGCACGCGCCAAGGCGACCCGCCGACGATATTCCTTATCGGGTGAATATCCAGTCCGAATGCGTCGAGCCGGCCTTGTCGAAGGCATAGCCGTCGACGGCGAAGTCCTTGAGGCCTTCCGCGCGGTCGATGCGGTTCTCGACGGCGAAGCGGGCCATGGCGCCGCGGGCCTTCTTGGCGAAGAAGGAGATGATGCGGGTCTCGCCTCCGCCGTCCTTGGCGCCCTCGCGGAAGTGGCACGTGACGACCGGCAGCTTCAGCGCGCGGGCGTCGACGGCGCCGAAATACTCCTGGCTTGCGAGATTGATCAAGGACGGGTCGGCATGGCCCTCGGCGTCGGCGTTCAGCTGCTTCGAAATGCGGTCGCCCCAGAAGTCGTAGAGGCTGGCGCCGCGCCGGGTCTTCAGCCGCGTGCCCATTTCGAGGCGGTAGGGCTGGATGCGGTCCAGAGGGCGCAGCAGGCCGTAGAGGCCGGACAGGATGCGCAGACAGTCCTGGGCCCACTCGAGGTCGGCGGCCGACAGCGAGCGGGCGTCCAGACCCTGATAGACGTCGCCGGCGAAGGCGAGGACGGCCTGCATCCCCCCGTCCCACGCCGGGTCGAAGGCCTTGAAGCGCTGCTGGTTCAGCCGGGCCAGGTCGTCGGAAATGCCCATCAGGCGGCGCAGTTCGGCCTGGGTCTGGCGGCGCGCGGTGACCGACAGGCTGCGGACGTCGTCCTCGAACCTGTGGCGGGTGGCCGGCAGGTCGGCGGGCGCCTCGGCGAAGTCGAGACGCTTGGCGGGGGAAAGGACGAGCAGCATGGGCGCCCAGATAGGCCGCTTCGGCGCCGATTTGAACCGCGACGCTAGAAGAGCACCGCCGGATTCATGATCCGATGCGGGTCCAGGGCGGCGCGGACGGCGCGCATGGCGTCCTGCTCGACGTCGGACTTGTAGCGACGCGCCTCGTCGGTCTTCAGGCGGCCCAGGCCGTGTTCGGCGCTGATCGAGCCGTCGAAGGCGGCGACCAGATCGTGGACCACTTTCGACCCCTGCGGTTGGCGCGCCATGAAGGCGGCGGGGTCCGCGTCCAAGGGTCGCATGACGTCGTAGTGCAGATTGCCGTCGCCGACGTGGCCGAAGGCGCTGATGCGGACGCCGGGCTCGAAGGCGAGGACCGCGGCCTCGGCGGCGTCGATGAACTCTGCGATGCGCGAGACGGGGACGGAGACGTCGTGCTTCCAGCCCGGGCCCTCCGGCTTTTGAGCGGCGGACTGTTCCTCGCGCAGTTTCCAGAAGGCGGCGCGCTGGGCCTCGTTGGTTGCCACGGCGGCGTCGATGACCAAGCCCTGGTCGAAGGCGGATTCGAGCAGGCGCTGGAGGGCTGCTTCGGCGGCCCCATCCTCGCCGGAGGCGAGTTCGATCAAGACGATCCAGGGGGTGACGGTTTCCAGCGGCTCGCGCACGCCGGGGATGTTGCGGACGGCCATCTCCACGCCGATGCGGCGCATGATCTCGAAGGCCTCGACACCGCCGCCGGTCTCGGCCTTGGCGCGGGCCAGAAGCTCGACGGCGTCGGCGGCGCTCGACAGGCCGACGATCGCGGTGGCGCGGGAGCGGAGCAGGGGAAACAGCTTCAGCGTCGCGGCCGTGACGACGCCCAAGGTGCCCTCGGCGCCGATCAGCAGCTGCTTCAGGTCGTAGCCGGTGTTGTCCTTCCGCAGGGTCTTGAGCCCGTTGAAGACCCGGCCGTCGGGCAGGACCGCCTCGAGGCCCAGCACCAGGTCGCGCATCATACCGTAGCGCAGGACCTGCACGCCGCCGGCGTTGGTGGAGATCACGCCGCCGATGGTAGCGGTCCCTTCGGCGGCGAGGCTGAGCGGGAAGCGGCGGCCGGCGGCGAGCGCGGCGTCCTGCGCCTCCTTCAGGGTCACGCCGGCCTCGACGGTCAAGGCGTCGTCCAGGGGGGAGACGGCGCGGATCGCGCGCATCTTCCGGAGCGACAGCAGAACCTCGCCGAAAGGGACCTGGCCGCCGACGAGGCCGGTGGCCCCGCCTTGGGGCACGATCGGGATGCGGCGGGCGGCGCAGATCGTCACCGCTTTCGTCACCTCCTCGGTCGAACGCGGGGTCAGCATCAGGGGCGTGTGGCCGTGCCAGCGGTCGCGCCACTCTTTCAGCCAGGGCGCGATCTCTTGCGGGTCGTCGGTCCAGCCGCCGGGGCCCAGCGCCGCCTTGAGTTCCGCGAGGCCGTCGGCGAGGCCGTCGAGCGCGGCCTTGAGGCGGTCGGGCGGAAGGGGGAGGGCGCTGTCCATGGCCCCTTGTCCCAAAGGCTTGCCGGGGTGGGAAGGGGCGAGTTACGGCGAGGCATGACCCTGCCCGCCCCCGTGCCCGCCGTCGGCGTGATCTGTTTCCGCGGCGACGAGGTGCTGCTGATCCGGCGGGGCAAGGCGCCGCGGCTGGGGCAGTGGAGCATCCCGGGCGGGCGTGTGGAGCCGGGCGAGCGGCTGGCGGACACGGCGCTGCGCGAGCTGCGCGAGGAGACGGGCGTCGAGGCCGAGCTGCTGGGGCTGGTCGACGTGGTCGACGGCGTCTGGCCGGAGCATGGCCGGCACTATGTCCTGATCGACTTTGCGGCGCGGTGGATCGCCGGAGAGCCGGTCGCGGGCGACGACGCGGCGGCGGCCGCATTCGTGCCGATCGAGGAGGCGTGCGCGCGAGTGGACTGGGGCGAGACGCGGCGCGTCATCCGGCTGGCGGCGGCGCGACACCTTACGGCGATGTAATCTTCGCGTTCCGGTTTCGATGGAACGGGCGGCGGAGGCGCCGTAGATTCGTGGCGTTCAGGAGGAACTGATGGATCTGTCCAACATCTTCGTGCTGGTTCTGGTCGCGTTCGCGATCGTCCTGTTGTTCAGCGTGGTGAAGATCGTGCCGCAGGGGCGCGAGTTCACGGTCGAGCGGTTCGGCAAATACACCAAGACCCTGGCCCCCGGCATCCACATCCTGACGCCGTTCGTCGAGAGAATCGGCCGTCGGATGAACATGATGGAGCAGGTTCTGGACGTGCCGACGCAGGAGGTCATCACCAAGGACAACGCCATGGTGAAGGTCGACGGCATCGTCTTCATCCAGGTGATGGACGCCGCGCGCGCGGCCTATCGGGTCGACGATTTGCCGTACGCCATCTCGCAGCTGTGCATGACCAATCTGCGGACGGTGGTCGGCTCCATGGAGCTGGACGAGGTGCTGTCGCAGCGCGACGCGATCAACACGCGCCTGCTGCACGTGATCGACGCGGCGACCGAGCCGTGGGGCGTGAAGGCCAACCGGATCGAGATCAAGGACCTGACGCCGCCGACCGACATCACCAACGCCATGGCACGCCAGATGAAGGCCGAGCGCGAGCGCCGCGCCGTCATCACCGAGGCCGACGGCGAGAAGCAGGCCGCGATCGCCCGCGCCGAGGGCGCCAAACAGGCCGCCATCCTGGAGGCCGAGGGCCGCAAGGAAGCCGCCTTCCGCGACGCCGAGGCGCGTGAGCGGGAAGCCGAGGCCGAAGCCCGCGCCACCGCCATGGTGTCGGAGGCGATCGCGCGCGGCGACGTCAACGCGATCAACTATTTCGTGGCCCAGAAGTACGTCGAGGCCTTCGCCGAACTGGCGCGCAGCCCGCAGCAGAAGACGGTCATCGTGCCGGCCGAGATGGGCGCCCTGGTCGGCACCATCGCCGGGGTGGGCGAGCTGGTGAACCTGGCCGGACGTCAGCAGTCGGGCGGCGGGTCGCCGCCCCCGCCGGCGCCGCGCACCGCTCCGCCGCAGCCGCCGCGCCCGCCGCGTCGGCCCGCAGGCTCGGTTCCCCTGACGGAGTAGGACGATGGACGCGATCCTGAGCCTGCACGCCGCACAGCCTTGGTGGATCTGGCTGGCGATCGGCGTGGCTCTTCTGGCGGTCGAGGCCGCCCTGTCGACGGAGTGGCTGCTGTGGCCGGCGGTCGCCGCGGGCGTGGTCGCGGTGCTGACCGCGCTGGGCCTGCGGCTGGGTCTGGGCGCCGAAACGGCGATCTTCGCCCTGCTGACGGCGGGGATGACGCTGATGTCCCGGCGGCTGATCCAGAGGGTCAACCCGGACGATTCAGCCGATGTGAACGATCGAACCACGCGGCTGGTCGGCCAGCAGGCGCGGGTGGTCGAGACCTTCGTCGCCGGTCGCGGCCGAGTGTTCGTCTCGGGCGCCGAGTGGGCGGCGGAGATCAACGCAGGCGAAGCGCCTGTCGGGACCTACGTCACCGTGACTGACGCCTCGGGGGCCACGCTGAAGGTGACGACGGGCTAGCGCCCGCGCTCATCGATCCACTTGTTCGACAGGGCGTCGGCGCGTTCGTTGAGGACGTGGCCCGCGTGCCCCTTCACCCAGTGCCATTTGACCTGGTGCCGAGCGCGGGCGGCGTCGAGGCGCTTCCACAGGTCGTCGTTCTTGACCGGCTTCTTGTCGGCGGTCAGCCAGCCGCGCGTCTTCCACGAGGGCATCCATTTGGTGATGCCGTCCATGACGTAGCGGCTGTCGGTGTGCAGATCGACGCGGCAGGGGCGGTTCAGCGCCTCCAGCGCCATGATGGCGGCCGTCAGCTCCATGCGGTTGTTGGTGGTCAGGGGCTCGCCGCCCCATAGCTCCTTCTCGTGGCCGCCGCCGGTCTGCAGCACCGCGCCCCAGCCTCCGGGCCCCGGATTGCCCTTGCAGGCGCCGTCGGTGTGGATGATGACGTGAGACATGGTGCGCGTGACTACAGGTCCGCTTGGCGTCGCGCCACCTAAGCGCCTATATGCGGCGCTAGAGATTTGGGCCGACGAACCGGTCCGCATGAGGAGAGTACGCCGTGGGCGCGATGAGCATCTGGCACTGGGTGATCGTGATCGCCGTGATCGCCCTTCTGTTCGGCGGGCGCGGCAAGCTGTCGGGCCTGATGGGCGACGCGGCCAAGGGCATCCGCGCCTTCAAGGACGGCCTGAAGGACGACGACAAGAAGGACGGCCCGGCCGAGGGCGTCAGCTCGCTGCCGCGCACGGACGCCGAAAAAGACCAGCTGAACCGCTGACCGCCAACCTGCGTCGGAGACCCTGACGGATGGGTGGCCTGGGCCCCGGCATCGGCGGCTTTGAAATCCTCGTGATCGGACTCGTGGCCCTGCTGGTCGTCGGGCCAAAAGACCTGCCCGTGATGATGCGCAAGCTGGGCAAGGCGATGGCGCGCGCGCGGGCCATGGCCAACGATTTCCGCGCCAGCTTCGACGAGATGGCGCGGCAGTCCGAGCTGGATGAACTGAGGAAAGAGGTCGACGCCCTGCGCCGCAGCCAGATGGTGCCGCTGGGCGCCGAGGCGGAGGCGACCTTTCGCGAAATCAACGCCGACCTGAACCGGCCGGTCGAGGCCCCGTCGCCCTCGCCGCAGCCGCTGCTGACGGGACCGGAGGAGTTCGCTGATCCGGGGCCTTCACTCGTCGAGGCGTCGGCCACGACGGCGCCCGCCGAGGCGAGGTCGTCCAAGCCTCGCGCCAAGGCAGCTCCGAAGCCGGCGAGCGCGACCCCTCCCGCGGCCAAACCGCGGGCGAAGAAGAGCAAGGCCGCCCCGAGCAAGACCGGGACGCCTGAAACCGCCAAGCCCAGGGTCGCGCGCAAGAAGGCGGTAGACCTGTGAGCCGCACCGAACGGGACGAGGCCGAGATCGAGGCGTCGCGCGCGCCGCTGATGGACCACCTGATCGAGCTGCGCGGGCGACTGCTGATCTGCGTGGTTGCCTTCATCCTCGGCTTCTTCCTTTGCTTCGCCTTCGCCGAGCCGATCTACATCTTCCTCGTGAAGCCCTTCGCTGCCGCGGCGGCTTTCCATGAGGCGGCGGGCGGCGGGAGCCACAGCGCCGTGTCGCCTTGGGATCTGATCGCTGGGACCGCAGGCCTGAAACCGCTGCCGACGGTCGAGGGCCAGACGGTCAACCTGATCTACACCGCGCCGCTCGAAATTCTGTTCACCAAGATGAAGCTGGCGGGTTTCGGCGCGATCATCGTCGCCTTCCCCGTGTTGGCGTACCAGCTGTGGCGGTTCGTGGCGCCCGGCCTTTACCGCAACGAGAAGGGAGCGTTTCTGCCGTTCCTGATCACGTCTCCGGTGCTTTTTCTGACCGGCGCGGCACTGGTCTATTTCGTAATGCTCCCTTTCGTCATGTGGTTCTCGCTGAGCCAGGGAATAGACCAGCAGGGGGTTTCGGCGGCGCTGTTGCCGAAAGTGTCGGACTACATGAACCTGGTCACCGCGCTGATCCTCGCCTTCGGCCTGTGTTTCCAGTTGCCGGTGGTGATGACGCTTCTGGGGCTGGCCGGGCTGATATCGTCGAAGCTGATGGCCGAGGGGCGGCGCTACGCCATCGTGGCGGTGGTGGTGGTCGCGGCGATCGTGACGCCGCCGGATCCGATCAGCCAGCTGATGCTGGCCGTGCCCCTGGTGCTGCTCTACGAGATCTCGATCTGGTGCGTGCGGCTGATCGAGCTGCGCCGGAAGAAGGCGGACGAGGCCGAAGGGCTGACGTCAACTTGACCTGACGTGACCTTGGCAGCGCGGCGGGCGCGCGCTAGGCCGGTGCCCACAACCGACCTCAGGGAGAGACGACCATGGCCGATCTGGCTTCCGTCACCGAACACATCCGCGGCGCCGTGGGCGACAACTCCGGTCTGGGCAAGACCGTGAAGATCGACCTGGGCGACACCGGCAAGATCTACATCGACGGCGCCTCGGTTCCGAACACGGTGACCAACGAGGACAAGCCGGCGGACGCCACGGTGTCGATGTCCTGGGACGACTTCATGGCACTGTCCAACGGTCAGCTGGATCCCATGATGGCCTTCATGCAGGGCAAGCTGAAGATCGCCGGCGACATGATGATCGCCCAGCGCCTGGCCCCGCTGCTGAAGCGCTGAGCCCGGCTTCGCACTGAGTTTCCTGCGGCGCGGTTCCTGACGGGGCCGCGCCGTTTCGCCATCTGGAGGCGTCTATGGACTTCCGTCATTCTGACCGTGGGCTGCAGTGGCAGGAGCGCGTCGCGCGCTTCATCGAGACCAACGTCGTCCCGCGCGAGGCCGAATACTGGGCCCAGGTTCACGAGAACCCGAAGCGCCAGCCGCCCGCCATGGAGAAGATGAAGGCCGAGGCGCGCGAGGCGGGGCTGTGGAACATGTTCCTGCCCGGTGAGCACGGGGCCGGCCTGACCAATCTGGAATATGCGCCGCTGGCCGAGATGATGGGACGGCGGCTGTGGTCGGCCGAGGTGTTCAACTGCAACGCGCCGGACACCGGCAACATGGAGGTGCTGCACCTCTACGGGAACGCCGAGCAGCAGGCGCGCTGGCTGAAGCCGCTGATGGCGGGCGAGATTCGCTCGGCCTTCCTGATGACCGAGCCCGCGGTGGCCAGCTCGGACGCCACGAACATCGAGACGCGCATCGAGCGTGACGGCGACCACTACGTCATCAACGGCCGCAAGTGGTGGTCGACCAACATGGCGCATCCGAACGTCGCCATCACCATCGTGATGGGCAAGACCGACTTCGGGGCCGCCACGCACCAGCAGCAGAGCCAGATCCTGGTGCCCGTCGACACGCCCGGATTCCGCGTCGAGCGGATGCTGTCGGTGTTCGGCTATCAGGAGCTGCCGATCGGCCATGCCGAAGTGGTGCTGGAGAACGTGCGGGTGCCGGTCGAGAACCTGATCGCGGGTGAGGGCCGGGGCTTCGAGATCGCCCAGGGGCGGCTGGGGCCGGGGCGCATCCACCACTGCATGCGCGTGATCGGCGCGGCGGAACGGGCGCTGGATCTGATGGTCGAGCGACTGCTGAGCCGCACGGCGTTCAAAAAGTCGATCGCGGAGCATTCGGTTTGGGAGCAGCGGGTGGCCGAAGCGCGGACCAACATCGAGATGTGCCGCCTGCTGGTGCTGAAGGCCGCCTGGATGATGGACGAGGCGGGCGCCAAGAATGCCAAATCGGAGATCGCCCAGATCAAGGTCGCGGCGCCCCGCATGGCCTTGAAGGTCATCGACGACGCCATCCAGGCGTTCGGCGGGGCCGGCGTATCCGGCGACTTCCCGCTGGCGGAGTTGTACGCGACCGTCCGTACACTGAGGATCGCCGACGGGCCGGACGAGGTGCACAATCGCACCATCGCGCGGCTGGAGTACGCCAAGCACGGCGGCAAGCCGGTCCGGTGACCGCCCGCTGCCGCCATGACGGTGGCAGCAGCCCGCTTTCTTCCGGGTTGAAGGCAACGGATCGGGAACCCACGTGTTCATCCGAAGGTCAGCCGGCATTGGGGCCCGGCCGCGCCGCAGGAGCGTCCTCATGAAAACGTCGGTGCAGACCGCCTGTTCGGCTGCCGACGACGTCGCTCGCTATCGCGCCGTGAGGTCCTGCATGCCTGAGCTGGCGGCGGGGCTGACTGCGGAGGACCTGCAGGTCCAGTCCATGCCCGACGCCAGTCCCGGAAAATGGCACCTGGGACACGTCAGCTGGTTCTTCGAGACGATGCTGCTGGGACGACGCGAGGGCTACGAGCCGGTCGATCCCGAGCTGAAGCTGGTCCTCAACAGCTATTACGAAGCCTTGGGCGAGCGCGTCGCGCGGCCGGAGCGCGGGCTGATGACGCGCCCATCGCTGGACCAGATTCTGGCCTATCGCGCCGAGGTGGATCGGCGGATGGAGGCCCTGCTGGCTGACGGCCTGCGCGATGAGCACGAGCGCTATCTGTTCGATCTGGGCCTGGCGCACGAGGAGCAGCACTGCGAGCTGTTCGTGATGGACCTGCTGCACCTGATGAGCCGGTCGCCGCTGGAGCCGGCCGCGTTCGACGCCGAGCCGCGGCAGACGCCGGCGCCCGAGACGGCGCAGGGGTTCGTCCGGGTCGAGGGCGGGCTGGTGGAGATCGGCGCGGGCGAAGACGGGTTCGCCTTCGACAACGAGAAGCCGCGCCATCAGGTTTTCGTGGAGCCCTTCGCCATTTCGCGCGGGCTGGCGACCAACGGGCGGTGGCTGACCTTCATCGAGGACGGCGGCTACGAACGGCCGGAGCTGTGGCTGTCGGACGGTTGGGCGACGGTGAAGTCCGAGGGCTGGACGGCGCCCCTCTACTGGAGGCGCGAGGCCGACGGGCTGTGGACCACGATGACGCTGGCGGGACGGCGCGCGGTCGATCCGTCCGAGCCTGTGCGGCACGTCAGCTATTACGAAGCGGACGCCTTCGCGCGGTGGGCGGGCAAGCGCCTGCCCACCGAAGCGGAGTGGGAGACGGCGGCCGAGGCCGGGCTGCTGGGCGACGCCTTCGGCGAGGTGTGGCAGTGGACCGCCAGCGCCTATCTGGCCTATCCGCGATTCCGGCCGACCCCGGGCACCGCGTCGGAGTACAACGGCAAGTTCATGAGCGGGCAGCAGGTGCTGCGCGGGTCGTCATGGGCGACGCCGGACGGGCACGCGCGGTCCACCTATCGCAACTTCTTCCCGCCGGCGGCGCGCTGGGCCTTCTCCGGCGTGCGGCTGGCGGACGAGCCGGCGCGGGCGGACCGGCCGCTGGAGCCGGTGCAGACCAAGGCCTTCCGCGAGGAGCTGATCGAGGGGCTGAGCCGGCCGCGCAAGGCGACGTCGCCCAAGTGGTTCTACGACGCGCGCGGCAGCGAGTTGTTCGAGGACATCACGCGGCTGGAAGCCTATTACCCGACGCGCCAGGAGGCGGCTCTGCTGGAGTGGACGGCGCCGCGGCTGGCCGAAGCGTTCGGGCCCGGCGCGGTGCTGGTCGAGTTCGGGTCGGGGGCCAGCGAGAAGACCCGCAAGGTGCTGGACGCCGCGCGCGACCTGGCGGCCTACGTCGCCATCGACATCAGCCCCGACGCCCTGCGCGAGGCGAGGGCGCGGCTGGAAGCGGCGTATCCGCACCTGACCATCCGGACGGTGGCGGGGGACTTCCTGTCGCGGCTGACGCTGCCCGAGGATTTGCCGGAAGGCCGGCGCGTCGGTTTCTTCCCCGGGTCGACGATCGGCAATCTGGAGCCGGAGGAGGCGGTGCGGTTCCTGCGCGCCGCGCGGGACCTGCTGGGGCCGGACGCCGGGTTCGTGCTGGGCGTCGATCTGGTGAAGGACGTCGAGGTGCTGGAGCGCGCCTATGACGACCCCGAGGGCGTGACGGCGGCCTTCAACATGAACCTGCTGGCCCGCGCCAATCGCGAGCTGAAGGCCGATTTCGACCTCGACGGCTTCCGCCACCGGGCGATCTGGAACCCGGCGCGGTCGGCGGTGGAGATGCATCTGGAATCGAAACGGCCGCAGACGGTTCACGTCGGCGGCCGGTCGTTCGGCTTCGATGCCGGGGAGACGATCCACACGGAGAGCTCGCGCAAGTTCACCGAGGCGAGCCTGCGCGACCTGGCTTCGGCCGCCGGCTGGTCCCTGGTGCGACTGGACGTGAGCCCCGATCCGTCCGTCGCCCTGGCCCTGCTGGCGGCCTGAGCCGTCAGGTCACTCCGCCGGTGGCGGGGAGACGCGTTCGCCGGGCTTGCGGCTGCCGTGCGAGGCCTCGCCGCCTTTGCGGCCGGCCTTGGCGGCCAGACCGCGGTCCTGGGAGAAAGAGCGCTTCTCGCTGGGCACGCTGGCGCCGCCTTTGCGGGCGATCTCGCGCTGACGTTCCGGGTCCATCGAGGCGAAGCCGCGCTTGGAGACGCCGGACGCTTTCGGGGGCTGAAGGGACATGGGGCGGTCCTTCCTGGTGTGGCGATTGGGTTGCAGTCACAATCCGCATGCGCCCCATCCGTTCCCGGCGAATGGTCACAGGGGCGCGAGCCGCAAACCGCTGACTCTTCGGCGAATCAGTCAGGCGGCCGGCCGGCCGGGGTTCCCCGGCTCGGGCATCGGCGGCAGGTCGGGCGACGGCGGCGGGGGATCGATCTCCGGCCCCGGCGGAGTGACGTCCGGCACCTCGGGTAGCGAAACGGGGTCGGGCATGGGGTCGTGCATGGCGGTCTCCTGAAAAGGCTCAGGAGAGGAACGCGCGGACGCCGGGGAGGATCAGACCTGGCCCAGCACCCGGTCGGACACGAAGGGGTTGGTGCGGCGCTCGGCGCCGAAGGTGGAGCCGGGGCCGTGGCCGGGGACGAACTGGACGTCGTCGCCTAGCGGCCAGAGCTTCGTCGTGACCGAGTCGATCAGGGTCTGGAGATCGCCGCGCGGGAAGTCGGTGCGGCCGATGGAGCCCTGGAACAGGACGTCGCCCACCAGGGCGAAGCGGGCGCCGCGGCAGAAGAAGATCACGTGGCCGGGCGTGTGGCCGGGCGTGTGGAACACCTCCCACGCCGTCTCGCCCAACGTCAGGACGTCGCCTTCGTCCAGCCAGCGGGTCGGGGTGAAGCTGCGCATCGGCTCCAGCCCGTACTGAGCCGCCTGGGCCGGGATGCCGTCGATCCAGAACTGGTCCTCCGGATGCGGGCCGATGATGGGCGCGCCGGATTTCTCCGCCATCTCGGCGGCGCCGCCGGCGTGGTCGAGGTGCCCGTGGGTGATCCAGATCTGGTCCAGCGTCAGGCCTCGCCGGGCGATCTCGGCCAGGATCGGATCGACGCCGCCGCCGGGATCGATGACGGCGGCCTTGCTCGTCTTCGTGCACCAGACCGTGGTGCAGTTCTGCTGGAAGGCCGTCACCGGCGCGACGAAGAGGCCGAGGGGGGAGGGGGCGTCGGTCATGCGGCAGAGATAGGCGAGCGGTCGTCTGGACGAAACCGCCCGCGTTGACCTTTGCGCCCCGTCTCGACATAAGGGCGGGCTTCGAGGCGCCGCCCTGACCAAGGGCGGCCCTTCTTGCTTTTCCCATCGCGCGTCCGCCCGTCCGTCCGCGCCCCAGAGCGTCAGATCGTCCCGCCCATGCAAGTCGTCGAAAAGTCGAACGAAGGTCTCAGCCGCACGATCGCGGTGACCATCCCCGCCGCCGAGCTGAACGAGAAGCTGGACGCCCGCATCAAGGAAGTCTCGCCGCAGATGAAGCTGAAGGGCTTCCGTCCCGGCAAGGTGCCCGCCGCGCACGTCAAGAAGACCTACGGCCGCGACCTGATGGGCGAGATCGTCAACGAGGCGCTGAACACCTCCAGCCAGAAGGCGCTGGACGAGGCCAAGCTGCGCCCCGCCGCACCGGCCGAGATGAAGCTGGTCAGCGACATGGACAAGGTGATCCTGGGCCAGGAAGACCTGACCTATGAGATGGCCCTGGAGGTCATGCCGGAGTTCACGCCGGTCGATCCCAAGACGCTGAAGCTGGAGCGCCCGGTCTATGAGGCCACCGACGCCGATCTGGACGAAGCGCTGAAGGAACTGGCTGGTCAGGCCAAGACCTATGAGGACAAGACCGGCAAGACGGTGAAGGCCGCCGAAGGCGACCAGGTCACCATCGACTTCGTCGGCAAGATCGACGGCGAGGCGTTCGAGGGCGGTTCGGCCACCGACGCGGACCTGGTGATCGGCTCCAACCGCTTCATCCCCGGCTTCGAGGAGCAGCTGAAGGGTGTGAAGGTCGGCGAGGAGAAGACGCTGAACGTCACCTTCCCGGAGAACTACGGCGCCGCGCATCTGGCCGGGAAGGCCGCGACCTTTGACGTGACCGTCAAGGCCATCAAGGCCGAGGCCGAGGCCAAGATCGACGACGAGTTCGCCACGCGCCTGGGCCTGGAGTCGCTGGACAAGCTGAAGGACCTGCTCCGGCAAAACCTGAACCAGCAGTACTCGAGCGCCGCCCGCTTCAAGCTGAAGCGCGCCCTGCTGGACCAGCTGGACGAAAAGCACAGCTTCGACCTGCCGCCCAAGATGGTCGAGGCCGAGTTCGACGGCATCTGGCGCCAGGTCCAGGCCGACAAGGAAGCCGGCCGTCTGGACGAGGCCGACGCCAAGAAGACCGACAAGGCGCTGGAGAAGGAATACCGCAAGATCGCCGAGCGCCGCGTGCGCCTGGGTCTGGTGCTGGCCGAGATCGGCCGCGCCAACAACGTGCAGGTCACCGACCAGGAGCTGAACAACGCCATCATGGCCGAGGCCCGCAACTATCCGGGTCAGGAGCGCCAGGTGCTGGACTTCTATCGCCAGAACCCGAACGCCGCCGCCCAGATGCGCGCTCCGGTCTATGAGGAGAAGGTGTGCGAGCTGATCTTCGGCCAAGCCGAGGTCAAGGACGCGCCGATCAGCAAGGAAGACCTCCTGAAGGACGAAGACGAGGGCTGACCGCCCTTCGGCGGGTCTTTCCAGCGACGGTTGTCTAGGGCACATTGAACACGCCCGACTTTGGGCGTGTTCCGGAGCGCCCGCATGTTGGCCGTCGTCGTTTCTCTGGCTCTGGTCGCTTCGGCTCCGCAAGATCCTCCGCGTCAGGATCCTCCGCCGCAGGACCCGCCGGTCACGCGCGTGGACGACATCATCGTAGATGGTCGGCCGCTGGCGACGGTCGCCGAGGAGTTCGTCGAGAACGTGGGTGAGGCGCCCCGGGGCCGGGGGCTGGCTCGGTGGAACCGTCCGATCTGCGTGGGGGCGGTGAATCTACGCGCTGATGTCGCTCAGCCGTTGATCGACCACATTTCAGGCGTTGCGCAGGATCTCGGCGTCGATGCTGCCGACCCTGGCTGTCGACCCAATGTCATCATGATTTTCACCGAGGATCCTCGCGGGGTCGCGGGGGCCATTTTCCAGGCGGACCCCCGCGGGTTCAGTCTCGGACCGCGGACTTTTCACCTGAGCAGCGATTACGAGGCGTTGTTTCTCGACTCGGACGTCCCGGTGCGCTGGTGGACGACCAGCGTGCCGATCGACTCCGAAACGGGTCAGAGAGCGTCCAGGCTGCCCGGCGACGTCGATGCCGACGGCAATCCGTCCGCGCCTTACATCTTCACGTCGGCGTCGAGGCTGAACAGCCAGATTCGTGACGACCTCGCCCGCACCTTCATCGTCGTGGACGTGACACGCATGGCGGACGTCACGCCTCAACAACTTGCCGACTATTTGGCATTCGTCGCCTTGGCTCAGGTCGATCCGGCGGGCGATGTGTCGCGGCAGGCCAGCGTGCTGAATGTTTTCGAGGACCCGGCATCCAGCGACGGGTTCAGCGACTGGGACATGGCTTATCTGCGTGCTCTATACCGCCCCGGAGAACCGATGCGGACCAACCGGCGCGCGGTCTCTGACGGCGTGGCTGCAGAGGTGGCCCGGACGATGCGAGACGGTCAGCCACAGACGGAGTGATGCGGCTCGCGCCTTGCGCCGCCCCGGGGGGGGAGCGATATCCTGAAATCACGAAAGCGCGCCGCTGAGTCGCGCCCATGCAGCATTCCGAGAAAAGGCCCTCCATGCGCGATCCCCTCGACCTCATTCAATCCAATCTGGTCCCCATGGTCGTGGAGCAGTCCAGCCGTGGGGAGCGTGCATTCGACATCTTCTCGCGCCTTCTGCGCGAGCGGATCATCTTTCTGACCGGCCCGTTCGAGGACGGAATGGCCAGCCTGATCTGCGCCCAGCTGCTGTTCCTCGAATCGGAGAACCCGAAGAAGGAAATCAGCATGTACATCAACAGCCCCGGCGGTCAGGTGACCTCTGCGCTCGCGATCTACGACACCATGCAATACATCAAATCGCCGGTCTCGACCGTAGTCATGGGCATGGCGGCTTCGGCGGGGTCGCTGATCCTGACGGCAGGCGCTGCGGGCCAGCGGGTGGCCCTGCCGAACGCCCGGATCATGGTGCACCAACCTTCGGGCGGCTTCCGTGGCCAGGCCTCCGACATCGAGCGCCACGCCGAGGACATCCGCTACACCAAGCGCCGTTTGAACGAGATCTACGTTCACCACACCGGCCGGACCTATGAAGAGGTCGAGCGGACGCTGGACCGCGACCACTTCATGTCTGCCGAGGAAGCCAAGGCCTGGGGTCTGGTGGATCACGTCTATGACCGCCGCGAGCAGGCGGATGGGGATGGCGTGAAGACGGTTTGACGCGCTTGACGACATCGCGTGTCGCCCCTCAATGCGAAATCGGAGGTGAGACCATGCGGAAGTCGATCGTTTCAGGATTGAGTGCGGCGTTGATCGCGCTCTTCACCACGTCGGCCGCCGCCCAGGACGGCGGGCAGGTCTACGAGGTTGAAGAGGTCGTTGTCGAAGGCCGCCGTCTGGACGAGGCGGCCAATTTGTTCGTCGAGCAGGTCGCCGATCCTGCGGGAAATAGGGGCACGGCTCGTTGGGACGACGGCGTGTGCGTCGGGGCAGCGAACTTCACTCCGGAAGTCGCGCAGTATCTGGTCGACCGAGTGTCCGACCTCGTTCGAGAGCTGGGCCTCACGGCGCATGAGCCGCCTTGCCACCCGTCCATCTTGATCATGGGTACGACCGACGGCGCCGGTTTCGCGCGCGAACTGGTGTCCCGGCGGCCCAAGCTGTTCATCGTCGGCGGTTCCGGCATGGACCAGGGGCGCGCTGCGTTGAACCGGTTCCAGAGCGGCGAGGCGCCGGTTCGCTGGTGGCATGTCAGCGTGCCCGTGGACGACGAGACCGGGCAGATCGCGGTCCGCCTGCCCAACATGTACAGCTCCCGCCCGACGGTCGAGAATCCCTTCGGCCGACTGATGGAAGAGGCTCACGCGCCTCAGGTCCGGCGCAACTTCGCGTCGCGCCTTCGCCAGCCGCTGCGGGACGTCATGAAACGCTCGTATGTGATCGTAGATGTGGATCGTCTGGACGGCGTGACGCTGGAGCAACTGGCGGATTACATCGCCTTCGTGTCCTTGGCCCAGGTCGACCCGGAAGCGGACCTGAGCCGGTTCGACTCCATCCTGAACCTGTTCGTCCCCGAACGCCGCTCGACGGGTCTTTCCCCGTGGGATCTGGCGTATCTCGAGGGGTTGTACACCGTGCGCCAAGGCTACGTCGGACAGCATGCGCAGGCATCGGCGCTCAGCCGGGCGATCCTCGAGGCCTACACTGCGGGAACCGAGGATCGGTGAAGGTCAGGGACGGCCGGTGAAGACCCGAAAGCCTGCCTGATCGGCGATCTGGAGCATCTCATGGTCGCCCGAGGTGTCGCCGTAGGCGGCGACCAGGCGCAGGTCGGGGCCGAAGACTGCGTGGAGCCGACGCACCTTCTCCTCGCCGCGGCAGTTGGGGGTGGCGAAGGCGCCGGTGACGCGTCCCTGGCCGTCGAAGACCAACTGGGTGCCCAGCAGCATTTCGGCGTTCAGGCGGCGGGCGAAAGGAGCGACGGTCGTCTCTGGACTGGCGGTCACGATCACGCGCAGCGCGCCGCGCCGACCCCAGTCTTCCCAAGTGGCCAAGGCATCGGGGCGCATGAAGCGGTCCCAGACGCGCGCGGCGAAGGCCTCGGCCTCGGCCTCGAGCGTCTCGCGCGGCACGCCGAGCAGGAACTCGCGCACCGACGCCGCCTTCAGCCGTCCGCGATCCCGATCTCGAGCATAGGCGGCGATGGCCGGTGACAGCCGCACCAGACCCCTGGCCCAGCCGCGCTTGCCCGCGCGACGGCGCAGGAAGGCGGTGAAGCTGTCTCGGACCGTCAGGGTGCCGTCGAAGTCGAAGGCCACCACCGGGCGCTCTTGATCGGACTGGCGCGAACCTTGCTGGCTTCCCATGTCAGACATTCGCCACCGTGATCCCGCATGCCATTCTGATCCCCATCCCGGTCGAGTCGCAGGTCCGGTTGGGGTTGTCGCCCGCTTCGTGATGGGTGATTGTCATTTTTTGAAGACCTTCGCGCCCAAAGTTCGGGACTGAAACGCGAGGAAAAGCGTTCCGTCCGCCAGAGACGGGCGCGAGAGTGAGAAGGGTCGATGACCAAAGCCGCCGGAACCGACGCCAAGAGCACGCTCTACTGCAGCTTCTGCGGCAAGAGCCAGCATGAGGTGCGCAAGCTGATCGCCGGACCGACCGTGTTCATCTGCGACGAGTGCGTCGAGCTGTGCATGGACATCATCCGCGAGGAGCACAAGATCGGCTTCGTGAAGGCCAAGGACGGCGTTCCAACCCCGAAGGAGATCCGCGAGGTTCTGGACGACTATGTGATCGGCCAGGCGCACGCCAAGAAGGTGCTCTCGGTCGCGGTGCATAACCACTACAAGCGCCTGAACCACGCGACGAAGAACAACGACGTCGAGCTGGCCAAGTCCAACATCATGCTGATCGGGCCGACCGGCTCGGGCAAGACGCTGCTGGCCCAGACGCTGGCGCGCATCATCGACGTGCCGTTCACCATGGCCGACGCCACGACGCTGACCGAGGCCGGTTACGTGGGCGAGGACGTCGAAAACATCATCCTGAAGCTGCTGCAAGCCAGCGACTACAACGTCGAGCGGGCCCAGCGCGGCATCGTCTATATCGACGAGATCGACAAGATTTCGCGCAAGTCCGACAACCCCTCCATCACCCGCGACGTGAGCGGGGAGGGCGTGCAGCAGGCGCTTCTGAAGATCATGGAAGGCACCGTGGCGTCGGTGCCCCCGCAGGGCGGCCGCAAGCACCCGCAGCAGGAGTTCCTGCAGGTCGACACCGCCAACATCCTGTTCATCGTCGGCGGCGCCTTCGCGGGCCTGGAGAAGGTGATTTCGGCGCGCGGTGAGGGGGCCTCGATCGGCTTCGGCGCCAAGGTCAAGGAAGTGGACGAGCGCCGCACCGGCGACATCCTGAAACAGGTCGAGCCCGACGACCTGATGCGCTTCGGCCTGATCCCGGAGTTCATCGGCCGTCTGCCTGTTCTGGCGACGCTGGAGGACCTGGACGAGGTCGCGCTGGTCAAGATTCTGACTGAGCCGAAGAACGCCCTGGTCAAGCAGTACAAGCGCCTGTTCGAGATGGAGAACGTCGAGCTGACGTTCACCGACGACGCTCTGTCGGCGGTGGCCAAGAAGGCCATCACCCGCAAGACCGGCGCCCGCGGCCTGCGCTCCATTCTGGAAGGCATCCTGCTGGAGACCATGTTCGAGCTGCCGACGTTCGAGGGCGTCGAGGAGGTCGTGGTTAACGCCGAGGTGATCGACGGCAAGGCCCAGCCGCTGCTGATCTATTCCGAGGCCGGCAAGAAGAAGGCCGACGGCGCGGCCTGATCGGCGGACGCCACCGGGAGCGTGCTTGAAATGAGCTCCCAATGACGTCGGTTCCGGCCGGGGAAACCTTTGGTGGCGGGTATCGGCCGGACGTCGACGGCCTCAGGGCTGTGGCGGTATCAGCCGTGGTGATGGGGCACGCATGGCCGGCGCTCGTTCCGGGCGGCTTCTTCGGCGTGGACGTGTTCTTCGTCATTTCCGGCTACCTGATCACCCGCATCTTGATGCGCGAACGCGAGCGGGGACTTTCCGGAATCCTCGCATTCTATGAACGGCGGGTGCGGCGCATTCTGCCGGCCTTGGCTGTCATGATCGGGACGGTCACCCTTGTGGCCTTGATCATTCTGATCCCTCAGGATCTGGACGTTCTGGGCCAGTCGATCGCGTCGGTCGCTTCTCTGTCTTCCAACAGATTTTTCTTGTCGCTCACGGACTACTTCGCGCCCGACGCCGCCTACCAACCACTGCTGCACACCTGGTCGCTGTCGATCGAGGAGCAGTTCTATCTCCTTTGGCCTCTCGCGACGCTAGTGCTGTTTCATCCCAAGTTGGCTCGCTGGTCGACGCTGGTGATCGCCGCCGCCGCGACGATGTCGTTTTCCGAGGCGGTGCGTCTGAGCTGGCACGCTGCCGAGGCTGAGGCCTTCTACCTGTTGCGTTCTCGCGCTTGGGAACTGCTGTTGGGCGCGCTTCTGGCGACGTTGCCGCATGAACGGATTCCAAGGTCGTACCGGAATGCGTGTGGTTTTTTGGGGACGGCGCTTATCTTCGTTGCCTTTTCGCCTTTGGGAGCTTCTGCCCCCTGGCCGGCGGTGGCTTCTTTGGTCCCTTGCGCGGGGACCGTTCTACTTATCAGCGCTCAAGGCCAGGGGATCGCAGGCAAGCTCCTTTCAAGTCCCCCTGCGGTCGGTCTCGGCCTGATCTCTTACTCCCTCTATCTCTGGCACTGGCCACTTCTGAGCCTCCCTGTGCTCGTCTTGTCTCGCCCCCTGACCATCCTTGAGACGGCTGTTGCGCTGATCGTCGCTTTCGGCATGGCGTGGGCCAGCTGGCGTTGGGTGGAACGTCCGTTCAGAAGTGCGGGACGGCATGGCTTCTTTGTGGTGGGCGCGGGCGTCGCGACATTGGCGTCTGTGTTTCTGGTAGGGGCCTTGCTTGGACGACTGCAGGGCCTGCCGGTTCGCGCAGCCCCAGGCGTAATGCTCGCGCAGTCTGCCTCCACTTCTTTGCCGGATACACACGACAGCTGCCACAATGTCGGCGGCAGTGTACCGCCGCCCCGCGACGCCTGCACACTAGGTCTCGGTGCGAGGGACGTCGTGGTCTGGGGCGACAGCCACGCCGAACACATCGTACCTCTGTTGGTGGCAGCGGCGCCTGGCTCAAACGTGCGGCACATAAGCAAGTCCTCGTGCCCGCCGATGCCACTGTTTGGCTCTCCTCAAGACTGCGAACGCTTCAACTCGGCGGTACTTGACGATCTTGAGGCGAGCCCGCCGGACTTTGTGGTCATCAGTGGTCGTTGGGTCGAATACGTCCGTCTCTCCAACGGCAAACTCGCGGAGTTCGAGAAGCAGTTGGATGCAGGCGTGTGGCAGGTTCGCTCGAAACTGGGAGCGGATGTGGAACTGGTAATTTGGGGCCCGACACCTGACTTCATGATCGCACCCACCCTCTGTTGGGCCCGAGCCACGCAAGTTGGATTACGGACGGAGCACTGCGCAATCATGCCGCCGCGCGATCTAGAAGTGATCGACGCTACGACAAGGGTACTTCAGCGCGTTGCAGAGCGGCACGGCATCGCCATCGTCTTGCCCATCGAGTCTCTGTGCGGGCCCGCTGGTTGCCGGACTGTGACCGGCGACGGGAATTTCTTGTTCCGGGATGATGATCATCTGACGGTCGAAGGTGCGCGTAGTCTGGTTCCGCTTCTGGTTGGACGGTTCTGACGTCGGGTTGGCGCCATCGCTGCCTGCTTCTAGAAGCGCATCATGAAACATGCCGTGAAGCTGATCGCCGGAAACTGGAAGATGAACGGGCTGGCCGCCTCGCTGGGTGAGGCAAAGGCTCTGCGCGAGGCGCTGGACGCGGAGGCGTCGGCGCATCGCGTCGCGCTGTGCCCGCCGGCCACCCTGATCGCGCAGATGGCTTGGGCCCTGAAGGGCGGGGCGGTCGAGATCGGCGGCCAGGACTGCCACGCCAAGGCGTCGGGCGCCTTCACCGGCTCGGTGTCGGCGCCGATGCTCAAGGACGCCGGGGCGACCCTGGTGATCGTGGGGCATTCCGAGCGCCGCCAGGGCTTCGGCGAAACCGACGCCGACGTCGCCGCCAAGGCCGGAGCCGCCATCACGGCCGGGCTGGAGCCGATCGTCTGCGTCGGCGAGACCCTGGAGCAGCGCGAGGCAGGCAGGGCGGTCGAGGTCGTGCGCGGGCAGATCCTGGGCTCTATCCCCGACACGGCTGCCGGGGCGCCGTTCGCCGTGGCCTACGAGCCCGTCTGGGCCATCGGGACGGGCCTGACGCCCACGCTGGAGCAGATCGAGGAAGTGCACGTCGCGGCGCGCGCGGCCTTGGTCGAGCGGCTGGGCGAGGCGGGTCGGACGGCCCCGATCCTGTACGGCGGGTCGGTCAAGCCGGACAATGCCAAAGACATCCTGGCCGTGCCGGAAGTGGGCGGCGCCCTGGTCGGCGGGGCCTCGCTGAAAGCCGCGGATTTCCTCGGAATCGTGCGGGCGGCGTGATCCGTTTGCCGGTCGGCGGCAAGGGTGCTAACAGCCGCCGCTTGATCGGCGCGCCCTCGCGCCACATCTGAATGCGGCCATGCTCCAGAACATCCTCCTCGTCGTCATGATCCTGATCTCCGTCGCGCTGACGGGGGTGGTGCTGCTGCAGCGGTCCGAGGGCGGGGCGCTCGGCATGGGCGGGGGGCCGTCTGGCTTCATGACCGCGCGCGGCGCGGGCAATCTGCTGACCAAGACGACCTGGGTGCTGGCCCTGCTCGGCGTGCTGTGCGCCATCGGCCTGTCGATCGCGGGCAACATGGCGCGCGGCACGGGCTCGATCATCGACGCCGACGCCGTGGGCGCCCTGGCCGCGCCGACGGGCCCGGAAGCCGGCGCCGAAGCCGCTCCGGCCGAGGCGGGCGCCGCGCCGACGGCCCCGGCCGCCACGCCGTCTCTGGGCGATCTGGAGGCCGATCTGGCCGCCCCCGCCCCGGCGACGACCCCGGCCAACCCGGCCCCGGCTCCGGCCAACTGACGGTGGGCGGGGGATTCATCCCCGCCTTCCTCCGACACCCGCAAAGTCTCCGCCGCCAGGCGGGCCGAATCAGCAGTAGGTTGGCCCCCCGTGGCTAGGTATGTCTTCATCACGGGCGGCGTGGTTTCTTCCCTCGGGAAGGGGCTCGCCTCGGCGGCGCTGGGCGCCCTTCTGCAGGCGCGAGGGTACAAGGTCCGACTGCGCAAGCTCGACCCCTATCTGAACGTCGATCCGGGCACGATGAGCCCGTATCAGCACGGCGAGGTCTTCGTCACCGACGACGGGGCCGAGACCGACCTCGACCTTGGCCACTACGAGCGGTTCACGGGCGTCTCGGCGGCGAAGTCGGA
The DNA here is from genome assembly GCA_019748055.1 of Caulobacteraceae bacterium. Taxonomy (GTDB): domain Bacteria; phylum Pseudomonadota; class Alphaproteobacteria; order Caulobacterales; family Caulobacteraceae; genus Brevundimonas. The sequence continues at coordinate 33,958 of JAIEQC010000005.1, read as the reverse complement.
CAACATCACGACCGGCCGCATCTACCAGACCATCCTGGAGAAGGAGCGGCGCGGGGATTACCTGGGCGCCACCGTGCAGGTCATTCCGCACGTCACCGACCAGATCAAGCAGTTCTGCCTGTCCAAGGCCCTGACCGACGACGGCCAGGACGTCGACTTCGTGCTGGTCGAGATCGGAGGCACGGTGGGCGACATCGAGGGGTTGCCGTTCTTCGAGGCCATCCGCCAGCTGGGGCAGGACCTGCCGCGGGGCCAGTCGTGCTTCGTGCACCTGACGCTGCTTCCCTACATCCCGACCGCTGGGGAGATGAAGACCAAGCCGACGCAGCATTCGGTGAAGGAGCTGCGGTCGATCGGCATCCAGCCCGACATCCTTCTGTGCCGCTGCGAATACCCGATCCCGGCCGAGGAGAAGCGCAAGATCGGCCTGTTCTGCAACGTGCGCGAAAGCGGCGTCATCCAGGCGATGGACAGCGCAGACATCTATGCCGTGCCGCTGGACTATCACCGCGAGGGGCTGGATCGGGAGGTGCTGGCGCACTTCGGCCTGACCGACGCGCCGGAGCCGGATCTGAGCGGCTGGGAGGAGATCGTGGATCGCCGGCTGCGCCCCGACGGCGAGGTGACCGTGGCCGTGGTCGGCAAGTACACGGTGCTGAAGGACGCCTACAAATCCCTGATCGAGGCGCTGCATCACGGCGGCGTGGCAAATCGGGTGAAGGTCAACATCGACTGGGTCGAGGCCGAGACCTTCGAGGGTGACCGCGAGGCGTGCAACGCGCGCCTGCAGGGGGCGCACGCCATCCTGGTGCCTGGCGGCTTCGGCGAGCGTGGATCGGAGGGCAAGATCGAGGCTGCGCGGTTCGCGCGCGAGAACAACATCCCCTATTTTGGCATCTGCTTCGGCATGCAGATGGCGGTGATCGAGGCGGCGCGGAACCTGGCGGGCTACTCCCAGGCGTCGTCGACCGAATTCGGCCCGACGGCAGAGCCCGTCGTGGGCCTGATGACCGAATGGACGCAAGGCAACGAGCGGGTCCAGCGCATGGCCGGCGGCGACCTGGGCGGAACCATGCGGCTGGGCGCCTATGACTCGGTGCTCAAGCCGGGGTCAAAGATCGCCGAGGCCTACGGCACGACGACCATCAGCGAGCGGCACCGCCACCGCTATGAGGTCAACATCAACTATCGCGAGGCGATCGAGGCCGAGGGCCTGATCTTCGCCGGCCTGTCGCCCGACGGCGTCCTGCCCGAGACGGTGGAGCGGACGGACCACCCGTGGTTCATCGGCGTGCAGTACCACCCGGAACTGAAGAGCCGCCCCTTCGCGCCGCACCCCCTGTTCGCCAGCTTCATCGGCGCGGCGGTGGTGCAGAGCCGGTTGGTGTAGGCAAGCGGAACAGTCGGACGGCGGGGCCGTTACAGCTCCACCATTCACAATGGAGGCCCGCATGGCCCGTTCGATCCTGACCCTAGTCGCCGTCGGCGGCTTCGCTCTGATGGCCGCGGCCTGCCAGCCCGCCGCCGAGGAACCGACCGAAACCACCACCGTGGTCGAGGCTCCGACGCCGGCGCCGGTCGTCGTCGAACAACCGGCTCCGGTGGTCGTGGAAACGCCCGCCACGCCGCCGCCCGTCGTCGTGGAGCGGGAAGGCGACAGCACCACGGTCCGCGCCGGGCGCGACGGCATCGAGGTCGAGACGACCAACCGCTGATTTCGATCGCGCAATGAAGAAGGCCCCGGACGATCGCTCGCCCGGGGCCTTTTTTCGTGACGTCAGCCGATGATCAGCAGCTGTAGTACATGTCGAACTCGACCGGGTGGGGATGCAGCTGGAGGCGCATCACCTCTTCCATCTTCAGCTCGATGTAGCTGTCGATGAAGTCGTCATCCATGACGCCGCCCTTCTTCAGGAAGGCGCGGTCCTTGTCGAGGTTCTCCAGCGCCTCGCGCAGGCTGCCGCAGACCTCGGGGATGTTGCCGCGCTCTTCGGGCGGCAGGTCGTAGAGGTTCTTGTCGGCGGCGGTGCCTGGATCGATGCGGTTCTCGATGCCGTCGAGGCCCGCCATCAGCAGGGCGACGAAGGTCAGGTAGGGGTTGCCCATCGGGTCGGGGAAGCGCGCCTCGATGCGCTTGGCCTTGGGCGAGTTCACCCACGGGATCCGGATCGACGCCGAGCGGTTGCGCGACGAATAGGCCAGCTTCACCGGCGCCTCATAGCCCGGCACCAGCCGCTTGTAGGAGTTGGTGGTCGAGTTGGCGAAGGCGTTGATGGCCTTGGCGTGCTTGATGATGCCGCCGATGTACCACAGGCACAGGTCCGACAGGCCAGCGTACTTGTCGCCCGCGAACAACGGCTTGCCGTCGCGCCAGATCGACTGGTGCACGTGCATGCCCGAGCCGTTGTCGCCGAAGGTCGGCTTGGCCATGAAGGTGGCCGACTTGCCGTAGGCCGCCGCCACGTTGTGGATGACGTACTTATACAGCTGCAGCCGGTCGGCCATCGTCAGCAGGTCGCTGAATTTCAGGCCCAGTTCGTGCTGGGCCGGGGCGACCTCGTGGTGGTGCTTCTCGGGCTGCATGCCCAGGTCGCGCATGACGCCCAGCATTTCGCCGCGCAGGTCCTGGCCGCTGTCGGTCGGGTTGACGGGGAAGTAGCCGCCCTTGGGCCCCGGGCGGTGGCCCATGTTGCCTTCGGAATACTCCGCGCCCGTGTTCGCCGGCAGTTCGATGGAGTCGTAGGTGTAGCCGGTGTCGTGCGGCTGGGTGGACCAGCGCACGTCGTCGAAGATGAAGAACTCGGCTTCCGGCCCGAAGAAGACCGTGTCGCCCACGCCCGACGACTGGACGTAGGCCAGCGCCTTCTTGGCCATCGAGCGGCTGTCGCGATTGTAGGGCTCGCCCGTGTCGGGGTTAAGCACGTCGCAGAACAGGAATAGCGTCGTCTGCTGATAGAAGGGGTCGATCCAGAAGCCGCTCAGGTCCGGCTTCAGCAGCATGTCGGACTCGTTGATCGCCTTCCAGCCGGCGATGGAGGAGCCGTCGAACATGGTCCCCTCTTCCAGGAACTCCTCATCGACCAGATCGACGTCGAAGGTGACGTGCTGCATCCGGCCCTTGGTGTCGGTGAAGCGGAGGTCGACGTACTGGACGTCCTTCTCCTTGATCTCCGCGAGGATCTTCTTCGCGCTCATTCTCTCGAGTTCCGTTTCTGGGGAGGGAGGAAAGGAAACGGCCGCCCGGAAGGGACGGCCGCGGCTGGATGACGATCAGACGGCCTGCGGCCCCGTCTCGCCGGTTCGGATGCGGATGACGTCGGCGACGTCGGAGACGAAGATCTTGCCGTCGCCGATCTTGCCCGTGCGCGCCGTCGTGACGATGGCGTCGATCACGCCCGGCGCCATGTCGTCGGACACGACCACCTCGATCTTGATCTTGGGCAGGAAGTCGATGACGTATTCGGCCCCGCGATAAAGCTCGGAATGGCCCTTCTGCCGGCCATAGCCCTTTGCCTCCAGCACGGTCATGCCCTGCACGCCGACGTCCTGAAGGGCCTCCTTCACCTCGTCCAGCTTGAAGGGTTTGATGATCGCTTCGATCTTCTTCATGGTGCCCCCGAGGCGGCGAAAAGCGCCCACGCATCGGGCCTGCATGGGACATTGCATTGCACCATAAGGCAAGCGACTTTTGGCCCGGATTGCGCTCCGTGATCGGAATTCCGTCATGGTGAGCCCGGGGGCCGACATATGGGCCGGCGCCTTTCCCTGGCCGACGGCTGAGACGCACAAGCATTCGCGCGGTCGGCTGGGCGTGATTTCCGGTCCGGCGCACCGGACGGGCGCGGCACGGCTGGCGGCCCGAGCGGGCCTGCGGGTTGGGGCCGGGCTGGTGCGGGTGCTGTGTCCGCCGGGCGCGGCGGCGGTGCTGGCGAGCGCGCTGGAGGCCGTGATGGTCGATCCCTTCGAGGGTCCGCACGCCCTGCGGCGGCTGGCCGAGCCGCTGGACGCGGCCGTGATCGGCCCGGCGACCGGGTTGGAGGAGACGACCGTCGAGGCCTTGGACGTGCTGGCCGAAAGCGGCGCGGCCCTGGTGGTCGACGCCGACGCGCTCAGCGTGTTCGAGGGCCGGTCCGCCGACCTGTTCGCGCACTTGGACCGCGACGACGTTCTGACGCCGCACGAGGGGGAGTTCGAGCGCGTGTTTCCCGACCTGCTGGCGGGAGGGCGCGAGGCGGCGGCGGTCGAGGCGGCTGCCACCGCGGGCGCGGTGGTGTTGCTGAAGGGGGCGCACACCGTGGTCGCGGCGCCGGACGGCCGGTCGGCGGTCATGACCGTGGCCCCGCCCTGGCTGGCCACCGCCGGATCGGGCGACGTGCTTGCCGGGCTGATCGGCGGGCTGTTGGCCCAGCGCATGCCCAGTTTCGAGGCGGCCTGCTGTGCCGCGTGGATGCATGCGGAGGCGGCGCGGCGCCACGGACCGGGGCTGATCGCCGAGGACCTGCCGGACCTGATCCCGCGGGTTCTGGCGGACCTCTGGGCGGCTAGGCCAGACCCGACTTCTTGAGGGTCTTCCACGCCTTGATGACGCGCTGAAGCCTTGCCTCGGCGCCGCGGTCGCCGCCGTTGGTGTCTGGATGAAACCGCTTCAGCAGCAGGTGATACTGGGTCTTGATCGCTGGCTTGTCGGCGCCGGGCTCCAGGTCCAGGTCGGCCAAGGCCGCGCGCTCAAGCTTGCCGACGCGCCGGTCTTCGGTGACCGGGCCCGCCTGCGGGTTCACCTTGCGCCCGAAAAGTCCGAACGCGTCTCGCCATGATCCGGCGCTCTCCGAATTCGCCGTGCCGAACTTGGCGGCGAAGGCCGCGGCCTCGCGGCTCTTCGGCCCGGCCTTCATCTCCCAGGTCGGGCGGCCGCCGGTCATGGCCTCGTTCTCCTGCGCCGCGCGGATCTCGCCCTCGCTCATGCCGGCGTAGAAGTTCCAGCCCTTGTTGTACTCGGCCGCATGGCCCCGACAGAAGTCGTAGAAGTCGTTCAGCCGCTCGCGCGATTTCGGCGCGCGTGCCGTCGCGGCGCGACGGCAGTCGGGCCATTGGCAGGGCTTTTCGCCCGGCTTCAGGTGCAGGACGTCGGCGGCCGCCGCCTCCTCTTCGGGCTTGGGCGGCTTCACCCGGATGTCGGTGAAGCGGGGCCGATATTGAAACGCGGCGGGCATGGGCCGAAGTGTAGGGTCGAATTGGCCCGTATCAAGGAAGCTGGATGACCGAAGGACCGATAGCCGCACGAATTCGCGCCAAGTTGACCGAAGCGCTGCACCCCGCGCGCCTGGAACTGGACGACGACAGCTGGCGTCACGCGGGGCACCACCATGAGGGGGGCATGGACGCCCGCCCCGGCGGGGAAAGTCACTTCAATCTTCTGATCGTCGCTTCGGCCTTCGAGGGGCAGGGTCGTCTGGCGCGACAGAGGGCGGTGAACGCCTTGCTGGCCGAAGAATTGTCAGGTCCGGTGCATGCGCTTTCCATCCGTGCCCTTACGCCCGCGGAGGCGGCGGAATAGCGCCGTTCACCTCGTCTTAGAATCTTCGCCCCAGTGTCTCGGCTGGATGGGACAGGCAGGGGGCTTCGGACTTGGTTGATTCCGATGGACATGGCGTCGATCAGGCCGCCGGCGACGCCGCCGCGGCGCTGCGGGCCATCCTGCAGACCCAATACCTCCGCTACCTGATCATCGGCGCTTGGGCGCTGGGCCTTTTCGCGATTCTGGATCCTCTCCTGGCCGGCGCCTGGTTCATCGGGACGGTCGGAGCCGGCGCGGTGCGCGGCGAGTTCGAGCGCCGCATCAGCAATCGCGTGGGCGCAGGTTGGGGCATGGTGTTCCCTGCTGTGGCCACCGCGACGACCGCCGTCTGGGCGATTGCGCCTTTGCTCGCCTGGTTTTCAGGCGCCGCTTTCGGGCAGCCCATGGCGATGATGTACGTCGTGTCGGGCTATGTGCTGGTTTTCTCGCAGCTGAGGTCGTCACCACGGCAGGCCATGGTGATCTCGTCGCCCTATGGCGCCGTCGCCCTGATCATGGCCGCCAGCCTGTTCGGCACCGAGGGGTTCCTGCCGTTCCTGGCTTCCATACCGTTCGCGGCCGCGGGCCTGTTCGTCCTGGTCATGATGACCATGCTGCGCGAAGAGCGGATACGCGACTTCCAGGGCCATCAGGCGCACCTGATCGAGGAACTGGAGCAGGCTCGGGACAAGGCCAACGCCGCCAACGACGCCAAGTCCAACTTCCTGGGCGTCATCTCGCACGAACTGCGGACCCCGATGAACGGCGTGCTCGGCGCGGCCCAGCTGCTCGGCGCCACGCGGCTCGAAGACACCCAGCGCGAATATCTGACCATCATCCGGAATTCCGGCGACAATCTGCTGAGTCTGCTCAACGACATCCTCGACATGACGAAGATCGAGGCTGGAAAGATGACGTTCGACGTCGTCGACATTTCGGTCGAAGACCTGCACCGCCGCGTGGTCGGGCCTTTCCAGGCTCAGGCGGAAGCCAAGGGACTGGACTTCGAGACCCATCTGGAAGGGGAAATCCCGAGCGTGGTGCGCGGGGATCCCCTGCGCGTCTGCCAGGTCATTCACAATCTGCTGTCGAATGCGGTCAAGTTCACGGACGCCGGCGCGGTGGTCTATCGGGTCCGTGGCGAACGGGTTTCCGATCATCGCGTCCGCATCGAGTTCTCGGTCACCGACAGCGGAGCGGGGATCGCGCCTGACGACGTTCAGCGGCTTTTCCAGCCCTTCACGCAGGTCGACGCCTCATCGACGCGTCGGTTTGGCGGTACGGGCCTCGGGCTTACGATTTCGCGCCGTCTCGCCAACATCATGGGCGGCGACATCGAGGTCACGTCGGAGTTGGGCCGAGGATCGACCTTCACCTTCACGGTGGAAGCCGAGGTGGTCGAGTGGCGGAGGGTCGTGGCCGAAGAGGTCGCGGACGAAGAGATTCTGGAAGCAAGAAACCTCTCCGTCCTGGTGGTCGAGGACCATCCCGTGAACCGCATGATCCTGGAAGCCTGGATGAGTTCCGCCGGCCACGCCTCGACGAGCGCGGAGAACGGCCAGATCGCCGTGGACGTGGCGGCGGGTCAGACGTTCGACCTGATCGTCATGGACGTGAACATGCCGGTCATGGACGGTCTCAGCGCGACGCGCGCGATCCGCGCCGGCGGCGGCGCCAACGCCCAGACGCCGATCGTCGTCCTATCCGCCTCCGCGCGGGCCGAGGATCATCAGGCCGGGCTGGACGCCGGCGCCGACGCCTATCTGAACAAGCCGATCGATTTCGCCGCCCTGGCGCGGGTGATGTCGGCGGTGGGGCAGGGCCGCGCGGCGGTGCAGGCGGTGTTCGAGGCTTCGCCGGACCGCGCAGCGGCCTGACGGTCGCAACCGAACGGCGTCGCGCCTATTTGAGCGTCGATGCGCGCCTTCGCCGAGCTGCTTGACCGACTGTCGCTGACGGCGTCCCGCAACGCCAAGCTGATGCTGATCCATGACCACCTGCGCGCCGTGCCGGATCCGGACAGGGGCTGGGCCCTGGCCGCTCTGACGGGCGACCTGAGTTTCGACGCGGCCAAGCCGGCCATGATCCGCGCGGCCGTGGAGCGGCGGGTCGATCCGCTGCTCTTCCGCTGGTCCTACGACTACGTCGGCGATCTGGCCGAGACGGCGGCCCTGATCTGGCCGGCCGATCCGAACCGCCGGGCCAACCGCGAGCCGACGCTGGGCGAGGTGGTGGAGGCGCTGAAGGGGGCGGGACGCAGCGAGGTCCCGGCCCTGATCGAACGATGGCTGGACGATCTGCAGCCCAAGGCGCGGTGGGCCTTGCTGAAGCTGATGACCGGGGCCTTGCGCGTCGGCGTGTCGGCCCGTCTGGCCAAGACGGCGGCGGCCCGCGTCGGCGAGAATCCGGTCGACGTGGCCGAGGTCGAGGAGCTGTGGCAGGGGCTGGAGCCTCCCTATGCCGACCTGTTCGCCTGGCTGGAGGGCCGCGCCGAGCGGCCGGCGGCCGACGCTCCGGGCCGGTTCCGCCCGGTGATGCTGTCGACCCCGCTTGACGAGGACAAGGACCTGCCGCGCGTCACGCCCGACGCCTTCATCGCCGAATGGAAGTGGGACGGCATCCGGGTGCAGGCGGTGCGGGAGCGCGGCGCGACGCGGCTGTGGTCGCGGACCGGCGACGAGATCTCGCGCGCCTTTCCGGACCTGATGTCGGCCCTGACCTTCGAAGGCGCGATCGACGGCGAGTTGGTGGTCCTGCGCGACGGCGTGGTGGCCCCGTTCGCGGAACTGCAGCGGCGGCTGAACCGCAAGACGGTGGATCCCAAACTGGTCGCGTCGCACCCGGCGGCGCTGATCGCCTACGACGTGCTGTCCGACGGCGACGAGGACGTACGGGCGTTGCCGCTGGTCGAGCGCCGCCGGCGCCTGCTTGGGCTGATCGAGGGCCACGATCCGGAGCGGTTTAGGCTCTCTCCCGACGTGCCCTTCGCCGACGTGGCCGAACTGACGGCCCTGCGGCGAGATCCGCCGGTGGGGGCGGCGGCCGAGGGTTTGATGCTGAAGCGGCGCGACAGCGCCTATGTCTCCGGGCGGCCCAAGGGGCCGTGGTTCAAGTGGAAGCGCGATCCGCACGTCATCGACGCGGTCCTGATGTACGCCCAGCGGGGGCACGGCAAGCGCTCCAGCTTCCACTCCGACTTCACCTTCGGCGTCTGGACGGAGGAGGGGGTGCTGACGCCGGTCGGGAAGGCGTACTTCGGCTTCACCGACGAGGAGCTGCGCCAGCTGGACAAATTCGTGCGCGACAACACGACCGACCGCTTCGGTCCCGTGCGGGCGGTCAGGGCCGAGCGCGACCATGGCCTGGTGCTGGAGATCGCGTTCGAGGGGTTGCAGAGGTCGCCGCGGCACAAGTCCGGCGTGGCCATGCGGTTTCCCCGCATCAGCCGCATCCGCTGGGACAAGCCGCCCCACGAGGCCGACACCCTGTCCGGAGTGATGGATCTGCTGGAGGCGCTGGAGCGCGAGGGCGGGCGGCTGTCGGCGGGGCAGTGAACCGAATCGGGCCGTTCCGCATTCCGGAATCATGGACGCCGCCGTGAGACATCGCCGCCTTCTGATCGCCGCCGGCGCAGCGGTTGTCGCCTTGGGTCTGGCGGCGGGGGCGACGCTGATCGCGGCGCCGACGGACACCGAAGCGCGCGGGCCGGGGCTGAAGATCGCGGTGGTCACGCCGCCCGCACCCGCCATCGAACCCGGCGCGGTGATGGAGGTCGGTCAGCTGACCGACGGCTATCGTCACGTGCCGCCGCCCGCGCCGCAACCAATCGAATGGGTGGAGATGGAAAGCGGCTGGTGGGACGCGTCCGCCGATCCCGACGACCTGTGGATTGAAGATCGGCGGCCGGAACCGGAGATCGTGGTCACGCCGGTCGAAGCCGCCCCCCACCGCCGCGACTCCATGGGCTTCGGTTTCGAGCCGGTGGCGGCATCTGACCGTCGCGTGATGCGCTCGGCGCCGCCCGAGCGACGCCCGGACGAAGGTGAGGGACGTCGGCCCGAAATCGTGCCCGTGTCGGGCGAGCGGGGAGCCGTATTCTACTGACCCGGCCTTTGCCCCGTCGCGGCGCAGAGGCTAGACCCCCGACATGGCGAACCTTTCCGAGATGGTGACCGGCGCCGTGGCCGCCGGCCAACGCGTGGCGGCCGTGGATGCCGCGGTCATCACCAAGCTGACCCAGATGGCGGGCGACTTGGCGGTCAACCTGCTGATCGCTGTCCTCATCCTGGCCCTGACGGTCGTCGCCGCCAAATGGGCGTCGCGGGTCGTGCGGCGGGTGGTCGGACGCGTCCGTGGCGTCCGGCAGGATCCCACGGTGGTCAGCTTCATCGCCCAGGTGGTGCGGGTCGGCGTCTATGTGATCGGCTTCATCGCCGTGCTCCAGCGGCTGGGCGTCCAGACCACCTCGATCATCGCCGTGCTGGGCGCCGCCTCGCTGGCGGTTGGTCTGGCGCTGCAGGGGACGCTGTCGAACGTGGCGGCGGGGGTCGTGCTGCTGATCCTGCGCCCCTATCGTGTGGGAGACGTCATCGAGGTGGGCGGCGTGTCCGGGTCGGTTCAGCGGCTGGACCTGTTCGTGACGCAGATCTCCAACGCCAACAATCACAAGATCGTCGTGCCCAACGGCAAGGTGCTGGGCGACGTGATCATCAACCTGTCGGGGCAGGGGACGCGTCGGGTCGAGATCCACTTCACCGTCGGCTACGGCTCCAACCTGAAGCAGGCGCGGCACGTGATCGCCACGACGGCGGCGAAGCACGACAAGGTGCTGGGCGACCCCGTGCCCTGGGCCGGGGTGACCGGGCTGCTGGACAGCGCGGTGCAGGTGTCGCTGCACGCCTGGGTCAAGTCGGACGACTGGTGGCAGACCCAGGCGGACCTGTACGAGCAGGTGAAGGTGGCGCTGGACGAGGCGGGCGTGGAGATTCCCTTCCCGCACCAGGTGCAGATGGATTACGCCCCGCCGTCGGCCGGGCCGGACCCGACCGAACCCTTTCCCCAGCCGCCCGAGCCGATCGTGCCGCCCAAGCGCAAGGCGGCGCCCAAGCCCAAGCTGTCCCTGCCGCGCAGAAAGGCCGCCAAATGAGGTTCGACTTCGCCTCGGACAACGTGGCCGGAATGGCGCCGGAAGCCCTGGCCGCCCTGGTCCGGCACAACGACGGCTTCGCGCGCGCCTATGGCGGCGACGACCCTGCTGCGCGGGCGACGGAGCTGATCCGCGCACGCCTGGACGCCGACGTGGAGGTCCGCTTCGTGTTCAGCGGCACCGCGGCCAATGCGATCGCCCTGTCCATGCTGGCCTTTCCGTTCGAGGCGGTGGTGGCGCACCACGCCGCGCACGTCTGCACCGACGAGACGGGGGCGCCGGGGTTCTTCGGCCAGGGCGTCGGCCTGATCGGCCTGCCGGGGCCGTCGGGCAAGATCGACCCGCGCGCGCTGGAGGCGGCGCTGGGCGAGCCGGACATGGGGCACCGTCAGCCGGCGGCCGCCCTGTCGCTGACGCAGGCCACGGAATACGGCGCGGTCTATGACGAGACGGAGCTGGCGGCCCTGACCGGTCCGGCGAAGGCGCGCGGCATGGGGGTGCATCTGGACGGGGCGCGGCTGGCCAATGCCGCGGCTGCGGGCTTCGACCTGAAGGCGATCGCCGGGCTGGGCGTGGACGTGCTGGTGATGGGCGGGGCCAAGGCCGGCGGTCTGTGCACGGAGGCGCTGGTGCTGTTCGACCGGTCGCTGGCGCGGCGGATCGACAATCGGCTGAAACAGGCCGGGCAGATGGCGTCCAAGGGCCGTTTCCTCAGTGCGCCGTTCCTCGGCCTGCTGGAAGACGGGGCCTGGGAACGCCATGCGGCGCATGCCAACGCCATGGCGCGGCGTCTGGCCGACGGCGTGGCGGACCGCACGCCCTATGCCTTGGGCCATCCGGTCGAGGCCAACGCCGTCTTCGTGCGCATGTCCGAGGCGGCGCATCGGCGGCTGAACGCCGCCGGCTGGGCCTGTCACAGGTTCGACGACGGCTCGGTGCGGTTCGTCTGTTCCTGGGCGACGACGGCCGAAGTCGTGGACGAACTGATCGACGCCCTGACGAAGCTGGGCTGAGGGCTTTGCGCGGGCCGCGACGCAAGCCATATGGGACGCATGGCGATGCGCGGAGAGCGCTCCGCGGGCCGTCGCGCCGACCCCCAGGTCAAGGCGCTGGGTCCGACGGAGCCGACCAGTCCTGACACCCCCGGCACCTGGGTCGCCCTGCGCGACCTGTTCGGCGTGGTCGGTCGGTCCGGCGCGCCGCAGCTGAAGGCCCGCATCGCGGGGGCGCTGGGCCTGACGCTGGCCGGCAAGGGCCTTGGCGTGCTGGCGCCGCTGGTGCTGGGCGCGGCGGTCAACCGGCTGGCCGAAGGGCAGACGGCGGCGACGACGGTCGGACTGTCGTTCGCGGCCTTGGCGGTCGGTTGGGCCCTGGTGCGATTCCTGTCGTCGGCGACGCCCCAGCTGTCGGACGTGGTGTTCGCGCCGGTGCGGGCGGCGGCCCAGCGCAAGACGGCGGCCGAAACCTTCGCCCACGCCCTGAACCTGTCGCTGGACTTCCACCAGACCAAGCGGTCCGGCGCCCTGTCGCGGACGATGGACCGGGGCTCGCGCGCCGTGGACTTCCTGCTGCGCATCATCGCCTTCAACCTGGGCCCGACGGCGGTCGAGCTGATCCTGGCGGCCGGCGTTCTGGCGGGGCTTTACGACTGGCGGTTCGGCGCCCTGGCGGTGGGGGTGGTCGTGATCTACGCGATCGCGACCTTCGGCATGGCCAACTGGCGGCTGGAGCATCGCCGGGCCATGAACGCGGCGGACACGGAGGCGGCGGGCCTGTCGGTCGACGCCCTGCTGAACTACGAAACCGTCAAGTCGTTCGGGGCCGAGCGACGCGCGGCTGAGAGCTATGACCGGGCGCTGGAAACCTACGTGTCGGCGGCGCTGAAGGCCAACGGCTCGCTGGCGGCGCTGAACCTGATCCAGGCGGCGATCATGAACGTCGGCCTGGGCGTCATGGCCGTCATGGCCGGCTTCGAGGCCGCGGCCGGACGTATGGGGCCCGGCGACGTGACCGCTGCCGTGTTGATCTTGATCAGCCTGTATCAGCCGCTGAACATCCTGGGCTTCGCCTATCGGGAAATCCGTCAGTCCTTCATCGACATGGAGGAGATGCTGAAGGTGACGCGTCAGACGCCGCAGGTGGCCGACGCCCCGCATGCCCAGCCGCTGCCGCGTCCCGCCGACGCGCGCGGGGCCTCGCTGGAGTTCGAGAACGTCGGCTTTCGCCACGACGCGCGGGCCAACGGTCTGGAGGACGTGGACTTCGTCGCCGCGCCGGGCACCACGACGGCGCTGGTCGGCCCGTCGGGCTCGGGCAAGTCGACCATCGTCAAGCTGGCGCTGCGCCTGCTGGACCCGCAGGTCGGCACGGTCCGGATCGAGGGCCGCGACGTGCGCGAGGTGACGCAGGAAAGTCTGCGCCGCGCGGTCGCCCTGGTGCCGCAGGACGTGGCCCTGTTCAACGACACGATCCGCGCCAACATCGCCTTCGCCCGACCCGGCGCCGGGGACGAGGCGGTGTGGGAGGCGGCCGAGGCGGCGGAGCTGGCGGACTTCATCCGCGGCCTGCCCAATGGCATGGACACCAAGGTGGGCGAGCGGGGGCTGAAGCTCTCGGGCGGGGAGCGCCAGCGCGTCGGCATCGCGCGGGCCCTGCTGGCCGACCCGTGCGTGCTGATCCTCGACGAGGCGACCAGCGCGCTGGACAGCCGCACCGAGGCGGCGATCCAGAAGACGTTGAAGAAGGCCCGCGCCGGCCGCACCACTCTTGTGGTCGCGCACCGGCTGTCGACGGTGGCGGACGCGGATCAGATCCTGGTGCTGAAGGCCGGCCGGATCGTCGAGCGGGGCGCGCACCACGAGCTGGTGGCCCGCGTCGGGGGCGAGTACGCGGCCCTTTGGCGGAAGCAGACACGTGGCGCGCGGACGGCCGGGGCTCCGGCCGGCTAGGCCCCTTTGGCGGCCGCCAGCTTGTCCAGATGCGCCCTGATCGCCGCGCGGCCTGGATCCTGACGCGGCAGGCCCAGCATCAGGGTCAGCGAGCCGGAAAAGACCTGCGGCACGCGCCAGTCGAAGGGCGCGTCGGGTCCGGCCAAGTCGATCAGATCGCACAGCGCACGGCTAGCCGAACAGACGTCGTCGAGGTCGAACGGCCCCGCCGCGTCGATGATCGAGGTGGCGGCGAGGTAGAGGCGGTTCAGGGCGTCGTCTTCGCCATGGGCGTCCGGCGTGATCTCGCCGAGGCGGGCGGCCTGCACCGCGACCTCCTTCATGCTGGGTGGACGCAGCGCCTCAAGGTTCGACTGGGCGTCGGCGAGGGCGCGCAGGACGCTGATCCCGCCGGCGGCGTCGATCATGGTGGCGAGGCGGGACTTGCGCCGGGCGTGGGTGATGACGGTCATGCGTCGGCCTTGCTCGCCCGCTCCGCCTGGAGTTGCATCAGCCGCAGCCGGTCGGCGCGGCGTTCCACATCCGGGGGTTCGTCGCGGAACCGACGATCGGGGCCGAAATAGTCGCCGACCTCCAGGAACGGTCGCTCGTCGCGCGCCACCCAGACGATGCGTTCCAGCAGGTTCTTCGCGCTGAACGGCTTGGTGATCATGAAGTTGGCGCCGCAGTCGCGCGCGTCCAGCACGCGGGTGCGACGCACATGAGCGGCAGTCATGATCACAGGAACGAAGGCGTTCGGATGGTCCTTGTTCCGACGTACCCAGCGGACCAGTTCATAACCGTCCATCTCCGGCATGTCGCAGTCGACCACCAGAAGGTCGATGGAGGTTTCGCTGAGGATGCCCACGGCGTCCTGCGGCCGGGTCAGCGCATGTCGCTGCGGATGCCGAAGCCGCGAAGGCAGGCCGTCGTCAGCTCCAGCGAGAAGGAGGAATCGTCCACCACCATGGTGGCCGCGCCGGACAGATTGACGATCGCCGTCTCGCGCAAACCGTCCATAAGTACTCCAACTGCGACGCCACTACCGTAACCGGTTACGTCACAGTCAGTTCAACTCGTGAGAGAAGGGTTAACCTGGATCAACCCATGCGCCCAATGGCGTAGAACCGATCGGCGCGGGCGCGGCGGACGGCCTCGGCGTCGAGGTCGGCCAGCGCGGCCAGTTCTTCCGACAGAACCTTGCCGACGTTGGCGATCGCGCCGTCGCGGTCGGTTTGGGCCCCGCCGACCGGCTCCGGGATGATCCGGTCGATGATCTTGAGCTCCAGCAGGTCCGGTGCGGTGATCTTCATGGCCATGGCGGCGTCCTTGGCGCGGGCGCCGTCGCGCCACAGGATGCCGGCGGCGCCTTCGGGCGAGATCACTGAGTAGATCGAATGCTCCAGCATCAGCACGCGGCTGGCCGCGGCGATGGCTATGGCTCCGCCCGAGCCGCCTTCGCCCGTGATCACGGCGACGGACGGGACGCCCAGCGTCAGCCCGCGCTCGGTGGATCGGGCGATGGCCTCGGCCTGGCCGCGCTCCTCGGCTCCCAGTCCCGGATAGGCGCCGGCGGTGTCGACGAAGCTGATGACCGGCAGGCCGAAGCGATCGGCCAGGTCCATCAGGCGTGCGGCCTTGCGATAGCCCTCCGGCCGGGCCATGCCGAAGTTGTGGGTCAGTCGGCTGGCGGTGTCGTGGCCCTTCTCCTGGCCCATGACCACGACCGGCGCGCCGTTGAAGCGGGCCAGCCCGCCCAGGATGGCCTGGTCGTCGCCGAACTGGCGGTCGCCGCGCAGCTCGGTGAAGTCCTCGAACAGGCCGGCGACGTAATCGACGAAGTGGGGTCGGTTCGGATGCCGCGCGACCTGGGTCTTCATCCAGGGATCCAGACCGGCGTAGGTCTTCTTGCGCAGCTGGTCCGCTTTCTTGCGCAGTCCTTCGATCTCTGATTCGAACGATCCGGCCGAGGCGGAGGCCGAGAGAAGCGACAGCTCCTCGATCTTGGCCTCCAGGTCGGCGATCGGCTTTTCGAAGTCGAGGTAGTGGGCGGCCATCAGGCGATCCGGGCGGCGGGGCGAGGCGACCCCTGCGAAAGGCCGCGGAAACTAGTCAGGTCGGTCGTGCGGGGCAAGCGCTCACGCCTTGCCGCCTCGTCCCAACGGGTGGCGCGTGCGGACGGTTTCGGCCAAGGCGTCTTGGGTGACGTGGGTGTAGATCTGGGTCGTGCCGATGTCGGCGTGGCCCAGCAGGGTCTGGACGACGCGCAGGTCGGCGCCGCCCTCCAGCAAGTGGGTGGCGAAGGCGTGGCGCAGGACGTGCGGACTGACGCGGGCGGGATCGATCCCGGCGACGGTCGCGGCGTTGTCCAGCAGTTGGGCGAAGCGGCGCGGCGTCAGGCGTCCGGTGCGGCCCCGCGAGGGGAACAGCCACGGCGAGTCGGGCGCGTCGGCATTGCGCATCGCGTCGCGGGCGACAAGCCAGTCGGCCACGGCGCCGCGGGCGGCGGCGTTCAGCGGGGCCAGCCGCTCCTTGCCGCCCTTGCCGCGCACGATCAGGTGGGTCGGGTCACGGCGCACGGCCTCGACCCGCAGGGCCAACAGCTCCGACACCCGCAGCCCGGATGCATAGGCCAGTTCGATGAGGGCCCGCAGGCGCAGGGCGGCGGACCCGTCGGCGGCGGCGGTGACCGCGACCAGACGATCCATCTCCTCGCGCGACAGGACGCGAGGCAGGGAGCGCCCGCGGCGCGGCGCGTCCAGACGGCTGGAGGGATCGTCGGCGCGCCACCCCTCGGCCAGGGCGAACCGGAAGAACTGGCGCACCGCCGAACGGCGTCGCGACTGGGTGGCGGGCGACAGGCCGCGTCGAGCCAGGTCCGCGTACCAGGCTTCGATCCCCTCCGGAGTGGCGGCGATCAGGCCTCCGCAGACGGCCTCCGCGTCCGCCAGATCGCGCGCATAGGCCGACAGGGTGTGGGGCGAGGCGTCGCGCTCCACCGCCATCATCTCCAGGAAGGCCTCGATCTGCGGCGTCATGGTGTATGACCGATCTTTCCCATGCTGACCACCGCCGTTCCCGCGATTCCCGACATAGACCGCACCATAGCGCTGGTGGGGCTGATGGGCGTGGGCAAATCGACGGTGGGGCGTCGTCTGGCGCGACGGCTGGAGCGACCCTTCTTCGACGCGGACGCCGAAATCGAGGCGGCGGCGGCCATGTCGGTGTCCGACATCTTCGCCACCCTGGGCGAGCCGGAGTTCCGGGCGGGAGAGACGCGGGTCATCCGCCGACTTCTGGAAGGGGAGCGGAAGGTGGTCGCGACCGGCGGCGGGGCGATGATCAACCCCGACACGCGGGCGGTGTTGAAGGCGCACTCGCTGACCGTCTGGCTGAAGGCCGATCTGGACGTCGTCGTGCAGCGCGTGGCGCGGCGGGACACCCGGCCGCTGCTGCGGGGGCGTGACCCCAAGGCGACCCTGACGGCCCTGGCCGAGGCGCGATACCCCATCTATGCCGAGGCCGACCTGACGGTCGAGGTCGGCGCGGGAACCCATTCGCAGGCGGTGGACGCCGTGGTCGCGGCGCTGGCCCGTTGGGCCAGGGAGAAAGGCGGGGCGAGCGCATGACGGCGGTCACCATTCCGGTCCGGGGCGCGGGATTCGCCGGCTATGACGTCGTCGTCGGCCGAGGCCTGATCGCGGAGGCGGGCGCGCGGATCGGCGCGCTGCGCTTCCGGCGCGTGTTCGTCGCCGCGGACGCGGCCGTGGACGCGCTGCACGGCGACCGTCTGAGGGCAGGGCTAGACGAGGCCGGGATCGTGCATGCCGGCACGACCGTTCCGTCCGGCGAGGCCAGCAAGAGCTTTGCGGGGCTGCAGGCCCTGCTGTCGGCCATCGCGGACGCCGGGCTGGATCGCGGCGACGCCGTGGTGGCGCTGGGCGGCGGCGTGACGGGCGACCTCGCGGGGCTGGCGGCGGCGCTGTGGATGCGCGGCGTGGCGCTGATCCAGATCCCGACGACCCTGCTGGCGCAGGTGGACTCCTCGGTCGGCGGCAAGACGGCGATCGACCTGCCGCATGGCAAGAACCTGGTCGGGGCCTTTCATCAGCCGAGACTGGTGCTGGCGGACGTCGACGCGCTGTCCACCCTGCCGGAGCGCCAACTGCGGTCGGGCTGGGCCGAGTCGCTGAAGCACGGTCTGATCTGCGACCCGGACTACTTCGCGCGGCTGACCGGCGAGGACGCCGTCGCGCTGACCGCCGACCGGGCGGCGCTGGCGCGCGTGGTCGCGCGATCGGTCGAGATCAAGGCGCAGGTGGTCGGTCAGGACGAGAAGGAGGCCGGCGCGCGGGCCCTGCTGAACCTCGGCCACACCTTCGGCCATGCGGTGGAGGCCGAGCTCGGCTTCGACGACGCGGTGCTGACGCATGGGGAGGCGGTGGCGATCGGCTGTTGCCTGGCCTTCCGGTTCTCGGCCGCTCAGGGACTGTGCGGCGCGGAGGAGGCCGAGCGGGTCACGCGGGCGTTCGCGAACGCCGGCCTGCCGACCCGCCTGCCGCAAGGCCTCTCGGCAGACGCCCTGCTGGCGCGGATGCGGGAGGATAAGAAGGCGCAGGGCGGGCGGCTGACGCTGATCCTCGCGCGGGGGATCGGTCGCGCCTTCGTCGAGAAGGGCGCGGACGCGGAGGCCGTGAGGGACTTCCTGGTCGCCGAGGGCGCGGCGTGAGGATCGAGGCCCGGGTTCTGGAGAACGCGTGGGTCCGCTGCGAGCCGCTTAGCGAAGTCGTGCGGGATGAAGTGCGGGCGGCGATCGCGGGCGACGCCGCCGCCTGGTCGATCATGGTCTCCAACGGTCATGGCGAGGCCTTCGACGCCTGGTTCGACCAGCGCGTGGCGCACATGGAGGCCGGCGGAGGCCCCGCTTACGCGGTGCGGCGGCGGCGCGACGGCCGGATCGCGGGGACCAGCAGCCTGCACGACCTCGTGCTCGCGCATCGCCGCGTGGAGCTGGGCTCGACCGTGTTCCACCCCGACGCGCGCGGGACCGAGGTGAACCCGGCCAGCAAACGTCTGTTGCTGGAGCACGCCTTCGCCAGCGGGATCATCCGGGTCGAGATCATCACCGACGCGGTCAACGCCCGAAGTCAGGCCGCCATCGCCCGGCTGGGCGCGACGCGTGAGGCGGTGCTGCGACGCCACAAGATCACCTGGACCGGCCGAGTCCGCGATACGGTCATGTTCGCGATCACCGACGAGGACTGGCCTCGGGTGCGCGACGGGCTGGACGCTCGGCTGGCGGCGTTCTGAGCCGTCAGTCCACGGCCCGGCACTGGGTCGGTTCCTGGCCCTCGGCGGACCAGGTGGCGAACTGGCCCTGGCCGCGCAGGTCGTGGCCGCTGGCACGATACCATATCCCTTCGGGCGGGCGCTCCATGTACAGGTCGATGGCCTGGCCGAGCGAGGTGCGGACGGTCGCCATCTCCCGCGGATTGTCGAACTCGACCGACAGGCGCTCGCCGTCGTCGCAGATGTAGACGGCGCGCACGATGCGGTTGAGCGTGCGCTCCTGAATCTCCGCCCCGGTGCGCCGCCGGGCGGTCTGGGCCTCGAGCGCGCGCTCGCGCACGGCGTCGGCGTCGTCGGTGGGCGGCGTGGGCTCGCCGCAGGCGGAGAGACCGGCGGTCAGCAGGCACAGGCTCAGGACGACGGTCGGACGCATGCAGGCTCCTGGGTGTTCGGCCGGGGACGAACGCGCGATCTCAGACCGCCGTTCCGCGCCGTGCACGGAAGAACGTCCGCAAGGCGAGCGCCGATTCGTCCGCGAGGGGACCGCGCTCGGCGATCGGGCGCCAGTGCAGGGTCGGCTGCTCGAACAGTCGGGGCCCGTGCGCGACGGCCCCGCCTTTGGGGTCGTCGGCGGCCCAGACGACTCGGCCGATGCGGGCGTGCGACATCGCTCCGGCGCACATGGCGCAAGGCTCCAGCGTCACATACAGCGTCAGGCCGGTGAGGCGGTAGTTGCCGGTCGCGCCGGCGGCGGCGCGCATGGCTACGACCTCGGCGTGGGCGGTCGGATCGTGGCTTGAGACGGGGGCGTTGGCGCCGGTACCGACCACCTGGCCGGTCGCCTCGTCGACCACGACGGCGCCCACGGGCACCTCTCCGGCTTCAGCCGCCGCTTGCGCGAGGTCCAGCGCCATGCGCATGAACCGCTCATCATGGTCCGCCATACCGACGACAACGACAAGAAGCCCCGCCCGCGTCAAGCCGGCGGCAAGTTCGACGACCGCAAGGGGCCGCCGCGCGCGGGCAAACCCGGCGGCAGGCCCGGCGCGCCGAAGGCTGAAGAAGCGCCCAAGCGCAGCGAGCGCATCGCCAAGGCGATGGCGCGCGCGGGCATCGCCAGCCGCCGCGAGGTCGAGCGCCTGATCGGCCTCGGCAAGGTGGCCGTGAACGGAAAGATCCTGGACACGCCCGCCGTGCTGGTGACGCGCGACGACGTCATCACGGTGGACGGCAAGCCGATCGGTTCGGCGCAGGCGACGCGGGTCTGGCGCTATCACAAGCCCGCCGGTCTGGTGACCAGCCACAACGATCCGCAGGGGCGACCGACGGTGTTCGACGCCCTGCCGAACGGTCTGCCGCGCGTGATCTCGGTCGGGCGACTGGATCTGAACACCGAAGGCCTGCTGCTGCTGACCAACGACGGCGAGTTGAGCCGGGCGCTGGAGCTGCCGTCGACCGAACTGGTGCGCCAGTACCGGGCACGGGCGCGCGGGCGGGTGACGCAGGCGCAGCTGGACGGGCTGAAGGACGGCGTGACCGTGGACGGCGTCCGCTATGGCTCGATCGAGGCGACGCTGGACAAGGCCAAGGAGAAGGCCGAGGGCGACGGGCGCGGCCCGGCCAATCTGTGGATCAGCGTGGCGATCACCGAGGGCAAGAACCGCGAGGTCCGCAAGGTTCTGGAGAGCCTGGGCCTGACGGTGAACCGCCTGATCCGCCTGGCCTATGGGCCGTTCCAGCTGGGCACGCTGCCGGTCGGGTCGGTCGAGGAGGTGGGGCCGCGCGTGATCCGCGAGATGCTGGCCGAGCACATCCGGCCTGAGAACCTGCCGACCGGCAACACGGTGGAGACCCCCGCGCCGATCCCGGGCCGGCGCAGTGCCGTGCCGATCGTCAAGGGCAAGTCGGGCTCGGCCATGTCGGACCCCTCGCGCAAGCCCAGCCGCGTGCGCGCGGCGGAGACGGCGCAGGCCGATGCGGCGGCGAAGCGGGAGCGGCCGGCGCGCAAGCCGGACGGCTGGGCCAAGGCCAAGCCGAAGTTCGAGCACCCCAAGCGCGACTTCAAACCCCGCGCCCGGCCCGAGGCGGCCGAGGGCGCGACGGGTGAGCGTCCCAAGCGCCCGTTCAAACCGCGCGAGGACAAGGTGATCGGGCCGAAGTCCGAGACTTGGGCGCGGGACGGCAAGCCTGCGGGGCGGGCTGGACCCAAGCGGGACTTCAAGCCGCGCTCGGGGCCGGGCGGTCCGGCGAGGGGCGGGAAGCCGGGCGGCGGCAAGCCCCGGCCCGGCGGGCCGCGCAGGGGCTGATCCATGCGCATCGTCGCGGGATCGCTGAAGGGCCGGGTCATCGTCGCGCCGGAGGGGCAGGGGACGCGCCCGACCAGCGACCGCGCGCGGCAGGCGATCTTCAACATCCTGGAGCACGCGCCGTGGGCGGAGGGGCTGCAGGATCAGCGGGTGATCGACCTGTACGCGGGGTCCGGCGCGCTGGGCTATGAGGCGCTGAGCCGGGGGGCGGCGTTCTGCCTGTTCGTGGAGACCGACGATGCGGCGCGGGGCGCGATCCGCGAGAACATGGACGCCTATGGCCTGTTCGGGCGCACGCGGGTGCACCGCAGGAGCGCGACGGATCTGGGGCCGCGGCCGGGCTCGGCGGGCGAGGCGTTCACGCTGGCGTTCCTGGACCCGCCGTACCGGCAGGGGCTGGGCGAGCAGACGCTGGCGCGGCTGACGGAGGGAGGCTGGCTGGCGCCCGGCGCGATCGTCGTGTTCGAGCGGGGCGTGGACGAGCCGGAGATCGAGACGCCCGGATACGAGCGGCTGGACGCGCGGGAGTGGGGCGCGGCGCGGGTGCTGTTCCTCAGGGCACAGGGCTGATCCGTGGCGGTGGCGCCGGACGGGGATCGGCGCCAGTCTGGACGCATGACCCGCATCGACCGCCGCGCCCTGATCGCCTCCGCCGCCGCAATGGCCGCCGCCCCCGCCGCCCGTGCCCGGACGCCAGGGTGGGAGGTCTGGCCGGAGATGCCGTGGCAGGTGCAGGAGGTCTATGCCGACGTGTGGACCGGGCGGATCGCGGTCGCGGGCGGGCTGAAGGCGACGCCCGGACAGCCTCTGCACATCGAGGACCGGCTGGGGCTGTTCTCCCCGAATCGCAAGAGCTGGAGCGAGGGGCCGCGCCTGCCGGCGCCCCGGCACCATCCGATGATGGTGGCCGCGGGCCAGACCCTGTGGGCCATCGGCGGCTATGGCCGCTCGGAGGCCGGGGAGTGGACCAACGCCACCGAGGTCTGGTCGCTGAGGGGGCCGGACGCGACGGAGTGGACGGCGGGGCCGCCGTTGCCCGTGCCTCAGGCGGAGGCCGTGGGCCTGAGCCATGCCCGGCGGGTGCATCTGGTGACGGGCCGGTCGCCGGGCGGGGCGGCCAACGGGAACTGGAACGATCAGGCGGACACGGACCGGCACTGGGTGCTGGCCGACGAGCGGTGGGAGGCGGCGCGGCCGTGCCCGATGGCGCGCAACAGCGCGGCGGGCGCCGTGCTGGACGGAGCGCTGTGGATCGCGGGCGGGCGCACGGTGACGGGCGGCGGCACGGGGCGGCTGGACCGGTATGACATAGAGGACGACCGCTGGGACACGCTTGCGCCCATTCCCCGGTCCGAGGCGTCGGGGCAGCAGGTGGGCGGCGGGCTGGCGCTGGTCGCGCTTCCGGGACGGCTGGTCGCGTTCGGCGGCGAGTGGTTCAGGCCGCGCGCCGAGGGCGGCGGGGGCGGGGTGTTCGCCGAGACCTGGGTCTATGACGTGGCGCGCGACGCCTGGGAGCGCGGGCCGGACATGAGGACGCCGCGCCACGGACTGGCGGCGGTGGCGTGGCGCGGCGCGGTCGTGGCGATCGCGGGCGGGGACGTGGTCTCCGGCGGCAACGCCACGGGGGTGGTCGAGGCGTGGACGCCGAGCCTGTTCTATTGACCCTCTCCCCTTGTGGGAGAGGGCTTGAGGCTCGCAGAGCGGCAGCGATGCGCCAGCCGAAAGGGTGAGGGGTGTAGAGGGGCCGACCGCGCTCCTCCGTCGACGCCGCCCCCTCACCCTTTCGCGCAAGACCGATCGCCCTGGCGGGCTCCCGGGCGCTCAAGCCCTCTCCCACCAGGGGAGAGGGCGCCGTCATCTTGACGAACGGCGGTGTCCGACGTCTCCTCCGGCTCGGGAAGAGGGGAGATCACCATGAAGCGGATTCTGATCACGCTGGCGGGGCTGGGCGCCGCCGGGGCTCTGGCGGCGTGCGGGGCGGCGGAGACGCCGACGGCGGACGCGGCGGGCGCGACGGTCGAGGGGCCCCGGGTGGTCGCGGCCAGCGACGTCGAGGCGGGGCGCTATCTGGTCAAGATCGGCGGCTGCAACGACTGCCACACGCCGCGCTATGCCATGACCAACGGGGCCGAGCCGCCGGAGGCGGAGTGGCTGAAGGGCTCCAACGAGCCGCACACCGGGCCGTGGGGCACCAGCTACGGCAAGAACCTGAGGCTGACCACGCAGCGGCTGACCGAGGACGAGTGGGTCCGGCTGATGGACGAGGGCAAGAGCCTGCCGCCCATGCCGTGGCCCAGCGTGCGGGCCATGTCGGAGGCCGACCGGCGAGCCATCTACCGCTACATCCGCCAGCTGCCCGGCGACCCGGGCGGGCCGGCGCCGGATCCGCTGCCGCCGGGCGTCGCGCCGCCGCCCGCGGGGTGACCGTCCGGGGGCGGGGTCTCGGGACCGGCGCCGAAATGTGCACTCGAAAAAACAGGGTGCACATCGTGCACATTTCGCCGCGGAGCGTCCGACGCCGGCTCGGGCTCGAGGTCGGACTCGGCATCGGCATCGGCATCGGCATCGGGCGCGTCGGGCGGGGGATCCAGCAGGGCGAGGGCGTCGTCGATCTCGTCCTCGTCGTCGCCCTCGGCCATGACCGCGGCGATTTCGGTGGGGCTCATGCCCCGGAAGAATTCGGCGTCGAAGGCCTCGACCTCGGCCTTCAGCTCGCGCCACAGGCGCCGCCAGCGGGCGGCCTCGACCGAGCGGCCCTGCTCCAGGGCGTGCAGATAGCGCCGGCGCGCGGCGGCGACCTCGTCGTCGGGGACCATGTCGTCATAGATGGTCAGGTCGGCGGGATCCGGCGGGGCGGCGTGGTCCAGACGCCGCCAGCCGTGGCGGCGCGCGCGGCGGCGGAAGGCCGACAGGCCCAGATCGTGGCGACGGCACACTGCCTCGGCGGACATGCCGCCCAGATAGTCCTCGCGCGCCTGAACCCAGGTTTCGACCGGACGGATGCGATAGGGGCTGCTCATGCGGGGCAGCCTAGGGCGCCCCTGCGTCAGAAACGGTCGTGGGCCGAGAGCGCGTCCGCGAGGGCGCGGGCGGCGGCGGAGACGTCGGCCCAGGTGGTCTCGAAGCCGGCCTCGTCGCCGAACCAGGGGTCGGCCACGGCCTGACCCGCGCGGCCGGGGACCCAGTCGAGAAGCAGGCTGAGCCGGGCCGTGGCGTCGATCGGGGCCAGGGCGCGCAGGTCGGCCAGGTTGTCGGGATCCATCGCGATCACATGGTCGAAGCGGCGGAAGTCCTCGGGCGTCACCTGCCGGGCGCGCAGGCCGGAGACGTCCACCCCGTGCCGCCGCGCCGTCGCCTGCGCCCGCCGATCCGGCGCCTCGCCCGCGTGCCGGCCGCCCGTGCCGGCGGAGTCGACGGTCAGCGCCAGCCCCCCGCCGGGCGGCCTCGGCGCGCAGCGCACCCTCCGCGAGCGGCGAGCGACAGATGTTGCCGAGGCAGACGAAGAGGAGGGAGGGCATGAGTGTGACGGGCAAAGGATGGTCGGATGCTAACTCATTGCGACCGCCAAAAGACTCCGCGCGTCGGAGGCCCGGAACCAAAATTCGACTTACAATAGATCCGGTAGCCAAGGTATTCGAAAGCGATGACCTCAAGCACATCAGCAACGGTTTTCCTGTTTGATCGCGCCTTAGAGGTGCCGAAGGAACGTCAGGGGTTAGAGCTCGACCCCGGTTTTCTGAAGGCGCTGTCCGCCGCGGATCCGGGCGGGCGTACCCGGTCGCTGGTTTGCCGCGGCGATGCGCTTCTCTCAGAACTTGCAACGAAGGTGACAGCGGTCACCGGCGATGGCCGGAGATCGGGCTACACGCATTCGTATGACATGGAACTATACCGGACCCTCGTCTGGGATTTCGCAGATGCGCTCTCCGGCCAGTGGCATTCAGTCGATTTGGAGACTTTCCCTGTTCGATTTGCAAACCGCTCCATCCACTGCATCTCGGTACCGACCCTGCCTGCTGACCTGAAGCAGCCGATCGACGCGTCGCTGCAGGAGACGATGGCTTACCTAGGCGCCATCGAGTTTGACCTAGGCAACCCTGTTCAGCGAGCAGT
Source organism: Caulobacteraceae bacterium (assembly GCA_019748055.1). GTDB lineage: Bacteria > Pseudomonadota > Alphaproteobacteria > Caulobacterales > Caulobacteraceae > Brevundimonas. The sequence goes on along the minus strand of JAIEQC010000005.1, from coordinate 8,623 downwards.
CTTCCTCGAACTCCTGATCGAGGATTCTGTCATCGCCGGGGGTGAGGTGATAATGGAGCTGGATTGGGACGAGTCCCAGAACAGCATCTTCGAAGGTTCTGAAAGTTTTAGTCCGCGTGGGGCGCGCTGGGTCCCATACGGCGAACTGAAGGCACTACGCCCGCCGGTCCCCGACATCGAACTATCCGCCCGGGGCGAAATCACCCAGCAGCGGTATGAAGGGAAGCGGCGGTTTTCCCTTCAGGAGCGGGTCGCAGCTGGTCTCGCCCGCGGCCCGCGCCCGGCCGGAGCCTCGAAGTTCGAGATTCTTGTCACGGAAGACCCATCGAACCCGCTTGAAGCGAACCTGCCCGAAGCCAAGTTCATCCGATATCTCCTCAATCCGAACCACCCGAAGGGCGGGTCAAAGGCGAAGTTCTTCAGCGACGTTCTCGGCATCCGGCAGCAGGACTGGCGCTATCTCGCTGCGCAGTTTCACGAAGGCCTTCGAAGTGCGAACCTAGACGATCTCGGCGTCAAACACTTCGAGAGCGGCTTCGGCATCAGCTTTAACGCGACCCTGCCAATTCTCGGACTTAACGGGGCAACCGCACAAGTGGAAACGAACTGGATATTCGAGCCTGGCCAGCAGCCGAGGCTCTCGACGGCTTTTCCGGCGCAGCGAGACCAAAGAGAAGGCGAGGCTCCTCCGATCGTCCCCTCCAGCATCGTGGGTGCCGAGCGCTGGGCCGCGATACATGAACTTGCGACCGCCGCCGGGATTCACGCCGCCCACAAGACTGTTCCGACACCAATGAAGGTGGTTGGTTTCGGTATCGAAATGGAAGGCGCTTGCGGCTTCGCTTGGGTCCGCGTCCCGGACGCCCGTCGAGGGTTCGCCCGGTGGGCATTGGAACAGGGTCACGCCAACAGACATTACCGGTCCGGGGCCCAGATATTTGCCCACGTCGGTAGCCAGTCGATCGATCGGGCCAAAGCTTACGCGACGGCGTTTGCTGCCGTCCTCCGCCATAACGGCGTCGAGTGTGAGGTGGAGTCCCGCCTCGATTGATGCATCGCCCCAGTTTATGTGGGATAGTCCATGGAAGCTGGCTTCTAAATGGTAGTGCAACGTAGCTTCTGGAGCACTCTAGACTGGGTTGCCCTCACCGCCTCCCGAACAGCCGCTCCAGATCCGCCAGCTTCAGCTCCACATAGGTCGGCCTTCCGTGGTTGCACTGGCCGCTGTGCGGCGTCGCTTCCATCTGCCTCAGCAGGGCGTTCATCTCGGGCGCGCTGAGCACGCGGCCGGCGCGGACGGAGCCGTGGCATGCCAGGGTGCCGCAGACCTCGGCCATGCGCTCCTTCAGGCTGAGCGCCGCGCCGTGTTCGGCCAGGTCGTCGGCGATGTCGCGGATCAGACCCTGGACGTCGGTGTCGCCCAAGAGGGCCGGGGTCTCGCGCACCAGCACGGCGCCGCCGCCGAAGGGCTCCACGATCAGGCCCATCTCGGCCAGTTCGTCGGCGCGGGCGACCACGCGGTCGGCCTCGGCGGGGTCCAGCTCGACCACCTCGGGGCTCAGCAGGGCCTGACGGGTCACGGCGCCGGTCGCCATCTGGGCCTTCATCCGCTCATAGACCAGCCGCTCGTGCGCCGCGTGCTGGTCCACGACGACCAGGCCGTCGCGGGTCTGGGCGACGATGTAGGTGCCGTGCAGCTGGGCGCGGGCGGCGCCGAGGGGGAAGTCGATTTCGGACGCCGCCGGGGCGGCTTCCGGGGAGTAGGCAGTCGGCAGTAGGGAGTAGGCGGGGGCTGAGCCGGGCTCGACGCGGGCGCTGCGCTCCTCCAGGCCGGGGATGATCTGCGGGGCGGGGCGGGGGGCGTCCCAGCCGGTCCAGCCGCTGAAGCCCGCCGCGCTGGGGGGCGGGCGGTGGCCGGGCGACTGGTGGGCGGTGAAGCCGGCGAGGGCGTCGGCGGCGACGGTGGTGCTGGCGCGGTGGCCGGCGCCCGCCAGGGCGTGACGCAGGGCGCCGACGATCAGGCCGCGGACCAGGGCGGGGTCGCGGAAGCGGACCTCGGCCTTGGCGGGGTGGACGTTGACGTCGACCTGGAGCGGGTCGAGGTCGAGGAACAGGGCGGCGGCCGGGTGGCGGTCCCTCGCCAGGAAGTCGGCGTAGGCGCCGCGGATGGCCCCGTGCAGCAGCCGGTCCTTCACCGGGCGGCCGTTGACGAACAGGAACTGGTGCGCCGCATTGCCCCGCGAATAGGTGGGCAGGCCGGCGTAGCCCGACAGGCGCAGACCCTCGCGCGTCTGGTCGATCAGCAGGGCATTGGCCTCGAAGTCCCGGCCCAAGAGGGCGGCGAGGCGGCGCAGGCGGCCCTCGTCGCCTTTCATTTCTGCGGGCAGGCGGAGCACGGCGCGGCCGTCCAGCAGCAGGGTGAAGGCGACCGCCTCATGCGCCATGGCCTGACGCTTGATCTCTTCGGTGATGGCCATGGCCTCGGCGCGGGCCGACTTCATGAACTTCAGCCGCGCGGGCGTCGCGTAGAACAGGTCGCGCACCTCGACGCGCGCGCCGTGCGGGGCGGGGAAGGGGGCAGGGGCCGGGCCGACGGCCGCGCCGCCGTTGACCTGCATGGCCCAGGCCTCCGCTCCCGCCGTGCGGGCGGTCAGCGACAGGCGGGCGACCGAGCCGATGGAGGGCAGGGCCTCGCCCCGGAAGCCCAGGGTGAAGATGCGCAAGAGGTCGACGTCGCCGGCGTCGTCGGGCTCCAGCTTGCTGGTCGCATGGCGCTCGACGGCGAGGGGGAGCTCGTCCTTCGGAATGCCCTTGCCGTCGTCGGCCACCAGGATGCGCGACAGGCCGCCGCCGTCGGCGTGGATCTCGATCGAGGTCGCGCCCGCGTCGATGGCGTTCTCGACCAGCTCCTTCACCGCGCCGGCCGGGCGGTCGATCACCTCGCCGGCGGCGATGCGATTGACGGTCTCGGGCGAGAGGCGGCGGATGGGCATGGGACGCCCAAGATAGGCGCGTCGGACGGGATTCGTCAGTGCGGCCGGATCAGGCCTCGGCCGGCGCGGCCCGGCGGGCCTCGCGGCGGGCCTCGATGCGGGTCCAGATGTGGTCGTGGACGGTGAAGAAGACCGTCTGGACCAGGGGCTCGATCACGCCGATGGCCAGGGCGGTGGCGAGGTCCTGGGTCAGGGCGTAGGCGACGGCCACGGCCACGGCGAAGTGCATGACGCCGTAGGTGACGGTCTTGGCCGCGATCTGTCTGAACGAGGTCGGCAGGGCGTGGGAGTGGCCGTGGTGGGTGCGGCGCTGCTCCTGGATCGACATGACGTCGAGGCGGGCGGTGAAGGCCTCCGACGCCTCCTCCAGCCCCGACAGCATGCGGCGACGCTCGATGCGGTGCCAGACGCGGTCGTGGATGGAATAGGCGATGGTCTGGAAGAAGGGCTCGACCAGGCCCACGGCCAGGGCCAGACGCCAGTCGCGCGTGATGGCGAAGGCGACCAGGATGGCCACCACCAGGTGCATCACGCCATAGCTCGCGATCTTGAGCGCGAGCGTGCGGGCCGTGCTGATCAGAAGCTTGACCATCGCTTTTCTAGGTGGGTCCGGCGCGCCGCGGCGCAAGGCAATTCTGCTCGTCGTGACGATAGCCCGCAGGGGGGCCTTGCGGTTCCACGGGCGGCACGGTTATACGCGGCCCGCAAAACGGAGGCTCCTCATGGAGATTCGCGAAGGGCTCACCTTCGACGATGTTTTGCTCGAACCCGGTCCGTCCGAGATCATGCCCGCCGACGCGGACGTCTCGACGCGCCTGACCCGCGACATCAAGCTGAACATCCCTCTCCTGTCGTCCGCCATGGACACGGTGACCGAGGCGCGGCTGGCCATCGCCATGGCCCAGGCGGGGGGGCTGGGGGTCATCCACCGCAACCTGACCGTCGACGAGCAGGCCGAGCAGGTCCGCCAGGTCAAGCGCTACGAAAGCGGCATGGTGGTGAACCCGGTGACGGTGCACCCCGACACCACCCTGGGCGAAGTGCGCCAGATCGTGGCGGCCAAGAAGATCTCGGGCTTCCCGGTGGTCGACCGGACGACCGGCAAGCTGGTCGGCATGTTGACCAACCGCGACATGCGGTTCGAGAGCGACCCGAACCGCAAGGCCGCCGACCTGATGACCACCGGAGAGCTGGTCACCCTGCGCGAGGGGGCGGGCAGGGAGGCGGCGCGCGAGCTGCTGCGGACGCGCAAGATCGAGCGGGTCATCGTGGTGGACGAGGATCATCGCGCGGTCGGCCTGATCACCATGAAGGACATCGAGAAGGCCCAGGCCTTCCCCAACGCGGCCAAGGACGAGCAGGGCCGCCTGCTGGTCGGCGCGGCCTCGACCGTGGGCGACAGCGGCTATGAGCGGGCGATGGCCCTGGCCGAGGCGGGCGCCGACGTGGTGGTGATCGACACCGCCCACGGCCACTCGGCCCAGGTGGCGCGGGTGGTGGAGCGCATCAAGCGCGAGAACAACCGGCTGCAGATCGTGGCCGGCAACATCGCCACATACGATGCGGCGCGCGCCCTGATCGACGCGGGCGCCGACGCGGTGAAGGTGGGCATCGGGCCGGGCAGCATCTGCACCACGCGCATCGTCGCGGGCGTCGGCGTGCCCCAGCTGACCGCCATTCTGGAGGCGGCTCGGGCGGCCAAGGCGTCGGGCGCGCCGGTCATCGCCGACGGCGGGATCAAGTATTCTGGCGATCTGGCCAAGGCCATCGCGGCCGGCGCTTCGGTCGCCATGATGGGCTCGATGTTCGCGGGCACCGATGAGAGCCCGGGCGAGGTCTTCCTGTACCAGGGCCGCAGCTACAAGAGCTATCGCGGCATGGGCTCGGTAGGGGCGATGGGCGCCGGCAGCGCCGACCGCTACTTCCAGAAGGAGGTCGAGACCCAGAAGCTGGTGCCCGAGGGCATCGAGGGTCAGACGCCGTACAAGGGTCCGATCGCGCCGGTGATCCACCAGATGGTCGGCGGCCTGCGCGCGGCCATGGGCTATGTGGGGGCTGCCACGATCCAGGAGCTTCAGGAGCGGGCGCGGTTCGTGCGCATCACCGGGGCGGGCCTGCGCGAGAGCCACGTGCATGACGTGATGATCACGCGCGAGGCGCCGAATTACAGGCAAGGGTGAGGGGCGAGCCGATGAACCTGGTCGTGGACGGACATCAGAATCTTTTCGGGGGGCTTCAGCCGGACTTCGTCCTGCTGGCCTTTACCCTGATCCTGGCGATTGTGCAGATCCTGGCCGCGGGCTGGGCGCGGACTCGCGAGCTGGGGCCGAAGTGGAACGCCGGTCCGCGCGACGGCGAGACCCCGCCGCCGGGCGTGCTGGCCGGGCGTCTGCGGCGGGCGCAGGACAATCTGTTCGAGACCCTGCCGCTGTTCGCCGCGGCGGTGCTGCTGGCGGCGGTCGCCGAAAAGTCAGGACCGCTGACGTACTGGGGCGCGCACCTCTATTTCTTCGGGCGGGTGGTCTATTTGCCGCTGTACGCCATGGGCGTGCCCTATCTGCGGTCGGTCGCCTGGCTGGCCGCGACCGCCGGCCTGGTGATGGTCATCGCCGCCCTGTTCGTCTGATCGGAGACCCGTGACCCCTTCCGCCCGCCTCGCCGCCGCCGCCTCGGTGCTGGACTCCATCGCCCAGGGCCGCCAGCCGGCCGAGGCCGTGCTGAAGGCCTGGGGCGCGGCCAACCGCTATGCCGGGTCCAAGGACCGCCGGGCCATCGCCGACCGGGTCTACAAGGTGCTACGCGCGCGGGGGCGCCTGTCGTGGATCATGGGCGGGCGCGAGGACGGGCGGGCGCTGGTGATCGGCTCGCTGGCGGCGCTGGACGGGCTGTCGCTGGAAGAGATCGAGGCGCTGCATTCCGGCGACGGCTATGGGCCGCGTCCGCTGTCGAAGCAGGAGCGCAGCCGCATCACGGCGGGCGAGGGCGAGCTGCCGGGCTGGGTGCAGGCGGGCCTGCCGGAGTTCGTGGTCGAGGACTTCAAGGCGACCTTCGGCGACCGCTGGACGGACGAGGCGCGCGAGCTGATGCAGCCGCGCGCGCCGATCGACCTGCGGGTCAATCCGGCCAGGGCGACGGTCGAGGAGGTGGAGGCGGAGCTCCGCGAGGCGGGACTGGAACCCGCGCGGACGCCGGGGTCGCCGGTGGGGCTGAGGCTGGCGTCCGAACCGCCGCCGAACGTGCAGGCGCTGGAAGCCTTCAAGGAGGGTCGCATCGAGATCCAGGACGAGGGCAGTCAGATCGTCTGCGCCCTGGCGGGCGCGGCGCCGGGCATGACGGCGGTCGACTACTGCGCCGGCGGCGGCGGCAAGACGCTGGGGCTGGCGGCCGACCTTTTTCCTTCTCTCCTTGCGGGAGAAGGTGGCAGCCGCAGGCCGACGGATGAGGGGTCGCGCAAGTGGTCGCCAGTCTATCCCAAACCCTCTGCGGACGTCGACGGAGAGACCCCTCATCCGACCCGCTCCGCGGGCCACCTTCTCCCGCAAGGGGAGAAGGGTCGCCTCATCGCCTCGGACGTCGTGGCGAAGCGGCTGGAGAACATCCGGCCCCGTCTGGCCCGTGCGGGCGTCGAGGCGGAGCTGCGGCTGATCGGGCAGAACGGCGGCGGGATGGAGGATCTGAACGGCGCGGCCGATCTGGTCTTCGTCGACGCGCCGTGCAGCGGGTCGGGCACCTGGCGGCGTCGGCCCGAGGACGCCTGGCGGCTGACGACCGAGGAGGTCGAGCGGCTGCATGCCCTGCAGGTGCGGATCCTGTCGCAGGCGGCCAGGCTGGTGAAGCCCGGCGGGCGGCTGGCCTACGTCACCTGTTCGATGCTGAGCCGGGAGAACGAGGCCAGCGCCGACGCCTTCGAGGCCGCGCATCCCGACTTCGCCCCGGTGGGCGCGCGGCGTCGGCTGTCGCCCGCCTCGACGAACACCGACGGCTTCTTCTTCGCCCTGTACGAACGGACCCCATGAGCGACCACCAGAAAGTCCTGATCGTCGATTTCGGCAGCCAGGTGACGCAGCTGATCGCGCGGCGGCTGCGCGAGGCGAAGGTCTATTGCGAGATCCATCCCTACGCGAAGGCGGAAGCCGCGATGGCGGCGATGAACCCCGCCGCGATCATCCTGTCGGGCGGGCCCGAGAGCGTGCACGAGGAGGGCAGCCCGCGCGCGCCCGACGCCGTTTTCACCGCGGGCGTGCCGGTTTTGGGCATCTGCTACGGCGAGATGACCATGTGCGAACAGTTGGGCGGCAAGGTCGAGGGCGGCCATCACCGCGAGTTCGGCCGCGCGGCCATCACCGTGCAAAAGGCGTCGCCCCTGCTGGAAGGTCTGGCCGGCGTCGGCGAGGACGAGCCGGTGTGGATGAGCCACGGCGACAAGATCACGGCCATTCCAGAGGGTTTCGACGTCATCGCCACCTCGCCGGGGTCGCCCTATGCGGTGATCGGTGATGAGAAGAGACGCTTCTATGGCATTCAATTCCATCCAGAAGTCATGCACACGCCGCGCGGCGACCGGATGCTGCGCAACTTCACCCACGGCATCGCCGGGCTGAAGGGCGACTGGACCATGGCGGCCTATCGCGAGGAGAAGATCGCCCAGATCCGCGACCAGGTGGGCGACGCGAAGGTGATCTGCGGCCTGTCGGGCGGGGTCGACAGCTCGGTGGCGGCGGTGCTGATCCACGAGGCGATCGGCGACCAGCTGACCTGCGTGTTCGTGGACACGGGCCTGTTGCGCAAGGACGAGGCGAAGCAGGTCACGACCCTGTTCCGGGATCACTACAACATCCCCCTGATCCACCTTGACGCCTCAGAGGAATTTCTCGGCGCGTTGGCCGGCCAGTCGGACCCGGAGACCAAGCGCAAGACGATCGGTCGGGTTTTCATCGAGGTGTTCGACCGCGAGGCGGCGAAGATCGAGGGCGCCGAGTTTCTGGCGCAGGGAACGCTGTATCCCGACGTGATCGAGAGCGTGTCGTCGTCCAGCGGCAAGGCCCACGTCATCAAGAGCCACCACAACGTCGGCGGCCTGCCGGACTATATGAAGCTGAAGCTGGTCGAGCCGCTGCGCGAGCTGTTCAAGGATGAGGTGCGGGCCTTGGGCCGCGAACTGGGCCTGAGCGACGCCTTCGTGGGGCGGCATCCGTTCCCCGGGCCGGGCCTGGCCATCCGCATCCCCGGCGAGATCACGCCGGACGCGGTGGCGACGCTGCAGGAGGCGGACGCCATCTATCTGGAGGAGATCCGGAAGGCTGGGCTGTACGACCAGATCTGGCAGGCCTTCGCCGTGCTGCTGCCGGTGAAGACCGTGGGCGTCATGGGTGACGCGCGGACATATGAGAAAGTTCTGGCGCTCCGGGCCGTGACCTCGACCGACGGCATGACTGCGGACTTCTTCGAGTTCCCGTGGGACGTGCTGGGCCGGACGGCGACGCGGATCGTCAATGAGGTGCGGGGCGTGAACCGCGTGGTCTACGACGTGACGTCCAAGCCGCCGGGGACGATAGAGTGGGAATGATTTTTGCCCCTCCGGCAGTATCCGATTGTACGCCAGGGTACGGCATAAGTATCTGAATAACAAA
>JAIEQC010000014.1 GCA_019748055.1 Caulobacteraceae bacterium | reverse complement strand
GCAGGCGCGCGCCGCCTCGGCCCAGGCGCGCGCGCCGGGCGTGGCGGGGGCGCGGCTCATGCCGCCAGCAGGTCGTCCAGCGCCCGCTCGATCCGCAGGGTGGACGCCTGTTCCTCCAGCGGTCCGCGCCGCAGTCGGTGACGCAGCGCCATGGGGGCCACACGACGCAGATCGCGGATCGTGACTTCGGTTCGGCGTTCCAGCGCCGCCAGCGCGCGCGAGGCCCGCAGCAGCGTCAGTTCGCCCCTCAGCCCGTCCGCTCCGATGGCCAGACACAGGCGCGAGCCGTGTTCCAGCAGGGCGTCAGGCGTCGACACGTCGTTCAAGGCCTCTTGCGCGGCCTCGACCTGATCGCGCACCTCGGCGTCACGGTCGGCCCAGGCGGCGGCGAAGGCCGAAGGGTCGCGGTCGAAGGCGTCGCGGCGGCGCACCACCTCGACCCGCTCGGCAAGGTCCGTCGGCGTCGACACCTCGACCGAAAGGCCGAACCGGTCCAGCAGCTGCGGCCGCAGCTCGCCCTCCTCGGGATTGCCGGATCCCACCAGCACGAACCGCGCCGGGTGCCGGATAGACAGCCCTTCGCGCTCGACCAGGTTCTCGCCCGAAGCCGCGACGTCAAGCAGCAGATCGACGATGTGGTCTTCCAGCAGGTTGATTTCATCGACGTAGAGGAAGCCCCGGTGCGCCCGCGCCAGCAGGCCCGGATCGAACGCCTTCTCGCCCACCGTCAGGGCGCGCTCGAGGTCGAGCGCGCCGACGACGCGGTCTTCCGTGGCGCCCAGCGGCAGGTCGACGACGGGCGCCGGCACGGTCGTGATCCGCACCTCGCCGGCCACTCGCCGATCCAGGCAGGCGTCGCAGATGCCGCCGCTCGCCTTCGGATCGCAGTTGAAGCGGCAGCCCTCGACCACGCTCAGCGGCGGCAGCAGGGCGGCCAGACCGCGCACGGCGGTCGTCTTGCCGGCCCCGCGATCGCCGAAGGCCATGACACCGCCCAGCGTGCGGTCCACCGCCGCCAGCAGCAGCGCCAGCTTCATCTCCTCCTGACCCACAAGGGCCGAGAAGGGAAAGACCACGCGCATGACGGCGCTCCTAGGTTCACCCGGACGGTCCCACGTCGAGGCAGGTGCGTCAAATCTATTTGACACTCGGCTTGTAATCTCTGCCTTACCGCATAACGTCGTTGTCGCGCCTCAGCCGGCGCCGCAGACGCGCGGGAGGGGTCGCCATGGCCTCGTCGAGCCTGAATCCCAACTGGACCTGGCACCCCGACCGGGACGCCCTGCTGGCCGAGGCGCACGCCCGGCCATCCACCCCCCTGACCGGCCCCATGCTGGTGACGCGCGTCGCCAACCTGTCGGGGCTGAGCGGGGAGGCGGCGGATCGCGAGCACATGGCGACCTTGTGCCAGCGCCTGCATCAGCCCCAACCGGGGCCGGAATCGCGCTGGTCGGTGCTGGACGCGGGCACATGGCGGCTGCGCTGGGAGCGGCACACCGAGGGATCGACCTGGACTTTCTTCCGCGAGCCGACGGGCACAGGTCTGTTCGGCGAAACGGCCATGGATCTGGCGCCGCAGGACTGGCTGGCGTCCTGGCCCGGCAAGGTGCTGGTGGCCGCGCGGCTGGAGGTTCGGCCGGCCGCGACGAAGGCCTCGCCCAAGACCCTGTTCGGCGTCGAGGCCGTCGGGGCCCGCCTGGCCGACGGGGCGTGCAGCGCAATGACGGACTTCCGTCCCGACGCCGTGGGCATGACGCGCTTCCTGCTTCTGGACGGAGCCAAGGATCCGGTCGTGACCGGGCGACTTGTCCAGAACATCCTTGAGATCGAGACCTACCGCCTTTGGGCCCTGCTGGCCTTCCCGCTGGCCGGGCGCACGGCGGCGGAGCTGTCACGCATCGAGGGGGACGCCGATGGGTTGGCGGCGCAACTGGCGGAGCCGTCGGACACGGAGCAGGATCGCGTGCTGCTGGACCAGTTGTCCGCGCTGGCGGCTCGTACCGAGGCCCTGATCGGCAAGACGGCTTTCCGCTTCAGCGCGGCCCAAGCATATCATCGGCTTGTCGAGGAGCGGATCGAGCGACTGCGGGAAGAGCGGCTGGAGGGCCTGCTGACGCTCGGCGAATTCATGCAGCGCCGGCTGGAGCCCGCCATGCGCACCTGCCAGGCCGTCGGCGCCCGCCAGCGGGCGGCAGTCGACCGCGTGGGCCGCATGACGCAGTTGCTCAACACCCGCGTCGAAGTGGCCGCGGAGGCCACCAGCGCGGCCCTGCTCCAGTCCATGGATCGACGCGCGGGTGTTCAGCTGCGTCTGCAGCAGACGGTGGAAGGCCTGTCCACGGTCGCCATCGCCTACTACGCCGTCGGGCTGCTGGGGTTTCCGCTCAAGGGGCTGGAGCGCGCCCTGCCCGGCTTCGACGCCGGCGTGGCCGCCGCGGTGTTGGCGCCGGTCGTCGTCGTGGGAACCTGGATGGTGCTGCGGGCCATGCGACTGAAACTGACCAGAGAGTCGCAGGTTTGATCGTCGAACGGCGATTGACACGCGCCCGGCGAGGCATAGTGTCCCGCGCAGGGAGACTACAAACAGGCGAGGCTGGTTAATGCGTGGATTCAAGTATGCCCTGGCGTCCGTCGGCGTGATGCTCGCCGTCGCCGCGTGTTCTTCGGGCGAAGGCGAAAAGGCTGAGGCGCCCGCCGCCGAAGCGCCGGCCCCCGCCGCGACCCCGGTCGAGACTCCGGCTCCGGCGGCCGAAGCGCCCGCCGCGACCGAAACCCCCGCCGCTGCGCCCGCCGCGGCCGGCGGCGCGACCGTCACCCTGGCCGGTCTGACCGGCAACGCGACGAACGGTCAGCGCATCTTCGGACAGTGCCGCACCTGCCACGTGGTGGAGCCGGGCGTGAACCGCGTCGGCCCCTCGCTGCACGGCATCATCGGTCGTCAGGCCGGCACCGTTGCCGGCTTCAATTACTCCGCCGCCAACAAGGGCAGCGGCGTGACGTGGACCGAAGAGGTTCTGTTCGAATACCTGGAAAACCCGCGCGAGTTCATGCCCGGCACGCGGATGGCCTTCGTCGGCCTGAAGAAGCCGCAGGACCGCGCCGACGTCATCGCCTATCTGAAGACCCAGAGCTGATCGCGTCTTCAGCCTGAAATGCAGGGCCCCGACGGATACGTCGGGGCCTTTTGCTATGCGGGACGCCGCGCCAGATCGAGCAGATGCAGCGGCAGCGAAGCGAACAGCGCCGCCCCGATCCACCACCAGTCGGCGCCGGCCAACGCCAGCCTGAGTGCGACGACCAGAACGGCGCCGGGTCCGAGGATCAGGATCACGTCCCAAATCCCCCGCTTGCGAAAAAGCGTCAGGAACGCCGCCTCCAGAACAAGCGCGGCCAGGACGACGTCGGCCAGCCAGGTCAAGCCGGCGACAGGCCGAACAGGTGGCCCAGATCCTTGAAGAATATCCGCGCGTGCGCGCCCGGCCGGGCCCGCACCAGTTCCTTGTTCATGTACGCCTGCCAGGTCAGGGCCTGGACGTCCGGATCGGCGCACATGCTGACGAACCGCTCGCGACGCTTGTCGGACCGGTACCAGAAGTGCTGCATCACCCCCAACACCAAGAAGACCTTGCCGTGGCTCTTCATGAAGCGGCTGCGCGCGGTGCGGAGCGCGCGCGCGTCGCCGGTGCGCAGGCGCTCGTCCACCGCCTCGCCCGCCAGGCGACCGCCCTCCATGGCGTAATAGATGCCTTCGCCCGAGGCCGGGGCGACCACGCCCGCGGCGTCGCCGGCCAGCAGGACGTCGCGGCCGTTGTCCCACCGCTTGAGCGGCTTCAGCGGGATGGGCGCCCCCTCGGTGCGCACGGTCTCGCAGGAGTCCAGCCCGGTTTGTTCGCGCAGCCGCGCCACGGCCGATCGCAGCGAGAAGCCCTTCTGCATCGAGCCGACCCCGATCGAGGCGGTGTCGCCGTGCGGGAAGATCCAGGCGTAGAAGTCCGGCGACAGCCCGCCTTGGTACCAGACGTCGCATCGGCTGGGCTCGAAGTCCGCCCCGCCCTTCGGCGCGCGGATGATCTCATGATAGGCGAAGACGCAGCGGTTCTCCTTCGCGCCCGGCACTGCCTGGGCCGCCACGGCGGACTTGGCGCCGTCGGCGCCGACCACGGTGCGCGCGCGCACGGACACGGTCTCGGCGCCCTTGCGACCCTCGGGGCGATAGCGGATCACGGCCGTGCCGCCGGCGTCGCGGTCCAGCGTCTCGAACGTCCCGGTGCGCCGCTGCGCCCCGGCCATGGCGGCGCGGTCGCGCAGCCATTCGTCGAAGCGGTCGCGGTCGACCATGCCGACGTAGCCGCCCTCGATCGGCATGTTCACCCGCTTGTCCGACGGGGCGATCATCCGAGCCGAGCGCGCCCGGGCGCAGATCTGGGAATCGGGGATGGCGAAGTCGCGGATCAGCCGCGGCGGGATGGCGCCGCCGCACGGCTTGATGCGGCCGGCACGGTCCAGCAGCAGCACAGATCGTCCCGCCCGGGCCAGGGTTTCGGCCGCCGTCGCGCCCGAGGGCCCGCCGCCGACCACCACGACGTCGAAAGTCTCAGGCGCCGACATGCCGGACCTCCAGGTTCGGTTGGGACGACCGCACGGTCAGGCCGAGCGCGATCAGGGCGGAAACGGCGAACAGCGCCGCCTCCAGGGAGAAGACGATCAGGAAGGCCGGACCGTCGGAACCGATCAGGGCGCGACCGACGTCGACGCCCGCCGCGCCCAGGAACCCGCCCAAGCCGAAGGCCACGGCCTGACTGGCGCCCCAAACGCCGAGGCGAACTCCCTCGCGGCGTTTCTCGCCCTCGCCGGCCAGCCCCATCATCGACCCAATGGCGGCGACGGCGAAGACGCCGTTGAATAGGCCCAGCAGGAAGACGTTCGGGATAAGCGGCCAGCCCGGCCCCACCATGCCGGCAATGGCAAGCCCGACCAGAGCCGCCGCCGAGCCGACGCAGCCCGCCACCGTCCAGCTGCGCATCCAGCCCGAGGCACCGCCGCCGATCCGCGCGCCGAGCACGCCGGTCACGATCATGCCCAGCAACACGCCGCCGTGCTGGACGCCCGCCATCTGGGTGGACTGGCCCGGCGTCATGCCGAAGACCAGGCCGGCGAACGGCTCCAGGATCAGGTCCTGCGCGCTGTAGGCGAGCATGGAAACGAAGACGAAGACGGCGAACATTCGCGCGCGCGGGTCTGCCAGCGTCTCACGTAGCGCCTGGGGGAAGGAGACGTGCGGCTCGCGCGGTTCGGCGGCGACCGGGGGCCGCCCCTCGACGCGCCACACGGCGAGCAGGGTCAGCAGGAAGGCGATCATCGCCACGCCGCTGGCGACCAGCGCCAGGCGCTGGAAGGAGAACGGGTCCAGCAGGCCGCCGGCGATGCCCGCCGTCGCGGCGATGCCCAGCACCATCATGATCCAGGTCATGGCCGCCGCCGCCGGACGCCGCTCCGGCGCCGTGCGGCTGGCCAGAAGGGCGAGCAGCGAGGTGCCCGACGCGCCGACGCCCGCCCCGATCAGGCTGAAGGCGACCACGCCCAGCACCGTCCCCCACAGCGGAGAACTCGCCATCAACGCGACGGCGTTGGCCGACAGGATGCCGCCCAGCGCCAGCACGCCCATGCCGCCGATGATCCACGGCGTGCGCCGCCCTCCCGCATCGGATCCGTGCCCCCAGCGCGGCCGCGACAGCTGCACCGCATAGTGCCAGGCCACCAGCGCCGCCGGCAGCATGGCGGGCAGCGCCAGTTCGACCACCATCACCCGGTTCAACGTGGAGGTGGTCAGCACCACGATCGCGCCCAGCGCGCTCTGCACCAGGCCCAGGCGCGCGACGCCCAGCCAGCCCAGGGTTTCGTCCTTCATCCCGCCCCTCCCAGGGTCGCCACGGCCGTGGCCGCGACCATCATCCCCAGCACGTAAAGGGTCACCCCCGTGCCGTTGTACCAGGGCGCCAGACGCGCCGGATCGCGCAGCAGACGCGCCATCGCCAGCCCCTGCAGCGCCAGCGACAGGCCCACGATCCCGGCCTGGATCGGCCGGTCCCAGCTGAGAAGGAGCGCCACGACGACCGTCTGCGGTACGGCCATGACGGCGCATGCCAGAAGCGCGGCCCGGCGCGGCCCCAGCGTGACGGGCAATGACTTCAGCCCGGTCTGACGATCGCCCTCGATCGCCTTGAAATCGTTCAGGGTCATGATGCCGTGGGCGCCCACGCTGTAGAGGCCGGCCAGCCACAGGATCGGCGCCGACGGCAGCGCCCCGGCCATCACTGCGGCGCCGGTGAACCAGGTCAGCCCCTCATAGGACAGGGCGACGGCCGCCGGCCCCCACCAGCCGCTTCGCTTCAACCGCAGGGGCGGCGCGCTGTAGGCCCAGGCCAGCGCCAAGCCTAGCGCCGTGGCCCCCAGCACCCACGGACCGGTCAGGGCGGCGACGCCCAGCGACACGCCCGTCCAGATGATGGCGATCCACAGGCCCCACCGGCCGGGAATGCGGCCGGAGGGAATGGGCCGGTGCGGCTCGTTGATGGCGTCCACATGCCGGTCGAACCAGTCGTTCACCGCCTGGCTGGTGGCGCAGACCAGCGGCCCCGTCAGCGCGATCCCCGCGATCAGGAACAGCCAGCGCCCCTCGAATGGTTGGCCCGAAGACACCACCCCGCAGGCGAAGGCCCACATCGGCGGAAACCAGGTGATCGGTTTGAACAGCTCCAGCACGGCAGCCGGAGACGGCAGGGTCGGCGTCGCGGCGGCGAGCGTCCTGGACATGTCTCCACTATGCGCTCGCCCGTTTGGACGTCAACCTAAGTTGACACTTTGCCGGCGCCTGGCGGTCAGTCGTCGTCGCCCGAGCCGAGGCCGAAACGGTTCAGCTTGGAATAGAGGCTCTGCCGCGACAGTCCCAGCATGTCGGCCGCGGCGGCGCGGTTGTTGGACGTCAGCTTCAGCGCCGCTTCGATGCACAGGCGCTCGATCAGGTCGGTCGACTCGCGCACGATGTCCTTCATCGGCGCGCGACCGATCAGTTGGGTCAGCTGCTCCACCGACCGGGCTCCGGGCAGCGCCTCCGCGTCTGCGACAGGCGCGACGACCACGCGGCGCGCGACGCTCCGGATGCTGAAGCCGAAGATCGGCGCCTCGCCCGGCACGGCGACGGCCGACACCTCGACCTCCTCCGGCTCGTCGAAGCGGTTGCGCACGATGGTGGCGAAGTTGCGCGCCGAGCCGTGTTCCTTAAGCTGGGCGACCAGGATGCGCAGGTCGATCTGCGGCCGCCCCAGATAACGGTCCAGCGACTGGCCCACGGCCTCTTCCCGCGACACCAGCTGGACCAGGTCCACAAAGGCCGGGTTGGCCGTCAGGATGTTCAGGTCCGCGTCGGTGACGACGAAGGCGTCCGAAATGTTCTGCAGCACGCCCATCAGGGCGCCCGCCGGATCGGCCGGATCGACCGGACCGCCGTCGGGGGCCAGCCGCACCAACAGGCAGGCCGCGCGGTCCTGACGGAACAAGCTGGCGCTCAGCTCGACTTCCGCCCCGCCCGACAGCCGAACGCGCACGGCGGGCGAGGTCGACGAGGCCGTGGCCGCGGCGAAGGCGGACTGGGCGGCGGCGCCGCTGTCCTTCGACAGCAGGCCGGCGAAGACCTGCCCCTCGACGTCTCCCTCCGCCTGACCCAGCAGACGCGCTGCGGCGGGATTGACCTCGCGCACCCGGCGGGTCGCGGCATCCACGATCAACACCGGCTCACGCGCCGAATGGAACAGCAGACGGTACCGGGACTCGGCCTGACGCAGGCGCAGATAGTCCCGCTCCAGCGACTGCTGGACGCGCAGCAGACGTTGCTGAAGCACGGCCGTGGACTGCAGGTCCCGTCCGATGACGATGACCCGGCCGTCCTCTCCCACCGCGACGGCGTAATAGCGGACCGGCAGGGTCTCGCCGTCGCCGCGGCCCGGATGGTTCATCTCGCGCCAGCGCGGCGGCGCGCCGGCGCGGGCGTCCTTGAGAAGGGACTCGACCTTAGCCCGGCTTTCCTCGGTGACCGTCTCAGTCCACGGCTGATGGATCCAGTCGCCCAGGCCGCGCGACACCAGATCGATGTCGCCGACCGACAGGTCCCGGATGACGCCGTCTTTGTCGATGATCAAGGCGATGTCGGTGGAGGCGGCGACCAGCTGGGCGACGACGTCCAGAGTCAGTCCGCCCAACGCCCAGCCCGGTCGCTTGAAGGGAATCGCGGCCGACTGGGGGGTCACGGTCATCGATGTGCCTTAACCTCCGCCCCCGACGGCATCAAGCGAAGGCCAAAGCCCGCCCGACCAGTCGATCGGCGGCCCGCAGAGCATCCTGCGCCGTGGCGGCGGACAGATCCGCGCCGATTTCAGAAATTCGCTCTGGCGATTCCGCAAAGGCCCGACCTCCGACCATCAAGGCCGCGCCCGGATTCGCGGAGGCGCCGCGCAGCTTCGCCGCCAGCTTCCGCGTCTCCGGATAGAAGCGCTCGTCGGTCAGCGACAGGGCGATCACGGCGAACGCCTCGGTCCGCACCATGTCGACCAGTTCGCCCGGCGCGGCCTCCTGAACCAGGCTGACGCGCCAGCCGCCGCGCCGAAACACCTCGGCCATAAGGGTCAGGCCGAACAACATGCTGTTCGCCCGGCGCCGCAGCCAGCAGGATCGCCGGCGCGTCCGGACCGGGATCATGGGGCGCGAAGCGGTCGCTGAGCTCGTGGACCAGCTGCTGCAACCGGCACAGGCCGACGGTCACGTCGGTGAAGGTGATCCGGTCCTCCAGCCACCATTCGCCAAGCCGGCTGGCGGCCGGGGCGAAGAGATCGAAACACAGCCCCTCGAAGGTTTCGCCGGACTCTATCCGACCCAGCGAGTCCGCCAGCAGGGGAGGCAGGTCCTCCTCGATCGTCCGGCGCGCCAGCCGGTCGACCATGGCGTCGCGGCTTTCGAGCGCCGACAGGCTGGGCGCCACGGCAGCTCGCGCTTCCTGCGTCAGCAGCAGCCTGGGGATGATCTCACCCTCGATGATGCGCGCCAGATCGGCCGCGGATCGGTCCTGTCTGCGACGAGGCGCGAACGGCACGACGACCCGGCGGTCCGGATCCTTTCGACTTCTGGAAAACGGATTGATGTTCAGCACCCGACCCTCCCGAGATCAGTCTCGATACGTCAGGTCAGGGTCCCCGCCCCGGCTTGGCGCCACGCTCCCCACGGTCTCTGGCCGGCTTCCCGACCGGTCGCGCCCCCCATTCCGGGATCGCACGCCAGCGTTATTCGCCTGCGCAGGAACTCACCGAACGGCAGTGGTGTCAAGGTCGGCAAGCCGACAGATGTCAAACATGTCGAACGTCCAAAAGATTTGACACTCTTTCGACGATGGGCCTACCTTCACCGCTCAAGCCGTCTCGGGGAGGAGATCCGGCCATGGCGTCGCAAGCGGCCCAAACCCCCAAAATGCAGGGCTCCGCCTGGAGTCGCTGGCTGGACGGTCGGCTCGATTCCCTGACGTCCAACCCCTGGTCGGCGCACGCGGGCTATCGCCCCCTGCCCCTCGGCCGTCAGGCGACGGCTCAGCCGCTGTATTCCCCGGAAGAGCGAGCGCGGCGTGACGGAACGGTCTGGACGGTGATCCAGGGCGTGCTGGCTCCGCTGCAGTTCCTGGCCCTGCTGGTCAGCCTGTTTCTCGTCGTCCGCTATCTGTGGAGCGGAGAGGGTCAGGCCGCGGCGACGCTGTCGATCATCGTCAAGACGCTGTTCCTCTACGCCATCATGATAACCGGCTCGATCTGGGAACGGGTCGTGTTCGGCAAGTGGCTGTTCGCGCCCGCCTTCTTCTGGGAGGACGTGGTGTCGATGGCCGTGCTGGCCCTCCACACGGCCTATCTGGCCGCCTTGGCCATGGGCTGGGGATCGCCGGCGGAGCAGATGGCGCTCGCTCTTGCCGCCTACGCCGCCTACGTCGTCAATGCCGCCCAGTTTCTGTGGAAGTTCCGCATGGCGCGGCTCGAGGCGCCGGCCCGCATGACCGGCCCGCCGGCGCGTGCCCACGCATGACCAGATCAGCCCTCCCCACCCGTGTGATCGGCGGCGAGGGCTGCTCGACGGCGCCGGTGCTGCGCGAGCGGGGCCAGCGCGAAGTTTTCTGTGGACTGACCGGGATCGTCTGGCTGCACCGCAAGATGCAGGACGCTTTCTTCCTGGTCGTCGGCTCGCGCACCTGCGCCCACCTGATTCAGTCCGCCGCCGGCGTCATGATCTTCGCCGAACCGCGCTTCGGCACGGCGATCATGGAGGAGAAGGACCTCGCGGGCCTGACCGACGCCAATGAGGAACTGGACCGCGTGGTCGACCGCCTGCTGGCGCGCCGGCCCGACATCAGGGTGCTGTTCCTGGTCGGCTCCTGCCCGTCCGAGGTCATCAAGCTGGATCTCAGCCGCGCCGCCGGCCGGCTGGACGCGCGCCACGGCGGGCGCACCCGCGTGCTCAACTATTCCGGCAGCGGCATCGAGACGACCTTCACCCAGGGCGAGGACGCCTGCCTGGCCGCGCTGGTGGCGCGCATGCCGGTCGAGGCGCCGGGCGCCGAGCCGTCATTGCTGATCGTCGGCGCCCTGCCGGACGTGGTCGAAGATCAGTTCCGTCGCATCTTCGCCCAGCTGGGCATCACGCGCGTCGCCGCACTGCCCGAGCGCCGGCACGACGACCTGCCCGCCGTCGGCCCGAACACCCGGTTCCTGCTGGCCCAGCCCTTCCTGGGCGACACGGCGCGGGCGCTGGAAGACCGCGGGGCGAAGCGCCTGCCCGCCCTCTTCCCCTTCGGTGTCGAGGGGACGACCGACTGGCTGCACGCCGCC
Source organism: Caulobacteraceae bacterium (assembly GCA_019748055.1). Taxonomy (GTDB): domain Bacteria; phylum Pseudomonadota; class Alphaproteobacteria; order Caulobacterales; family Caulobacteraceae; genus Brevundimonas. Next base: position 85,601 of record JAIEQC010000014.1, on the reverse strand, counting down.
GCGCGCGCCTTCGGCGTCGACGAGATGGCGTTCCGGGCCACCGTGGCCCCGGGCCGCGAGCGCGCTTCGCGCGCGCTGGCCGCCCTCCGTCCCGAGCTGGACGGCAAGACCGTCAGCTTCCTGCCCGACAGCCAGCTGGAGATCCCGCTGGCGCGCTTTCTGGCGCGCGAGCTGGGCATGGTCCCGATCGAGGTCGGCACTCCGTTCCTGCATCGCCAGCATCTGGCCGAGGAGCTGGCCCTGCTCCCCGAAGGCACGCGCCTGTCCGAGGGGCAGGACGTCGATCGCCAGCTGGACCGCGTCCGCGCCGACCGCCCCGACCTGACCGTCTGCGGCCTGGGACTGGCCAATCCGCTGGAGATGGAGGGCCTGTCGACCAAGTGGTCGATCGAGCTGGTCTTCAGCCCCGTGCACGGCTTCGATCAGGCCGCCGATCTGGCCGCCCTGTTCGCCCGCCCACTGGACCGCCGCCGCCGGCTGTCTCCGGCCCTTTCAGACCGGAAAGGCGCCGCCTGATGCAGCTGACCGTCTGGACCTATGAGGGACCGCCGCACGTCGGAGCCATGCGCGTGGCCACCGGCATGACCGGCCTGCACTACGTCCTGCACGCGCCCCAAGGCGACACCTACGCCGACCTTCTGTTCACGATGATCGAGCGGCGCGGCGCCCGCCCGCCCGTGACCTACACCACCTTCCAGGCCCGCGACCTGGGCAGCGACACGGCCGAGCTGTTCAAGACCGCCTGCAAGGACGCCTTCGACCGCTTCCAGCCCCAGGCCATGATCGTCGGCGCCTCTTGCACCGCCGAACTGATCCAGGACGATCCGGCCGGCCTCGCCCGGGCGTTGGACCTGCCCGTGCCGGTCGTGCCCTTGGACCTGCCGTCGTACCAGAAGAAGGAAAACTGGGGCGCGGCCGAGACCTTCCGCCAGCTGGTCCGCCATCTGGCCCAACCGGTCGAACGCACGCCGATGCAGGGCCGCGCGCCCCGCTGCAACATTCTGGGGCCGACCGCGCTGGGCTTCCGCCACCGGGACGACGTGGTCGAGATCACGCGACTGCTGCAGCGGATGGGCGTCGAGATCAACGTCGTCGCCCCCATGGGCGCAGCCCCGGCCGACGTCGCGCGGCTGGGCGAGGCCGACTTCAACGTCGTGCTCTATCCCGAGATCGCCGAGGAGGCCGCGCGGCATCTGGAGAAGACCTTCGGCCAGCCCGCGATCCGCACCGTCCCCATCGGCTATGGCGCGACGCTCGACTTCATCGCCGACGTCGCCGCGCTGACCGGCCTTGATCCATCCCCCGTGCTGAACGACCCGGCGGCGCGCAGCCCGTGGTGGTCACGGTCGGTGGACTCGACCTATCTGACCGGCAAGCGGGTCTTCATCTTCGGCGACGCCACCCACGCCCTGGCCGCCGCCCGCGTGGCGACCGAGGAGCTGGGCTTCACCGTCGTCGGTCTGGGGGCCTACAACCGCGAATTCGCGCGCGAGGTCCGGGCCGCCGCCGCCGAACTGGGGCTGCAGGCCCTGATCACCGACGACTATCTGGAAGTCGAGGCCGCCATCGAGGCCGCCCAGCCGGAGCTGGTTCTGGGCAGCCAGATGGAGCGTCACATCGCCAAGCGCCTGCGCATCCCCTGCGCGGTGATCTCGGCGCCCTTCCACGTCCAGGATCACCCCGCGCGCCACTCGCCCCAGATGGGGTTCGAGGGCGCCAACGTCCTGTTCGACACCCTGGTGCATCCGCTGGTCATGGGGCTGGAAGAGCACCTGCTCCACATGTTCCGCGACGACTTCGAGTTCCACGACGGCGCGGGTGCCTCGCACCTCGGCGGACACGGCGCTGGCGTCGAGCCCCTGCCCGGCGAGCACACGCCCATCGATCCGACGAACGTGGTCTGGCTGGCGGAGGCCGAAGCCGAACTGCGCAAGATCCCCTTCTTCGTGCGGGGCAAGGCCCGCCGGAACACCGAGAAATTCGCGGCCGAGCACGGCCTTACGTCCATCGCCCTGGAGACGCTGTACGATGCGAAATCGCATTACAGCCGCTGACTCCGGGCAGCCGGAGGTCCGGGTGACGATCGTCACCCTGGACAACCATCTGGCCGGCGCCGCGCGCGAGGCCGAACGCCTGCTGCGCCGGGACGTGCCCGGCCTGACCCTGACCCTGCACGCCGCGGCCGACTGGGCCGACGACGCCGACGCCCTGGCCCGCTGCCGCGCCGACATCGCGACCGCCGACGTCGTCGTGGCGACCATGCTGTTCATCGACGATCACATCCAGGCGGTGCTGCCGGACCTGAAGGCCCGCCGCGATCACTGCGACGCCATGGTCTGCGCCATGTCGGCGGCCGAGGTCATCCGCCTGACGCGCATGGGCGCCTATCGGATGGACGGCTCCGACAAGGGGCCGCTGGCGCTGCTGAAGAAGCTGCGCGGAAACACCAAGGCCACCGGCGGCGCGCCGGGCGCCCAGCAGATGGCCATGCTGCGCCGCCTGCCCAAGCTTTTGGCCTTCGTGCCCGGCACGGCCCAGGACGTGCGGGCCTGGTTCCTGACGCTGCAGTACTGGCTGGCGGGATCGGAGGCCAACCTGGTCTCCATGGTTCGCATGCTGATCGACCGCTACGCCGACGGCCCGCGCCGCGCGCTGCGCGGGACGCTGAAGGCAGACCTGCCGATCGAGTATCCCGAGGTCGGCCTGTATCACCCGCGCATGACCCCGCCGATGGGCGAGCGGATGGAGGCCCTGCCGTCCAGGGGCGAGCAGGGCACGGTCGGCGTGCTGATCCTGCGCTCCTATGCTCTCGCCGGCGACGCGGCCCACTACGACGGCGTCATCTCGGCGCTGGAAGCTCGCGGCCTACGGGTCGTGCCGGCCTTCGCCAACGGTCTGGACGCCCGCCCGGCGATCGAGCGCTTCTTCATGGCGGCCGGCCGGCCGACGGTGGACGCGGTCGTGTCCCTGACAGGCTTCTCGCTGGTCGGCGGGCCCGCCTACAACGACTCCGACGCGGCCCAGGCGATCCTGAAGCGGCTGGACGTGCCCTACGTCGCCGCCCATCCGCTGGAGTTCCAGACCTTCCAGCAGTGGAGCGGGTCTGATCGCGGCCTGATGCCGCTTGAGGCCACGATGATGGTCTCCATCCCGGAGCTGGACGGCGCCGTCGCCCCGACCGTCTTCGGCGGCCGCACCGACGGATCGGGACAGGCCTGCACCGGCTGCGCGCGCCGCTGCACCTTCGAGGGCGACGACGGCGCCCGCCACATGCTGCCCTGCCCCGAGCGGGCCGAGGCGCTGGCCGGACGCGTGCTGAAGATGGTGCGTCTGAAAAAGACGCCGCGCATCGAGCGCAAGCTGGCGACCGTCCTGTTCAACTTCCCGCCGAACGCCGGCGCGGTGGGCACAGCGGCCCAGCTGTCGGTCTGGGAAAGCCTGCACCGTACCCTGATCCGCCTGAAGTCCGAGGGCTGGACCGTCGAGGTTCCGGGGACGGTCGAGGATCTCCGCGCCCGCCTTCTGGAAGGCGACGCCGCCCGCTGGGGCGTCGACGGCGCGGTCATGACCCGCATCCCGACCGACGACCACGTCCGCCGTGAGGCGCATCTGGCCGAGATCGAGGCGGTCTGGGGCTCGGCGCCGGGCAAGTCGCTGGCCAACGGCGGCGGCATCTTCGTTCTGGGCGCGACCTTCGGCAACGTCTTCGTCGGCCTGCAGCCGCCGTTCGGGATCGAGGGCGATCCGATGCGGCTGATGTTCGACGGCGGCTTCGCCCCGACCCACGCCTTCTCCGCCTTCTATCGCTGGATCCGCGAGGACTTCGGCGCCGACGCGGTCCTGCACTTCGGCACCCATGGCGCGCTGGAGTTCATGCCGGGCAAGCAGTCCGGCCTGTCCGGCGCCTGCTGGCCGGACCGCCTGATCGGCGACCTGCCCAACCTCTATCTCTACGCCGCCAACAATCCCTCCGAGGGCATGATCGCCAAGCGGCGATCCAACGCGACGCTGGTCAGCTACATCACGCCGCCGGTCACCGACGCCGGCCTCTACAAGGGCCTAGCGGACCTGAAGGCCCTGATCGACCGCTGGAGAGCCCGCGCGCCGGGGGACGCCGAGGGCGACCTGCACGCCATGATCCTCGACGCCGCGGCGGGGCTGGATCTGCCCGTGCCGGCCGGAGCGCCGGACGCCCGCGTCGCCGCCGTCGGCGCGGCGCTGGCGGAGCTGGAAGCCACCCTGATCCCCAGCGGCCTGCATGTGCTGGGCGAGGCCTTCTCACCGGCCGAGCGCGCCGACCTGCTGCTGGCCTCCGCCCAGGCCCGGCAGGGCGCGTCCGTGACCCGCGCCGAGGTCGAGGCCCTGATCGCCGGCGCCGCGCCGACGTCGCCCGATCCGGCCGCACAGGCCCTGCTGACGGAGCTCGCCGACCTGAACCGCGCCCTGTCCGCCAGCGGAGAGCTGGACGGCCTGATGCACGCCCTGGACGGCGGCTACGTCCCCGCCTCCACCGGCGGCGATCTGCTGCGCACGCCGGAGGTGCTGCCGACCGGGCGCAACCTGCACGGCTTCGACCCCTTCCGCATCCCGTCGGCCTTTGCCGTCGCCGACGGCGCGAGTCAGGCGGATCGCCTGCTGGACCGCCACGTCCAGGAGACCGGCTCCCTGCCGGAATCCCTGGCCATCGTCCTGTGGGGCACCGACAATCTGAAGAGCGAGGGCGGGCCGATCGCGCAGGCGCTGGCCCTGATGGGCGCCCGGCCCCGGTTCGACGCCTATGGCCGGCTGAGCGGCGCCGAGCTGATCCCGCTGGAGGCGCTGGGCCGTCCGCGCATCGACGTGATCTGCACCGTCTCGGGCATCTTCCGCGATCTGCTGCCGCTGCAGATGAAGCTCTTGGCCGACGCCGCCTTCCAGGCCGCGGCCGCCGACGAGCCGGAAGAGATGAATTTCGTCCGCAAGCGCGCGCTGGCGCATCAGGCGCGGCTGGGCTGCGATCTGGAGACGGCCGCGCTCCGCGTCTTCTCCAACGCCGAAGGCGCCTATGGGGCGAACGTCAACCAGCTGATCGACGCCGGCCTGTGGTCCGACGAGGGCGAGCTGGCCGACGCCTTCGAGAAACGCAAGGGCTTCGCCTATGGCCGGGCCGGCAAGCCGATGAAGCAGGCCGCACTGCTGAACAGCGCCATGTCGGGCGTCGACCTGGCCTACCAGAACCTCGATTCGGTCGAGCTGGGCGTCACCACCATCGACCACTACATCGACACCCTGGGCGGCGTGGCCAAGTCGGTCGAGCGCGCGCGGGGCAAGGCCTCGCCCGTCTACATCGGCGACCAGACCCAGGGCGCCGGCAAGGTCCGCACCCTGGCCGAACAGGTCGCGCTGGAGACCCGCACCCGCGTGCTGAACCCCCGCTGGTTCGAGGGTCAGCTGAAGCACGGCGCCGAGGGCGTCCGTCAGATCGAAGCCCAGGTCACCAACACGCTCGGCTGGTCCGCCACCACAGGCGAGGTCCAGCCTTGGGTCTATCAGCAGATCAGCGAGACCTACGTCCTCGATCCCGAGATGCGCGAGCGGCTGGCCAAGCTGAACCCCAAGGCCTCGGTCCGCATGGCCAATCGCCTGCTGGAAGCCTCCGACCGTGCCTACTGGGCGCCGGACGATGCCACGCTGGCGGCGCTGCGCGACGCATCGGACGAACTTGAAGACCGCCTCGAAGGCATCACCCCAAGGGAGGCCGCATGAGCCTGACTCTCGATCTCCCGCAAACGCGCCGCAGCCGTCCGCCGGACGGCGCCGGCAGCGTGCAGGTCCAGCTGGACCCGAACCTGAAGATCGGCGGAGCCAAGGTCTTCGCCGTCTACGGCAAGGGCGGCATCGGCAAGTCCACGACCAGCTCCAACCTGTCGGCGGCGTTCAGCCTGTTGGGCAAGCGCGTGCTCCAGATCGGCTGCGATCCCAAGCACGACAGCACCTTCACTCTGACCAAGCGGCTGGTCCCCACCGTCATCGACGTGCTGGAGACGGTGAACTTCCACTCCGAGGAACTGCGGCCGGAGGACTACGTCTACGAGGGCTTCAACGGCGTGCGCTGCGTCGAGGCGGGCGGCCCGCCCGCCGGCACCGGCTGCGGCGGCTATGTGGTGGGCCAGACGGTCAAGCTGCTGAAGGAACACCATCTGCTGGAAGACACTGACGTGGTGATCTTCGACGTGCTGGGCGATGTGGTCTGCGGCGGGTTCGCCGCCCCGCTCCAGCACGCCGAGCGGGCGCTGGTGGTCACCGCCAACGACTTCGACAGCATCTTCGCGATGAACCGCATCGTCGCGGCCATCAAGGCCAAGTCGAAGAACTACGACGTCCGCCTTGGCGGCATCATCGCCAATCGCAGCGCGGGCACCGACGAGATCGACCGCTTCAACGACGCCATCGGCCTGAAGCGCATCGCCCACTTCGCCGACCTGGACGAAATCCGCCGCAGCCGCCTGAAGAAGTCCGTCGTGTTCGAGATGGACGGCTCCCCGGCGCTGGAGGCCGCCAAGGCCGAGTACATGCGTCTGGCCCAGTCGCTGTGGGACGGCATGGACCCGATCGAGGCCGAGCCGATGCGCGATCGCGACATTTTCGAATTCCTGGGGTTCGACGCATGACCTCGCTCGATTTCGGCGGCTCCTACGCCGCGTCCCGCACCCGACTGGAGCAGTATTTCGACCGCACCGCGCTGGATGCGTGGGCCCAGCTGACCAGCGACGCGCCGGTGTCCAAGGTGCGCGCCACGGTGCGCGCGGGGCGCGACCGGATGCGGAGCCTGCTGCTGTCGTGGCTACCGGCCGACCTGTCGGGTCGCCGCATCCTGGACGCCGGCTGCGGCACGGGCGCCTTGGCCGTCGAGGCGGCCCGCCGCGGGGCCGACGTGGTGGCCGTCGACGTCTCCTCCAGCCTGATCGACATCGCCCGCGAGCGCGCGGCCGAAGAGTTGATGCACGAGGCGACCGCCGGCGACGTCACCTTCATCGCCGGCGACATGCTGGACCCGTCGCTGGGCGTGTTCGATCACGTCGTCGCGATGGACTCCCTGATCCACTACGCCACCGCCGACATCGAGGCGGCGGCGATCGCCCTGTCCAAGCGCACCTCGGGGTCGGTGGTCTTCACGGTCACGCCCAGGACGCCGCCGCTGATGCTGATGCTGACGGCGGGCAAGCTGTTCCCGCGCGCCGACCGCGCGCCGGCCATCGCGCCGGTGTCGGTCGAGACCCTGCGTCGTCGGCTGGACGCGGCGGGCCCGATGCGCGCCGACCGCTGCGAGCGGGTGTCCGGCGGCTTCTACACCTCGGTTGCGGTGGAGCTGGTGCGGCGATGACCCCGAAGGCGGCCGAAAACAGGGAGGCGTGGCGCAGGCTGATCACCGCCTGCCTGCCGTTCGCCGACGCCGCCACGACGGAGCTGCCGCTGGGCCGGCTGCTGCGCCTCTCGCTGTTCCAGGTCTCGGTCGGGATGATCGGCGTGCTGCTGACCGGCACGCTGAACCGCGTGCTGATCGTGGAGCTTCAAGCCCCCGCGATCTTGGTCGCCTCCATGGTCGCCCTGCCCTTCCTGTTCGCGCCGTTGCGGGCCCTGATTGGCCATCGGTCGGACACCCACCGCTCGCATCTGGGCTGGCGGCGGGGGCCCTACATCTGGTTCGGCACCCTGTTCCAGTTCGGCGGCCTGGCCATCATGCCGTTCGCCCTGCTGATCGGCTCGGGCGACACCGGGTCGAACTGGACGGGCGCGGTCTGGGTCGGCCACGGCGCGGCCATGCTGGCCTTCCTGCTCACCGGCGCCGGGGTGCACATGACCCAGACGGCCGGCCTGGCCCTTGCCAACGACCTGGCGCCCGAGGCGGCGCGCCCGCGCGTCGTGGCGCTGCTCTACGTCATGCTGCTGGTCGGCATGCTGATCAGCGCCCTGTTGATCGGCGCCGTGCTGCGCGACTTCACGCCGGTGAAGCTGGTCGGCGTCATTCAGGGCGCGGCCATGGTCGCCGTCGTCCTGAACCTGGCCGCCCTGTGGAAGCAGGAGGCGCAGAACCTTGCCCTCACCTCGCCGTCCAAGCCCCGCCCGGCGTTCGCCGAAGCCTGGGGCGACTTTTTGAGTGGCGGGCGCCCCGGACGCCTGCTGGCCGCCGTCGGCCTGGGCGCCGCGGCCTTCGCCATGCAGGACGTCCTGCTGGAACCCTATGGCGGCGAGATCCTGGGAATGGGCGTGGGGGCCACCACGGCCCTGACCGCCCTGTGGGCCGGGGGCACGCTGATTGGACTGGCGCTGTCGGCGCACCGGCTGAACCGCGGCGTGGACGCGCATCGGCTGGCGGCCGGCGGCCTGTTGTGGGGCGTGGTCGCCTTCGTGCTGGTCATCGCTGCGGCGCCGATGGGCTCGACCGCCCTATTCTGCCTCGGCGCCTTCGGCATCGGCCTGGGGTCGGGACAGTTCTCGGTCGGCACCCTGACGGCCTCCATGGCTCTGGCGCGGGAGGGCCGCTCGGGCATCGCCGTCGGCGCTTGGGGCGCGGTACAGGCCTCGGCCGTGGGACTGGCCATCCTGACCGGTGGCGCCCTGCGCGACGTCGTCTCGCATCTGGCCGCCAATGGAAGTCTGGGCCCGGCCCTGTCGGAACCGTCAGTCGCCTACAGCGTCGTCTACCACCTCGAGATCGGGCTTCTGTTCGCGGCGCTCGCCGCCATCGGCCCCCTCGCCCGCTACAGCCCCGCCCGGCCGGACCCGTCCGCCGGCGCCTCCGCCAACCGGTTCGGCCTCGCCGATCTACCCGCCTGATCCCATCGAAAGGACAGTGGCATGGACAACGATTTCTTCCTCTTCCGGGCCTTCGACGCCGCGGAACTCGTGCTCTGGGTCTTCTGGCTCTTCTTCGCCGGACTGATCATTTACCTGCGCCGTGAAAACCGGCGAGAGGGCTTCCCGCTGGAGAACGACGTCACCGGCCGGCTGGAGCCGCTGGGAACCTTCCTCAATCCCAAGCCCAAGACCTTCCGCCTGCCGCACGGCCACGGCACACGCACCGTGCCGGACGGCAAGCGGGACACGCGTCCGCTGGCCGCCGTCCGCAGCGCGGCGACCGACGGATCCCCGATCGAGCCGACGGGCAATCCGCTGGCCGATGGCGTGGGCCCCGCGGCCTGGGCCGAGCGTCCCAACTATCCGGACATGACGCTGCACGGGGTGGCGCGGATCGTGCCGCTGCGGGCCGATCCGACCTACCACCTGGCGTCCGAGGATCCAGACCCGCGCGGCTTCCAGGTCGTCGGCTGCGACGGTCAGGTGGCCGGCACGGTCACCGACGTCTGGGCCGACCGGTCCGAGTTCATCGCGCGCTATCACGAGATGACGGTCGCCGCGACGGGCCGCACGGCGCTGATCCCGGTCAACCAGTGCGTGGTCAAGGGCGGCAAGAGGGTCGTCGAGGTCGGCGCCCTGACGGCGGCCCAGTTCGCCGGCATTCCCGGCCTGGCCCAGCCCGAGACGATCACGCTCAACGAGGAAGAGCGGATCATGGCCTACTACGGCGGCGGCTACCTGTACGCCACGCCGGACCGTCAGGAGCCCTGGCTGTGACCGAGCATCCAAACGAGCACGGCGGGGAGCCGATCCGCGGCCTTCCCGCCCAACTGCCCGAGGGCGAGCACATCCTGTGGCAGGGCGCGCCCGACTGGCGCGTCCTGGCCCGGACCGCCCTGCACGTGCGGGTCATCGCGGCCTATTTCGCCGTGATCGCCGTCTGGCGCGTCGCCGTGGGCTGGTCGCAGGGACGCGATGTCGGCGGCTTGGCCATGGACGTGCTGGTGGTGGCCGTGATCGGCGCCGCAGCGGTCGCCCTGCTGACCGGCTATGCCTGGCTGGCGGCGCGGACCACGGTCTACACCCTGACCAACCGCCGCTTCGTGCTGCGTCACGGCGTGGCCCTGTCGAAGATCTTCCAGGTCCCCTACCGCCGCATCGAGTCGGCCGGGATCAAGGTCGACGCGACGGGCGTCGGCGACATCCCCCTGCGTCTGACGCCCGATAGCAAGATCGCCTATCCGCACCTGTGGCCGCACGCTCGGCCCTGGCGGATCGTCCACCCCGAGCCGATGATGCGCGCGGTCCCCGACGCCCAGGCCGTCGCCGAGCTTCTGACCGAGGCCTGGCGTGGCGAGGTGCGCGAGCGCGCCCGCATGCCGTCACCCGCCGCGGCTCCGGCTCGGCGCCGTCGCCGCGATCCCGCCGGCGAACCGGCCGCCGCCTGAGGATCCCGACCATGTCCGACCACGACCCCGTCATCGGCAAGACGCCCCTGATCGCCTCGGCCGTGCTGCTGCTGACCTGCGTCGGCGCGGTCGGCGCGGTCCAGGCCGGCTGGGTCCCGATGCCTGAGGCCCCCGCCGCTTCGCCCGAGGCGCCGGCGGTCAGCCGACAGGTGCGGTTTCAGGACCGCGCCGACGGGTCCGTGGTCGTCCAGGCGGTCGGCGGCGGTCGCGACGTGGTCATCCCGCCGGATTCCGGCGGCTTCCTGCGCGGCGTCGCCCGCACCCTGACCCGCGACCGCAAGATGCGGGGCCTGGGGCCCGAAACGCCCTTCGTGATGTCGGAAAGCCGCGACGGCGCGCTGAGCCTCAGCGATCCCGCCACCGGGCGCACGCTGAAGCTGGACGCCTTCGGGCCCGACAACCGCGCGGCCTTCCGCGATCTGCTGCACCAAGGAGCCGCCTGATGCCCACCCGCCTGGAGCGCCTGCCCTGCACGGTCGAGGTCGAGCACACCTCCGACAACCTGTACGCCCACGTGGTGCTGGATGGCGATCCCGAGATCCGGCCGGGCGATCAGGTGCACGTCCATGGCGACCCGATCGCCGTGCCCTTCGGCGAGCGTCGCACCTTCCGCCGCACCGCCAGCCTGCGCCGCGCGGGCCCGCTGGAACGGTTCTGGACCCGCCTGTCGGCGCGGCTGGAACTGTCCGAACTCTACGAAGTCAGCTTCACCTCCGGGAGGCGCCTGTGACCGCCATCGCTCTGGACGAAGGCCCCATCACCCGCCGGCCGCGCCGCTCGGCCCGCGCCGCCGCCGTGCCCGGCGTCGACACCACCGCCATGGCGCGCACCGACACGGTGCTGACGCCGCGGTTCTACACTACCGACTTCGCCGCCATGGACCGGATCGACGTCTCGCCCGTGCGCGCCGAATGGGACCAGCTTCTGGCCGAAATGTCGGCCGACCCGAACCGCTACCACTTCCGTCGTGAAGAGGCCTTCGAGGGCGTGATCGAGGGCCTGCCCGAAGAGCTGCGCAAGGAGTTCATCGACTTCCTGGTGAGCTCGGTGACGTCCGAATTCTCGGGCTGCGTCCTCTATGCCGAGATCGCCAAGCGGGTCACGAACCCGGACATCAAGAAGCTGTTCAAGCTGCTCAGCCGCGACGAGAGCCGCCATGCGGGCTTCATCAACGAGACGCTGAAGGACGCCGGCATCGGCGTGGACCTGGGCTTTCTGACGAAGGCCAAGTCGTACACCTACTTCAAGCCCAAGTTCATCTACTACGCCGTCTATCTGTCGGAGAAGATCGGCTACGCCCGCTACATCGCCATCTATCGCCAGCTGGAGCGGCATCCTGAACTGCGGTTCCACCCGATCTTCAACTGGTTCAAGGAGTGGTGCAACGACGAGTTCCGCCACGGCGAGGCCTTCGCCCTGTTGATGCGGACGGACCCCAAACTGCTGAAGGGGCCGAACGTCTGGTGGATCCGCTTCTTCCTGCTGTCCGTCTACGCGACGATGTACGTGCGCGACCACGCGCGGCCCGCGTTCCATGCGGCCCTGGGCGTCGATCCGTCGGAGTACGACCTCGAGGTCTTCCGGATCACCAACGAGATCAGCAGGCAGGTCTTCCCGGTCGTCCTCGACACCGACGCGCCGAAGTTTCGCAAGGGGTTCGAGGACCTGCGCCGCGCCGCCGACGGCCTCGGCGCGGCGGCCGTGCGCGGGGGTCTGTCGGGTCTGATGGGCAAGATCCGACACGGCGTCGCCGCCGCCGGCGCCCTGATCGGCATGTACTTCCTGCCGGTGAAGCGCAATGTGCCGCCGGCCAGCGTGCGCCTGGCGCCGACCTGGTGACCGGCCTGTCTACCCTTCTGACCGGACTTGGGGTCGCGCTCGTCCTGTGGTGGGCCTCGACCGGCCTTGTGCTGTGGCTCGTTCGTCGACCGGTCGGCGCGACCGGGGCGATCCTGGGCGTCGGCGGCGTTCTGGCCGTGGCGGCTCTCGCGGCGCTGGCCTGGGCCGCGCGGGAGCCGGACGTCGTCGGTTCGGTCGTCGGCTTCGTCGCCGCCCTGACCGTCTGGGGCTGGCACGAACTGGCCTTCCTGTCCGGCCGCGTCGCCGGAGAGCACAGCCGGGCCGCACCGCCCGCGGGCGGGTTCGCGCGCTTCCGCGCCGCCGCCGCAGCCGTCATGCATCACGAACTGGCGCTGGCGGCGACGCTGGCGATCGTCGTCGCCCTGGCCTGGAACGGGGCCAATCCGACGGGGCTGATCACCTTCGCCGTCCTGTTCGCCCTGCGCCTGTCGACAAAGCTGAACATCTATCTGGGCGTCGCCAATCCGCCGCTGGCCTTCCTGCCGGCCGCGCTGGAGCATCTGCGCGTCTGGTTCGTGCGCCGTCCGCTGAACGCCCTGATGCCGCTGTCGCTGCTGGCCTCGGCCGGCCTGACCTGGGCCCTCGGGTCCCGCGCCGTGGACCCCGAGCTGGGCTCCGGCGCCGCGCTGGGCTTCGCCCTGACCGCCGGACTGGCGGGGCTGGGACTGATCGAACACCTGTTCCTGATGGCGCCCTCGCCGGACCGGGCCCTGTGGGGCTGGGCACTGGAACGCGACGCGCGGAGACCCCGCGCATGATGGACACAAGAAACGAAACGACCTTGGGAGGGGCCGCCATGTCGACCTACGACGACTTCTTCGCCGCGCAGCTGGACATGCTTCGAGCCGAGGGGCGCTACCGCGTTTTCGCCGAGCTGGAGCGCAAGGCCGGCGCCTTTCCCAACGCCTGCCGCTATGAGGGCGGCGAGCGCCCGGTGCAGGACGTCACCGTCTGGTGCTCCAACGACTATCTGGGCATGGGCCAGTCCAAGCCCGTGCTGCGCGCCATGCACACGGCGCTGGACGAGTGCGGCGCAGGCGCCGGGGGCACGCGCAACATCTCCGGCACCAACCACCACCATGTCCTCCTGGAGCGCGAACTGGCCGATCTGCACGGCAAGGAGGCGGCGCTGCTGTTCACCTCCGGCTACGTGTCGAACTGGGCCGCGCTGTCGACGCTGGCAGCGCGCCTGCCGGACTGCGTCGTCCTGTCTGACGCGGGCAACCACGCCTCGATGATCGAGGGCATCCGCCACTCGCGCGCCGAATGCCAGGTGTTCCGCCACAACGACCCGGAAGATCTGGACCGCCGCCTGTCGGCGCTGGAGCCCGGCCGCAGCAAGCTGGTCGCCTTCGAAAGCGTCTACTCCATGGACGGCGACATCTGCCCCATGGCCGAAATCCTGGACGTCGCCGAAAAGCACGGCGCCCTGACCTATCTGGACGAGGTCCATGCAGTCGGCCTGTACGGCCCCCGCGGCGGCGGCATCGCCGAGCGCGAAGGTCTGATGGACCGGGTGACTGTGATCGAGGGGACCCTGGGCAAGGCCTTCGGAGTCATGGGCGGCTACATCACCGGCTCGACCGACCTGATCGACTTCGTCCGCAGCTTCGCTTCGGGCTTCATCTTCACCACAGCCCTGCCCCCGGCCGTCGCCGCCGGCGCCGCGGCTTCGATCCGGCACCTCAAGTCGTCCGAGATCGAACGTGCCCGTCACAAGGAGCGGGTGGCCACCGTCCGCGCCCGACTGGCGGCCGCGGGCATACCGATGATGGACAACCCCAGTCACATCATCCCGGTGATGGTCGGCGACCCGCACAAGTGCAAGCTGGTGTCCGACTGGCTGATGGAGCGGCACGGAATCTACGTACAGCCGATCAACTATCCGACCGTGCCCAAGGGCACCGAGCGGCTGCGCATCACGCCTTCGCCCGTTCATTCCGACGACGACGTGGATCGGCTGGTCACGGCGCTGTCGGAAATCTGGGGCCAGTGCGCCCTGGCGAGGTCGGCGGTCGCGGCCTGACGACCAAGGGGCCGCCCGACATCAGTGAAAGTCCCGGGAGCCGGGCAGGACGCGCAGGTTCCGGGGGTGCTGGGGCTTGATGAACTCGTCGGCGCCCGACAGCTGGATCACCGGCGTGTGGTCCGGCGACAGGCGGTTCAGCTCGTCGGTGCGGTCCCACAGGCGCTGGGCCATCAGGTGGACGACGCCCTCGGGGCTTTTCTCGACCACCCCCTCCACCGCCAGCACGCGGGCGGACATGACCACGCGGCGGTGCGCCTCGAAGGTCGGGACCCACAGGACCAGGTTGGCGACCCCGGTCTCATCCTCGATGGTGATGAAGATGGCCTTGCCGTTGCCCGGTCGCTGTCTGACCAGCGCCACACCGGCGATCCGCACCCGTGCGCCCGACCGTTTCGCCGCCATTTCCGCGCAACTCAGAAAGCCCTCGGCGCGGAACACGGACCTCATCATGCCCATGGGGTGCCCCTTCAGGGACAGGCGCGTGGTCTGGTAATCCGCCGCCACGTGCTCGCCCAGCGCCATCTTCGGCAGCGCCGCGTCCGCCTCCTCGCCCAGCTCGCGCGCGTCGGCGGCGGCGAACAGGGGCAGGGGATCGTCGTCAGGCAGCCGTCGGACGGCCCAGAGCGCGTCCCGGCGATCAAGCCCAAGCGAGCGGAAGGCGTCGGCGTCGGCCAGCTTTCGCAGAGCCGCGACCGGCAGGCGCGCCCGGCGCATCAGGCCCTCCACCGTGTCGAAGGCACGGATTCGGGCCCCGACCAGCGCCTCGGCCCAGTCCTGTCGGAAGCCGTCGATCTGGCGAAAGCCGAGCCTCAGCTCGGGCGCCTCGGCCGGCCCCTCCAGCGTGTTGTCCCAGCCCGACAGGTTGACGTCGATCGGCCTGACCTCGACCCCGTGCTCCTGAGCGTCACGCACGATCTGGGCGGGCGCGTAGAAGCCCATCGGCTGGCTGTTCAGAAGCGCGCAGGCGAACGCCGCCGGGTGCCGACACTTGATGTAGCTGGACACATAGACCAGTCGCCCGAAGCTGGCCGCATGGCTCTCGGGGAATCCATAGGAGCCGAAGCCCTTGATCTGCTCGAAACAACGCTTGGCAAAGGCGGGATCATAGCCGCGTGCGATCATGCGGCCGACCATGCGGTCCTCGTAGGTGTGCAGCGTCCCGTCGCCCCGGAAGGTGCCCATGGCCTTCCTCAGGCCGTTCGCCTCCCGGTCGCTAAACTCCGCGGCCACCATGGCGACCTTCATCGCCTGCTCCTGAAACAGCGGTACGCCCAACGTCCGGTGCAGCACCTTCTTCAGTTCGTGCGGATCGTGCGGCGGACTGGGTCGGGCGTAGACCACTTCCTCCTTGCCCGAGCGGCGGCGCAGATAGGGATGGACCATATCGCCCTGGATCGGCCCGGGGCGCACGATCGCCACCTGGATCACCAAGTCATAGAACTCGCGGGGTCGCAGGCGCGGCAGCATGTTGATCTGGGCCCGGCTCTCCACCTGGAACACGCCGATGGAGTCGCCCCTGCACAGCATGTCGTAGACGTCGGCTTGCTCAGCCGGGACGGTGTGCAGCTGAAGGTCGACGCCCTGATGGTCCCGCATCAGGTCCAGCGCCTTCCTGATGCAGGTCAGCATGCCCAGCGCCAGCACATCGACCTTCATCAAGCCAAGCTCGTCGATGTCGTCCTTGTCCCACTCGATGAAGGTGCGGTCCGGCATGGCGGCGTTGCCGACCGGGACCAGCTCGTCCAGCCGCCCACGCGTCAGGATGAAGCCACCCACGTGCTGGGAGAGGTGGCGCGGGAAACCCAGGATGCGTCCGGCCATGTCCAGCGCGCGCCGGATCATGGGATTGTTCGGGTCCATGCCGGCCTGTTCGATCAGGACGTCGGGGATAGAGGCGCCCCAGCTGCCCCACTGGGTCGAGGCCAGCCGCGCGGTGACGTCTTCGGTCAGGCCCAGCGCCTTGCCGACCTCGCGGATGGCGCTGCGTGGCCGATATCGGATCACCGTGGCGGCGATGCCGGCCCGTTCACGGCCATAGCGCTGATAGATATGCTGGATGATCTCCTCGCGCCGCTCGTGCTCGAAATCGACGTCGATGTCGGGCGGTTCGTTCCGGTCTGCCGAGAGAAAACGCTCGAAAAGCAGATCGTGGGAGGCCGGATCGACGCTTGTGATCCCCAAGACGAAACAGACCGCCGAATTGGCCGCAGAACCCCGGCCTTGGCACAGGATGCGCTTGTCTTCCGCGACGCGCACGATGTCGTGGATGGTCAGGAAATAGGGGGCCAGCTTCCGCTCGGCGATGAAGGCCAGTTCCCTTTTCAGGGTCGCCTGGACTTTTTCCGGAACCCCGTCGGGATAGCGCACCGGCGCATGCTGAGCGACCAGGGTCTCCAGCCACCCCTGCGGCGTCTGGCCCGGGGGGATCGGCTCCTCGGGATATTCATAGCGCAGTTGGTCCAGGTCGAAGATCGAGCGGGCAAGCAGGTTCTGGGTCTCCGCGATCGCCTCGGGCGCGTCGGCGAACAGGCGCGCCATCTCGTCCGGCGACTTCAGGTGGCGCTCGGCGTTGGCGAGCAGGCGTCGGCCCGCCTGATCGATGCTCACCCCCTCGCGGATGCAGGTCAGGACGTCCTGAAGGTCACGCTCGGCCGGGTCGTGATAGAGGGCGTCGTTCATGGCCAGCAGCGGCGCGCTCGCCGCCTCCGAGATCCGCCTCAGGGCTGCCAGCCGCCGTCGGTCGTCGCCTCGCCGGTGCATGGCCGCGCCCAGCCAGACCGCGCCGGGCCGGGCGGCGTGCAGCGTCCTCAGCCACGCCTCCAGCCCCTCCAGCCGACGGGGCGGGACGACGATCAGCAACAGGTCGTCGGCGTGGGCGATCAGGTCGTCGAACCGGAGGCGGCACTCGCCCTTCTTGGCCCGGCGATTGCCCAGCGTCAGCAACCGGGTCAGACGCCCCCATCCGGCCCTGTCCTCCGGATAGGCGACCACGTGCGGCGCCCCGTCCTCGAACACCAGCCGCGTCCCGGTCAGCAGCCGAAAGACCTGGGCACGCGTTCTCACCAGATCCGACAGTGCCGGGTCGTTCAGCGGATCCTCGCGCCATGCGATCTCGCCGGGCGAGCCGCCGTCCCTCAGCTTCTCAGGCGGCGACCAGCCGTCCTTGCGCAGTTGCCTGAGCGCGCTCCAGGCCCGGACCACGCCCGCGACGGTGTTCCGGTCCGCCAAGCCCAGCCCGACGTGCCCGCGCAGTACGGCGGTCAAGACCAGGCTCTTGGGGTGTGAGCACCCACGCAGGAAAGAAAAGTTGCTGGCGCAGACCAGCTCGGCATAGGGCGGCACAGTCATGCGAACAGGCCGTGCACGTACCACCGCGGCGCCGGTTCCTCACCATAACTTCCCGCCCGGAACAGCCAGAAACGACGGCCCTGATCGTCCTCGACGCGGTAATAATCCCGCACCCGCTCGCGCCGTATCCACCATTCCGCTTCAATTCGCTCGGGCCCCTCCGCGCGTGCGACCCGATGATCCACGCGGCGCCACCGGAACCGCGCCGGCGGACTGTCGGGAGCCAAGGCGACAGCTTCGATCGGCTGGGGTGGATCGAACAGATGCAGTGGGCGCGCAGGCGGCTCGTCGACCCCGGGGGGCTCGGGCCAATCGTCTTCCTGTTCCAGCTCCGCCTTTGCCGCCTGGGCGGGTGCAAGACGACAGGCCCGCTCGGGCAGATGGGATTGCAGGGGTCGAATCCGAACCACAGCTCCCGGCCCCAGACGTGCGCTCAAACGGTCGATCAGATCGCGCAGATCCGACGCATGGTCGGCAGGCCGATCCAGTCCTGTCTGCTCGGGCGCCAGCGGCGACGTCGCCTCCGCACCCAAACTGAGATGGTCGAAGCCGAAGCCCGGCTCCAGCGGCCGCGACAGGGACGCCAGCCGCTCACGCCAAAGCTTCTGGAAAGGTCCGGCTTTGCGTCCCGGCCGTGCGGTCCGCAGCGTCACGCGCCGCGCGTCTCCGTCGATGCGGTGCAAGGTCAGAACCAGACGGCGTGCGCCGAGCCCACGCGTCTCCAGAGACTTTTCCAAGTCCGTCAGAAGATCCGCCAGCACAGCCTCGACCTGTTCGATCTCGGTCACGGGCTCGAACAGGACACGGTCGACGCGCACGGGGGGGGCCGGACGGACGGGGCTGATGCGGGCGTCCACTCGCCCCAGAAGTCGGTCAAGTCTGTCGGGGAAGTCAGCGCCGAACCGGGCGGCCAATGCGTCGCGGCGGCGTGCCGCCACCTCGGCCACGGTGACCAGGCCTGCCCGGCGCAGCGCCTGGTGATCGGCGGCCGTCAGTTCGAGCGCCGCGACCGGGAGACGACCAGCGACCTCGGCATCTCGCCCCTCCGGCGTGACGCCGCCAGACCCGAACCGGCACAGGGCACGTGCGGTCTGGGGTGTACGCGCAATCGAGGTTCGCACGCCCAGGCCGAAGGCGGTCGCCCTTTTTCTCACCGCAGCGACCAGCCTCGCCTCACCGCCGAACAGATGAGCGCATCCCGTCACGTCCAGCATCAGGCCCCAGGGCGGATCTAGCGCGATCATGGGGCTGAAACGGCCGAAGTCCGCCAGCAGGGTTTTCAACAGCGCCGCGTCGCCCTCCACGTCCAACGGCCGGACGTCCAGTTCGGGAAGGCTGGCACGGGCGTCGGCCAGAGTGATGCCGGGACGGATTCCCAAGGCCAGGGCCCGCGAATCGGCAGCTGCGACTCGCAGGGCGCCGCGGTCCTTGTCCACCAGAACGACCGGTCGGCCGTTCGCATCATGCGGCGCGTCCGATGCGTTCGGCGCTCCTTCCCGCGACAGACGGTCGGTGGCCAGGAAGGGAAACCAGACCGCGAGATGCCGCCGGCTCGACGAACGATCGCGCCTCACGATCCCACTCCACGATCCAACTGTGCGGCGGCGTGCCCGTCCGACTGCGCTGGAGCGCGACGCAGAAGGCCGGGCGGCCGGGCGATCGGGCCTCCATGGCCTCGGACGGAGCGGCGGCCACGGACCACCGGGTCTCGGCCGCGCTGGGCGCCGGGTCCGCCCCGGCGCGCACGAAAAAACCGGCGCAGCGCCCTTTCGCCGCAGCCAGGGCCAGGCGTCTACTGGCGGTCAGGGTCACGGCGGGGGCTTCGCCCCATCCACTCAGAAGCACTGCCCGCGCCGCGCCGCTGGTCATCGCCTCTTCGCCGGCCGCCAGCAAGGCCGCAGCGTCACGGACATGGATGAGCACAAGGTCGGCGGGGTTCACACCCCAATCCCTCAGACCTGGTCCATAGGGCGCTCCCGTCTCGGGAAAGGCTCGGTTCTGGATCACCCAGACCAGCGCCCGTCCTTCAGCCGCCCGCGAGGCCAAACCCAAGGCGAAACCGTTGGCCGACTGCGCCTGGACCGACCTGACTGCGAAGACCTCATGCACGCTCCCGCGACGCAGGCCCGGGCCCAAGTGGGCGTCCATCGGAATGCAGCCCGTGGAGAACCAACCGTCAGACGGTAGGCCATGACCTGTCGACGACGCCGACAGGCGCGCGCGAAGACGCTCGATCTGCTCCCTTTTGTTCACCATTTGTTCTTATAAGGACTCCGTCGCCGCCACGAGTCAAGCCGCCGCAGCCGCTAGCGCGAATAGGGGCATCCAGCCTCAGCCGGGCGCATGCGCGCGGATGAACTCGTCGGCGGCCGCCTCCAGGTGAGCGGCAAGCCGATCCGGCTCGATCGGCGGCAGACCGAATGAGGCGCGCAGGTGCGCCTCTCCCTTGACCCCGCCGAGATAGCGCCAGGCCGCGCCGTCCGGGTCGCGGACGTTCAACCGGCCCTTGACGGTCTCCACACGCAGCCAGTCGGCGAAGCGGTTCTTCAGGTTCAACACCGCCGTCTCGTAGAACAGTTCGGCCATGCGCGGTGCCCGCGCCGTCTCAGCAACCAGGACGCGGTTCATCTGCATCGCCTTCTCCCCAGTCACCAAGTCGAGGAAGCGGGTGGCCAGCAGCATCAGGGTCTCGCGCACCGGCTGGTCGTCGGCGGGAAAGAAGCTGTCGGGCGACACGGCGCGCTCGCATTCCTGTCGAAGCACGGCCGCGAACAGGGCGTCCTTGTCGGCGTAGCGCGCATAGATCGTCGCCTTGGACACGCCCGCCCGCTGAGCCACTGCATCCAGGCTCACCGCCTCGTAGCCATGCTCCATGAACAGGTCGCCGGCGGCCAGCAGGATGGCCTCGTCCTTGGCCGCGTCCCGCGGTCGTCCGCGACGGAGGGGTGGGTCGGCGAGCGTCATCGCACCGTCACTTGACATACTGAACCGATCAGTATTGTTATTCGAACAGTACCCCAGCTTACCTCCAGGCGCCAGTCCCGGCGCAACCCCCGACCACGGATCATGGGATTCCGAGGATGCGATCTGTCGCGCTGAAAATGCTGCTGGGCGACGGCGCCAAATATCTGGCGCTGGTGTTCGGTGTGGCCTTCGCCACCCTGCTGATGAGCCAGCAGGTCTCGATCTTCGTCGGTCTGATGACCCGCACGGCCAATCAGGTGCTGGACATACGCGAGGCAGACGTCTGGGTCATGGACCCCCGCGTCCGCTACGTCGACGAAGTCGAGCCCCTGCCCGACACGGCGCTGGGCCGGGTGCGGTCGGTCGACGGCGTGGAATGGGCGACCCCGCTCTACAAGGGTCTGGCCATCCTGCGAACGCGTGACGGCCTGATCAACCAGGTCAGCCTGGTCGGCGTGGACGACGAAAGTCTGGTCGGCGCGCCGCGCGAATGGCTGAAGGGCGACCTGTCCGCCTTGCGCCAGCCGGGCGGCATCGTCTTCGACAAGGAGGGCGCAAGCCTGATCTGGCCGGACGCCGATCCTCTGGACAAGGTCGGGGTGGAGGCGGAGATCAATGACCGGCGCGTGGTCGTGACCGGCATCGCCGACGCAAGCCCGCCCTTCATCACCTTCCCCATCGCCTACATGCGCTACTCCGAAGCGCTGAAGCTGACGCCGCCCCAGCGCAACAAGATGTCGTTCGTCCTGGTCCGTGCCCGCGACGGCGAGGATCCCAAGGTCCTGGCCGCCCGCATCACCGAACAGACCGGCTATCAGGCGTTGAGCTGGGACCAGTTCGCCTGGCGCAGCGTGCAGTACTACCTGACGCGGACGGGCATTCCCGTGAACTTCGGCATCACCGTGATGCTGGGCTTCATCGTCGGCGCGGCCGTGACGGCCCAGACCTTCTACCTCTTCGTAGTGGAGAACCTGCGCCAGTTCGGCGCGCTCAAGGCCATCGGTGCGACCAATGCCCAGATCACCGGCATCGTCTTGCTTCAGGCCGCGGTCGTGGGGGCCATCGGCTATGGCCTCGGCATGGGCGGGGCGGCCCTGTTCTTCACCTTCGTGCGTGGCGGCGCGGCGCTGGAGGACTTCTACCTGCCGTGGCAGGTGCTGGTCGGCACCGGCGTGGTGGTCTTCCTGATCATCCTGATCTCGTCGCTGGGCAGCCTGCTGAAGGTTTACCGCGTCGATCCCGCCATCGTGTTCCGGGGATGAGCGACATGGCATTCGACGCACCTGTCGTCGCGCGCGGCGTGGATATGGCCTTCGGGTCCGACGCCGTGAAGACCCAGGTCCTGTTCGGCGTGGATCTGCAGATCGCGCCCGGAGAGCTGACCATGCTGGTCGGCCCCTCCGGCTGCGGCAAGACGACCCTGCTGTCCATCCTGTCCGGCACCCTGCGGCCCACGGCGGGCGAGGTCACGGTGATGGGCCAGACGATCACCTCCATGCGCGACGCCGACAAGGTGCGGCTGCGGCGCAAGCGGATCGGTTTCATCTTCCAGCAGTACAACCTGCTGCCGGCCCTAACGGCGGCCGAGAACGCCGCCATGGCGCTGGTCACCGACGGAGTGCCGCTCAAGGTCGCCGCCGAGCGCGCCCGGGCGGTGCTGGAGACGCTGGGCATGGGCCCCCACGCCGACAAGCTGCCGCGCCAACTGTCGGGCGGCCAGCAGCAGCGCGTCGCCATCGCACGCGCCATCGTCCACGAGCCCGACCTGGTCGTCTGCGACGAACCGACCGCCGCGCTGGACGCCGAAACCGGGCGCCAGGTGATGGGCCTCCTCAAGGAAGCCGCGGCGGGTCCCGGCCGCGCCGTCCTGGTCGTGACCCACGACAACCGCATCTACGGCTACGCCGACCGCATCATCGCCATGGAGGACGGCCGCATCGTCGGCGACAGCCGCCAAGGCACGCTCCCGGAGGAACTCAATGTCCACCACCAGCCTGCGTAAACGCCTCTCCAACCTCGCGCTGCCGGTAGTCGCCGGCGGCCTGCTGATCTTCGCGATCTCCACGGTGATTCAGCCGGCCCGCACCCGCGCCCAGCCGCCTGAGACTCCCGCCACATCGCCGCTGGACCGCTCAGTGGCCGGCGTCGGCACGGTGGAGCCCGAAAGCGAGCTGATCTCCGTCGCAACCGAGCTGTCGGGCGTCGTCACCCACGTCCTGGTCCGGCCGGGTGATGCGGTTCAGGCGGGTCAGCCCCTGTTCGCGCTCGACGCCCGCGCCGCCTCCGCCGCCCTGGCCGCCGCCCAGGCCGACGTCGAGGTGGCCCGCGCCGCCCTGCGCCAAGCGGAGGTCGCCCTCGCCGACGAACGCCAGCGCCTGACCTTGTTCGAAGCGGTCGACGACCCCCGCGCCCTGGCCGTCGACGAACTGGACCGCCGCCGCTTCGCCGTCCGCCGGGCTGAGGCCGCCGTCGGCGCCGCCCGCGCCCAGGTCCGTTCGGCCGAGGCGTCAGTCCGCATCCGCCGCACCGATCTGGCCCGCCTAACGGTGGCCGCTCCGATCGCCGGCCAGGTTTATCGCGTCGACGTGCGGCCCGGAGAATTTGCCGCCGCCGGTCCTGCCGCCCAGCCCCTGATCGCGCTGGGCGCCGACGGCCGTCTGCACGTGCGAGCCGAGTTCGACGAAGCCGATCTCGGCCGCCTGCGCACCAACGGCCGGGCCTACGGCGTCCTGCGCGGACGCGCCGACGTCCGAATTCCCCTGACCTTCGTGCGCGTCGAACCGCAGGCGGTGGAGAAACGTGCCCTGTCCGGTGGATCGGAGCGCGTCGACACGCGGGTGGTGGAGGTGCTGTACGCCTTCGATCCGACCGCCCACCCGGCCTTCCTGGGTCAGCGCATGGACGTCTTCGTTGAGGCCGCGCCTCGTCCGACTGGAGCGACGCGATGAGACGCGCGCTTGTTCTGATGGGCGTCGGCGCGTCGATCGCCGCCTGCGCCGCGCCCGTCCTGCCGCCGCTGGAGGCGCCACGGCCCGTTCCGGGGACCTGGACGCAGGCCGCCTTGCCGGCTCAAACCGTCGACGATCGGTGGTGGCGCACATTCGACGATCCACTGATCGACCGGCTGATCGCCTTGGCCGATACGACGGACGACGTGGCCTTGGCGGCGGCGCGCCTGCGCGAGGCAGAGGCGCGAGGCGCGCGCGCCAGGGCCCTGCTTCGCCCCGAGGTCGCCGCCAGTGGATCGGCCGACAGCGCGCGCGTCGACGACCTGGAGCAGTCGCAGGCCGAAGGGCTTGCTTCCTTGATCTGGTCGCCGGACCTTAACGGGGCGGCCGGCGCCCGTGCGCGGTCGGCCCTGGCCGCGACGGAGGCGGAGGCCGCGCGCTTCGCCGCCGTACGCCAGGCGACGCGAGGTCAGACGGTCCGCCTGGTCGTGCTTTGGGCCGAGGCCGACTCTCGGGCTGCCGCCGGCGAGGCCGCCGTCGTGGCGCTGGAGGAGACCCTGCGGGTGGCCGAGACCCGCGCGCGCACTGGGCTGACGTCAGGACTGGATCCGGCCTCCGCGCGGGCCGAACTGGCCGCCGCGCGCGCGCACCCCCTGGCGGCGCGTCAGGCCGCCCATGAAGCCCGCCTGGCGCTGGAAGCCCTACTGGGCCTGACCCCCGGCGCCCTGACGGAGGAAAGGCCGACTCTGCCGGGCGCGCACCTCGCCGCCGGCGCAGCCCCGCCGGTGGAGGTGCTCGCCCGCAGACCGGACCTCCGGGCGGCCGAGGCCGATCTCCGCGCCGCCGGGTTCGACGCAGAGGCGGCACGGCGAGACTTCTGGCCGACCGTCAGCCTGTCGGCGGCACTGGGAGGCCGGTGGGTCGATCCCGAGACGCCTTTCTCGGTGAGCGGCCCGTTCGGCTCGGTCGCCGGGTCGCTCAGCGCACCGCTGTTCAGCTTCGGCCGCCTGGAAACCGCGCGTGATGGAACGGACGCACTTCGGGATCAGGCCGCGATCGCCTATCGCCGCGCCGCCACCCAGGCCCTGGCCGAGGTCGAGACGGCGCTGGCGGCCCTGTCGTGGGCCTCGGCACGCGCAAGAGTCTTGGAACAGGCCGTGGTCGCAGCAAATGACCGGCGCGACCTTGCCGACCGACGCCATCGCGCCGGGGTCACGTCGATCCTCGACGTGCTGACCGCCGATCTGGCTCTGAGCCAGGTGACAGCCGATCTGGCGGGAGCCCGCGCCGACGTCGCCCGCGCCTGGATCGCTCTCAGCTTGGCCCAAGGGCTGGGCGCGGGCTGACCGTCGTCAGCCCGGCCCTTGTCCGGTGTTGAAGTCGAATTGTTCCGGCCGCCGCGGACCGCCGCCGAAGTTCCAGGTCAGACCCACGAAGAAGGCGGGCTCCTGGAAGCGGTTCGTCACACGGTCGCTGAAATCCGCCGTGTCTATCACCACCTTCTGCTCGGCGCTGTCGAGGACGTTGACCCCCGTCAGCGTAAGGCTGAGATCGTCGGTAAGCTTGCGACGATAGCCCAGGTTCAGGATGCCGAAGGGCTCACGATACCCCTGCGCCTGCAGCTGTTCGCCGTTGTAGAAGCCGTTGACTTGGAAGAAGTCGACTTCGGTCGGCTGCCAGTTCAGCGAGGCCCTCACGCTGGCGGTCGTGCCGCTCCGATCGGATCCGGCCACGCCCGGCACGAAGATGTCGTTCTTCAGCAGGGTTCCCGAGACGTTGTAGCTGATGCCCGCCGGCAGCTGCCCGTTGGCGATGAACTCCACGCCGGTCCGCTGAGCCTCCCCCAGGTTCTCCCGGGTCGTCAGGACCACGCCGTTTCCGAGGTCCTGCACAACGTCCGTCACGCCGCCGGAGCTGTCGCGATAGAACAGCGTCGCCGAATAGAAGGTGCGGCCTTGGCGCATCTGCCAACCAAGTTCGAAGCTGTCCGTGATCTCCGGATCCAGGTCCGGATTGCCGCGGCGCAGGTTCTGCACGTCGACATAGGTCGTGAACGGATTCAGGTCCTGCGGCTGCGGGCGCGAGATGCGGCGGCTGTAGCCCCCGCGCAGACGCTGGCTGTCAGTCAGCTGATAACCGAAGTTCAAGGTCGGATAGGCGCGGAAATAATCGCGCGACGCCTGCACGTTTTGGGTCACCTGATCGATGGTGAACTCGACCTGTTCCAGACGCAGGCCGAACTGGACGTCCAGATCGCCGAAGGGCCGGTCATGGGTCACGTAGGCGGCGTGGATCGTCTCGTCGTAGCGGAACTCACTGGTGAGGTTCGCGACCGGCGCCAGGCTGGAAAAATCGGGGCCGCGGAAGCCGAAATTGTCGAAAATGTCCTCCTCGACGTCCAGCTCATAGCCGACCTTGACGTTGCTGCGCTCGCCCAGCGGCCGGGTGTAGTCCGCCTTCACGCCCCATTCGTCCGACGTCGAACCGCCACCGATCCTTTCGGCGAAATCCGCGCCAGGACCGGCCGTGTAGTCGGTGAAGGCCTCGGTCAGGCGTTCGTTCTCGAACTGGCTGAACTCCAGATCGACGACCAGTTCATGCAGGTCGCCGTCGAACTTGCGGCGCCACGTGGTGCGGCCGTTGAAGCCGTCGTTGCCGAACGAGGTCGAACCGTCGCGCGCATAGGAATCCAGCACGAGGCCGTTTCCGTCCGTGCGGCTGAAGGTCTCGACGCCGTCGCCGCCGACGCTGAACTCGCGCCAGCCCAGTTCACCGCTGATCCGATCACGGTCGTTCAGGTCGTAGTCGGCGCTCAGGCGGGCGTTTGTGGACCGAAAGCGGCCGTCGTTGACGTTCCGGTTCCGCTCGATGCGCTGATCCGCGGGCATCGGGCCGGGACGGAAACGATCACGCTCGCTGACGTTCTCGCCTTCCTGGTTGCGAAAACCCAGATCGCCCGCAACCGTCAGGGG
The DNA here is from genome assembly GCA_019748055.1 of Caulobacteraceae bacterium. Classification (GTDB taxonomy): domain Bacteria; phylum Pseudomonadota; class Alphaproteobacteria; order Caulobacterales; family Caulobacteraceae; genus Brevundimonas. The sequence goes on along the minus strand of JAIEQC010000014.1, from coordinate 59,173 downwards.
CCCGTCGCGGCGGCCGCCGCTCAGCGAGGCGTTGTAGCGGCCGTCTCCGCCATACCCGAGGCGCAAGGTGCCGCTCTGCGTAGCCTGAGCCGACTGCGGCGTCTTCTTGGTCACCAGGTTGATGATGCCGCCCGATCCTTCAGGGCTGAAGGCGGCGGACGGATTGGTGATGACCTCGACCCGTTCCAACGTGCCCCCGGGCATGGCCTGCAGAGCGTCGGCGCGGCTGCCGCCCGTGAACATGGCCGAGGGCCGACCGTCGATCAGGATGGTCACGTTGCCATCGCCACGCAGACTGACGTTGCCCTGCAGATCGACCTCCACGCCCGGGACGTTGCGCAGCACGTCGGCGACCGAACCCGACTGGGCCTGCAGATCGTTGGTGACGCTGTAGCTCATGCGGTCGGCCTGGCTCAGGATGTCGGGGCGCACCCCGCGCACCACGACCTCGTCGACCTGCGTGCCCTCTTCTTCCTCTTCGGCGGCGGGAGTCGGCGCGGGCGGAGGATCAGCAGGCCGGTCCTGTGCTGCGGCTGCCGTCACGGCGAAGAGGGAGATGGCCGTGGTCGCCAGAAGCGTACGGAGGATCATGTTCGAAACCTGAGAGGGAGGTTGAGGTCGGGAGGACGTCGTTGAACCGTCTAGACGGCCGATTTCCGTCGCGCCCCTGAATTTTTGGCAATGGAAGGCAGGGATACGACGGGAGCCTTTAGGGAACTGGTGAACGCGGAGACGCCGGAGACCCGGCGCAAAACGATCTGGAAGAACGCCGATCCCCGCCCTCGCGGCATGAGCGGCCTGTGAGGAGCCGCTGAAATCGCCGTCCTGAACTCACGCAGTGGCCGATTTCCGGGCTCGCGCCGCCAGCACATCCAGCACGTCCTGCGACGAGAGGCCGCGCGCCTTCAGCAGGACAAGCAGGTGGTAGATCAGGTCCGCGGCTTCGGATGCCAGCTCGGCGTCGTCGCCCGCCGCCCCGGCCAGCGCCGTCTCAACGCCCTCTTCGCCCACTTTCTGCGCGGCCCGCTTCGGCCCCTCGGCCAGCAGGCGCGCGGTCCAGCTCTCGGCGGGGTCGGCCTCGGCACGGTCAGCGATCGTGCGCTCCAGCCGGGCCAGGCGGCCCATCCCCGGCGCGTCCTCGTCCCCGAAGCAGCTGACGCGGTTCAGGTGGCAGGCGTTCCCCACCGGCCGCACCTTCACCACCAGGGCGTCGCCGTCGCAGTCGGCGACGATCTGCCGGACGAACAGCCGGTCGCCCGACGTCTCGCCCTTGCGCCAGCGCCCGCCGCGCGAGCGGGAGAAGAAGGTCGCCTCGCCGCTCACGATCGTCTCCTCCAGCGCGGCGCGGTCCATGTAGGCGAGGGTCAGCACCTGCAGGGTGTCGATGTCCTGCACCACGGCGGGAATCAGACCGCCGCCCTTGTCGAAATTCAGCGCATTCGAATCGATCATGGCCTCACCTCCACGCCAGCGCGCGCCAGCTCCGTCTTCAGCTCCGGAATGCGCACGGCCCCCGTGTGAAACACGCTCGCGGCCAGCGCTCCGGACACGTCCGCCGTCTCGAACACCTCGACGAAATGCGCCGCCGACCCCGCGCCGCCCGACGCCACCAGCGGGATCGTCAGCCTCGCCCGCGCCGCCGTCAGCTGCTCCAGGTCATAGCCGCGCCGCACGCCGTCCTCGTCCATGCAGTTCAGCACGATCTCGCCGGCGCCCAGCGCCTGCGCCTCCACGATCCAATCCAGCGTGCGCCGCCCCGCGCCCCGGCTGGCGGTCGGATCGCCCGTGTACTGGTGCACCATCCAGTCGTCGCCGACCTTGCGACTGTCGACGCCCACGACCACGCATTGCTGACCCAGCCGTTCGGCCATTTCGGCGATCAGCTCCGGCCGCTCCAGCGCCGGCGAGTTGATCGACACCTTGTCCGCCCCATGCTCCAGGCACCGCGCCGCCTGCTCCACCGTACGGATGCCGCCGGCCACGCAAAACGGGATGTCCAGCAGGCGCGCCACGCTCTCGACCCAGCCATAATCCAGCGTCCGCCCCTGCGGACTGGCCGTGATGTCGTAGAAGACCAGTTCGTCGGCGCCCTCGTCGCGATAGCGCGCGGCCAGTTCGGCGGCGTCGCCCATGTCGCGGTGCCCCTCGAAGCGCACGCCCTTCACGACCCGCCCGTCCTTCACGTCCAGACAGGGGATGATCCGCCGCGCCGTCATCGCACGGCCTCCAGCACCTGCTCGACCGTGAAGCGGCCCTCATAGATCGCCCGGCCGACGATGGCGCCGGCGCAGCCCGCGTCGCGGGCAGCCGTCAGGTCCGACGTCACCGCCACGCCGCCCGAAGCCTGCACCTGCAGGTCCGGCCTCCGCCGCACGATCTCGGCCAGCAGCTCCAGATTGGGCCCGGTCAGGGCCCCGTCGCGCCCGACGTCGGTGACCAGCACGTGCCGCGCCGTCCCTTCCGAAAACCGGTCCAGCGCCGCCCACAGATCGACAGTGGCCGCCTCGGTCCAGCCCTTCAGCGCCGGCACCGGCACGCCGTCCCTCACATTGACGTCCAGCGCCAGGGCGATCCGCTCGGCCCCGAATTCCGTCAGCCAGTCCGCCACCGCCCCAGGCGCCGTCACGGCCTGCGAGCCGACCACGACCCGCGCCACGCCTGCGTCCAGCAGGGCCGCCACGTCCTCGCGCGAGCGCACCCCGCCGCCGGACTGGATGCGCACCTCGGCGGACCGCGCCAGCCGCCCGATCAGGCCGTGCTGAACCGCCCGACCCGCCTGCGCACCGTCGAGGTCCACCACATGCACCCATTCCGCGCCCGCCTCGACGAACGCCGCCAGCCGCGCGGCGGGGTCGTCGTCATATCGCGTCACCTGATCGAACCGCCCGTGCATCAGCCGCACGCAGGCGCCGTCCCTCAGGTCGATGGCGGGGTAGACGATCACGCGGGCAGCTCCAGAAAGTTCTTAAGAATCCGCGCCCCGGCCGCGCTCGACCGCTCCGGGTGGAACTGGCAGCCCCAGCGGTTCCCGGCGCGCACCACCGCGGGCACCGGCCCGCCGTACTCCGCCCGCGCCAGCGTCGCCGGACCGTCGGGGCAGACGAAGCCGTGCACGAAATAGGCCCATGCCTCGTCGGCCAGCCCGTCCAACAACGGATCGTCGCGCACGACCTCCAGCCGCGACCAGCCCATATGCGGCACGGGCCGTGACGGCCCCGGCTCCATTCGGGCGACTCGCCCGGGGATCAGCCCCAGCATCTCCGCCTCGCCCTCGTCGCTGCGCTCGAACAGCAACTGCTGGCCCAGGCAAACGCCCAGCAGCGGGCGCGGGAACGCCCGGATCGCCTCGACGAGCCCCAGTTCCGTCAGCCGCGCCATCGCATAGCCCGCCGCGCCCACGCCGGGCAGGATCAGCCGTTCGGCCGCCACGATCTCCGCCGCCGTCGAGACCAGCCTCACCACCGCCCCTAGCCGCTCCAGCGCGAACCGCACGGAGGCGACGTTGCCGGCGCCGTAGGCGACGACCGCGACCGTGCTCACAGCACCCCCTTGGTCGACGGCACGGCCTCGCCCTCGACGCGGATCGCCTGACGCAGGGCGCGACCCAGCGCCTTGTAGACCGCCTCGGTCTTGTGGTGGTCGTCCTGCCCGGTCACCGAGACGTGGATCGCCGCGCCCAGATGCTCCGCCAGACTGCGGATCACGTGCGCCGTCAGGTCGGTCCGGTATTCCCCTATGAAGGGCGTGGCGAAATCGCCCTCGAACACCGGGTAGGGCCTTCCGGACAAGTCGATCGACACCTTCGCCTCGGCCTCGTCCATCGGCAGGACGAAGCCATAGCGGGCGATGCCGCGCCGCTCGCCCAGCGCCTGCTTCAGCGCCTGACCCAGGGCGATGGCGCTGTCCTCGATCGTGTGGTGCGGGTCTGTGTGCAGATCGCCCTCGCACGACAGGCTCAGCGAGAAGCCGCCGTGCGCCGCCACCTGCTCCAGCATGTGGTCGAAGAAACCGACGCCGGTCTGGATGCGCACCGGACCGGTCGCGTCCAGATCGACGGCGCAGACGATGCGCGTCTCCTTCGTGTCGCGCACGGCCTGACCCGCCCGGTGCGGTCGGCCCGCGGCCGCCAGTCCGAAGGCCGCCAGCGTCCGGTCGTTCAGCTCGGCCCTGGCGAAGACGGGCAGACGCAGGCGCTCGCCCTCGACCTCGGCGGCCACGCCCAGCCGCGCCAGCGCCGCGCGGGCGCCCGCCATGTCCGTCGGCCGTGCGGCGATGACCGGCCCGACGCCGGCTTCGACCGACATCTCGCGCGACAAGGCTTTGACCATCCGGGCCCGCTCCTCGCGCACGCGCGCGATCCGGGCCTCGGTCTCCACCGCCCGCGACGGATCCAGCGCCTGCAAAGCAAGCCTCAGGCTGGGTTCCGGCACGGGATGCGGCTCAAGCACTTCGGCGATCCGCCCGAGAGTCTCCGATCGAGCGATCAAGGCTCCGACGCGCGCTCCCGTCAGCCCATGCGACAGCGACAGGCTGCGCACCACCACCAGATTGTCGAGCCGGTCGACCAGCCCGACGACCGACGGCTGGTCCGAGAATTCCACCCGCGCCTCGTCAACCACCAGCAGGGCCGGCCCCACGCGCGCCGCCATCTCCGACACGGCCTCGGCGTCGCCCAGCCCGCGCACGATGACGGCCAGCGTCTCGGCGCCTTCGGGCGCGGCGCGGTACAGTTTCGCCAGCCCGTCGAACGGCGGCGCGTCCGGCGCCTCGACTCCCAGGCCGTCGCGCGCCGCCAGCCGGAAGATCAGCTCCAGCCCATGCGACGCCCCGCGCACCGGCAGGACGCGATCTGCGGACACGCCATAGACCTCGGCCATGCGGGCCGCGACGGCCGCCGTCGACGACGGCGCGCGGTCCAGGCCCTCGGCCCCGGACACCAGCGGCGGAAAGGGCGCCGGCAGGGTCATCCCTCGCTCCTCAAATCAGCGGCGCGCGCGTGCGCCTCCAGCCCCTCCAGCCGCGCCAGCCGCGCCGCGATCGGACCCAATTCCGCCGCGCCCCGCGCGGTCACGGTCTGCACCGACATCGACGTCATGAAGCTGGCCGTCGTGATGCCGCCCAGCGTGCGCGCCCCGCCGTCGGTCGGCAGCACGTGGCTGGGCCCGGCGGCATAGTCGCCCAGCGTCTCGGCCGCGTGCCGGCCGACGAAGATGGCGCCGGCGGCGGTGATGCCGTCGATCAGCGCCTCCGCGTCGTCGACCTGCAGCGCCAGGTGCTCGGGGCCATAGGCGTTGATGACCTCCAGCGCCGCGTCCAGGTCGCGCACCAGGATCGCCCGGGCCTCGCCTAGAGACGCCCGTGCGACGTCGGCGCGCGGCAGGTCCGCCAGCTGCGTCTCCACCTCGGTCAGAACGTAGTCGATCGTCGCGCGGCTGGTGGAAACCAGCACCACCTGGGCGTCCGCGTCGTGCTCGGCCTGACTCAGCAGGTCGGCCGCCGCGATCTCGGGCGCCGCGTCGCGGTCGATCACGACCATCAGCTCCGACGGGCCCGCCGGCATGTCCACTGCCGGGCCGCCCGGCAGGGCCGCCGCCTGCTTCTTGGCCTCGGCCACCCAGGCATTGCCGGGGCCGAACAGCTTGTCGCACGCCGGGATCGCCCCGTCGTCGAACGTGGCCCCGAACGTCAGGGCCGCGATCGCCTGCGCCCCGCCGATCAGCCAGATCTCCTCCAGCCCCGCCTCGGCGCCCGCTAGGATCATCGCCGGATGGACGCCGCCGTCCCTGGCTGGCGGCGTCACCGCCACCCGCACTGGCACGCCCGCCACCTGCGCCGGGATCGCCTGCATCAGCAGCGACGAGAACAAGGGCGCCGTGCCGCCGGGGACATAGATGCCCGCCGACCGGATCGGCCGCCACGCGATGCGCGAGCGCACGCCCGGCGTCGTCTCGACCCAGCCGCCGTCCTCCGGCCGCGTCGCCTGGTGGAACACCCGCACATTGTCAGCCGCGACGCGCAGGGCCCGCACGTCGGCGGGCGGCAGGGTCGATCGCGCCTCGGCCACGGTCGGGGCGTCCAGCACGACCCGGCGCGGCGCGTGCCCGTCCAGCTTCAGCGCCCACTCGGTCACCGCCGCCCCGCCGCGCGCCTGCACGTCGTCCAGAATGGCGCGCACGCCGTCCGTCACGCGGGCCTCCGCCCGGCGCGCGGGCCGCGCCAGCGCCTCGCGTCGCCCGGCCTCGTCCAGCTGGCTCCAGTCGAACCGCCTCATCACATCATCTTCTCGATCGGCAGGACCAGGATGGCGGACGCCCCCTCGGCCTTCAGCTTCTCCAGCGTCTCCCAGAACACGGCCTCCTGGCAGACGGCGTGGACGGCGACCGCGTCCTCGCGCCCCGACAGGGGCATCACGGTCGGCGCGCCGGCGCCGGGCAGAAGCGCCGTGATCCGGTCCAGATTGGCCCGCGGTGCGTTCAGCATCACGTACTTGGCGCCCTGGCTGGCCACCACGCCCGCCATCCGCTCGACGATGCTCTCCAGAAGGTCCGCCAGTTCGGGTTCCGGCGCGACCGGTGAGCGGATCAGCACCGCCTGGCTGTCCAGCACGGTCTCGCGCGCCTGCAGGCCGTTGGCCTCCAGCGTGGCGCCGGTCGACACCAGGTCGCAGATGGCGTGCGCCAGCTTCAGCCGGGGGGCCACCTCGACCGCGCCGCGCATGGTCACCACGTCGGCGGTGACCCCCTGCTCCGCCAGCCAGCGCTTCAGCACGCGGGGATAGCTGGTCGCCACGCGTCGCCCCTCCAGCGACGCCGGACCGACGTAGTCCAGCGTCGGCGGCACGGCGATCTTCAGGGTGCACCGACCGAAGCCCAGCGGCATGACCACCTCGGCGTTCGGCCCGCCGTTGCGCCCTTCCTCCAGCACGTTCTCGCCGACGATACCCAGGTCGCAGACGCCGTCCGCCACGAAGGTCGGGATGTCGTCGTCGCGCACCCGCAGCAGGTCGATGGGCGCGTTCTCGATGCGATACAGCAGGTCGTTCGTGCCCTTCACGACCCTCAGGCCAGCGTCGCGGACGAGGTCGAGGCTGCGTTCGGACAGACGGCCGGACTTCTGGACGGCGATGCGCAGCCGCCCCTTCACGGTACTCATGGGTTTTGACTCAGTGTTTGGCGGCGAGACGGTCCAGCACCAGGCGGTAGCCCTGATGCGGCATCTCCTTCAGGAAGCGGGCGACCCGCACGACCGTGGTCGGGCTGGCCTGGGCCTCGGCGGCGATTTCGCGATAGGTCTTGCCCCCGGCGTCCAGCAGACGCGCCACCTGCCACCGCTCGGCGAAGGCGCGCACCTCGGCCGGGGTGCACAGGTCCGACAGGAAGGCGTCGACCTCCTCGCGCGTGGTCAGCGCCAGCAGGGCGTCGTACAGTTCCACGCGGCTGCGGGCCGCGGCGGCGGCGTTGCGGGGCAAGGCGTCGGTCATGGCGCGTTCCACTATGCTGTAACACTGGCACAGTCAAGCGCGCGCCGGCCGCGCGACATTCTGTCGTTTCCGTAATCATCCGCGCCTTGCGCCGGTTCCGGCGAGGGTTAAGGTCCGCCGCGATTTCAACGCTTTTCCCGACCCGGAGCACGACCATGCGGCTGAAACTCTTGATGGTGGCCGCCTCCGGCCTCGCCCTGCTCGCCTCCGCCGCCCAGGCCCAGGTCAGCGTCGGCGCCGTGGACCAGTCCAAGGGCGAGTACGAGGACGCCTTCCGCCAGTTCGAAGGCGAGGACTGGCCGACCCCGAACGTCTATCGCGCCGCCACCGGTGAGCCGGGCCCGGCCTACTGGCAGCAGAAGGTCGACTACGTCGTCGACGTGCGTCTGGACGAGGCGGGCCGCAGCCTGACCGGCAGCCAGCGCGTCACCTATCAGAACAACTCTCCGCACGAACTGGACTACCTCTGGATCCTGCTGGACCAGAACGGCTTCAAGCGGAACTCCATGGACCGCGTCACCTCGACCACCGGCGACGAAGGCACCTTCGGCGTCTTCGACGTGGCCCAGGTGCTGATCTACGAGGACTGGGAGGGCGGCTTCAGCAACCTGACCGTCGCCGACACTCGCGGCCGTCCGATCCCCTTCCTGGTCAACGACGCCCTGATGCGCATCGACCTTCCCACCCCGCTGAAGCCGGGCGAGCGGGTCACCTTCGACATGGGCTACACCCTGGCCATCGGCGACGGCGACCTGACCGGCGGACGCTCGGGCTATGAGTGCTTCCGTGCCTCGGACGGCCAGTCGGACTGCATCTTCCAACTGGCCCAGTGGTTCCCGCGCCTGGCGGCCTTCTCGGACTACGAAGGCTGGCACCAACTGCCCTATCTGGGGTCCGAGTTCCCGCTGGAGTTCGGCGACTATCAGGTGTCGATCACCGTCCCGGCCGACCACGTGGTCGCCGCCTCGGGCGTGCTGGTCAACGACCGCGACGTCCTGACGGCCGAGCAGCGCCGCCGCTACGCCTCCGCCCGCACCGCCATCGACCCGGTCTACATCGTCAATCCGGCCGAGGCCGCCGCCGCGGAGCTGGGCTCGGTCGAGGGCACACGCACCTGGACCTTCCGCGCAGATAACGTGCGCGACTTCGCCTGGGCCAGCTCGCGCAAGTTCGTCTGGGACGCCATGGGCGTGCCGAACGGCGACCCCGAAATGCCCGTGGTCATGGCCATGTCCTTCTATCCGGGCGAGGCGCGTCCCCTGTGGGACCAGGTCTCGACCCGCGCCGTCGCCCACGCTCTGGACGTCTATGGCGAGGCGACCTTCCCCTATCCCTATCCCACGGCCCAGTCGGTGAACGGCCCGGTCGGCGGGATGGAATACCCGATGATCACGTTCAACGGCGCCCGCCCCCAGCGCGCGCCCGACGGCACACCCCAGCGCGTCGACGACGTGAAGTACGCCCTGGCCGGCGTGATCATCCACGAGATCGGCCACATCTGGTTCCCGATGATCGTCAACTCCGACGAACGCCAGTGGGTCTGGATGGACGAGGGCATCAACACCTTCGTGGAGTTCCAGGCCGAGAAGCTGTGGGACGCGGAGTTCGACGCCTCGGGCGAGCCGCGCGGCGGCATCATCCGGCACATGCTGTCCGAGAACCAGCAGCCTTTGATGACCAACGCCCAGAGCCTGACCAACTACGGCTATGAGGGATATGTGAAGCCGGGCGTGGCGCTGACCGTCCTGCGCGAGACTGTCATGGGCCGCGAACTGTTCGACCGCGCATTCGCCGAATATGGCCGCCGCTGGAAGTTCAAGCGCGCCACGCCGTACGACTTTTTCCGCACCATGGAAGAGGTCTCGGGCATGGACCTCGACTGGTTCTGGCGTGGCTGGTTCTATTCCACCGACCACGTCGACATCTCGCTGGACAACGTGGTCGTCGCCACGCCGGCACAGCCGAACGCGGGCGGCGGCGGACAGCAGGGCCAGGGCCCGGCCACCCCTCCGGCGCCGGAGCCGCCCTCGGTCACCGTCCTGGCCGACCGGGCCGAAGGCCGCGTCCCGCTGGTCGAGCGCATGCCCACGCTGGACAATCCGTCCGACGACGGGTCGGCCGAGTTCCCGATCACCGACGAACAGCGCCGCACCTGGGCGGCCGCCAAGAACGGCCAGTTCGACGGCCTGATCGCCCGCGCCCGGTCGTTCGACGGCAAGCTGTACCGCCTGACCTTCTCCAACGTCGGCGGCGTGGTGATGCCGATCATCGTCCAGTTCACCTATGACGACGGCACCACCGAGACGGTGAAGATTCCGGCCGAGATCTGGCGCCAGAACAACCGCACGGTCACCTGGCAGCATGTGACGGACAAGACCGTGGCCTCGGTCATGGTCGATCCGATGCAGCAGACCGCCGACGCCGACCTCGCCAACAACGGCTGGCCGCGCGCGGCCGCCGCTTCCGCGGCGGAATGACCGGATGGCGGACGGGCGGCCCAGCCTCGGGTCGTGCCGTCCGCCACTTTCCACTGAGACGTCGCCAAGCGATCACGCATCCGTTTTCGGCGGACGCCAGATTCCGGTCGCGCAAGCTTCGCTTTTGTAGAATGGTCTCCCTCGAGTGAACTCGGGGGAGTGCTCGTGACGATCGTCGCCATGGCCGGGGGTGCGAGGCTTGTCGCCGTTTCGACCGTTCTGGCGGCGGGACTCGCCGCATGCGGCGGCGGCGGAGAACAGGGCAGCGGCACCGGTCCTGCGCCTCCCCCGGGAGGAGGCGCCCCGCTCAGCGACGCCGAGGCTGGTCGCTTCCTCACCCAGGCGACGTTCGGCGCGACCGACGCCGACATCAACGCGCTGAAGTCTCTGGGTTACACGCGCTGGGTGGACATGCAGGTCGCCCTGCCGGCGTCCTCGCATCAGGCCTATCTGGACAATCGGCTGGCTCAGCTGCGGATCACCCAGCCGACCGCGACCCTGAACGCCAATCATTTCTACGAGAGCTTTTGGCTTCAGGCCGCCACGGCCCAGGACCAGCTGCGCCAGCGCATGAAGCTGGCGCTTTCCGAGATCTTCGTGATCTCCCTGGTCGACCCTCTGGTCGACGCGCGCGGGGCGGGCGCCTACTACGACATGCTGGGCGCCAACGCCTTCGGCAACTTCCGCACGCTCCTTCAACAGGTCAGCATGCACCCGATGATGGGCGTCTACCTGACCCATCTGGCCAATCAGAAGGAAGACCCGGCGACCGGGCGGAACCCGGACGAGAACTACGCCCGGGAAGTGATGCAACTGATGACGATCGGGGTGAACCGGCTGAACCCGGACGGCACGGTCGTCACCGACGGCTCCGGCGTTCCCGTTCCCGCCTACACACCAGCCGACATCTCAGGCCTGGCGCGGGTGTTCACAGGCATGAGCTGGTACTCGCCGACACCCACCAACAACACCTTCTTCGGCCGAAACCGCGATCCGGACGCAAGCGTCCGCCCGATGATCTTCTATCCCGCCTTCCACTCCACCTCGACCAAGACCTTCCTCGGCACGACCATCGCATCGGCCGACCCGGCCACGGAACTGGGCCAGGCGCTGGACGTGATCTTCAACCACCCCAACGTCGGCCCCTTCATCGGTCGCCAGCTGATCCAGCGCCTGGTGACAAGCAACCCCAGCCCCTCCTACGTCCGAAGGGTTGCCGCGGTTTTCGACAACAACGGAGCGGGCGTGAGAGGCGACCTGGCGGCGGTCGTGCGTGCGATCCTGTTCGATGCCGAAGCTCGCGACATGGCGGCCGTGAGCAGCAGCACCTTCGGCAAGGTGCGCGAGCCGATGATCCGCTTGGTCAACTGGATGCGGGCCTTCGCCGCGACGTCCGTTTCCGGCAACTTCCTGATCACGTCCACCAGCAGCAGCCTGTCCCTGGCGCAGTCGGCGCTGGCGGCGCCGTCCGTGTTCAATTTCTTCCGGCCCGGATACGTGCCGCCCAACACCCGACTGGGCGGCGCCGGCCTGAACGCCCCGGAGTTCCAGATCGTCGATGAGGTGACCGTCGCCGGGTACGCGAACACCATCCAGACGGCGATCGGCACGGGCATAGGCACGGGGGCCGACGTACGCTCGACCTATCAGGCCGAGGTGGCGGTTGCCGACGACGCCGCCCAGCTGGCGGACCGGATGAACCGCCTGCTGCTGTATGGTCAGATGTCGACCACGCTTAGGGCCCACATCATCGAGTGCGTGAACAGCGTCGCCATTCCTGGGGCCGGCGCCAGCCAGACGCAGATCGACACGGCGCGCCTGAACCGCGCGAAGCTGGCCGTCTATCTGACGATGATCTCGCCGGAATACCTTGTTCAGCGATGAGGACGACAGGATGACCCTCTCACCGCTGGATCGCCGTCACCTGCTCCGTCTCGGAGGCGGACTGTCCATTCTCGGAGCCGCGGCCCCCTTCGCCGCCCAGCTCGCGGCGGCCGGCTCGGCGGCCAGCCAGGCCGCGCCGGACTACAGGGCCCTTGTCTGCGTCTTCCTGTTCGGCGGCAACGACTCCAACAACACCGTGCTGGCGACCGACAGCGACTCCTTCGGTCGCTATTTCGCGGCCCGCAACACCGGCGACGACCCCATCGCCCTGATGCCGCCCGGAACGCCGCCGACCCCCGTAGGCCTGGTTTCGCCCATCACGGGACGCACCGTCACGGCACGTTCGCCTGAGGCCTGGGGCGGCGTCCTGCCGATCGTCCCCCGCACGCCCAATCCGATCCCGGACGGGACGAACGCCTCGGTCCGCACCTTCGCGCTGCACCCGATGCTGGGGCCGCTCAAGACGCTGTTCGACGCCGATCGGCTGGCCATCGTGGCCAACGTCGGCACTCTCATCCGGCCGATCACCAAGGCCCAGTATCAGGCCCGGACCGTCGCCTTCCCCTCCAACCTGTTCTCGCACAACGACCAGCAGTCGACCTGGCAGGCCGGCGCGTCCGAAGGGGCGCGGGTCGGCTGGGGCGGTCGCCTCGGCGACGCCTTCCTCGGGTCGAACGGATCAAACAGCCTGTTCACCGCAATCTCGACGGCGGGCAACGCCGTCTTCCTGTCCGGCCAGAGCGTCGTGCAGTATCAGATGACCACGGCGGCCCAACCCGCCCTCGTCATCAACGGCGGATCGAGCGCCAGCCTTTTCGGCTCCACGCTGGCGCCGTCGCGGGTGCGCAGCATCATTCAGGACACGAGCCCCGCCAGCTTCTTCGCCGCCGACTACGCCACCGTGACCGGCCGTTCCGTCTCGGCCGCGACGACCGTCAACTCGGCCTTCACTCAGTCCGCCGTCACCTCGATCCCCGCCCCGTCCGCCTACGTCAATCCAATCACCGGTGCGGTCGAGAACAACACCCTGGCCACCCAACTTCAGACGGTGGCCAGGATGATCGCGGCCAACAGCTCTCTGGGCCTGCGCCGACAGGTCTTCTTCGTCAGCCTGGGCGGATGGGACAATCACGACGTCCAGAACACTGTGCAGCCCAACAATCTCGCCAAGGTGGCGCACGCCTTGTCCTATTTCGACTCCGTCCTGGGTTCCTTGGGCGGCGTGAACATGCGCAACGCCGTCACAACCTTCACAGCTTCGGACTTCTCCCGCACCTTCACGACGAACGGCGACGGGACCGACCACGCCTGGGGCGGCCACCACTTCGTCATGGGCGGATCCGTCCGCGGCGGCGACATCTACGGCCAATATCCTACCCTGGGCGTGGACCTGGGCGCGTTCCGCAATCCGGACATGGCCGGCGCCTCCATGGTCCCCACGACCTCGGTCGATCAGTATGCGGCCACGATGGGGCGCTGGCTCGGCGTCTCCGATGCAAGCCTGGATGCGATCTTCCCGAATCTCAGGAACTTCACGCCTCGAGACCTGGGTTTCCTGTGGGCCTGACGACGTGTCCTTCGCAGCCCCGAGCCTGGATCAGACGCGGCTGAAGGCGGGGATGGTACGTCCTCTCGGGCTCGAACCGAGGACCCTCTGATTAAAAGTCAGATGCTCTAACCAACTGAGCTAAGGACGCACATCACGCACGGGCCAAGCCCGTCGGACGCGCCTTGTGTCGCCTCGGGACCCGCAGGTCAAGACGCCGCGTCACGAAGGCGGCGTCAATCGGCGTCGCTGGGTGACCGTCACACGAGGCCGCCCCCCCGCGTCCTCGCTGCGGCTGACGCGGCTGACCGTCAACCGCCGCACCTCACCCACCCTCACGTCCGTCGTCACCCGAAAGTGCGACGACGACGATCCGAACAGACCTCCGGCCCCCAGGGCCGTCGCCTCCTGCGCAGACAGCCCTCCTTGGGCCCGCTGGTCGAGAACGCGGCGAACGGCCGTGGGGTCGCGCAGCACCATCTCAAGCAGCTGCGGGTCGGCGGTGTTGACGTTCAGCTTGGCCTCCGGCGGCAGAAAAACGACGTAGGGCGCGAGACGATCAAGGTCCGCCGCATTCACCCCTGCGGCACGCAAGGGGACGTCGTCACGAAGAGGCCCCAGGACCGTGAGAGCCAGTTCAATCGCCGACACCGTCTCGCGCGACACGCCTGTCAGGCGCGCGATCTCCAGCAAGGCCGCGGCGGGAATGGGCTCGCCTTTGATCAATGCGTTGACGTTGAACCGCGCCTGCTCGTCCGCGATCGACAGGGCGAACCCGCCATTGGGGATCGCCACCGCCGTCTGCCCGATCTGCGCCCACGGCTCGCTGGCCACGTCCACGTCCGGCGCCGTCAAGGCGTCACGGCGCAGGGCGGTGATGGCCGACAACTCCCCGGCCCGGGCATAGGACTGGGCTTGTGCCGCGTCGTGCAGACGGATCGTCCGGCGCACCTGAATGTCTTGCGCCACGATCATCACGGTGACCGCCGCCGCACTGATGGCGACGACGATCAGCACGTTCAGCAAGACCATACCCCTGCGCGCGCCGCGCTTCGGCCGGGTCATGGCGCGATTTCCGGCACGGCGACCACCCGCCGAACTTCCGTCGGGCGCCCGTCCGGACCGATCAGGGCGACGTCCAGCGCCACGGCACGGACGGTCGGCTGCGCGACGGCCAGCTCCGGATCAGTCGGGACCGGAAGGGCAGAAACCGGTACCCACCCCAGCCCAGTCAGGCGATACGACCACCGCGCCCCACCGACCCCGCGCAGCACCGTCTGCGTCCTCTGACCCGTCGGCCCGGCGACCGTGCGCACCAAGGCATCGCCCTGGACCGCATAGCCGATCAGATGCGGCCGCCCCGTGGGATCCGTCTTTTGGAATGTGATCGCGTCGGGCGTGCCCTCGATCCGCCCGCTGACCTGATCCAGGTCGGCCGTGACGACGAACAGGGCCCGCTGGATCTCCGACAGCCGCTCCAGCCGCGCCTCGGTCCGCGTCTGGGCGTCCAGCACCGCCCGCAGCAGGGCGAACCCGGCCAGCGCGATCAGCGAGAACAGCCCCAGCGCAACGATCACTTCGATCAGGGTGAAGCCTTGCCGCGCGGATCGCGGCTTGCGGGCGCGCGTTTCCTGGGCCAACGAGACGCGCGCGCCCGTGACGGAGGATGCCCATGTTCGGAACCTGGAAGGCCCGGGATGGCGATCGGGTCCATGCGTCCGGCGCATTTCAGTTCGAGCGCCTGTTCGTGCGCGTCACCCGCTGGCGCGCCATCCTGATCGGCGCCGGCGCCGCGGCATATCTGGTCGGCCTGGTGATCAGCCTGCCCGCCGAGGCCGTCATCCGCGGCGGGCGCGAGGCCGTCGGTACCGTCTGGGCCGGAGAGGCGGGGTTGGAACCCGCCTTTGCCCTCGGCTGGCGCGCCGCGCCGCTGGCGTCGCTGGGGGCCTTCGCGCCGACGGCGCAGGTCGCCGTGCGTGGTCCGGACACCGCTCTGGAAGGCGTCGCGGCGTGGAAGGACGGCGGCATGGTGCTGCGCGACGTGCAGGGCCCAGCGTCCCTGCGGCTGGCGTCCGCGCTGGCGCCGCAGCTTCCCCTAACGTGCGACGGAGAGGTGACGGTGCGCGCCCGGAATCTGGCCTTGGCCGGGGGCGGCACGGGTGAAGGGCTGATCCGCACCGGCCCCGCTCTGTGCGCTTCGGGCGGCGCGACGGCCGCCCTGCCCCCGTTGGTCGCCCCGGCCAGGTCGGACGCCGAGGGCTTCTCCCTGTCGGCCCGCGATCCGGCGGCCGGCGAGCTTCTGTCGGCGCGGCGCAGCCGCGACGGCGCCCTGACGCTCACGGTCACGCCGGCCGGCGCCGCGGCCCTGCCCGGCCTGCCGGCCTCGACGATCGAGGTCCGCTGACCGGCCTTGGTCACAGCCCGGCCAGGGTGTTCAGGTTGACGATCGGCATCAGGATCGCCAGCACCATAAGCAGCACGACCGCGCCCATGATCAGCAGCACCGCGGGCTCGACCAGGGCCACAAGGGCCGTGACGAGCTGTTCCAGCTCCTGCTCCAGGTCCGCCGCCGCGCGCGCCAGCCCGGGCCCAAGCCGCCCGCTCTGCTCGCCGGACGCCACCACCGCCAGCAGCAGGCGCGGAAACACGTCCGCCTCCTGAAGGGCATGCCGCAGGGAGGCCCCCTCTCGCACCCGCCGCGTCGCCGCCAACGCCCGATCGCGCACATGCAGGTTGGGCGTCACCGCCGCCGCCGCCCGCATGGCGTCGACCAGCGGCACGTCGCTGCGGATCAGGGTGGCCAGACTGCCGGCGAACCGCGCGGCGTTCAGCTGGCGGATCACGTCGGCGAACGGCGGGGTCGTCAGGCGGAAGCGCGCGAACTTCAGCGCATTGGCCGGTACCGCCAGCCACCGGTTCAGCACCAGCCCGCCCACCGCCAGCAAGACCAGCAGCGGCAGGCCGAACCTCTGCGCTCCCTCGCTCAGCCCGATCAACGCCCGGGTCAGGAACGGCAGGGCCGCCCCGCGCGACACGAACACCTTCACGATGTCCGGCACGACGTAGACCAGCAGCAGCACGATCATCAACGTCGACACCGTCGCCAGCAGCGCCGGATACAGCAGCGCCAGCTTGACCTTCCGCTCCGCCCGCTCGCGCGAGGCGACGAAGTCGGTCAGGTGCGCCAGCACCTCCGACAGCTTGCCCGACTGCTCCCCGGCCGCGATCGAGGCACGGTAGAATTCCGGAAACACCTTCGGATGGCGGTCCAGCGCGGCGGCGAAGCTGCGCCCCTCGGTGATGGCAGCCGCCACGTCCAGCAGCACCGGCCCGATCGGCTGACCGGCCGTCTCCTGGCCGACGACGCGCACCGCCTCCTCGATGCGGATGTCGCTGCCGATCATGGTCGACAGCTGGCGCGTGGCCGCCGCCAGGCTGCGCGAGGTCACCCCACGCGCGAACAGGCCCGCGAACGGCAGACCGCCCGCGCCGCCCCCCTGCTCCCGCACCGACGTGGGCAGCAGGCCCAGATCGCGCACCAGGGCCCGCGCCGCCACGTCGCCCGACGCTTCCACCGTGCCCCGCACCGCGCGCCCGGCCGCATCGACCGCCTCATAGCGCCAGACCGGCATCAGACGTCCTCGCGCACCACGCGCGCGACCTCCTGAACCGTCGTCTCGCCCGCCGCGATCTTCTCGGCTCCGTCCTGAAGCAGCGAGCGTGACGTCAGCCGCGCATGGGCCGTCAGCTCGGCCTCCGACGCGCCGTCGTGCACCAGCGCCTGCATCGCCGGATCGACCTCGACGACCTCATACAGCGCCGTCCGGCCCCGGTGGCCGTCTCCCCGACACGCCGGACAGCCGACGGCGCGGAACACGCGCGAGCCCAGCTTCAGCGCGCCGGACGTCAGCTCCACGTCCGGCGCCGTCGCCCGGTCCTCGACCCGGCAGTTCGGGCACAGTCGCCGCACCAGCCGCTGGGCGATCAGGCCGGTCAGCATGGGCGCCAGCAGGTACCGCTCCACCCCCATGTCCACCAGGCGGGTGACGCTGCCGATGGCGGAGTTGGTGTGCAGGGTCGACAGCACCAGGTGGCCGGTCATCGACGACCGCACCGCCACCTCGGCCGTCTCATGATCGCGGATCTCGCCCACCATGATGACGTCGGGGTCCTGACGCAGGATGGCCCGCAGGCCCCGCGCGAAGGTCAGGTCGATGCGCGGATTGACCTGCATCTGGCCCACGCCCTCCAGCGCGTATTCGACCGGATCCTCGACCGTCATGATGTTGCGCCGCCGGTCGTTCAGCTCGGTCAGGGCGGCGTACAACGTCGTCGTCTTGCCCGAGCCCGTCGGGCCGGTGACCAGCACGATCCCGTGCGGCCGATGGATCATCCGCCGCAGCTTCGACAGGTCGTCGGGCAAAAGGCCCAGTTGCCCCAGATCCAACCCGGACGTGTTGCGGTCCAGCAGGCGCAGCACCACCCGCTCGCCGTACTGGGTCGGGATCGTCGAGACCCGGACGTCCACGTCCATCCCGCCGATCCTCAGCGTCACCCGCCCGTCGTGCGGCGTCCGCTTCTCCGCGATGTCCAGCCGCGCCATGACCTTGATCCGGCTGACCAGCAGGGGAGCCAGAGACCGCGCGGGGCTCAGCACCTCGCGCAACACCCCGTCGACGCGGAAGCGCACGACCAGCCGCCGCTCCTCGGTCTCGATGTGCACGTCCGACACGCCTTCGCGCACGGCCTGCAGCAGGATGGCGTTGATCAGACGCACCACCGGCGCGTCATCGCGGCTGTCCAGCAGGTCGTCGATGGCGGCGGCGTCCTGGGCCAGGGCGTCCAGATCGGTCTCGTCCACGACGATGTCGGCCGCAGCGTCTGCGGCGTCGCCCGTCCGCTCGCGCAGCAGGGCGTCGAACGCCTCGTCCTTCAGCGGCTCGAAGGCCGGCGGCGCGTCGAACAGGCGGCGCACCTCCAGCAGGGCCGACACGGAGGCCGAGCGCCGGTGCAGGCAGACGGGCCCCTCCGGCCGATGCTCGATCATCACGCCGTGCCGCCGCGAGTGGGCGTAGCTCAGGCGCGGGACCACGACGCCGACGTCGGACACCGGCTGGGCGGTCATGGCCGCGTCGCCGTCAGGGTCAGGTCGATCAGACCCGGCTGCGCCGACGCCTGCATCCGCACGTCCGACAGCTCTGCGCCGCCCGACTCCAGCATGCGCAAGAAAGGCATCGCCGCCTCGAAGCGCACACCTTGCGCGGCGACCGCGATCCGTTCCGCGTCGCCGTCGATCTGGACGGGCAAGCCCTGAGCCGCCGCGGCCGCCCGGGCCGCTTCGACCAAGGCCCCCTCGGCCAGAGACGTCGTCTGAACGGCCGCAGCGATGCCCGGCGGCCCCAGCTTCAATCGCGCCTGCAGGCTCTCGTGCAGCGCGATCCGCTCCATGGCGGCCGCCCGGGCAGTCGCCAGGGGCTGGATCACCCCGTACCAGAGCACCGCAATCAGGCCGAGCACCGCCAGAATCTGGAGAAGCAGCCGCTCACGCGCCGAACGCGCGGCGAACCACTCCGCCGCCTGGGCAACTGCGGGCGAGGCGAACCGGTTCATCCCTCACCTCTCTCGTTCAGCGTTATGACCGCATTGATTCCAGTCGTCGCGGCCGTTTCCGAGACGGGATCCAGCATCGCTGTGGCCGGCAGAGCGCGAGCCGTCAGCGCCTGCGCCGCTCCCTCCGCCGCGGCCATGTCCGGCGCCGTCACCGCCAGAGAGGTCGGCTTGCCCGCGCCGCCATAGGTGATCGCGCGATAGCTCAGCGGACGCCCGGCCAGCGCTCCGGCGGCCCGCGACAGGGTCCGAACGAACGGTCCGTCTCCGCCCCCCGGCTCGGGCGCCAGCCGATCCACCGCCGCGACCAGATCGGTCGTCTTCGCCAGGGAAGCGTCACGCTCGGTGATCAAGGCGCGCGTCTCGGCCTCCCGTCGCTCGGCCATGAAGTGCAACGCCGTGACGTCCACCACCGCCAGCGCCAGATGCGCCGCTGCGCCGCCGATCGCCAGAATCGCCGCCACCTTCCACGGCCCCCACGCCGGCCCACGCGCTGGAGCGTACAAGCCCTGCCGCAAATCCACCGGCGGGGCCATGACCAACGGACGACCGTCTGCCAGTTCCAGCGACGCCTCGGCCACACCCTCGCGCATCGCATCAGGCGCCGCATCGCCCGAGGCCAGGACGGTCGGCCGCCCCGCCGCCTCCCACAACGCCGGAAGCAGACCGACCTCGACGGCGAAGCCGGTGCCGTCGTCGCCGCGCACCAGCGCCCGGCCCTCAGCCACCAGCAGCCGCCAGGCTCCCGCAGGCGGCAACGGCACGGACAAGGCATCGGGCATGAAGACGGCGCCGGCCAGCCCGGCGGCGTCGGCAGCCGCCGTCCACTGCCGCATCAACGCGTGCCGCACGACCGCGCACAGGTGCCGTCCGGGCGCCACCTCGGCGCCCAGCGCCACATGCACCTCGCTCAGGGGCTCGGCGATCGCGTCTTCCAGCGCGAAGGGCGCCGCCGCCGCCCGTTTCGTCCGCGACGGAAACGGCAGATCGACGACGCGGATGAGCACCTGCTCGCTGGGGACCAGAAGGGTCGCCGGCCCGGCCCATGAACGGTCCACCGGCTGAATTGCGCCATCCGACAGACGCCACAGGCCCGAAGACACCGCCGTCATGGAACTGACATCTGTCGTCATGAAACTGTTATCTGTCGTCACACATCTGACACAAGTATAGCTGTCCGACGGTCTTGGTCCTGATCGATCAAATAGTCTATAGCAGGCTCAGTCGCTTCGTCGCCAGCAGTGAGCTTCCATGTTTTTTCGCGGACGCCGCCCGCGTCGCGCCCGGCAGGGCCTGACGCTCGTGGAAATGATCGTGGTGCTGGTCATCATCGCCGTCGTGGCCGTGATGATCGTGCCCAACGTCATCGGCCGTCCGGACGAGGCGCGCGTCACCGTGGCCAAGTCGGACCTCAAGGCCGTGGCCGCCGCCCTGCGCATGTACCGGCTCGACAACGGCGACTATCCGACCACGGAGCAGGGCCTGCGCGCCCTCGTTGAGCGCCCTACAGCCGCCCCCGTTCCGGCCAACTGGAGCGCCGAAGGCTACCTGACCGAGATGCCGCGCGACCCTTGGGGCCGCGATTATGTCTACCGCAGCCCGGGCCGGACCGGCGCCTTCGACCTGATCTCCTACGGCAAGGACGGCGAGGAAGGCGGAGAGGGCCTGGACGCCGACCTGACCGACAAGTCGCGCTGATCCGGTGGGAGGCCTCGGGGACCAGCGGCGGAGGACGCGGGCGGGCCTTACCCTGGTCGAGGTGCTGGTCGTCCTGGCCGTCATCGGCGTCGTCGCCGCCATGGTGGTGCTGGGCGTCCGCACCGACGGCGACCCCGCGCGGGTTGAGGCCAACCGCTTCGCCGACCGCCTGCGCCTGGCCGCCGACGAGGCGCTGATCGCCGGCCGCCCGGTGACCCTGGCCATGGACCCCCGCGGCTACGGCTTCGAGGGCGACGCCCACGCCGACGACGACTGGGGCGCGCGCCACGACCTGCCGCGCGAGGTCCGGTTCTGGGCTCCGCAGGCCCGGCTGACGGTGGATCCCGACGGCGTGGAGGCGCCCGTCGTCATGACCATGCGCGACCGTCGCCAGGCCTGGCGCATCACCTTCGACGGCCTGTCCGCCGAGGTCGCGCCCCTGGGCACGGAGGCCGGCTGATGCGCGCGCGCTCCGGCTATTCCCTGATGGAGGCGATCGTCGCCCTCTTCGTCCTGGCCGTGGCCTCGACCGGGCTTCTGGTCGCGCTTCAGGCCCACGTCGACGGCGTGCGCGGGCTGGAGGACCGGATCACCGCCCAGTGGATCGCCGAGAACCGCCTGGCCGAACTGGCGGTCGGCGAGCCGGAAGTCGAGCGGGTCCGCATGATGGGCGACGACTGGATCGTCCGCGCCGCCCGTTCCGCCACCGCCGATCCGGAGCTCCAGGCCGTCGAGGTCTCGGTCACACGAGCCGGTGCGCCCTCCCCCTCAGCGCGCCTGAAGGGCTTCGTCGACGCGGGGGCGGCGTCGTGAGCGCCCTCCTCCGCTCGCCGGTGTTCTGGATGCGGGTCGTCGGCGTGATCGTCGTCGTCAGCCTGGGCCTGTCGGCCGCACGCCTGACCTGGCGTCTGATCGGTTGGGACGACGGCCGCACCCAGGTGTGGACGCCCACCGCACTGGCCCCGGTGGCCGGTGCGCAGGGCGGCGGACTGGCAGCCGTCCTGGCCTGGAATCCCTTCGCCTCCGGCACGACCGGCGACGGCATCCCCGTTTCCAACCTCGGCCTTGCCCTGCGCGGCGTCATCTACGCGGCTTCGGGCGGCTCGACGGCCCTCATCGCCAGCGCCGACGGACCGGTTCAGGCCTTCGGTGTCGGCGAAAGCCCCGTCGGTTCGGCCGTCATCGAGGCCATCGAACCCGAGCGCGTCATCCTCAACGTCCAGGGACGGCGTGAGGCCCTGTATCTGCCAAAGCCCACGGAGGCCGCGGGAGCGGCGCCGGGGACGGCCCAGATTCCTGACGCGCCGACCGCCGCACCTCCTGCGACCGCGCCGCCCGCGATCTTCACGCCGGTCCCACCGGCGCAACCCTCCGCGGTCGCTCCGCAGCCCGGGTCGACCGCTGCCGCTTCAGCCATCGCCGGCGGACAACAGGCGCTGGAGTCCATGGGCATGACCTCGACGGGCCAGGGCTACGTCGTCGGCCCCGACAGCGCGCCCCAGCTGCTGCGCGCGGGCCTGCGGCCCGGCGACGTCATCCGCAGCGTCAACGGCCAGGCGCTGGGCGATCCCGACTCCGACCGCGACCTGTTCGCCTCCGCCGCTGCCTCCGGCCGGCTGCGCATCGAGGTCGTCCGCGACGGCCGCACCCTCTCCCTCACCGTCCCCCTCAGATAGGCGTCGACCGTGCGAAGATTTCTCCAGGCCTGCCTCGCCGCCCTTCTGATCGGTGTCGCCTGCGTCGCCCCCGGGGTCGCTCAGGCACAGAGCCAACCCGTCCAGGGCGAGGTCGTCGTCAACATGCGCGGCGTCGACATCCGTGACGTGGCCGAACAGGTGGCGCGCATCACCGGACGCACCATCGTGCTGGATCCCAACGTCACAGGCGTGGTCACCGTCGTTTCGGCCCAACCGCTGAACGCAGACGGCGTTTGGGACCTGTTCCAGAGCGTGCTGCGCACCAACGGCTTCGGCGTGGTCCGCAGCGGCAGGGTCTGGCGCGTCGTCCCGCAGTCAACCGTCATCCAGAACAGCGCGGGCCAGACCGCGGGATCCGAGCAGCAGGTCGTCACGCGCCTGATCCGCCTGCGCAACCTGCCGTCCGACCAGGCGGCCCGAGCCCTGCGTCCGCTGGTGGCCCAGTTCGGCTCGCTTGAGGCGATCACCGAACCTAACGCCATCGTCGTCACCGACTATGCCGACAACGTGGCCCGCATCGCCCAGGTCGCCCAGGCGCTCGACGGCGGCGGCGGCTCCGCCTTCGAAAGCCTGTCGCTTGAGCACGCCGCGGCCGAGGACGTGGCCCAGGTCCTGCGCGATCTCTATGGTCAGGATGCGGGCGGCCTCCGCGTCGCCGCAGACGGCCGCAGCAACACGGTCCTGGTCACGGGCTCCGCCCAGGACGTCGCACAGGCCCGGACCGTCGCCGCCGCTCTGGATCGGCCGGGCGGGGCCGCTCCGGTCACTCGCGTGGTCCGCCT
Organism: Caulobacteraceae bacterium; assembly: GCA_019748055.1. Lineage (GTDB taxonomy): Bacteria > Pseudomonadota > Alphaproteobacteria > Caulobacterales > Caulobacteraceae > Brevundimonas. The sequence continues at coordinate 36,002 of JAIEQC010000014.1, read as the reverse complement.
GCGCTTCGGCGACGCCGAAAGCGTGGTCGAGGTCGTTCGCGGCCTGATGGGCGAGGGCGCGGACGCCACCAACCCCGTGACCCAGAGCCTGCGCGCCGACGCCGGCGTGGATCCCGCCGCCGGTGCCGCGCCCGGTGCGGAGGCCTCGTCGACCCGCGCCCGCTCGCCCGGCGTCGGCTTCGCCTTCCCCGGCCTGGCCGTCCAGTCCGTCAGCGAGCTGAACGCCGTCGTTCTGCGCGGCACGCCCCAGTCCGTGGCCGTGGTCGAGGACCTGATCCTCCAGTTGGACGTCCGCCGCCCCCAGGTCGTGATCGAAGCGGCCATCGTGGAGATCACCGGCGACCTTGGCGAACAGTTGGGAATCCAGTTGGCCACAGGCGGCGCCGTCCCCGCGTCGGGCGTCACGGGCGCGACCTCGTTCACCCAGGCGGGCGTGCCCCTGTCGACCGTACTGAACGTGCTGGGCGTGCCGGGCGCCGGCGCCGTGTCCGAAGGTCTGACGCTCGCGGCGGGTGAGGACGGCCAGTTCGGCGTGCTGCTCCAGGCCCTGTCGCGCTCGACCTACGCCAACCTGCTGTCGACCCCCAGCGTGACGGTCCTGGACAATGAGGAGGCCGAGATCGTCGCCGGCCAGAACGTGCCCTTCCGCACCGGCTCCTTCGCCACCGACGGCAACACGCTGAACCCCTTCACCACCATCCAGCGGGAAGACGTCGGCGTGACGCTGAAGGTGACGCCGCGGATTCTGGACGGCGACGTCGTGCGCCTTGAGGTGACGCAGGAGGTCTCGTCTCTCGCCCCCACCACCGTCTTCGGCGCGGCCGACCTCATCACCGACCGGCGCAGCGTCACCACCACCGTTCTGGCCGACAATCGCGAGGTGATCACCCTGGGCGGCCTGATCAGCGACGACCGCAGGTACCGCGAGAGCCGCGTGCCCCTGCTGGCCGACATCCCCGGCATCGGTGGCCTGTTCCGCTCGCGCAGCGAGACCTCGACCCGCCGCACCCTGTTCGTCTTCCTGCGTGTGACCATCCTGCGCGAGCCGGAGGACGTGCGTCAGAATTCGCAGGACAACTACGATCGCCTGCGCGGCGAGGACAATGTGGATCGCGACCGCCGCCTCGCCCCGGGCGAGACCGTCCAGCCCCGCCTCCAGCCCCGGGTGCCGCAGATCTTCTAGGGTTCTCGGCTGGCCGGCGCGAAGGTCGGGATCACCAAGTCGTCGTCCGTGCTCGCCTCGACGGTCGGAGCGACGACGACCGGCGTCGCAGTCGCGGGCGAGGGCAGCAAGGCGGTCGGCCGTTCCGGCACGATCGCCTTCCGTCTCAGCCACGCGAACGCGCTGGCCGCTCCGGCTGCCCAGCCCGCCGCCAGCCAGGCCAGCCACGACCAATCGAAGCCCGGCGGGCCCTCCTCGGACGCCGCTGCAACCGCCGGCGCTTTCGCGGCCGGTACGGGACGCGCGGGCATGGTCGCCAGCGGGCTGACCACCGTCGCGCCTGCGGCCAGGGCAGCCGGCAGTTCGCTTTCGGGGATCAGCCAAATCCCGTCCGACGGCCGTTCGATCAGGGCGACGTCCACGTTCCAAAGCCGATAGCCGAACTCGCGCGCCAGCTCGTGCGGCGTGTGGGGACCGTCGACCCTGAAGGCCATTTCGCCCTTCACGTCGGCGTCGATCTTGTACGGAATGCCCAGCGTCTGCCCCAGCACCACCTCCGCCACTTCGGCCACCGGCGTCGGCGGCAGGGTGATCAGATAGTGCTGCGGCGGCGCGTGGGTCGCGGCGTCGCTTAAAATCTGCGCGCGCGCCTCGGAGACGGTCCCGGCCGACAGGATCAGGACGGCCGCGATAACGGCCGGGGACGGACGGGACATCGGAACCTCGGAAGCCGCGCGCTCTGTACCACGCGCGTCAGGACGGGTCACCCGGCGGGAATCGTCACGGTTTCGGCTGAGAGAGAAAAGGAAAACAGCGGCTTGGCGCAAACGAATCGCGACTTTCCGACGGTCGTTCGAACCTGTGTCACACTGGACGTGACGGTGCGGCGCTCCGTCCGCATGACGCAGGATATGCACTCCGTGTACTCGGTGCACTCATTTTCTCGGGAAGTGCACGGAGTCCACCAGGTGCACGGAGGGCGCCCCCTTTTCGCAACCGACACTGTTGCCTATATCGGCGTCAAACGGCGCGCATCGCGCCAGACCTTCTGGAGGACGACATGATCGACGTTCGACGCTTCGAGACCCTGGGCGGAGCCGACCACGGCTGGCTCAAGGCCCGGCACCACTTCTCCTTCGCGGACTACTACGACCCGGCGCGCATGAGCTGGGGCCGCCTGCGCGTCTGGAACGACGACGAGATCGCGGCCAAGTCGGGCTTCCCGCCCCACCCCCACCGCGACATGGAGATCATCACCTACGTCCGGACCGGCGCGATCACGCACCAGGACTCAATGGGCAACCAGGGCCGCACCGCCGCGGGCGACGTCCAGGTCATGAGCGCGGGCACGGGCGTGCGTCATGCCGAGTTCAATCTGGAGGATGAGCTCACCACCATCTTCCAGATCTGGATCGAGACCGACCGCCCCGGCGCCCCGCCCAGCTGGGGCCAGCGCGAGTTCCCGCAGGCCGACCGCACCGGCCGGTTCACGGTGCTGGCGTCCGGTCGCGCGGGCGACGACGCCCTGCCGATCAACGCCGACGCCCGCGTGCTGGGCGCGACGCTGAAGGCCGGCGAGACCATCACCTACGACCTGTCCCAAGGCCGCCGCGCCTATCTGGTCCCCGCCGTCGGCGAGGTCGAGGTCAACGGCGTGGAGCTGAAGGCCCGCGACGGCGCCGGCATCAAGGACGAGCCGGTCGTCACCATCCGCGCCCGCGCCGACGCCGAACTGGTCATGGTCGACAGCCTCTGACCCCTGCCTTGAGAAGGCCCGCGTCGGCGGTCAGTGTTCGTTCACCAAACCGGGCCTAGATCGGGTCCAGTCGGGAGAACGATCATGAAGACCGTCGCGCGGGCCGCCGCCCTTGCCGTCATCCTAGTTGGATCGCTGATGCTGCAGGGCTGCCTCGTCGGCGCGGTGATCGGCACGGGCGCGGCCGTCGTCGGCGGCGCCGCCAAGGTCACCGGCGCGGTCGTCGGCGCGGGCGTCGACGCCGTCACCACCTCCGACGAAGAGACCAAGGCCAAACGCGAGCGCGAACAGCGCGACTACGAACGCGAACAGCGTCGCTGTGAACAGCGCCGGGCGTCGGGACGCGACTGCTAGAGCGTCAGCTCGCACCGCTCGCCGATCGTGGGCCGCAGCACCGTGATCCTCGACAGGCCCGGGAACTCCGGCGCCAGACGGTCGGCGAACCAGACGCAGATGGCCTCCAGGCTGGGCGTCTCCAGCCCCGGGTGCTCGTTCAGCAGGCCGTGATCCAGCTCCGCCGCCGCCGCCTTCAGCGACGCCTCCAGCTTCGTCAGGTCGACGACGAACCCCATCTCGCCGCCCGGCGTGCCGCGCACGCTGGCCTCCACCCGGAACGAGTGCCCATGCACGCGCCGGTGCGGACTGCCCTCCGGACCGTGAGGGAAGTGGTGCGCCGCGTCGAAATGGGCGGCCTTGGTGACTTCGAAAACGCGGGTCATCTCACGCCGATGTACTTGTGCGTCTGGACGCTCAGGCGCCAGCGCGGGTGTTCCAGACAGTAGGCGACCGCCGCCGCCGTGTTCGCGGCCCGGTCCGGCCCGTCCATGGGCTGCAGCCAGAACCGCTCGAACTCCAGATGCTCGAACCGTTCCGGCATGGCCTTGGGCTGGGGGAAGACCAGCTTTAGCTCGTGGCCGCGGGTCTGCACCACCGGTGCGTCCGCCTTGGGGCTGACGCAGATCCAGTCGATGCCGTCCGGCGCCGCCACCGTCCCATTGGTCTCCACCGCCACGGCGAAGCGGCGCGCGTGAAGGGCGTCGATCAGTGCGGCATCCAGCTGCAGCAGCGGCTCCCCGCCCGTGCAGACGACCAGTCGGTCCCGTTCTCCGCCGATCCATCGCGCCGCGACATGGTCCGCCAACGACTCGGCCGTGGCGAACTTCCCGCCCCCGTCGCCGTCCGTGCCGACGAAGTCGGTGTCGCAGAAGTCGCAGATCGCACCCGGCCGATCCCGCTCCAGCCCGTTCCAGAGGTTGCATCCGGCGAAGCGCATGAACACCGCCGCGCGGCCCGCCTGACCGCCCTCGCCCTGCACCGTCAGGAAGCACTCCTTGACCGCATAGGTCATGGCCGCGCCTCCCACTCTTCCCAGCCGCGGGCCCGCAGCTCGCAGGCCGGGCAGTCGCCGCAGCCGTGGCCCCAGGCGTGCAGGTCGCCGCGCTCGCCGCGATAGCAGGTGTGGCTGTCCTGAACGATCAGCCGCACCAAGGCCTCTCCGCCAAGCTCGTGCGCCAGCGCCCAGGTGTCGGCCTTGGTCAGGCGCATCAGGGGCGTCTCGACGACTACCGGCTTGTCCAGCCCCAGCGACAGCGCCCGTTCCATGGCGTCGATCGTGTCGCGGCGGCAGTCGGGATAGCCGCTGAAGTCCGTCTCGCACATGCCGCCGACCAGCACCTCCAGCCCCCGCCGGTCCGCCAGCGCCGCGGCGCAGGTCAGGAACACCAGATTGCGGCCGGGCACGAAGGTGGTCGGCAGGCCGCGCGCGTCCATCTCGATCTCGCGCTCGGTCGTCAGGGCGCTCTCGGCGATGCGGCCATAGCCGGTAAGATCGACCACGTGATCCGGCCCCAGCCGCGCCGCCCACTCCGGGTTCAGACCCGCCATCCGCGCGCGCACGGTCAGGCGCGCCTGCATCTCCACCGCGTGCCGCTGGCCGTAGTCGAAACCGACCGTCTCCACGCGTGCATACCGGTCCAACGCCCAAGCCAGGCAGGTCGCGCTGTCCTGGCCGCCCGAGAACAGGACCAGAGCTGACGACGCGGCGAACGGGGCGGGCTGGACTGCGGACATGACGACCCTGCGGTCGGCCCGGGGGCCGCGCGCATGCGAATGGTGGGTTCCGGCGATGTGCGGAAGGCGCGCCTCATACACCTACGACGGCAGGGAAGCAAAAACGGCGCGTTTTCCGCTTAACCGTTCCGCAAAGGGTGGCGTGTAACTTGCGAGGGTAACACGGAGTTTCGGCCAGTATGCCGACCATCGAGTTCCTGACGCAGCGGGTCGATCCCGTCCCGCCCGAAGCGACGGGCGCGCAGCTTTTCGCGCGTTTTCAGGAAGATCCTGACCTGCTGTGCATCCCCGTCGTGGTCGCCGAGCGCCCGCTGGGGCTGATCGAGCGCAACGACTTCCTCATGAAGTTGGCCGCGCCGCTGGGACATGCGCTGTATCTGGGTCGAGACGCCTCGCACGTCATGGACCCCGACCCGACGGTGGTGGACGCGAGCCTGAGTTTCCAGAGCGTCTGCGACGTCATGCTCAAGGCCGAACAGGGCCAGCTGATGCGCGGTTTCGTCGTCGTGAAGGACGGGCGCTATCTCGGGGTCGGCACGGCAGCCTCCCTGCTGCAGGCCTCGGCCGAGGTGCAGCGTCGCGCGACCGACGAATTGGCTGAGCAGTCACGTCTCCTCAACGACACCCAGACCCAGGCCCTCGCGTCCGCACGCGCCAAGAGCCAGTTCCTGGGCATCATGAGCCATGAGCTGCGCACGCCCATGAACGGCGTCTTGGCCGTGGCCGAGCTGCTGCGCCGCCAGCCGCTGAACGCCCAGGCCCAGGCCCACGTCTCGACCATCGTGGAGTCGTCCGAGACCCTGCTGCGCATCCTGCAGGACGCGCTGGACCTGTCGCGCGCCGAGGCCGGGGAGCTGGAACTGACGCAGGAACCGACCCCGCTTCGGGCCCTGATGGACGACGTCCAGACCCTGTGGGCGCCCCGCGCGTCACAGGACGACGTCAGCCTGATGATCGGCTATGAGGGCGACACCGAGCTGGCCGCCCACGTAGACGGCGTACGGCTGAAGCAGGTGTTCAACAACCTGATCGGCAACGCGCTGAAGTTCGCCCGCAACGGCATGGTCGAGGCTGGCCTGAAGGCGTGGGCCGAGGGCGACCGCATCCGCATCGAGGCGCGCGTGCGCGACGACGGTCCCGGCGTGGATCCCGACCGCGTGGACGCCATCTTCGAACCCTTCGTGCACGGCGCGGGCCCCGACGGCGCCGGTCTGGGCTTGGCCATCTGCCGCCAGATCGTGGACCGCATGAACGGCCGCATCTGGGCCGAGAACAACCCGGGACGCGGCGCCACCTTCGCCTTCGACCTGGACCTGCCCCGCGCCCATGTGCAGGTCGAAACCTCGGCCGAGGTGTCGGACCTGGTCGAGCTGAACGCGGTCCAGAACCCGCACGTGCTGATCGTCGACGACAACGCCACCAACCGCATCGTGGCCCAGGCCCTGTGCGAGATGTTCGGCTGCACCTCAGAGACGGCCGAGGACGGCGTCCAGGCCGTCGAGGCGATGCGCGAGCGGCGCTTCGACATGGTCCTGATGGACATCAAGATGCCGCGCATGGACGGCGTCCAGGCCACCCGCGCCATCCGCGCCCTGGACGGCCCCGCAGCCCAAGTGCCGATCGTGGCCCTGACCGCCAACGCCGATCCGGACGACGCGCGCGCCTACCTCGCCGAGGGCATGGCCGCCGTGGTCGAGAAGCCGATCAAGCCCGAGCGCCTGCGGCTGGCCATGCACGCCGCCCTGTCGGAGACCGAGGCGTCGGAAGCCGCCGACGTCGTCGAGGCCAAGGCCCGCAGCGCGGCTTAGCTGACCGCCGGCGAGGCCGGATCGTCGTCCTCCTCGTCATAGCCGACCAGCCGCAGGGCGCGCGCCGCCATGCCGTTGATCTCCGCCCAGCGCAGCAGCCCCTCCTCGCGCCCGTGGGTGATCCAGACCTCTTCGGGCCGGATCTCGGTCAGGGTGGCCGTCAGTTCGGGCCAGTCGGCATGGTCGGAGATCACCAGCGGCAGCTCAACGCCCCGCTGGCGCGCCCGCGCCCGCACGCCCATCCAGCCGGACGCGAAGGCGGCGATCGGCTCTGCAAAGCGTCGCGACCACCGATCCTGAATGGCCGATGGCGGCGCGATGGCGATCTCGCCGGCGAGGGCATCCTTGGGCAGGCCCGAGGCGCTCTCCAGCGGACCCAGGTCCACGCCCTCGCGCTGATACAGGGCGTTCAGCCGCGCCAGGGCGCCGTGGACGTAGATCGGCCGCTCCCACCCGCCCTCGCGCAGCAGGCGGATCACCCTCTGGGCCTTGCCCAGCGCATAGGCCCCGATCAGGTGCGCCCGGTGCGGGAACTGGCGCGTCGAGGCGATCAGCCGACCGACCTCCTCGTGGTCCGGCGGATGGGTGAAGACCGGCAGGCCGAACGTGGCCTCGGTCACGAAGACGTGGCAGCGGACGGGCTCGAACGGCGTGCAGGTCGGATCGCGGCGCCGCTTGTAGTCGCCCGACACCGCGATGGTCAGGCCGCGATGGGTCACCACCGCCTGCGCCGAACCCAGCACGTGCCCGGCCGGGACCAGCGTCACGTCCACCCCGCCGCGGGACTGTATCTCCCCATACGCGACGGGCTCGGCGCGGCCGCAGAAGTCGGGGCCATAGCGTTCGGCCATGATGGCCAGCGTCTGGGGCGTCGCCACGACCACCCCGTGTCCCGGCCGCGCGTGGTCGGCGTGACCGTGGGTGATGACGGCGCGATCGACGGGAACCACCGGATCGATGTGAAAGTCCCCCGGCGGACACCACAGGCCCTGGGGCGTCGGATGCAGGAGGGCTTCGGGACGCATGGACGGGATATGGTGGCGACCGGCGACGCGCGATAGGGAGGAAAGATGACCGATCCGGCCTTCGCCGCCCTGCTGCCCCAGCTCGCCTCCGGCGCCGCGCACACCCACGCCCTGGGGTTCGAGTTCGAGAGCCTGTCCGGCAAGACTGTGCGGATCCGCGTGCCGTGGCGCGAGGATCTGGTCGGCGATCCCGACACCGGCGTCTTGGCCGGCGGCTTGGTGACGACGCTCTTGGACCACGTCGGCGGGCTGGCCGTGTGGACGGCGCTGGACGGCTTTCGCCCCTTGGCCACGCTGGACCTGCGGGTCGACTACATGCGCGCCGCCGAGCGCGGGCGCGACCTGCTGGCCGAGGCGGAGTGCTATCGTCTGACGCACTCGATCGGCTTCGTCCGGGCCTGGGCGTTCGAGGACGATCCGTCCGATCCCGTGGCCGCGGCGCAGGCAGCCTACATCCTCGACTCCGACGGCGGCCGCCGCGCGGGGCACAATGCGAGGGCGGCGTCGTGAGCGTGCTGGAGCGGATGCCCTACGCCCGCTTCCTGGGGCTTACGTCCGAGCAGACGGACGGCGGGATGATCGTGACCCTACCCTTCGCGGACCGACTGATCGGCAATCCGATGCTGCCCGCCCTGCATGGCGGGGCCACCGCCGCCCTGCTGGAGATGACGGCCATCGCCCAGGTCGCCGCCACCTGGCCGCAGGAACGCCTGCCCAAGCCGATCAACGTCTCGGTGGCCTATCTGAGATCCGGCCGGCCGCAGGACGTCCACGCCCGGGCGCGCATCGGCAAGGCGGGGCGGCGCGTCGCCTATGTGCTGGCCGAGGCGTGGCAGGACGACGAGAGCCAGCCGATCGCCAGCCTGACCGCCCACTTCCTGTTGGCGTCCTGACCATGGGACCGCTGGCGGGCGTCCGGGTGGTGGAGTTCGACGGCCTGGGGCCCGTCACCTTCGCCGGCATGATGCTGGCCGACATGGGCGCCGAGGTGATCCGCCTGACCCGCGCGAGCTCGGCCGGCACGGCGGCGTTTGAGGAGGTGGGCGGCGCGGTCCTGCACCGGGGACGCCAGGCCGTGGCGGTCGACCTGAAGACCGCGGAGGACCGGGAGCGGGTGCTGGCCCTGCTGGCCGGGGCAGACGCCCTGATCGAGGGGTTCCGGCCCGGCGTCATGGAGCGGCTGGGGCTGGGGCCCGACGTGGTCTCGGAGCGCGCGCCGGCGCTGGTCTATGGCCGGGTGACGGGCTGGGGGCAGACCGGACCCTTGGCCGCCGACGTCGGCCACGATCTGAACTATCTGGGTCTCACCGGCGCCCTGTGGGCCATGGGCCAGCCGGACCGACCGCCGCCGCCGCCGCTGAACCTGGTCGCCGACTATGCCGCAGGCGCTCAGGGGCTGGTGATGGGCGTCCTGGCAGCGCTGCTGGAGGCGCGGCGCACCGGCCGGGGCCGGGTCGTGGACGCGGCCATGACCGACGGGGCCAGCCTGCTGATGAGCGTCTTCGACGGTCTGGGCGAGCGCGGCCTGTGGCGGGAGGCGCGGGGCGCCAACCTGCTGGACGGCGGGGCGCCCTTCTATCGCTGCTACGCCTGCCGCGACGGACGGTTCGTGGCGGTCGCGGCGCTGGAGCCGCGCTTCTACGCCGCCCTACTGGCCGGGCTGGGCGTCCCCGCTGACGAGGCCCCGCAGTTCCCGCCGGATCGTTGGCCCGCGCTTCACGCCCGCTTCGAGAGCCTGTTCGCCCAAGCCGACCGAGACGACTGGGTCGCCCGCTTCGCCGGAACCGAGGCCTGCGTGACCCCCGTGCTGACGCGATCGGAAGCCAAGCGGCACCCCCACAACCTGGCGCGCGACGCCTTCGACGCCGAGGGCCGCCCCCGCCCCGCTCCGGTGTTCGACGGCGCGCGGACGTCACCGATGCCGGTCGGGGTGGCGACGCTGGACGAGGTCCTGGCCGACTGGGGGAGCGACCGGGCGACGGAATGAGAGCGTACAAAAAATTCCCTCATTTCCATCACGGACCGATTTCTCAGACCTACCAGATGCTTAAGCGCCCCAGCTCGGGTTGGAACGAATAAAGACTCTCACGTGGACTCTCACGCCAGCATGGCCGACGCACTAGCCGAATAGGATTATATTCTCCCCGCCGCGCCAGTTCAAGCCGCGTAGGCGCGCCGCTCCCGTTCCTGAGCCGCCTCGGCCAGCGCGCCGACCAGCAGGTCGGGATCGATGGGCTTAGTCAGGAAGCGCGCGACCCCCGCCTCGGCCCAGGCGGCACGGTGGACGTCGAGCGCGTTGGCGGTCAGGGCGATCACGGGCGTGTCGGCATTGGCGCCGCCCGCGCGGATGGCGCGCGTGGCCTGCAGCCCGTCCATGACCGGCATCTGCATGTCCATCAGGATCAGGTCGAACGGCTGGACCGCGGCGGCGTCCACCGCCTCGGCCCCGTTCTCGACCATCGTCAGGCGGCACCCGTGCGGCGCCAGCAGCAGCGACAGGATGCGCCGGTTCACCTCGTGGTCGTCGGCCGCCAGGATGGTCTTGCCCTGCAGCACCGGCGTCGCGTCGGAAGGCGCCGCGGCCGGGCGCGCGGGAATTGCCTGTCCCGCCTCGACCGGCAGGATCAGGGTGAAGGTCGAGCCCTCGCCCTCGCTGCTTTCGACGGTCAGATCGCCGCCCATCAATTCGGCCAGCCGCCGGCAGATGGCCAGACCGAGGCCCGTGCCGCCGAAGCGGCGGGTGGTCCCGGCCTCGACCTGCTCGAAGCTGTTGAACACGCCGGCCAGTCGGTCGGCCGGAATGCCCACGCCCGTGTCCTGGACCGCGACGGTCAGGACCGCGGCCTGAAATCCGACCGAGACCTTGATCTCGCCGCGCCGCGTGAACTTCACGGCGTTGGACAGGAGGTTGAACAGGATTTGCTGCAACCGCAGGGGGTCGGTCCGGATCACGTCCGGCACGGCGTCGTCGACGTCGACCGTCAGGCGCAGACCCTGGGCCATGGCTTTCGGCCCCCAAAGGCGCGACAGGGCGGCCAGGCGGTCGCGCACCGACATGTCGGCCTGCTCCAGTTCCATCTTGCCGGCCTCGATCTTGGAGAAGTCCAAGACGTCGTTGAGCAGGCCCATCAGCACGTCGCCGGCGTCCAGCAGCATGTCGACGTGCTCGCGCTGATCACGGTCCAGACGCGTCCGGCGCAGCAGGTTCGCCGCCGACAGGACCGCGTTCATGGGCGTGCGGATCTCGTGGCTGATGACGGCGAGGAAGTCGGATTTGGCGGCGCTGGCCACCTCGGCACGAGCCCGCTCCTGCTCGGCCAGGAGACCGGCTTCGCGCAGGGCCTTGGTGGAGGAGGACGTCTGCTTCACCGCCGCGACGAGGTGCGCGACGTAGAGAAGACAGGCGACGGCGACGAGCAGCTCGGCCCAGTTGCGGTCGAGCATCGCCCCCAGAATGGGCAGGCCCAGGAAATACAGGCCGTGGGGCGCGACCGCCGCGATCAGCAGCGATCGCTGATGGTGCATGTGCAGGCTGACGTGCAGCAGGGCGCCGGCGACCTGGACCATGGCGAAGAGCTGGCCCAGCGTGCCGCCCTGAAACCACAGGAAGGCAGCGATGGAGGAATAGATCGCGGTCGTCTGCGTCGCCGACGCAAGGCACAGAAGGCGATAGGCGCCCCGGGGCTCGCCCGCGCCGTCGAGGGTCAGACGGCGAAAGACGGCCCAGTCGATCGCCTGGCTGACCAGCACCGCGCCGAACCAGGCTAGCGGCCAAAGCGTGCCGGTTATGGCCCAGGCCGTCAGGCCGATGAAAGCCGCCATGGCGAGGCGGGTCGGCAGCTCCTTGCGGCGCACGCGCGCGACCTGGGCGAAACCCGATGCCGTCATGACCAAGCCCTCCTCGTGCGGCATTCTGGCGTGCAAAAAACGAAGGAAGCGTTGCCCGTGACGACCCGCCTGAACGCGGGTATGGAACACCATGCTTGGCCGCACGTTCGGCCGAAAGACTCACAGCGGGGGACCCGGACCATGACACGATTTCTGACCCTTGCCGCCGTCGGAGCCGGGCTCGCCCTGGCCGCCTGCGGCGAGCCGGAACGCAACGACGAAGGCCTGGAGCCGACGCCGCCGATCGAAGCCGCGCCGCCCCCGGTCGAACCCGCCCCGGCGCCGACCGAAACGCCCGCCCCGACGCCGCCGACCGACACGACCGCCCTGCCCGACGACAAGCGGTCGTCCGAGGAGACGGTCCAGCCGGAAAGCGAAACCCTGTTCTACTGAGACGACGGCTCCCTGCCGCCGTCGCCCGAGGCGACCGTTTGAAATCTGTCCTGCAGAGGCTCGGCCTGGGTCTGGCGGCTTGGGCCGTCTGCGCCGTCGCGGCCCAAGCCGATCCGACGGCGCTGATCCGGGGGGACATGCCCGACGAGCTGCGCGCCCAGCTGGTCCAGGCCGTGGGCGACAGCGACGGCGCGCCCGGCAACCGGTTCGAGGCCCGGCGGCGCGCCCGTTCGGCGGCGGAGGACGCGACCGCACTGCTGCGGTCCGAAGGCTACTATCAAGCGATCGTCGAGGACGAGGTCGAGGGGGACGAAAATCCCGTCGCCGTGGTCGTGGTGGTACCGGGACCCCGATTCACACTGGCGGCGCCCACCGTGACCTGGACCGACGAGGTGCCGTCGCCCGAGATCGACGCCGCAGCGCGCGGCGAGCTGAGACTGAATCGGGGAGAGCCCGGCCGCGCCATCGACGTGATCGCCGCCGAGGGCCGGCTGGTGGCCGCGCTGAGCCGCCGAGGCCACGCCGACGCCCGCGCCGTCCCGCGCCGCGTCGTCGTCGATCACGCGACCCAGACCGTGGAGCCGGAGTATCGCATCGACGCCGGCCCTCTGGTCACCCTGAACGGCGTCGTGCTGGAGACGCGCGGGCGGACGCGGCAGGCCTGGGTCGACTATCTGCGTCCGTGGGACGAGGGCGACGTCTACGACCCGGAACAGGTGGCCGAGCTGGAACGCCGACTGCTGGAGACCGGCGTCTATGACGGCGTCGGCGTGGCCCTGGCTCCGGCGGAGCAGGTGACGACCGGCGGCGACCGGCCGGTGATCGTCACCCTGACCGACCGGCCGCGCAGGATCCTGGAACTGGGCGCGACGGTGTCGACCGGAGAGGGCGCCGGCGTCGACGCGGTGTGGACGCATTACAACCGGTTCGGACGCGCCGACACCCTGCGTTATCAGGCGCGGATCGCAAACATCGACAGTCGCATCGGAGCCGACCTGAGCCTGCCGCACTGGCGCAGGCCGGGGCGGACGCTGACCCTTTCGGGCGCCGTCGTGAACGAGGACACCGACGCCTATGTCCGCACTGCCCTGACGGCCTCTGCGGACCTGCGCCAGCGGATCGGGCGGACCTCCTACTTCACCTATGGCATCGGCCTGGACGCGGGTCAGTATCAGGAGAACCGGTTCGATCCGGTGACGCGACTGCCGCTGGACTTCGACCGCGATCTGCTGGTCCTGACGGGACGGGGCAGCGCCTACACCGACGCCTCGAATGACCCCTTGGACCCGACGCGCGGGTGGCGGCTGTTCGTCTCGGCCCAGCCGACCGCCGTGGCGGGCGAGGACACAGTGGTGTTCGTGCGCGCCGAGGCGCAGCTCAGCGCCTATCTGCCCCTGGCCGACGAGGCCCGGACGGTCCTCGCCGGGCGGGTGCGCATCGGCAGCATCCTCGGCGGGGACGAGCTGACGGTGCCGTCGGACCGCCTGTTCTATTCCGGCGGCGGCGGCTCGGTGCGCGGATACAGCTATCAGGGCGTCGGGCCGCGCCTGCCTGACAACACGCCGCGCGGCGGCATCTCCCTGTTCGAGACGTCGGTGGAGGTGCGGCATCGGCTGCGTGGGGCCTTGGGCATCGCCGCCTTCATCGACGCCGGATCCGTAGGCTTCCAGGAGTATCCGGACTTCGAGGACGTGCGCTTCGGGGCCGGCATCGGGGTCCGCTACGATCTGCCGTTCGGACCGATCCGGGCGGACGTCGCCTTCCCGCTGGACCGTCGCGACGGCGACGCCAGCTTCCAGATCTACGTCAGCATCGGCCAGGCCTTCTGATGGTCGACGCGCCCGAGACGCCCGAGGCCGAACACCCGCCCGCCGTCGTCGAGGCGAAGAAGAAGCGCACGCGGCTGCAAGCCTTCGCCTTCTTCGGCGGCATGGCGCTGGCGGCCTTGGCCGCGCTGGTGATCGTCGCCCTGGTAGGCGGCCGACTGTACCTCCTGTCGGGACCCGGGCGGGAGCTGGTGACCAGCTTCGTCGCCGGCAAGAAGATCGGGCGCTATGGCCGGATCAATGTCTACGACGTGCGCGGCGACCTGTTCGACGACTTCACCATCGGCCGCGTCACGGTCACGGACGCGAAGGGCGTCTGGCTGGAGGCGACCGAGGTCCGGGTCGACTGGAGCTATCTGCCACTGATCACCCGCCGCTTCCATGCGGACGAGATCCGGGCCGACCGCATCCGCCTGCTGCGCCGGCCCGAGGTCGAACCGTCCACCGATCCGCCCAGTCCGATGCCGCTGGACATCGACGTCGACGCCTTCTCCGCCGAGGTCGAGCTGCTGGAAGGGTTCAGCAAGGAGTACGGGCGCTGGCGGCTGTCGGGGAACGCGGCGGTCCCGCGCGTCGGCGAGAAGGCGGGCACTCTGGCGGCGGTCAGCCTGTCGCGGCCCGGCGACTTTCTGAACGCTCGCTTCACCTTGGGCGACGCCCTGTCGGAGCTGCGGCTGAACCTGCGTGCCGAGGAGGCGCAGGGCGGGCCGCTGGCGGGGGCCATGGGCTATTCGCCGGATCAGCCGTTCAGCGCCGTCGCCGTGGTGACCGGGTCGGTCGTGGATGCACGGGTGCGCACCGGCGCCTTCGTACCCCTGCGCATTCAGGGCCGGTTCTCTGAGGAGGGATCACGGGCGGCAGGGTATGTGAATTTCGGTCAGTCCGACCTGCTGGCGCCCTTCGCCCAGCGGCTGGGGCGCACCGCACGGTTCGGCGTCGCCAGCGTGCCGGACAGTGACCGCGACGGCGTCCATGCGGTGGCCTGGGACTTCCGCGCCGAGAACGTCTCGAGTCAGGCACAGGGCTATCTGCGGCTGCGCGATCAGGCCGTGCCCGACGGGCTGGACGTGCGGCTGGCCACGCCGAACCTGGCGCGGCTGACCGGAACGTCGCTGGGCGGCGGCGCGGCGCTGCTGGGTCGCTATTCAGGCACGCCGGACGACTGGACCTTCGACGGCCAGATGAGCGTGCTGAACGCCGACGTCGCCAGTTGGCGCGCGGCGCGACTGGCCGGGCCGATCACCTTGAGCGTCGCGAACGGGCGCGCGGCACTGGAGGGCAGGCTGAGCGCGGTCGGCGGCTCGAGCGAAGGCGTCGTGGGCGGTCTGCTCGGCCGAGAAGCCTACGTCGAGGTTGACGCCGTGCGCGAGGCCGACGGCGCAGTGCTGCTGCGCCGGCTCGACCTAACGGGTCAGGCTCTGAAGGTCGAAGGGCAGGGCTCACGGGGCTTGAACGGAGCCCTGGCGTTCCGCGGCAGGGCCGAAATCACCGACGTGGCGCGCATCCGGCCGGGCGGATCGGGCGCTTTCGGAGGCCCGGTGACGGCGAGTTCTTCACGCGTCGGGGCACCATGGCGGATCGCGTTCGACGGTCGTGGACGCGGACTGGAAAGCGGCGTCGGCGAGGTGGATCGTCTGCTGGGCGCTCAGCCCCGGCTGCAGGCGACGGGCGTTCTGGAGGGATCGCGGCTGCTGGTCGATCAAGCCGCGCTGACCGGCGAAGACGCCGCCGCGACGGCGAAGGGCACCCTTGGCTTTGACGGATCGATGCGACTGGCCATCGGCTGGACTGCGGACGGGCCTTTCGGCGTGGGGCCGGTGGAGATCGCGGGCGCGATGCGCGGCGACGGCGGTCTCACTGGAACCCTGAGTCGGCCGCGCGCCGACCTGCGCGCAGCGTTCGACCGAATAGAGGTCGGCGCCCTGGCACTTTCCGAGGCGCGAATGACGCTGACCTTCGCCAAGGGCCCTGATGAGACGGACGGCCGGATCGCGGTGACCGCCGGGTCTCCCTATGGGCCCGCGCGCGCGGTCGCCGCCTTCGCCCTCGGACAGAACCGGACGCGGCTGACGGGCGTGGACCTGAACGCCGGCGGGGTGGTGGCGCAGGGCGACGTGACCCTGTCGCGCGGCTTCCCCTCAAGCGCCGACCTGACGTTTACGGCACGCCCTGGGGCCTTTCTGCGCAGCGGGGCGTTGGACGGGCGGGTGCGCCTGACCGACGGCGCGGCTTCGGAAAGCGCCGTGCTGAACGTCTCGGGACGCAACGTGACGTTCGCCGGATCGACCCTGTCGATCCGGACCCTGGAGCTGCGAGGCTCCGGCTCTCTAGCCAACCTGCCCTTTACCGCTTCGGTCGACGTCGGCGGCGGCACCCCGGTGCAGTTCCAGGGCGACGGCGTCTATTCCCGGACGTCGCAGGCACAAACCGTGACGCTGAACGGCGACGGACGCGTGAGGGAAATCGCCTTCACCACGCGCCGGCCGCTGGTGTTCGCCATGGCGGACGACGGCCGCGTGGTCCGCGCTGATCTTGCCGTCGGCGGCGGCGTGTTGATCGGCGACTATCGTTCCGACAGCCGGGCGACCTTCGTCCAAGCCGACCTGACCAGCGTGGAGTTGGGCTCGCTGGTTGGAGACCTGCGTGGCCGTGCGACCGGCACCGTATCTCTTCGCGGGGCCGGCGACGATCTGACGGGTTCGGCCCAACTGACCCTCGAGAATGTCCGCAGCGTGGACGCCCCACGCGGCATGGCGGTGGACGGAACGCTCAACGCCAGTCTGATCGACGACCGCCTCCGACTGGTCGCCCAGGCGAAGGACGAGGGCGCCGTCGAGGCCTCAGCGGACGTGACCTTGCCGGTCGTGGCCTCGGCCAGCCCGCTGCGGCTGGCAATCGACAGAACGCGCCCGATGTCGGGACAGGTCTCGGCGGAAGGCCAGATACAGCCGATCTGGGACCTGTTCGTCGGCGGAAACCGCACCCTGTCGGGACAGGTCGAAGCCGACGCAACGCTGGGCGGCAGCTGGAACGAGCCGCGCCTGACCGGTCGACTGGACCTGGCGCAGGGCGCATTCCGCGACTCGACGTCGGGCCTGAGGCTGGAGGCTCTCCGTCTGGCGGTTCGGTTCGACGACGAGACCGCCCTGATCGAAACGTTTACGGCGACCGACGGCGAGGGCGGCACGGTCGGTGGCGACGGGCGACTGGGCCTGCGTCAAGGCGGCGCGTCCAGCTTCAGACTGGACCTGAACCGCTTCCGCGTGATCGACAACGACCTGGCTGTGGCGCGGGCTTCGGGGCCGATCACCGTCGAGCGACGCACGGACGGCGCCATCACCCTGGCCGGTCGGCTGGACGTCGACGAGGCGCGGATCGAGCCGAATCTGCCGGGCTCGAACGGCATCGTGCGCATGGACGTGATCGAGGTGAACCGGCCGGGCGACATACCGGACGACGAGGTGGAACAGGTGCGCGGCCCACAAGGCCCGCTGATCCGTCTGGCGATCCAGATACGATCTCCCGGCGGCGACATCCGCGTGGTCGGGCGGGGTCTGAACGTCGAGATGAACGTGACGGCCGACGTCGGCGGCACCCTGACCAGACCGACGCTGAGCGGCGTCGCCCGGGTGGTGCGCGGCGACTATGAGTTCGCGGGCAAGCGCTTCGTCTTCGATGAGGACGGTCGCGTCATCCTGTCGACCGATCCGGCGCAGATCCGGCTGAACCTGGAGGCCACGCGCGACGATCCGGCTCTGACGGCGACGATCCGCGTCACAGGGACTGCCGCGCGGCCGGTGATCGCCCTCACCTCCACCCCCGCCCTGCCGCAGGACGAAATCCTGTCCCAGGTGTTGTTCGGACGTTCCGCCTCTCAGCTGTCGCCGGTCGAGGCGGCGCAGCTGGCGTCGGGCGTGGCGTCGCTGGCGGGCGGCGGCGGGTTCGACGTGTTCGGCAGCCTGAGGGAGCTGGCTGGACTGGACCGCCTGTCGTTCGGGGCGGAGGCGTCGGGCCTGACCGTGGCGGGCGGGCGCTACATCTCCGACGACGTCTATCTGGAGATCATCGGCGGCGGCGAAGGCGGCGCGGCCGTCAGCGTGGAATGGCAGCCGCGACGCAACCTGGCCATCCAGTCGAAGTTCGGCGGCCAGGGCGAGGCCAGCCTGTCGATCCGCTGGCGACGCGAGAGCGGTCGGACCGACGGCCGCGAGGACCGACGTCCCAACCGCGACTGATCAGGCGGCCCTGCGCAGCTCCGCCGCGCGCGAGGCGCCTCGCAGCGACACCGCATGAAGAAGTACGCACACCGCCAGAAGCACCACGCTCACGAAGGTCCAGCCGGTCGCGTCGCCGGGCCGCAATGCCAGGTCGATCGCCCGGTCACCCAACCGATAGACCAGCAGAACCAGGAAGATGATCGGGATCACGGTGCCGCGCCGACGCCAGTGCCAGGCCGCCAGAATGACCTGGAACGCCGCCCAGCCGCCGGCCAGAACGACGCCCATCTCGATCATGCCGTTTTCGACCATCCCCTGAAGGATGGCCGCCGTCTGAGGAGACTGTTCGGCGAAACGCCGCGCCTCTTCGGTCGCCGCCATGCGCAGGGCGCCCATGTTCTGGCTCATCAGCACCGCCCCGAAGGCGGACATGGCGCCCGAGATCAACAGGGCGAAGCTGGAGGCTCCCGCGGCCGCCCGCGCCTCGACCTCGCCGCGCAAGGGCGCGAGCGGGTTGATCATGTGGATCCACTGAGTCATCGCCCTGCGTTCTCCCCCGCGATTCCCACGGGATGCTACGCCCTGCGGCGTCGCACGCGAAGCGGCTTCGCCTTCACCTTTGCGATGGGGGCGGCTAAGCCCACGGCATGTCGTTCTCTTCTTCCGAACAGGCCGTGCTCGACAAGGTCGCCGCCGACGCCGAGCGGCTGGTGGATCGCGCCATGACCTGGGCCGGGATCAACTCCGGCAGCGGCAATACGGAGGGACTGGCGCGGATGCTGGACCTTCTGGAGGCCGAGGCCGCGCGCCTGCCCTGCGGGGTGGAGCGCGTGCCGACGGCGGATTCGGTCACGATCGGCGAACAGGGCGAGGTCTTGTCGCGGCCGCATGCGCCGGCGTTGAAGCTGACCTGCCGGCCCGAAGCGCCCATCCAGATCGTGCTGACCGGCCATTACGACACCGTCTTCCCGGTCGAGTCGTCGTTCCAGTCCGTCATGCGCCGCGCCGACGGCGCCCTGAACGGTCCGGGGATCGCCGACATGAAGGGCGGCATCTCCGTTATGCTGGGCGCGCTGGAGGCGTTCGAGACCCATCCCGCGCGCGAGGCCGTCGGCTGGACCGTGCTGCTGTCGCCGGACGAGGAGATCGGCTCGCCGGGCTCCGCGCCGCTGCTGGCCGAACTGGGCGTGCGCGGGCATCTGGGCCTGACCTATGAGCCGTCGCTGCCGGACGGCACCTTGGCGGGCGCGCGCAAGGGCAGCGGCAACTTCCATCTGGTCGTGCAGGGCAAGGCCGCGCACGCGGGCCGCGCCTTCCATGAGGGAGCCAACGCCGTCGCCGGCGCGGCCATCGTCGCGGCGCAGCTGCACGAGCTGAACGGCCGGCGCGAAAGCGTGACGGTCAATGTGGCCAAGATTTCGGGGGGCGGCGCGCTGAACGTCGTGGCCGACCGGGCCGTGGTGCGGTTCAACGTCCGCGTCCCCGACAGCCAGTCCGCCGCCTGGGTGACCGACGCGGTGGGCGAGATCGCCGGCGCCCCTCCCCTGCCCGGCCTGTCGCTGCACCTGCATGGCGGCATGACCCGCGCGCCGAAGCCGATGGACGCGGCCCAGACCGAGCTGTTCGAAGCGGTGCGGGCGACCGGCGCCCTGCTGGGCCAGACGATCGCGTGGAAGCCGTCGGGCGGGGTGTGCGAGGGCAACAACCTGCACGCCGCGGGCCTGCCCAACGTCGACACGCTGGGCGTCGTCGGCGGCGACATCCATTCGGATCAGGAGTTCGCCTGGCCCGAGTCCTTTGCGGAGAGGGCGAGGCTCAGCGCCCTGATCCTGTGCCGCGTCGCGTCCGGAGAGATCGACGCCGCCCGCCTTAAACGCCTTCGCCTGGAGACCGCGTAACCCGCATGCTCGTCGTTCGACCCGCCGGCCCTGCCGACCTCGACTTCCTTCTGGAACTGGCCATCCTGTCCGGGCCCGGCTTCACCAGCCTGCCCGAGGATCCGGACCAGCTGTCCGAGCGGCTGGACCTGTGCCGCGACAGCTTCGCCGGCGCGGTGCCGAAGGAGCAGGCCTGGTACACGCTGATGCTGGAGGAGACCGACACCGGCGACGTCGACGGTGTGGGCTCGGTCAAGGCCACCGTGGGGCTGAAGCGTCCGTTCTTCAGCTTCCGGGTGCAGAACACGACGCAGTCGTCGCCCAGCCTGGGGGTGCGGCTGGAGCACCAGACGCTGAAGCTGGTCAACGAGTGCACGGGCTGGACCGAAGTGGGGTCGCTTTTCCTGAAGGCGGACCGGCGCAAGGGCGGCGCGGGGCGGCTGCTCAGCCAGTCGCGCTACATGCTGATCGGGGCCCAGCCGGACCTGTTCGCCGACACCGTGCTGGCCGAGCTGCGCGGCGTGTTCACGCCCGACGGCGCCTGTCCCTTCTGGGACCACGTGGCGCACAAGTTCTTCCCCATGGAGTTCGACGAGGCCGACCGGATGACCGGCTCGACCGACAAGCAGTTCATCCTGGACCTGGCGCCGCGCGAGCCGATCTACGTCGAGCTGCTGCCCGAGCCCGCGCGGGCGGTGATCGGCAAGGTCCATCCGCAGGGCGTGCCGGCGATGGCGCTGCTGGAGAGCGAGGGCTTCCGGCCCAACGGCCTGGTCGACATCTTCGACGCCGGACCGACCGTCACCTGCCGCCGCGACGACATCCGCACCGTGCGCGACGCGCGCGCCCTGACAGCCAGGATCGTGGACCAGGTCGACGCCGAACTGCCGGCCCTGATCTCGACCGCCAGCATCGCGGGCTTCCGCGCCGTGCGGCAGAAGGCGGCGATCGAGGGCGACCATGCCCATATCGACGGTGAAACCGCCGCCGCCCTGAAGGTGCGCGACGGCGACCCGATCCGCGTGAAGAGCTGACCCCATGAGCCGACTGATCTCCACCGACCCGGCCACCGGCGAGACCGTGTGGGAAGGCGACGCCGCCACCGTGGGCGAGGTCGAGCGCGCGGCGGTGATGGCGCGGCGCGCCTTTGCCGACTGGGCTGATCGGCCCAGGCAGTCCCGCATCGACGCCCTGAAGCGCTATCAGGCGGCGCTGAAGGCCCGCGCGCCGGAGATCGCCGAGGCCATCAGCCGCGAGACCGGCAAGGCGCTGTGGGAGACCACCGCCGAACTGGCGGCCATGCAGGGCAAGGTCGACATCTCCATCCGCGCCTATGACGAGCGGACCGGCGAACGCGAGACCGCCACCGGCTTCGGCCGCGCGGTGCTGCGCCACCGACCGCACGGCGTGGCGGTGGTGCTGGGGCCGTTCAACTTCCCCGGCCACCTGCCCAATGGCCACATCGTCCCGGCGCTGCTGGCGGGCGATGTCGTGATCTTCAAGCCGTCCGAGGAAGCGCCGCTGACCGGGCAGCTGATGCTGGAGTGCCTGCGCGAGGCCGACTTGCCGGAGGGGGTGGTCAACGTCGTGCAGGGCGGGCGCGAGGTGGGTCAGGCCCTGCTGAGCCAGGACATCGACGCCCTGATGTTCACCGGCTCGGGCGCCGCGGGCGCTCACTTCAAGCGCCAGTTCGCCGAAAACCCACACGTGATCCTGGCGCTGGAGCTGGGCGGCAACAATCCGCTGGTGGTCTGGGACGCCCAGGACGCGGAGGCCGTGGCCGGCATCGTGGCCATGAGCGCCTTCGTCACCACCGGCCAGCGCTGCTCGTGCGCGCGGCGGCTGATCGTCGAGGCGGGGCCGAAGGGCGACGCCGTGATCGAGGCCGTGGCGGCCATGATGGACCGTCTGACCTATGCGCCGTGGAACTCGTCGCCCGAGCCGTTCGGCGGCCCGCTGATCTCGGCCCGCGCCGCGGCGCAGGCGCGCGAGGCGCTGCAGGCGCGGATCGACATGGGCGCGCGCGTGATCCGCGACACGGGCCCGGTCGAGGGCCTGTCGGACGCCTTCGTCAGACCCGCCCTGATCGACGTCACCGACGTGACCGTGCCGGACGAGGAGATCTTCGCCCCCTTCCTGTCGGTCCAGCGCGTGCCCCTGTTCGATGAGGCGATCGCGGCGGCGAACCGGACGAAGTACGGCCTGTCCGCCGGTCTGGTCAGCGACGATCCGGCGAAGTGGGACCGGTTCATCACCCGCATCCGCGCGGGCGTCGTGAACTTCAACCGCCCGACCACCGGCGCGGCGGGCGACATGCCCTTCGGCGGGCTTGGCGCAAGCGGCAACCACCGGCCCAGCGCCTATTACGCCGCCGACTACTGCGCCTATCCGGTCGCCAGCTTCGAGGCGGGCGAGGTCCGCAACATCGAGGGGGAGATGAAGGGGCTGCGGGCGTGATCACCGACTGGCGGGGAGAGCGGCGGATCGGTGCAAGAGGGATTCGCGAAGCCTTGCTCGAGAACGTGCGCTGGCCGGTCGTTGCCCTAGGGGTGGCCATGTCGGGAGCGACCCTGAACTTGTTCCTGCAAAACAAGATCGGTGGAGGCTTGTCCCATGATCAAGGCCTGCGGATGTGGTGCTTCATATTCCTAGTCCTGTGCGGAGTGATTGGCCTTCCCTTTGCAAGATCACGCGGCTTGATCGGCCTAGCAGTTCTGGCCGTGCTGGCTGCATCAGTCACTGGACTTGTCTGGCTGTTCGCACTGCCAGTTTTGGGCGATCTCGGAGTAATCGCGGAGCCTTCTAGTGTGGGCCCAGAGCCCGTAATAGTGCGGATAGCGCCATGACGCCCGCCGTCGAGGCCAACGCCGACGGACTGATCGGGCCGACGCATTCCTATGCGGGGCTGTCGCCGGGGAACCTAGCGTCTGACCGGAACCGGGGGCTGGCGTCCAATCCGAAGGCGGCGGTGCTGCAGGGGCTGCAGAAGATGCGGCTGCTGGCGGATCTGGGCCTGCCGCAGTTCGTGCTGCCGCCGCAGGAGCGGCCGGACATCCGCTTCCTGCGCTCGCTGGGCTTCGTCGGGTCGGACGCGCGCGTGCTGGAGGACGCGTGGCGCGACGCCCCCGCCTTCGCCGCCGCCGCCTGCTCCGCCTCGGCCATGTGGGCCGCCAACGCCGCGACGGTGACGCCCAGCGCGGACAGCGCCGACGGGCGGGTGCACTTCACCCCGGCCAATCTGGTGACCAACCTGCACCGCTCGCTGGAGCATCGGCAGACGACGCGGGCGCTGGACGCCCTGTTCCCCGATCCGGACCGCTTCGCCGTTCACGACGCCCTGCCTCCCGTCGCCCATCTGGCCGACGAGGGCGCGGCCAATCACGTGCGCCTGTGCGCCGGGCACGGGGCGCCCGGCGTCAACCTGATGGTCTGGGGCCGCGAAGCCTGGGAGGGCTGGACCGGCCTGTTCCCCGCCCGCCAGACGCGCGAGGCCTCCGACGCCGTCATGCGGCGGCACGGGGCGACCGGCGCGGTGCTGGCGCGGCAGTCGCGCGACGCCATCGCGGGCGGGACCTTCCATAACGACGTGGTCTGCGTCGGCGCCCTGAACGTGCTGTTCCATCACGAGCTGGCGTTCGAGGACACGGCGGCGACGCACGAGGCCATCCGGCGCGCCGCCGACGGCCGGTTCGAGCCGGTGTTCGTGGAGGTCTCCAACTCCGACCTGCCGCTGGGCGACGCCATCGCCAGCTATCTGTTCAACTCCATGCTGATCCAGGTTCCCGGTCAGGATCGGCTGACGCTGATCTGCCCGACCGAGACGCAGGAGAATGCGCGCAGCCGTGCGGTCACGGAGCGGCTGGTCGCCTCCAATGGCCCGATCGGAGAGGTGCGGTTCGTCGACGTGCGCCAGTCCATGCGCAACGGCGGCGGCCCCGCCTGCCTGCGCCTGCGCGTGGTGCTGACCGAGGCGGAACTGGCGGCGACCAATCCGGCGATGCGGCTGACGCCCGACCTGCACGACCGGCTGAACGCCTGGGCCGAGCGGCACTATCGCGACGAACTGGTCGCCCGCGACCTGGCCGATCCCGCCCTGCTGACCGAAAGCCGGGCGGCGCTGGACGAGCTGACCGGCATCCTGGATCTGGGCGGCGGCTTCTACCCCTTCCAGCGGGCCTAGGCCGCGAAGCGTCCGCCCCGCGCGGCATAGGCCTGGGTGCCGTGGGTGAAGACCTCGTCGTGCTCCAGCACGGCGTCGATCGGGATGGTGTCGGCGTCCTTCAGCCGGGCGTAGACGGGTCCGAAGTCCTGCAACGTCTCGCGCTTCAGGCGCTCGATCGAGTCGATGACGAAGTAGACCTGCTGGAAGTCGTCGATGCGGTACAGGGTGCGCATCACCCGCTCCAGATCGAAGCCGATCCGGTTGGGGGACGCGTCCTCGACCGCGAAGACGCTCTCGGTCGCCGAAGACACGATGCCGGCGCCGTAGATGCGCAGGCCGCCCGCGTCCTGCATCAGGCCGAACTCGACCGTGTACCAGTAGAGCCGCGCCAGGTTCGGGAGCATGCCGAGCGAAGCGGCGCGCTGGCCGCCCTTGCCGTAGGCCTCCATGTAGTCGGCGAAGTCCGGGTCCGTCAGCATCGGCACGTGACCGAAGACGTCGTGGAAGATGTCCGGCTCCTGCAGATAGTCCAGCTGGTCCGGCTTGCGGATGAACTGGCCCGACGGGAAGCGGCGGTTGGCCAGGTGGTCGAAGAAGACCTCGTCGGGCACCAGGCCCGGCACGCAGACGACGGTCCAGCCGGTGAGCGCCTGCAGCTTGGGGTTCATGACCTCGAAGTCGGGGATGCCGCCCGTGTTCAGGTCCAGCGCGTTCAGACCCTTCAGGAAGACGTCGGCGGCGCGGCCGGGCAGGATCTTCATCTGCCGGGCGTAGAGGGTGTTCCAGGTCTCGTGCTCGACCGGAGTGTAGGCGCCCCAGTTCTGCGGAATCGTCCAGTCCTCGGCCGCGCCTTCCGGCGGGGTTTCGAAGACGTGCTCGAAGTCGGACATGGGACGCTCTCCTGCCTTCGCGCTCTTGCGGCGCGTCGCGCGGAACCTAGGCGCACGCGCGCGTGGGCGCCAGCGTCACTGGAGACGATGCGCGGCCGGCGTCATGCGGCCGGACGCGTCCTTGCGCAGCCAGCCGGCCGGCAGGTCGAGGGGCTGCAAGCCGGCGGCCGTCAGGACGTCCTCAGCCGCATAGGCGACGAAGCCGCCGTCCTCGCCCGTGGCCAACACCCGGTAGAACGGCTGGGCCGCGTCGACGTCGCCGACGTCGGCGGGAGTGCCGGCATAGGCGGCGTCGACGTCCACGATCACGCCGGCGAAGGCGTGATCCCGGTGGCGGACGGCCTGGCCGAGGCGGAAGCGGGCGGTGGACGATTGGGTCATGCTCGCATTCTGAACGGCCAAGCCTGAGCCGCGTCCGAGCGCTTCGTTCATCTTCCTGACAGGGTCGGCATTGCGCGGACGGTGCGTCGCGCTATCGTCATGGACGACGGGGGTCGCCTTCGGACCGCCCAAAGAAAGTTCGGCCATGCCGGAGATCGACGGCGCGCCCGCGGGGCGCGACGCCCGGTCCCCCCGCCGCGACGGCGACGGTCGGGATGCGCCCCTGTACGGCGCGCTCGATCTGGGGACCAACAACTGCCGCCTGCTGATCGCCCGCCCGGCGCGCGAGGGCTTCCGCGTGGTCGACAGCTTCAGCCGGATCGTGCGGCTGGGCGAGGGGATGACGCGCAGCGGCCGGCTGGACGACGCCGCCATGGACCGGGCCTATGAGGCGCTGGACCTGTGCGCCGAGCGTCTGGCGCGACGCGGCATCGAGGGGGCCCGGATCAGCGCCGTGGCGACCCAGGCGTGCCGCCAGGCGACGAACGGGGCCGAGTTCGTGGAGCGGGTCCGTGCCGGCACCGGGCTGAAGCTTCGGATCATCGGGCCTGAGGAAGAAGCGGCCCTGTCGGTCGAAGGGTGCCGCAACCTGCTGGACGTGCGCAGCGAGGCCGCCCTGGTGATCGACGTGGGCGGCGGCTCGACCGAACTGTCGTGGATGCGCGGCGACGGGCGAGGGTTCAAGACCGTGGCCTGGATGAGCGCGCCGGTCGGGGTGGTCACTCTGGCCGAGGGACACCCGGAACCGAAGGAAGGCCTGAACGACTGGTTCGAGGCCATGGTCGGAACCATGACGCGGGCGCTGGAGAAGGCCGAGTGTCCGCCGGATCTGACGGCCCTGTTCCATGCCGGGCGAGGGCATCTTGTCGGCACGTCGGGGGCGATCACCAGCCTGGCGGGGGTGCACCTCGGGCTGAAGCGGTATCGGCGGGACCAGGTCGACGGGCTGTGGATGACGCGGGCGCAGTGCGAGGCGGCGGCGGCGCGGCTGCTGCACCTCGGCCCCGGGGGGCGGGCTGCGGACAGTTGCATCGGGCAGGAGCGGGCCGATCTGGTGATGGCCGGCGCGGCGATCCTGGAGGCGGTGCAGCGCGGCTGGCCCAGCGAACGGGTGCGGGTCGCCGATCGTGGCCTGCGCGAGGGCCTGCTGCTGCAGAAGATGCGCGAGGAGCGGCAGGCAGCCCCCTCGAAACGTCGCAGACGCAGGCGGCGCGGCGGTCAGGCCGCGGGCGGCGGAGGAGGCGGCGGCGGCGAGACCTGAACCGGCAGGCTGAGGTCGCAGACCGAGAAGTCGGCCCCGCGCGCGGCGCGCGTCTGGGCCACCGTCTCGACGAAGGCCGGCGCCTGGGCCCGCATGACGTGGACGACGGGGCGTTCAGCTTCCGGCAGGTCGGCGGCGACGCGGACGCGGATCATGCGGTCCGGCTCTGTCACCTGGCCGGAGGGATCGGCGCCCGGCTTGAGCGCGCGGACGACGTCCAGACCTTCCAGCGTCATGCCCCAGATGGTGTAGCGCTTGTCCAGCGCCGGATAGGGCTGGCGCATGATGAAGAACTGGCTGTTGGCGGTGTCGGGATCCTCGTCCCGCGCCATGCCGGCGACGCCCGGGCAGTAGAGCCCCCAGGCGTGCACCTTGCCGTCCGAGGTCAGCGGCATCAGGGCGTCGGGCTGGGTCTGGACCGGCAGGCTGTTCATGAAGCCGACCACCGCGCCGGCGGGCGACGCGACGGGCGTGAAGGCCATATCGGGGCCGCGCCGGAAGGTGAACTCGCCCACCAGATCGGGATAGGCGCTCTGACCCTCGCCGGTGCCCAGGGGGTCGCCCGTCTGGGCCATGAACCAGTCGATGACGCGATGCCAGACCAAGCCGTCGTAGACGCCGAGGCGCGACAGCAGGCGGATCCGCTCGACATGCAGGGGGGCCGCCTCAGGAAGCAGTTCGACGATGATCCGGCCCTTGGTGGTGTCGATCAGAAGCAGGTTCTCGGCAGCCACGCGTCGCCAACCCGCCTCATCCACCGCCATGACCGGGGCCCCGGGAACGACGCCGAGGCGGGGGTCTTGGGCGGCGGCATGGCCGGCCCCGGCCGCCACGAGCGTCAGGGCGATCAGGGATGCGGTCAGGCGCTTCATGGGGTCACCTCCACGAGGGGCATCAAATCACAGACGTTGAAGGCGCCGCCGCGGGCTCCGCGGGTCGTCTCGATCGAGGCCTGGTAGGTCGGGCTTGCGGGATCCATCACACGCACGCTCGGGCGTTCGCCTGCAGGCATCGCGGCGGCGGTGCGCACGCGGACCATGCGATCGGGTTCTCCCTGGACGGCGCCGTCCTGGGCGTCCTCGCCGGCCTTGATGGCACGGACCGCCTCCATCCCCTGAACGACACGGCCGAAAGGGGTGTAGGTTCCGTTCAGGCGGTCGTTGCGGCCCGTCATCAGGTAGAATTGGCTGTTGGCGCTGTCGACCGGACCCGAGCGGGCCATACCGACGGTCGCCGGGCAGAACAGGCCTTGGGCCGGGGTCTTCTTGTCCACCGTGAACATCATCTGGGCGTCTGGCTGGCTGGAGACGGGCATGGAGCCCATCAGGCCGACGAGGCCCGGACCCGCGTTGGGGACGGGGACGAAGCCGTCCTCGGCGCCCCGGCGGAACGCGAACTCGGCCTTGAGGTCGGGCAGGTCGCTGCCCCCCGCGCCGGTGCCGGTCGGATCCCCCGTCTGGGCCATGAAGCCCGGGATGACGCGATGGAAGGGCACGCCGTCATAGAAGCCCCGATCCGCGAGCGTGCGGACGCGCTCCACGTGGTTCGGGGCCATTCGCGGCTCCAACTCCACAAGGATGCGGCCGTGAATCGTGTCGATGACCAGAAGATTGGCCGGATCGACGGTGCGCCAGCGGTCCTGCGCCGACGCCATCCCTCCAAAGGACAGAGCGGCGGCGACGCCGATGAACCACGCCGGAACCTTCATTCTCACCTCTTCACACGGGCACGGACCGCGGAGGCGACGGCCGGGCTGACGAAACTTTCCACGGCGCCGTCTAGGCGCGCGATCTCCTTGACCAGACGGCTGGCGATGGCCTGGTGACGCGGGTCGGCCATCAGAAAGACCGTCTCTATGTCGGCATTCAGGCGCTGGTTCATCGCCGTCATCTGAAACTCGTACTCGAAGTCGGCCACGGCGCGCAGGCCGCGCACGATGACGGTGGCGTTCAGCGACTCCGCGAAATGCATCAGCAGGGTGTCGAAGGCCCGTACTTCCACCGCGTCGCCCAGATGGGCCACCTCGGCGCGGACCATCTCCACGCGTTCGTCGGTCGTGAAAAGCGGGCCCTTGTCGTCATTGCGGGCCACGCCGATGACGAGCCGGTCCACCAGCTTCACTGCCCGGCCGATGATGTCCATGTGGCCGTTGGTGATCGGATCGAAAGTGCCGGGATAGAGCCCGATGCGCATGGGGGTCCCCTGTGCCGCCCGGAGCCCAGGCCGACCGAAAAAAACAGAGTCGATCGAGTCGATCGAGTCGAAAACGACGGTGGCGTCACACGAAAAAAACGACTGCACATCGTGCACATTGGCGGGGGCATGCCAGCCCCTCGGTCCCCATCATAACCCGGTTCGCGGACGCCGTCGGGAAAAGGCGTCAGATTTTTTCCGGCGGGGCCGCCGACCACGCCGCGGCGAGCCGGGCGACGACGTCCGGAGCGAAATCGAACGCGTGGTCGCCTATGGCGGTCAGGGCGGCGGCGGGCGTGGCGCTGTTGCACAGGAAGGCGTGGTCGAACGTCGGGAGGTCCGCCAGACGGACGACGGCGCGGCGCGAGGTCATGCCCACTGCGTCCAGATTTCGCTGGATCAAGGCTTGGGCGACGCCTTCCAGCTTGGGGCCTTCCGGCCAGACGACCTGTTGGCCGCGCACGAAGCCGACATTCCACAGCGTGCCCTCGAGAATGCGGCCCTCGGCGTCGGTTAACAGGGCGTCGCCGAAGCCGGCCTGGACCGCCGCGCGGCGGGCGCGGATCAGGCCCATGGTGGCGACGTGCTTCAGATGCGGGGCCTCGCGCAGGTAGGTCAGCGGCATGACCCGGCATGGGGCGAGCGGCACAGGCGGGTCGAAGACCCCGACCATCACGCGGGGACGGCCGGTCCACGCGACCTGTCGATGGGAGATCTCCGGCGCGAACAGGCTGACCCGCAGCCACGCATGGTCGCGGTCGCCGAGCGCGGCGCGCACGAGGTCGCGCAGGCGGTCCTCGCCCGCGGCCTCGCCGAACAGTTCGACGGAGGCGGCCTCCAGCCGGGCCAAATGCAGACCCAGCCCCCGAGCGGCACCGCTCTCCGCGCGGAACGAGGTGTAGGCACCGTGGTTGACCAGCGCCTGATGGGCGAGGTCGTCGGCAGTGGCGGGAGCGCCGTCGATGAAGAGGACCGTCAGCCCTCGCCCTCCCCCGCCTCGACCTCGCCGGCTTCGGCGTCGCCGCCGCCTGAATCCGGCAGGCGTTCCACGGACACCACCTTCTCGCCCTCGGCGGTCTTGAAGATGGTGACGCCCTGGCTGGCGCGGCCGACGATGCGGACCTGGTCCATGCGGGTGCGGATCATCTGACCACCCGAGGTGACCAGCAGCAGGTCGTCGCTCTCCTCGACCGGGAAGGCGGCGGCCAAGCGGTTACCCGCGCGACCGCCGAGGCCGTGGGCGGTCAGGCCTTTGCCGCCGCGACCGGTGCGGCGGTACTCATAGGCCGAGGAACGCTTGCCGAAGCCGGTTTCGGTGACGGTCAGGATGAACTGTTCCGCGGCGCCCAGTTCGGCGATGCGTTCGACCGACAGGACGGCGTCCGCGACGGCTTCTTCATCCGCCTCGATCGGCGTCTCATCGTCGCCCTCGCCGTTCGCAGCGCGGCGCATGGCGTTGGCGTGCTTGACGTAGGCCGCGCGCTCTTCCGGCGTGGCGTCGACGCGGCCGAGAATGGCCATGGAGATGACCTCGTCGCCTTCGGCCAGGCGGACGCCGCGCACGCCGGTGGAGTCCCGGCCCTTGAACACGCGCACGTCGTCGGCCTTGAAGCGGATGGCCTGACCCAGGGCGGTGGTCAGCAGCACGTCGTCCTCGCCGGTGCACAGGGCGACGCCGACCATGTGGTCGCCCTCCTCCAGCTTCATGGCGATCTTGCCGGCGCGGTTGACGGTGGCGAAGTCGGACAGCTTGTTGCGGCGCACGTCGCCCGACGCCGTGGCGAACATGATGTCGTAATCGCCCCAGGTCGCTTCGTCCTCCGGCAGGGGCAGGACGTTCATGATGGTGTCGCCGGGCTCGATCGGCAGCAGGTTCACGAAGGCCTTGCCGCGCGACTGCGGATTGCCCAGCGGCAGGCGCCAGGTCTTTAGCTTGTAGGCCTTGCCGTTGGTGGCGAAGAACAGGACCGGGGTGTGGGTCGAGGCGGAGAAGACGCCGACGACGGCGTCGTCCTCCTTCATCGCCACGCCCGAGCGGCCCTTGCCGCCGCGATGCTGGGTCCGATAGGCGTTCAGCGCCACCCGCTTGACGTAGCCGCCGTGGGTGACCGTGACGACCATGTCCTCGCGCGGGATCAGGTCCTCGTCCTCCATCTCGCCGTCGCCTTCCCCGATCAGGGTGCGACGCGGGACGGCGAACTTGTCCTTCACCTCCTGCAGCTCCTCGCGGATGACGCCCAGGATGTTGGCGCGGTCGCTGAGCAGGGTCAGGTGGCCCTGGATCGTGCCGGCCAGCTCGCGCGCCTCGCCGAAGATGTCGTCGCGGCCGAGGCCGGTCAGGCGCGACAGGGTCAGGGCCAGGATGGCGCGGGCCTGTTCGTCGGTCAGGTTCAGCTTGTCGCCGTCGATCAGCATCGAGCGCGGATCGGCGATCAGCTCGACCAGGGCGATCATGTCGCCCACGGGCCAAGACTTGGCCTGCAGCCGCTCGCGCGCCTCGGACGGGTCGGCCGAGGAGCGGATGATGTGGATGACCTCGTCGATGTTGGCCACGGCGACGGCCAGGCCGACCAAGACGTGGCCGCGGTCGCGGGCCTTGGCCAGTTCGAACTTGATGCGACGGACGACGACCTCTTCCCGGAACTCCAGGAAGGCCTCCAGCAGGGCGCGCAGGCCCATCTGCTCGGGGCGCCCGTGGTTCAGGGCCAGCATGTTGACGCCGAACGAGCTCTGCATGGCGGTGAAGCGCCACAGCTGGTTCAGGACCACGTCGCCGGACGCGTCGCGCTTCAGCTCCACCACCATGCGCATGCCGTGGCGGTCGGATTCGTCGCGGACGTCGGAAATGCCCTCGATCTTCTTCTCGCGGACCAGCTCGGCGATGCGCTCGATCAGGGTCTGCTTGTTGACCTGATACGGCAGCTCGGTGACCACAATCGCCTCGCGGTCCTTGCGGATGGTCTCGATCGAGGCCTTGCCGCGCACCACCACCGAGCCGCGGCCGTCGCGCAGGGCGACGCGGGGAGCCGTGCGGCCCATGATCTCGCCGCCCGTGGGGAAGTCGGGGCCGGGCACGATGTCCAGCAGGGCGTCGTCGCCGATCGCAGGATCGTCCAGCAAGGCCAGGCAGGCGTCGATCACCTCGCCCAGATTGTGCGGCGGGATGTTGGTGGCCATGCCGACCGCGATGCCGCCGGCGCCGTTGACCAGAAGATTGGGGATGCGGGTCGGCAGGACGACCGGCTCCAGCTCCTTCTCATCGTAGTTCGGCTGGAAGTCGACGGTGTCCTTGTCGATGTCGGCCATCAGGGCCGTGGCCGCCGTGGCCATGCGGCACTCGGTGTAGCGCATGGAGGCGGGCATGTCCCCGTCCACCGAGCCGAAGTTGCCCTGGCCGTCGACCAGCATCAGGCCCATCGAGAAAGGCTGGGCCATGCGCACCAGCGCCATGTAGACCGAGGCGTCGCCGTGCGGGTGGAAGCGGCCCAGCACGTCGCCGACCACGCGGGCGCACTTGGAATAGGACTTCGACGGCTCCATCCCGAGGTCGTGCATCGAATACAGGATGCGACGATGCACCGGCTTGAGCCCGTCGCGGGCGTCCGGCAGGGCACGGCTGACGATGACGCTCATCGCATAGTCGAGGTACGACTTGCGCAGTTCGTCCTCGATGGTGATGGAGGCGACGTCGGCGCCCCGGGGGGCGCCGTTCTCAGGGGGGGTGTCGGTCAAGGATTTCGGGCTTTCGTCCGGCGGAATCGGAACGTGTTCCGCGCCCCCGGTTTCTAGCATTCATCGGCCTTTGGGGCCAAGTCGCGGGGGCCGTTCCGAACCCGCCGTCCACGGAGAAGATCATGCGCCGTCTCACCCTCGCTGCCTTGGCCGTTTCGATCACCGCGTCGCTGGGCGCCTGCGCCTCCTTGGGCGGGGCCGAGCGGGCGCCGCTGGGCGATTTCGGAGAGGCGACGCTGGTGAACGCCGAGGGCGCGCGAGTGGGCCGGGCGGTGCTGACGCAGGGGCCGACGGGCTTGCTGATCCGGATCGAGGCGACCGGCATGACGCCGGGTTGGCACGGCATCCACCTGCACCAGACCGGCACCTGCGAAGGCGCCTTCACCAGCGCCGGCGGTCACATCCACGGCGGCGAGGGCGGCAAGCCGCACGGGCTGCTGAATGCGGAAGGGCCGGACGACGGCGACCTGCCCAACGTGCACGCCGACGCGGGCGGCCGGGTGATGGCCGAGGTCTTCACGCCGCGCGCGCGGATCGCCGCGACCGGGCCGGGCGCCTGGCTGCTGGACGCGGACGGCTCGGCCATCGTGGTCCACGCCGGCGCCGACGACCACACGACCCAGCCGATCGGCGGGGCGGGGGCGCGGGTGGCGTGCGGGATCGTGGCGGCGGGCTAGGCTTTATGCTGGCCTAACGCTCGCGACGCGGTCGCTCGCTGCTTGAGGCGGGCCTCACGCCTTCGCCGCGCCGGCCCGGAGGCCGCGTTCGGCGAGGGCGACCACGGCGACGCCGCCCATGGTCAGCGCCGCGCCGGTCAGGATCTGGGCGGTCAGGACGTCGTCCAGGAAGACCGCGCCGATCAGGATCGACACCACCGGCGTGGCCAGAAGATAGGGCGTGACGCGGCCGGCCTCCCGCCGCTGGACCAGCCAGAACATCAGGCTGGTGGCGACGATCGACGACGCGAGCCCGGACCACAGGACCGCCGCCCAGGTCAGGGGCGAGGCCGCCGCCATGGCGGGCAGCTGATCCCGCTCCCAGAAGGCCGAGGCGGCGGCGAGCGTGGGAAGAGCGGTGAGCGCCAGCAGACCCTGCATCTTCAATGGCGGGATCGAGGTCGTGCGGCGGGCGATGACGGTGGTCAGGGCCCAGGCCGCGCTGGCCATGCCGACGACGACGATAGCCTTCCAGTCCTCCAGCGCATGGGGGTCGGCCGCCATCCAGGCGACGCCGACGAAGGCGACGACTAGACCCAGAAGGGCCATGCGCGACAGACGCTCGCCCAGGATCAGAAAGGCGAACAGGGCTGTGAACGGAATCCACAGTTGAGCGGCGACCGAGGCCGGGCTGACGTCGTTCGCCAGCCAGAAGCCGAGGTAGATCAGGCCGTAATGGATCGGTCCGCCCATCAGGACGATGATCAGCAGGCTGCGTCGATCCGGGAACGGCGGACGGACGAAGGGTATCAGGCAGACCCCGGCCAGGGCGAAGCGCAGGGCCGCGGTCAGCATTGGCGGGAGTTCTTCGGTCGCCACCTTGGCCGCGGCGTTGTTGACGCCCCAGATGACGACCACGGCGATCAGGGCGGCGATCTCTAGGGCGGTCAGGCGGTGCGGCGGCGCGGCGGGCTGGGTCACCCTGCGGCTATGACACGCGCCGAGAGTCGACGCGCGTCAAACCGGGTGACGAAGGGTTACGTCCACGCCGGCTTGGCGATCATCAGCCAGTAGATGGCCAGCACAGCGGCGAAGGCGGGAAAGCCGAGGGCCAGCCAGACGCGGTAGAGGCGGTCGTAGACGGGCGGGAGCGGTTCGCCGGACGCGGCGGCGGCGCGGGCGAGGTCGCGCAGGCGGATCTGGATGGCGACCACAGGCAGCCAGCAGGCGCCGGTCAGGACGTAGAGACCATAGGCCCACAACAGCCAGGGCTCGGTCAGGGCGTATCCCTGAAGATGGATCAGGGCCAGGCCGCTGAGCGGCTGGACGATGACGGCGACGGCGGTGAACAGGGCGTCGGCGACCACCACCGTGCCAGCGA
This sequence comes from Caulobacteraceae bacterium, assembly GCA_019748055.1. Classification (GTDB taxonomy): domain Bacteria; phylum Pseudomonadota; class Alphaproteobacteria; order Caulobacterales; family Caulobacteraceae; genus Brevundimonas. The sequence continues at coordinate 1,324 of JAIEQC010000014.1, read as the reverse complement.
CGTGGGCGACGGCGGCGGCGTCCCGGCCCCGATGGGCCCAGACCATGAAGAAGGCGATGCCCATGCCCGTGCCGAACAGGACGGCGCCGGACAGGATGTGGACCATCTTGATCGCGACGTAGGCGTCCATCAGCGACGCGCCTCCGTGGCGGCGACGTAGAGCGCCAGCACGATGCCCGGCAGGACCTTCAGCCACGGACCCAGCGGGTCGAGCCAGAGGTGCGGCAGGCTGAAGGTCCCCGCGATCAGGTAGCCGACGGAGACCAGCGCCATGCCGACGGCGGCGCGCGCGGTCCACGACCGCTTGAGGACCGCCATGCCCAGGAGGACGTCGACCACGGCCCCTCCTCCCGCGATCCAGGGCGACAGGGCGCCGAAGCCGCCGGCGTTGAGCGTGGCCACGGACGCGTCCCAGCCCCAGCGCAGGGTGATGATGCCGGTCGCGATCCAGAACAGGCTGAGCGTCACGATCGCCAGCGGCCGCACGAACCATAGCCGGGCGTGGTGCACGTCCTGAACCGAGGCCGGGACCTGACGCAGGACGGCGTCGAAGCCGCGCGGGGGAACCCCCAGCGCGGCGGGCCAGGGCGCGTCGCGGCCGGCGACGTCGTGGTTCATCTGCTGCAGCGAGGTGGTGCGCAGCGGCGAGGCCCAGCCGAGGTGGCCCAGAACGTCGCCGACCGCCAGGGCCGGCCGCGCGACGGCGAGCGGCAGGCGCAGGACGGGTGCGGGCGGCAGGCCCAGCCATGCGCGGTACTTTCTCAGAAGATCGGCCTGCGTCACGGCCTGGGGCCCGCCGAGGTCGGCGGTCAGCCCCGGCGGGGCGTCGACGGCGGCGACGACGGCGCCGGCCAGATCCTCGGCGAAGATCGGGCGGAACAGCTGGTCGCCGCCGACCATCGGGATGGCGAACGGGAAGGCCGCCAGCGCGCGGATCAGGCCCGTGCCCCCGAACGCTCCACGGCCGATGACCAGCGAAGGTCGCAGGACGACCCAGTCGAGGCCGGAGGCGGCGATCATCCGCTCGGTCTCCGCCTTGCTGCGCGCATAGTCCGTGCCGGCCGCGTCGTCGGCGCCGACCGCCGACAGGTGTACGAGCTGGCGCACGCCGGCGGCCTGCATGGCGGCGATCATCCGGTGGGGGCCGTCGACGTGGGCGGCGGTCAGGCTGTCCTCCGCCCCGTCCTGAAGCGCGCCGACGCAGTTGACCACGGCGTCCACGCCCGCGAGAGCCCCGGCCCAGTCGGCCTGAGAGTCCGCGAAGTCGAGAGCGACCCAGTCGTATCCGGGCGCCCGGCGGGCCGACGCGGCGGGGCGGCGCGCG
>JAIEQC010000001.1 GCA_019748055.1 Caulobacteraceae bacterium | reverse complement strand
GTGGGCCGACGCTCGGGCAAGTCCCCGCCCCGCGCGATCAGCCGCTCCAGCTCGCCCTTCAGCTCGCGGGCGCGCACGATGCGGTCATGCAGCAGGTCGGTCTCCTGACCGGCGGCGCGCAGAGAGGCCAGCGCCGCCTCGGCGCGGCCCGCGGCCTCGTTCAGCTCGGTCACCGCCCCGGCGAAGGCCAGCTGGCCCTCGCGCAAGACCTTGAGCCGACGCTCCAGCCGAACGCCGAAGGCGATGGCGCAGACCAGCAGCAGCATCAGCGCCGCGTCCATGACCAGGCCGATCATCGGAACCCTCCCTTGGTCAGCCCCGCCGCCGCGTCCTTGGAGATCGGACGTTCGACGCGCACCGCGATGTGGGCGCCCTTGCGGCCCATCTTGCCGACCGTCAGCGGGATCTGGCCGGCGCGGATCGAGATGTCGCTGTCGGGCGTGGCGTTCAGCATCAGGGTGTCGCCGACCTTGAGGTTCAGCACCGACGACAGCGGCGCCTGCTGCTCGTCCAGCACGGCGCGGACCTCCGTCTGGGTGGTCCAGAGCTCGCTGGCCAGATGGCCTTCCCAGATGTTGTCGCGCCCGAACTTCTCCCCCATGAACTGCTGCAGCAGCATCTTCCGGATGGGCTCCAGCGTCGCATAGGGCAGCAGAAGCTCGATCCGCCCGCCCCGGTCTTCCATGTCGACGCGCAGCTTCACCAGGATGGCGGCGTTGGCCGGGCGCGCGATGGCGGCGAAGCGGGGGTTGGTCTCGAGACGGTCGAGGTTGAAATGCACGGGCGTCAGCGGCTCGAACGCCTGTTGCGCGTCGTGCAGCACCACCTCGACCATACGCTGGACCAGCACGCGTTCGATCGTGGTGTAGGGCCGGCCCTCGATGCGCAGGGCCGCGGTGCCGCGACGGCCGCCCAGCAGCACGTCGACGATCGAATAGATCAGGTTGGAATCGACCGTCAGCAGGCCGTAGTTGTCCAGCTCCTCCGCCCGAAACACGGCCAGAATGGCCGGCAGGGGGATGGAGTTCAGATAGTCGCCGAACCGGATCGACGAGATGTTGTCCAGGCTGACCTCGACGTTGTCCGAGGTGAAGTTGCGCAGGGACGTCGTCATCAACCGCACCAGGCGGTCGAAGACGATCTCAAGCATCGGCAGCCGCTCGTAGCTGACCAGCGCGGAGTTGATGATCGCCCGGATGCCGGTGCGCTCGGCCGCGTCGTCGTCGCCGAGGTCGAAGCCGAGCAGGCTGTCGATCTCGTCCTGGTTCAGCACGCGTTCGGGCATCAGCCCGCCGCGGTCGGGCTCCCCACCGAAGGGGTCCGTCGCCTCAAGATCGTCCGCCTGGACCGCCGCGTTCATTGGACCAGCATCTCTTCGATCAGGACGGCGTCGATCTTGCCGGGGGCCAGGATCAGGTTGACGCGCCGCGTCAGCTCGGCGCGCAGCTGGATGCTGGCGGCCGATCCCTGCAGTTCCTCGGGACGCAGTTCGCGCAGGAAGGCCTGCAGCATGTCCTGCAGGCGCGGCATCTGGGACTGCAGCACCTCGACCTGATGCGCGTCGCTCATTTCCAGCGTCAGCTTGAGCTTCAGGTGCATGGGCCGGCCGTCGGACGACTGCACGTTGGCGACCATGTCCGGCAGGGTCAGGAAGGTGACGCCGTCCGGCCCCTCAGTGACCTTGCCCAGCGTCGGATCCTCTTCGGCTCCGCCGCCCTTGCCGTGGCCGCCCTTGTCGTCCTTCTTGGCGTCCTTCTTGTCCTTGCCGTGATCGCCGGCCTTCTCCTCGCCGTGTCCCTCTTCGGCCGCGGCCGGCTTGGGCTGTATCAGGAAGAAGGCCGCGCCGCCCCCGCCGCCCAGCAGCAGGACGCCCGCGCCGATGGCGATGAAAAGGATCGGAAGCTTCTTCTTTTTCGGCGCGGCCTCGCCGTCGGCCGGGGCCTCGCCCTCGACGACGGCGGGCACTTCGGCCCCGCCCTTCTTCTTGCCGAACTTCAGCATCGAATCCGCCCGCCTGACTGATGCGGTCATTTCGGCCGGACTTGGTTAACGCGCCGTTTAGAACCGGCAGAAGCTGCCGGGCGCCGGGCCGGCGATCCCGCGCAAACCCAGCAAATCCGGGCTCCGGCCGGTTGGCATGCCGGTTGCGACGAGGACGGCCGAAAGGAGCCGCCCGTGGAAAACGCCGCCTACGTCGGACTGTCCCGCCAGATGACCCTGCGCCGCGAACTCGACGTCGTGGCCAACAACATCGCCAATGCGGAGACGACCGGCTTCAAGGTCGAACAGCTGATGGTCGGGACCGAGGTGGGCGAGCGCGCCCGCAACGACGCTGTGCGGCCGGGCGTCAGCTTCGTGCTGGATAAGGGCGTCGGCCGCGACTACTCGCAGGGCGCGCTGGAACAGACCGACCGCACCCTGGACTTCGCCATCGAGGGCGAGGGCGCCTTCTTCGTGGTGCAGGACGGCGCGGGCGAGGCCTACACCCGCGACGGCGCCTTCACCCTGGACCCGGAAGGCCGGCTGGTCACCGGTCAGGGGCTAGCGGTTCTGGGCGACGGTCAGGAGATCCTGCTGGACCCGGCGCTGGGCTCCCCTTCCGTGGCGGCCGACGGGACCATCAGCCAGAACGGCGTGCAGGTCGGACGTCTGACCGCCGTGCGCTTCGACACGCTGTCGGTGCTCGAGAAGGGCGGCGACGGCCTGTACCGCAACACCTCCAACGCCGCGCCGGTCGAGGCCGCGGACGTCCGCATCCGCCAAGGCATGCTGGAAGGGTCGAACGTCAATCCGATCCTGGAAATCACCAATCTGATCGAGATCCAGCGCGCCTACGAGCGGATCACGAAGATGATCGAAAACGCCAACGACCTGTCGCGCCGCTCCGTCGAGCGGCTGGGCAAGGTCAGCTAAGGAAGGAAGCCCCCAATGCGAGCGCTCAGAACCGCCGCCTCGGGCATGGCCGCCCAGCAGACGAACGTGGAGGTCATCTCCAACAACATCGCCAACATGAACACGGTGGGCTTCAAGCGTCAGCGCGCCGAGTTCCAGGACCTGCTGTATCATAACGTCGAACGCATGGGCGCGACCTCGTCCAGCGCCGGCACCGTGGTGCCGACCGGCATCCAGATCGGCGCCGGCGTGAAGACCGGCAGCGTGTACCGCATCACCGAACAGGGCACGCCGACCCAGACGGGCAACCGCTTCGACCTCGCCATCGACGGCAAGGGCTATTTCCAGATCACCCTGCCCTCCGGCGAGACGGCCTTCACCCGCGCCGGCAACCTGAGCCTGAACGGCGAGGGTCAGATCGTCACCGACGACGGTTATCTGCTGGAACCGGCCATCAGCATCCCCCAGGACGCCGTGGACGTGTCGATCTCCAAGTCCGGCGAGGTCCAGGTGATCGTCTCGGGCAGCCCGGAGCCGCAGGTCGTCGGCACGATCCAGATCGCCACCTTCTTCAACGAGGCCGGTCTGGAAGCCGTCGGCGACAATCTTCTGATGGAGACCGCCGCCTCGGGCCCGGCCACCGTCGGCACGCCCGGCGACCCCGGATTCGGCCAGCTGCTGCAGGGCTACACCGAGGCGTCGAACGTCGACGCGGTGTCCGAGATCAGCGCCCTGATCATCGCCCAGCGCGCCTATGAGATGAACTCCAAGGTCATCTCCACCGCCGACGAGATGATGGCCGTGTCGGCGCAGGTGAAGTCGTGATCCGCGCCCTGATCGCCGCCGCGGCCCTGCTCGTCGCCGGGCCCGCCTTCGCCTCCGACGTCACGCTGAAGGCCAACCCGGTCGACGACGACGGCCAGGTCACGCTGGGCGAGGTGTTCGACGGCGCAGGCTCGGCCGCCTCGGTCGTCGTCGCTCGCCGCGTGGGGCCGACGGTGGTGATCGAGGCCGGCACGCTTCAGGCCAGCGCCCGCCGCGCGGGTCTGGTGTGGACCAACCCGCAGGGCCTGCGTCGCGTCGTGGTGCGCGAAGGCGCTCCGACAGGCTCCGGCCCCGCCGCCCCGACCTCGGCACGCCGCGCCGGGCCGACGGTCGAGGCCCTGACCTATGCCCGCAGCATCGCCGCCGGAGAAGTGATCCAGCCCGAGGACGTGATCTGGGCCCCGGTGCAGAACCATCTGGTCCCCGCCGGTGCGCCTCAGGACGTGGACGCCGTAGTCGGCATGTCGGCCCGCCGTGCCCTGCGTTCCGGCGCGGCGGTCCAGCCCAACGACTTGACCGCGCCGAAGGTCATCAGCCGCAATGAAATGGTCACCGTCACCTACACCGCGCCCGGCGTGACCCTGACGGTCACCGGGCGGGCCCAGCGGGACGCCGCGCGCGGCCAGCCTGTGGCGATCACCAACCTGCAATCGGGTCGCACCATCGACGCCGTCGCTGTCGGCCCCGGCCGCGCGGTGGCCGGCCCGGCTGCCCAGACCGCCCGCACCAATCCCCAAGCGTTCCAGTGATGGGAAGTCCGCACATGCGCCTGAAGACCCTCGCCGCCGCCCTGCCCCTGCTGGCGCCTCTGGCACTGTCCTTGGGCGCCTGTTCCACAGCCATGGAGGCCGTGCGCGGGCCCGAACTGGCCCCTATCGGCTATCCGGCCGCCCTGGTCCCCGTCGAGCAGCAGTACCTGCCGGCGCCGCAGGCCCCGTACGGATCGGCCCCGCAGACCGCCAGCGCCAACAGCCTGTTCGCCGGCTCGTCGCGCAGCTTCTTCGGCGACCAGCGCGCCCGCCGCGTCGGCGACATCCTGACCATCGAGATCGACATCGACGACCGGGCCCAGACCTCGAACAGCACCGTGCGCAGCCGCTCCAACGAGATCTCGGCCGGCGTCTCGAACTTCTTCGGCTTGGAGAACAGCTTGGGGCAGGCCTTCCCCGGCGGCTTCGATCCTCAGAACATGGTCGGCATGGGCGGCGAGTCGAACGCCCAGGGCACGGGCAGCGTGAACCGGTCCGAGCGGGTCAACCTGACCATCGCCGCCGTCGTCACCGCCGTCCTGCCCAACGGCAATCTGGTGATCCAGGGTCGGCAGGAAGTGCGCACCAACCGCGAGGTCCGCGAACTGACCGTCGCCGGCATCGTGCGTCCCGAAGACATTTCGTCCGCCAACACCATTCAGCACGACCAGATCGCCGAGGCGCGCATCAGTTACGGCGGCCGTGGCGACATCAGCCGGGTGCAGGCCACGCCTGCCGGCCAGTCACTGGTGGAGCGCTTCAGTCCCTTCTAAGGGGCGCTACCGCTCGCGACGCGGTCGCTCGCTGCTTGAGCGCGAGGTGTTGCCGTCGTGCGGCGCCGTCGGGCGCGTCCACGGCCACGCTGAAACCCTTAACGGAAACTTGCGTTGGCTAGTTAGACGCGAGTTCCAACCATGCTGAAATACCTCATCCCCGTCGCCGCCACCGTCGCCTTCGCCGCCTTCGCGGCGCAGAGCCGTTCCGAGGCCGTGATCGACGAGACGCCGGTGGACGGCCGTCTGGCCTGGCACCTGAGCCATGAGGGCGACATGGCCAAGCTGGCCTATGGCGTGGCGCACTCCGACCAGATCGTCATCATGCTGACCTGCGCCCCCGGCGACGCCCACGCCCAGGCGTTCGGCGTCGTGACCCCGGCGGGCGTGGCCGTCGAGGAGGGTCCCACGCCGGTCGATCCGCTGACCGGCCTCGCCATGGCCGACGTCGCCGTGGACATGGACTCCCGCACGATGGCGTCGCTGCGCGACGGCGGCGCGATACCCGTCGTCGGCGAGGCCGGGCCCGCTGAGCTGCCCGTCACGCCGGGTGACAAGGCCGTGATCGACGGCTTCTTCGCCCACTGCGGCGCGACGCGGGCCTGAGGGTCTGCTAGCTTGACCGCTCAGTCGGGGGGCCGGACATGATCCTCGTCATCATCGCCGCCGTCGGCGCACTGACCTCGCAGGGACCGCGCGACGGCTGGACCTGGACCCTCTACGAGGACGGCCGCAGCCTGACGCTGGCCAACGAGATCCCGGACACGCAGCACCTGCGGGTCACGCTGGAATGTGAGGCAGGGTCCGGCGCGGCGACCGTCCGCCTGTATCGCTTCGGCCAAGCGACGGAATTTTCCCAGCTGCGCGCGGGCCGGGCCACGGCGCAGTCGCAGTCCGATCCCGAGCCTGACGGCTCACTCGGCTTCGGATTGCGCATCGATCACCCGGTATTCGCAGCCTTCAGCTCGGGCGGCCGTCTGGAAGTGAACTCCGGCGGGCGCTCGGGCGCCGTGGCGGTCGGCCGGGCCGACCTTGCCAAGCTGCGCCGCTTCGGAGAACTGTGTGCGGGCTGACGTGCAGAGGTTCTTCATGTCCCCGATCCGCCTGTCCCTGCTCGCGCTCGCCGCCCTTTCGGCCGCCGCCTGCGCGTCGACCGGGCCGACGGCGCCCGCCCCGACCGACGGTTCGGCGCCCCAACCGCTGGCCGATCACGACTGGTTCGGGGCGACGGACGAAAGGGTTGCGCACCTTACCTTTGGCCGGGCGGAAAGCGACGACGTCTGGCTTATGCTCAGCTGCGCCGCGGGCTCTGGCCGTCTCGCGCTTACGCAGTACACGGGCCCCGACGATGGGTCGCGGATCGCCCTGGAATCCGGCGGCGAGACCGAGAGCTGGCCCGCCACCCGCGAGCCCGACGAGATGAACGGAGGCGTCTATCTGACGGCTCGGGCCGACGCCGACACGCCGGTCTTCCTGCGCTTCCGCCGTGTCGGCTGGCTGGCCGCCTATGGCGACGGCTGGCGCGAGGTGATGGTGGCCCAACCCGGATCGGCGGGGCGCGTCGAGCGCTTCTTCGCCGACTGCGGCTGACTTGACCCCGGCCTGACCGCCGACGCACCCTCTCCGTCCACGAGGGGGAAACCGCATGCATCGCGCCGCCATCACCGCCGGGGTCGCCGCCCTGCTGCTCGCCGCTTGCGCCGCCGACGGCGGGGCCGTCATGCCGACGCAGGCCGCGCGCCCGGCCGCCGCGCCGCTGGCCGGCCTGATCGCGGACTACGAGACCTTCCTGCGCCAAAACGATCCGATCACGGCGGGCCAGGAAGGCGATGCCACAGCCCAGGCGCGCCTGCCGGACAACAGCCGCGAGGCCGAGCTGGCTCGCCGGCCAGAACTGGTCGGCTTCAAGGCCCGGCTGGACGCCATCGACGCCTCCGCCCTGTCGCTGGACGACCGCATCAACCACGCCCTGCTGGACCGGCTGATCACGCGCGAGATCGAGGGCATCGATCTCGACACGGGCCGGCTCGCCTTCAACTCTGAGGGCGGCGTGGGCCAGTCTCTGGGCTATTTCGCCTCGGTCACGCGCATCGCCACCAAGCAGGACGCCGAGAACTGGCTGGCCCGAATGGCGGCCATCCCGGACCTCTATGCGGCCTCGACCGCCAACGCCCGCCGCGGACTGGACACCGGCATGATCCAGCCGCGCTCGGTCGTCGTCAGCGCCATCTCGCTGGCGGAAACCGACGCGGCCATGACGGCCGAGCGGGAACCGCTGATGCGTCCCTTCGCCAATCTGCCGGCCTCGATCTCCGCCGCCGATCAGGCCGATCTGCGCGCCCGGGCGACGGCGATCATCGCGGACCGGATCATGCCCGCCCGCCGGGCGTGGCTGGAGTTCCTCACGACCGACTACCTGCCCCGCGCGCCCGAGGCCCCCGGCCTGGGCCTGAAGCCCGGCGGGCGCGACATGTACGCCTGGCTGGTGCGGGGCTACACCACCACCGAGATGACGCCGGATCAGGTCCACGAGCTGGGCCTGCAGGAGGTCGCCCGCATCCGGGCCCGCATGGACGTGGAGATGCGCGCCGCCGGCTGGACCGGCGATTTCGCCGGCTTCCTGACCTTCCTGCGCACCGATCCGCAGTTCTATGCGACCAGCCGCGAGCAGCTGCTGGAAAAGGCGTCGGAGATGTCCAAGCGGGCGGACGACGGCCTGCCCGCCCTGTTCGGAACCCTGCCCCGCACCCCCTACGGCGTGCGCCCCGTGCCGCTGGAGATCGAGGCCACTTACACCACCGGCCGCTATTTCCCGGGTTCGCTGAAGGGCGGCGTGGCCGGCGGCTACATCGTCAACACCGGCAAGCTGGACCAGCGGCCGCTGTACGAACTGCCGGCCCTGACGCTGCACGAGGCGGTCCCCGGCCACCACCTGCAGATCGCCTTGCAGCAAGAGGCCGACGCCCAGCCCTATTTCCGGCGCGCCGCCGACGTCACCGCCTTCACCGAGGGCTGGGGCCTGTACGCCGAGTTCCTGGGCGAGGAAATGGGCTTCTATCGAACGCCCTACGAGCGGTTCGGCCGGCTGAGCTACGAGATGTGGCGCGCCTGCCGTCTGGTGGCCGACACGGGCATGCACTGGAAGGGCTGGTCGGTCGAACAGGCCCGCGCCTGCTTCCGGGACAACTCCGCCCTGGCCCCGCACAACATCGAGACGGAGCTTCAGCGCTACGTCGGCTGGCCCGGTCAGGCCACGGCCTACAAGGTCGGCGAGATCCGCCTGCGCGACATTCGGGCCCGCGCCGAGGCTGCGCTGGGCGACCGCTTCGACGTGCGCCGCTTCCACGACGCCCTGCTGGTCGACGGCCCCCTTCCGCTCGATCTGCTGGACCTGCGCATGGACGCCTGGATCGTTTCTGAGCGCCAGCGGGGCTGAAGTCTCTCATCACCGCGCATAGAACACCCGGCTCCAGCTTTACCGTAACGTCGTTCGGTGCGACGTTGCGGAGGACGAGGGGGGCTCAGCATGTCGGGAATTGTTCGGACGGCTTTTATCTGCGTCGCGACGCTGGTCCTGTCGGCGGCGGAAACTCAAGCCCAGTCTTCAGACGGGCCCTGCATCAGTCGATCGCAGCAGGGCGGCTGGACGATCGAGGTCGGCCCGCGACGAGGCGTAGACGCCCTCGGCGGCGACGAGATCGGCTACGTCAGACCCCAGCGCGGCGTCAGCTCGCTCGGAGGTGACGAGATCGGCTACGTCCGGGCGTCGCTGTCTCGGCCGATTGCCGGGGGTGGCGAAGTCAGGTTCGTTCGCTTGGTGCCCGTCCAGGGCTCCGGCGGCTCCGATTGGCGGCTTTACGTGGTCGGCGACGGCGCCGGCGGCTCGAATGCGAGATACGCCGTGACAAGCGCGTCAGGGCGCCGAGAGATCGTCTCGCAGGAGCCTCAGGGCTTGGCGTTCAGCCAAGACATGCGGCGAGAGCTGTTCCGGGGCTCGATGACGCTGCAACCCGGCTTGGCGTCTCAGATGGACGAGTTCGTGGCGGATCGTGCCCGCGCCCCGATCCGCATCGACGGCCTGTCGGGTGCGGTTCGTGCGGCGGAGGAGGCCCAGGCTCGCTCCTTGGACGCCGCGCGCGCTGGTCGTTGCGCCGGTTGACGTCCTTGCCTTGACCACCATCAGGCCAGGCCCAGTTCTGCTCGCGCCTTCCTGGTCAGCTTCGCCGCGATGAGCGCGTGCGCGATCTTCAGGTGCTCGGCCAACTCGTCGTCGGGCCAGTCCGAGGGCGACGCAAGGCTCACCCATTTCGCCTTGGCCATATAGGGCGCGGGCCGCGCGCGGCCGCTCTCGGTCAGCACCTCATAAGCGATGTCCGACACTTTGAAGCTCAGCGCGCCTTCTCCGCCCACGATGGCGAACATCTTTCCGCCGACCTTGTAGACGTCGTGGTCTTCCCCGAACGAGTGCTCCAGCGTCACGCCCGGCAGCGACCGGCAGACCCTGCCCACCCCCTCACGATCCATGATCAGGCCTCGACTCCGACGCCGATCGGGCAGGTCACGCCCGTGCCGCCGATGCCGCAATAGCCGGCGGGATTCTTTGCCAGATAGCCCTGATGGTAACCCTCGGCGAAGTAGAAAGGCCCGGCCGGCGCGATCTCGGTCGTGATCGTCCCCCGCCCCGCCGCCGTCAGCGCTGCCTGGTAGGCGTCGCGCGACGCCTCGGCCTCACGTCGCTGCTCGTCGTTCAGAACGTAGATCCCGGACCGATATTGGGTGCCCAGGTCGTTGCCCTGACGCATGCCCTGGGTCGGGTCGTGGCTCTCCCAGAACGCCTTCAGCAGTTCACCATAAGAAATCTCCGCCGGGTTGAAGACCACCTGAACCAGCTCGTTGTGCCCGGTCTTGCCGGTGCAGACCTCCTCATAGGTCGGGTTGGGCGTATAGCCGGCTCCGTACCCGACGGCCGTCACCCAGACGCCGGGCAGCTTCCAGAACACCCGCTCCACACCCCAGAAGCAGCCCATGCCGAAGATGGCCGTCTGGAACCCCTCGGGATGCGGCCCCTTCAGCGGCCGGCCGTTCACGACGTGGACCTCGTCGGTCTCCAGCGGCGTGGCGCGCCCCGGCAGGGCGGCATCTGGCGAAGGCAGGGTCATCTTCTGGGGCAGCATGGCGGTCTCCTCAAACTCCCCGCTCATATGGGACGTCGCGCGGCGCTTGCCGAGGGGGGCCCCATCGTCTATCTCGCTCGCCTTCCCCGCCGGGCCCAACCCGACGGCGTCCGCCCGGGTGGACATAGGACAGGTGGCCGAGTGGTTGAAGGCGCACGCCTGGAACGCGTGTATAGGGGCAACTCTATCGAGGGTTCGAATCCCTCTCTGTCCGCCATCGGCCGCCCTTGTTCCCCATCGCCTGCCGTGCGACCACAGCCCGATGCGGGGCGACGGCATTTCATTGGATGACGCCGACCTGCTGCTGGTCGGCGGGGGCCTGGCCAACGGGCTGTTGGCCCTGCGCCTGTCGAAGACCTGTCCGGACCTGCGGGTGCGCCTGATCGAGGGCGCGGACCGGCTGGGCGGCAATCACACCTGGTCCTTCTTCGCCACCGACCTGACGGCCGATCAGTCGGCGCGGATCGCGCCGATGGTGGCGCATAGCTGGCCGGCCTATTCGGTGCGGTTCCCGTGCACGCAGCGGCGGCTTTCCACCGGCTATCTGACGGTCACCGCCGAGCGGTTCGACGCCGTGCTGCGGCGGGCGCTGGGCGACGTCGTGCGGTTGTCGACCCCGGTCGCGGCCGTGGCGCCGGGCTGGGTCACCCTGGCCGACCAGACGGTGCTCAGGGCCCGCGCCGTGATCGACGGGCGCGGCCCGACGGCCACGCCGGACCTGGACCTCGGTTTCCAGAAGTTCGTGGGGCTGGAGGTGCGGACCGCCGTCCCGCACGGCCTGATCGAGCCCATCATCATGGACGCCACGGTCGATCAGCTGGACGGATACCGCTTCGTCTACAGCCTGCCGCTGGACGATCGGACCCTGCTGATCGAGGACACCCGCTACGCAGACGGCGCGGAGCTGGATCGCGCGGCCCTGCGGCGCGACACACTGGAGTATGCGGCGGCGCAGGGCTGGCAGGTCGAGTCCGTCGTCCGCGAGGAGGACGGCGTCCTGCCCGTGGCGCTGGGCGGCGATCTGGAGGCGCATTTCCAGCGCATGGGCCCGACGCCGCTGCTGGGCCTGCGGGCCGGGTTGTTCCATCCGACCACCGGCTATTCCCTGCCCGACGCCGTGCGCATGGCCGACCGGCTGGCGGAGGCGATCGCGCGGGATGGTCCTGAAGCCGTGGTCGAGGCGCGCCGACACGCGCTGGACCTCTGGCGCGAACGCGGCTTCTACCGGATGCTGAACCGGCTGCTGTTCCACGCGGCGCGGCCGGGCCAGAGATACAAGGTGCTGGAGCGCTTCTATCGCCTGCCCCAGCCGCTGATCGAGCGCTTCTACGCCGCAGGGTCAACCTGGGCCGATCAGGCTAGGGTTCTGGTGGGCAAGCCGCCGGTGCCGATCGGGGCCGCGCTGGGGGCCCTGTTTGAACGAGGACGTGACTGATGCGGGCTGCGGTGATCGGGTCGGGTTTCGGAGGCCTGGCGCTGGCCATTCGCCTGCAGTCGCAGGGCATCGCCACGACGGTGTTCGAGGCCCGGGACAAGCCCGGCGGCCGCGCCTACGTCTATGAGGACAAAGGTTACGTCTTCGACGCCGGGCCGACCGTCATCACCGACCCCTCGGCGCTGGAGGAGCTGTTCGCGCTGAGCGGGCGCAAGCTGTCGGACTACGTCGAGCTTCTGCCCGTCACCCCCTTCTACCGGCTGGCGTGGGAAGACGGCGACGTCTTCGACTACGTCAACGACCAGGCCGAGCTGAACCGCCAGATCGCCGCCCGCAATCCCGCCGACGTCGAGGGCTATCGCCGCTTCCTGGCCTATTCGGAGGAGCTGCTGAGCGCCGGCTATCTGAAGCTGGGCTCGGTCCCCTTCCTGGATTTCGGCAGCATGGTGAAAGCCGCGCCGGACCTGATGCGGCTGCAGGCCTGGCGGTCGGTGCACGACAAGGTGTCGGAGTTCATCAAGGATGACCACCTGCGTCAGGCGTTCAGCTTCCACTCCCTGCTGGTCGGCGGGAATCCGTTCGCCACCTCGTCGATCTACGCCCTGATCCACGCGCTGGAGCGCAAGTGGGGCGTGTGGTTCCCGCGCGGCGGCACGGGCGCCCTGATCCAGGCCATGGTCCGCCTGCTGCAGGATCTGGGCGGAGAGATCCGCCTGAACAGCCCAGTGGAACGCATCGACATGGCCGGCGGCCGGGCCGCGGGCGTCACCGTGGGCGGGCAGAGCCTGCAGTTCGACATGGTCGCTTCCAACGCCGACGTTGTGCACACCTATCGCCGTCTGCTGGGTCAGGACCCGCGCGGCCGCAGCGAGGGCGCCCGCCTGGCCACCCGGCGCCACTCCATGTCGCTGTTCGTCATCTACTTCGGTCTAAAGCGGAAACACCCGGACATCCGCCACCACACGGTCATCTTCGGGCCCCGCTATCGCGAGCTGATCGCCGAGATCTTCAAGGGACCGGACCTGCCCGACGACTTCTCCCTGTATCTGCACGCCCCGACGCGCACCGATCCCTCGCTGGCGCCGGAGGGCTGCGACGCCTTCTACGTGCTGGCGCCGGTGCCGCACCTCGCCTCGGCCGATCTGGACTGGGAGGTCGAGGGGCCGCGTTATCGCGACCGCATCCTGGCCTATCTGGAGGAGCGCCACATTCCCGGCCTGACCGCGGACCTGGAGACGTGCCGCATCTTCACGCCGTTCGACTTCCGCGACCAGCTGAACGCCCACAACGGCTCGGCCTTCTCGCTGGAGCCGATCCTGACGCAGAGCGCCTACTTCCGCGTCCACAACCGCGACGACCAGATCCCGAACCTCTACTTCGTCGGCGCCGGCACCCATCCGGGCGCGGGCGTGCCGGGCGTGGTGGGATCGGCCAAGGCGACCGCCGGCCTGATGCTGGCAGACGCAAGACTGCCTGCATGACCGATACGGTGCTGGAGCACAGCCGGGACGCCATCGAGCGGGGCTCGCGGAGCTTCGCTGTGGCCTCGCGCCTGTTTCCGGCGCACATCCGCGACGACGCCTGGATGCTCTACGCCTGGTGCCGCCACTGCGACGACGAGATCGACGGTCAGGTCCTGGGCCACGGGGCCGTCGGCGTCGATCCGGTTCTGGCCCGCAAGAAGCTGGACGAGCTGCGCGCCCGCACCGCCGCCGCCCTGGCCGGCGAGCCCACGACCGATCCGGTTTTCGCCGCCTTTCAGCGCGTCGCCGTGCGCCACGCCATTCCGGCCGAGGAGGCGATGGACCTGCTCGAGGGGTTCGAGATGGACGTGCTGGGCCGGCGCTACGACACGCTGGAGGACACGCTGGACTATTCCTACCACGTGGCCGGCGTGGTCGGCGTCATGATGGCTCGCATCATGGGGGTGACGGACGCCCCAACGCTGCGCCGGGCCCAGGACCTGGGTCTGGCCTTCCAGCTGACCAACATCGCCCGCGACGTGGTCGAGGACGCGCGCGGCGGTCGCGTCTATTTGCCCGGCGCCTGGCTGGACGAGGCCGGCGTGCCGCGCGACCGCGTCCATGCGCCGGAGCATCGGGCCGCGGTGGCGCAGGCCGCGCGGCGACTGGTCCAGGCGGCGGAGCCCTTCTACGCGTCGGCCCGCTGGGGCCTACGCGACCTCAACCCGCGCTCGGCCTGGGCCATCGCCACGGCGCGCGGGGTTTACCGCTCCATAGGTCGCCACGTCTCGCGCGCGGGACCCACGGCCTGGGACGAGCGCACCCGGGTCGACCGCGCAGCCAAGCTTTTTCTCCTTGGCCGCGGCGGCCTGATCGCGGTCTGGAGCAAGACGCTGGACGCCTGGCGCACCCCGCCGCCGCGCCCCGCCTTGTGGACCCGCATCTAGCTCACCGCGCCGCGCGCCGCTTCTCCAGCACCCAGGCCGCCGCCAGCCCGACGATCCCCACGCCCGCCAGCACGGCCCAGGCCGCGATCACCGTGGGCGACAGGGCGCCGCGCCAGATGATCGCTCCATAGGCCTCGATCGCCCAGGCGTGCGGCGTGATCCAGCCCAGTTGGCGAAACGCCTCGGGCATCAGGAACCGCGGCGCCATCGATCCGCCCAGCGCCGCCAGCAACAGCACCACGAAGGTCGTCAGCGGCTGGGCCTGATCCCGCGACCGGCACAGGCCGATCAGCCCCAGTCCCAGTCCTGCGGCCGCCAGCCCCACAAGCGCGGCGGTCAACGCGACCGCGCCGATCTGCCAAGCGTCCAAAGGCGGCAGCCGCGTCCACGCCGCCGCGAACACTGTCGCCGACTGCATCATCCCGACCGTCGTCAGCCAGATCGCCCGACCAGCCAGGATCGGCGCCAGCCCGCCGCCCGCCAGCGCCATGCGCGCCTGCAGCCCGGAGCGCCGCTCGTCCAGCCCCTGCATGGCCCCGTGCATGGCCGCGAAGAAGACGAACATCACCCCGACCGCCCCGGCGTAATAGGCCGACTGCACGTCGCCCTCCGGCCCCACCTCCGTGCGGACGACGGCGGGCCTCGGCGGCGTCGCGACCCCGGCCAAGGTGGCGGCGACCGGCTCCAGCCGGGCCTGCAGCGCAGTGGCGGCAACGGTGCGGTCGGCCGCGGCGATCACCTCCAGCACAGGTCGCCCGCCCGGACCCGGTCGAATCAACACGCCCGCGTCGGCCCGCCCGTCGATCACCGACGCCCGCGCGGCCCCGGCCTCGTCCATGATCCGGACCCGGCCCTCCAGCGCCCGTTCCACCGCGGCTCGCGCCGAAGCGGAGCCGACCCCATCGTGCAGGGCGACCGCCGAGTCGATCTCGCCCCGCGCCCCCGCGCCGAAGATCGCCGAGAACATCAGGAAGACCAGCGGCGGCAGCAGCAGCGTCAGCGCCACCCCCGGCAGGTCGCGCACGAACCCCCGCGCCCAGGCGCCCACCACCGCGATCATGCCGCCTCGCGCGTCAGGGTCAGCACCAGGTCGTCGACGCCGGGGCGGCGGATCGAGACCTCGCCCCCCTCCCCGTCGATCAGGTCCGACAGGCTGCGCGCCCGCGCCAGCGCACCTTCGGCCAGCACGCTCCAGACCCGGCCGTCGCCGCTTTCGCTAAGCCCCGCGCGCGCCAGCCGCGTCCGCGTCGCCGCGCTCGCCGGGGCCGGAAAGGCGACGGTCAGCAGCCGGCGTCCGCCGAAGGCCTCCCTCAGAAGCGTCTCGGGCGGCCCCTCCGCCGCCACACGCCCGGCGACCAGCACCGCCGCCATGTCGGCGACTGCCGCCACGAACTCCGGGTCGTGGCTGATCAGCAGGCAGCCCGCCCCCGCCTCCGCCGCCGCGCGCAGGGCCCGGGCCAGGGCGTCGCGCGTGCCGGCGTCCACGCCCTCGGTCGGTTCGTCGGCGACGATCAGCGTCGGCCGCCCGACCAGCGCCCCCGCCAGATTGGCCCGCCGCCGCCAGCCGCCCGACAGGGCCCGCACCGGCCGGTCGGCCATCGGCAGGCAATCGGTCAGACGCAGCGCCGCCTCCACGGCCCCGGCCCGGTCGGCGCGCGGCACGCCGCACAGCCGCGCCATCACTGCGACGTTCTCCCTCGGCGTCAGCGCCGGGAACAGAGCGCTCTCCTGCGGCGCCAGCCCGATGCGCGCCGCGCCCGGAGCACGCCCGCCGACCTTCGCCGTGCCTTCCCGCAAAGGGATTAGTCCGCATGCCGCCCGCGCTGCCGTCGATTTGCCCGCCCCGTTGACCCCCAATAGAGCGCAGATGAGGCCCGCCGGGACCGTCAGATCGAGTCCGCGCAGGACGGGCTCGGGGCCATAGCCGCACACGACGCCGCTCAGCAGCAGCGCCGGCGCGGCCTCAGACGGCCCCGGCATGCCGGAACAGGTCGATCACATACCGCGTCAGAGGGCCGTCGGGCCCCGCCGCATCCGCCGCCTTGTTCAGCGATTGCCGCACCGCCGCGCGCACGCGGCCCTCGCCCCAGACGTCGACGAAGGTCAGCATCCGCCCGTCCTTGCCCACGTCCTTGCCGACCTCCGCCGCCGTGGCGTTGACGTCCAGCAGGTCGTCGCACAGCTGAAAGGCGAAGCCGATGGCCCGGCCGAAGTCGGTGATCCGCTCCAGCTCCTCGCCGCGCGCGCCGCCCAGCAGGGCGCCGCCGCGCAGGGCCGCGACGAACAGCGCCCCGGTCTTCAGGTCGTTGATCCGGCGCAGCCCCGCCACGTCGCGCGCTTCGCCCGCGTCGCGCAGGTCCCGCATCTGGCCCTCGGCTAGGCCTTCGAAACCCACCGCTCCGGTCAGCAGATCGACCAGTTCCAGCCGCGCCTCGGCCGGCAGGGCGCCCGCCACAACCACGCGCGTCGCCTCGGTCAGCAGGGCCACGGCGGCCAGGATCGCCGCGTCCTCGCCCAGCCGCCGATGCAGCGCCGGCGCCCCTCGGCGCAGCTCCGCGTCGTCCATGCACGGCAGGTCGTCAAGCGTCAGCGAGGCGGCGTGGATCATTTCCACCGCACAGCCGAAATCCAGCGCGTCCGCCGCTCGTCCGCCCACCTGCTCGGCCGCCATCATCGCCAGCACGGGCCGGACCCGCTTGCCGGGCGACAGCAGGGCGTCGCGCCCCGCCTGCGCCAGCTTGCCCTCGCCCGCCGGGATCAGCTGCGGCAGCCGCGCCTCGACCAGGGCGCGCAGGTCTTCGGGCGACGCCGGGTCAGGCGACTCGACGGCCATGGGCATGGCGCCGACGCTCCCCATTCACACACTCCCCGACCTTGCGTTGCGGCCACGATCCGAACCGCTATGGTCGGCATGAGGCATCACGACCGTCCCGGATGCAAGCCGCCTTGGAGCCGATTCGGATGCCGTCCGACGCCGACGACCTGATCCGGAGGAAGGACGAGCACATCGACCACGTCCTGGCCGGGCGCGGGCGCGCCTCGGTCGGCGCCGGCCTCGACGCCGTCCGCTTCGTGCACGAGGCCCTGCCGGATCTGGACCACGACGCGATCGAGCTCTCGACCCGCTTCCTCGGCCGTCCGCTGGCCCTGCCCTTCCTCATCAGCTCCATGACCGGCGGACCGTCGCGGGCAGAGGCGATCAACGCCCGGCTGGCCGAGGCGGCCCAGACGCTGGGGCTGGCGCTGGCCGTCGGATCGCAGCGGGTGGCTCTGGAGGCGAACGGCGGGCACGGCCTGGACGACGGCCTGCGTCGCCGGGCCCCCGACGCCCTGATCCTGGCCAACCTCGGCGCGGTGCAGTTCGGCCGCGGCTACGGCCTCGACCACGCCCGGCGCGCGGTGGAGATGATCGGCGCCGACGCCCTGATCCTGCACCTCAATCCGCTGCAGGAGGCCGTGCAGCCCGAGGGCGACCGCGACTGGCGCGGCGTCGCCGCCGGCATCGAGGCCGTCGCCGCAGCCTTCCCCGGACGTCTGGTGGTCAAGGAGACCGGCGCCGGCCTGTCGGGCGCCACCGCGCGGCGGCTGGCCGACATGGGCGTCGCGGCGCTGGACGTGGCGGGGGCCGGCGGCACCAACTGGGGCCTGATCGAGGGCGCGCGCCAGATCGGCGGCCGGGCCGAGGCCGTTGCCGCCCCCTTCGCCGGCTGGGGCGTGCCGACGGCGCGCAGCCTGATCGACTGCGCCCGCGCCGCGCCGGAACTGGAGCTCATCGGATCGGGCGGCGTGCGCGACGGTCTGGACGCCGCCCGTGCGATCCGGCTGGGCGCGCGGCTGGTGGGACAGGCGGCCGGCGTTCTGGACGCGGCCCTGACCTCGACCGAGGCCGTGGTCGACCATTTCGAGGTGCTGGCGGCCCAGCTGCGGCTGGCCTGTTTCTGCACCGGCTCGCCGGATCTGACGGCCCTGGCTCAGGCGCCGCTGCTGGACGACCCGCGCTTCTGAACCAGCTCGGCTTTCAACTCGCGCGCCGACCGCACCCACAGGAAGCCGTAGGACACGCAGCCGTGCTTGGTGTGTATGGCGTGGTGCAGCCGGTGCGCCTGGATCCGCCGCTGCCAGAAGCCCGATCGTCCGTCGAAGCCCGTCGGAAAGCGGCGATGCACCAGCCCGTCATGGAAATAGAAATAGACCGCGCCATAGGCCGTGATCCCCAGCCCGACCGGCAGGGCCCAGACGTTCGACCACGTCCCGATCGCGATCAGCACGATGGCCGGCAGCGCGAACACCACGGCGAACAGGTCGTTCAGCTCGAACGCCCCCTCGCGCGGCTCGTGATGGCTGCGGTGCCAGCTCCACAGCCAGCCGTGCATCACATAGCGATGCATGACCCAGGCGAAGACCTCCATCCCCAGGAAGGTCACGACCAGGATCAGGAGGAAGGCGAGCGGCGTCATCGGGCGTCAGTCTAGCGCGCCGCCGGGCGCGTCGCCATGGCGCTTGACCGGGGCGACCGAATGCCGCCCTTTCGGCCCATGTCCCCGTCCTTCGTGCTCGACGTCGCGGTCACCACCCTGGCCCTCAGCCTGATCATCGCCGTGCGCTACCTGATCGTGGCGGCGGCGACGCACGCCCTGCTGTGGCGCGGCGAGGGTCGCGGGCGCCCGCTGAACCACACGCCGTTCGTGCCGGCCCGCGTGCGGCGCGAGATCGTGGCGTCCCTGATCTCCTCGCCGATCTACGCCCTGCCCGCCGCCATGGTGGTCGAGCTGTGGAAGCGCGGCGGCACGGCCGTCTACGCCGACGTGACGCAGCATCCGCTGTGGTGGCTGCCGGCCAGCTTCGTGATCTATCTGCTGGCCCACGACGCCTTCTACTACTGGCTCCACCGGGCCATGCATCATCCGCGGCTGTTCGCCTGGACCCACGCCGAGCACCATCGCTCGCGCGACCCCAGCCCCTTCGCCTCCTTCGCCTTCGACCCGGCCGAGGCGGCGGCCACCGCCTGGTTCCTGCCGGCGCTGGCCCTGGTCGTGCCGATCCACTGGGGCGTCGCCCTGGCCCTGCTGACGCTGATGAGCCTCAGCGCCGTGCTCAACCACGCCGGACGCGAGGTCTGGCCCGAACGCTGGCTGGCGCGCGCCCCGCTGAAGTGGCTCATCACCGCCACCCACCACGACGGCCACCACAAGCGCTTCAACGGCAACTACGGCCTCTACTTCCGCTTCTGGGACCAGCTGGCCGGGACCGAGTTCGTAGAGCGCCCCGCACGGCCAGGCAGATCGACCCGCGGGCGCCCCGAAAGCGCCGGTTCCGCTTGAGTTCGATGAGGCCGAGGCTAGGCTGAGCCGAGGGGGAAACGAGCCAGATGACCGAACCGATCCGCAGCGTCCTGATCGTCGGCGGAGGCACCGCCGGTTGGATGGCGGCCGCGGCGCTGGAACGCGCCTGCGGTCCCCATGTGAAGGTCTCGCTCCTGGAATCCGAAGACATCGGAATCGTCGGCGTCGGCGAGGCCACGGTGCCGCCCATCCGCGACTTCAACGCCATGATCGGCCTGGACGACGCGGAGTTCATGCGCGCCACCCAGGCCTCGCTGAAACTCGGCATCGAATTCGTCCACTGGGGCGCCAAGGGAACCCGCTATTTCCATCCGTTCGGCACATTCGGCCCGGGTCCGACGCTGGGCGACTTTCAGCAGACGTGGATGACCGCGCATGCGCGCGGCAAGGGCGGCGAACTGGAAGCGCACTCGATCTGCGCCGAAGCGGCGAAGCTGGGCAAGGTCGGGATCCGTGACGCGGATCCTCGCTCGCCGCTGGCCAGCCTGTTCACCGCCTACCACTTCGACGCGGGGCTCTATGCCCAATACCTGCGCAAGGTCTGCGAAGGGCGTGGCATCCAGCGCATCGAGGGTGAGGTCGTCGACGTGGTGCAGCGGCCCGAGGACGGCTTCGTCGCCTCCGTCACCTTGAAGGACGGCCGCAGCCTGTCAGCCGACCTGTTCATCGATTGCACGGGGTTCCGAGGCCTGCTGATCGAAGGGGCGCTGAAGGCGGGCTACGAGGACTGGTCGCACTGGCTGCCCATGAACCGTGCCTGGGCGGTGCCGTGCGCGCGGGTAGGCCCGGCGACGCCCTACACAACCTCCACTGCGCGCGCGGCAGGCTGGCAATGGCGGATCGCTCTGCAGCACCGGACCGGCAACGGCTACGTCTACTGCTCGGACTTCGCCTCCGACGATGAGACGCGTGAGACTCTTCTCGCCAACCTGGACGGCAAGGCGCTGGCCGAACCTCGACAGCTTAAGTTCGTCACCGGACGCCGCAAGGCCTACTGGCTGAAGAACGTCGTCAGCCTCGGCCTGTCTTCGGGGTTCATCGAACCCTTGGAATCGACCAGCATACATCTGGTGCAGTCAGGCGTGACGCGTCTGCTGCAGCATTTCCCGGACATGGGCTTCAGCCAGGCCAACATCGACGCCTACAACCGTCGCCTGGGCCGCGAGGTCGAGCTGGTGCGGGACTTCGTCATCCTGCACTACCACGCCACACTTCGCGACGACGAACCCTTGTGGCGGCACGTGCGCGACATGCCCATTCCCAACAGCCTCGCCGAACGGGTCGAGCCCTTCCGTGACCGGGGACAGCTGTTTCAGGTGGGGGCGGACGAGTATTTCTCGATGGGCAGCTGGCTTGCCGTCATGTGGGGCCAAGGAATCCGGCCGCGGGGACGAAATCCGCTTTACGGCTTCCAGGACCCGGCGCGCGTCGACGCTTTCCTGGACGCCTCGGCCGGTCGCATCGCCCAGGCCGCAAGGGCATTGCCTGATCACGAGGACTTCCTCAGATCGCGCGGCATGTGGGCCGGGGACGTGACCCAGGCCGCCTGAGCGGACGAACTTCCACAAAAGAAAAAGCCGGACGCGGAAGGGGCCTTCGCGTCCGGCTTTCAGTTGAGAGGTCCGGAGCCCGTGGGCCCCGGACCGTCCCAGGAGATCAGTAGCGGTAGTTCAGGCCGATCAGGAACGTGCGGCCATAGGTCTGATGGTCGATGATCCGACGTTCATCCCCGTTCTCGTAGGTGTAGAACGGCTCGTCGGTCAGATTGTTGACCTGGAACAGGGCCGAGAACCCGTCCAGCGGACCGGACTGGAACTCGTACCCGATCTGGGCGTCGATGATGCTCTCGGCGCCGACCTGGCGGAACGTGCGGCCGTTGCCGAAGCCGGCGACCTCGCCCAGGAACTCCGAGCGGTAGCGGTTCGAGGCGCGGGCCTGGAAGCCGTCCTTCTCGTAGTAGATCGTGACGTTGGCCACGGTCTCCGACAGACCCGGGATCGGGTTGGAGCTGCCGGGGCTGGTCTCGATGTTGCTCTCGGTCTGCGAGATCGAGAAGTTGCCGCCGAAGCCTTCGAGCGCCGGGTGGAACATGTCGAACGGCATGGAGACGGCCGCTTCGATGCCGTAGATTTCGCCGCCGGTTCCATTCTCAGGCGTGGACACCGTACCTTGGCGATAAACCGCCGTGGTCGGAGAATAGCCCGTGTAATCGAACGGCAGGGTCTGGTTGTAGATGTAGGATTCCAGATCCTTGTAGAACACGGCCACTGAGAAGTAGGCCTGCCGGCCGAAGTACTGCTCGAACGACAGATCGACCACATTGGCGATCCACGGACGCAGTTCCGGGTTGCCGCCGCCGCCGGTGAACGGCGGGTTGGACGGATTGAACGGCGCCGGGGAGTCGAGCGTGGCGTTGTAGTTGAACGTCCGGCTGGCGCGCATCTCGTCCATGCGGGCGCGGGCCAGCGTGCGGGCCGCGGCGAAGCGGACCACGCGACCTTCTTCCAGTTCGAAGATCAGGTTCGTGCTGGGCAGGATCTCCCAATACTCGTCTCCGCCCTCGACGGCCTGGGTCGCAGAGACGCCCGTGCCGATCTGACGCGAAGCGAAGCCCTGAGAGTCCTGATCAGTGTGGACGAACTGGACGCCGAAGTTGCCCCGTGTGGGCAGTCCGAACATCGTGGTGTCGACGTCGAACTTCACGAACGGCGTCATCACGCTCTCGGTCACCCGCCAGTTGCCCGCCGCCACGTCGGCGTTGGGGTTGCGGACCTGATTGTAGAAGCCGCTGTTGACCAGGCCGAGCGCGTCGTAGCTGATCATCCGCGGGATGCCGAGGTAGGCCAGCGAGGTCGGCACCAAACGGAACTGATCGGGCACCACCGCCGTCGCGCCGCCCGGAACCCCCAGGAAGAACTGGTCGTTCACGAACTGCTTCTCGCGGCGGGACATGTGCAGCCCGACTTCGACGCCGTCGATGAAGCCCATCATGTCGACGTCGCCCTTGAAGGACGTGCGCAGCGACGTCAGCTCGTCGCTGATCGAGGGGTTGTTGAGATAACCGTCCTGACCGCCCGGGATGATGTCGCCGCCCCAGCCCTGCGGGCTGGTCAGACGGATCAGGTTGAAATCGCCGTAGTCCAGCGTGGGCGTGAAGCGGGTGATGTCCCCGCCGGTCTGGAAGCCGATGGTGTCCGTCACGCCGACGGGGCCGCGGCCCGTACCGGCATACGTCTCAAGGATCACGTCGGTACGATCGACCGACGAGAAACTGAGGTCGGCGGAGAAGGACCAGTTGTCGCTGATCTGCTGCTCGATGTTCCACCCCAGCGACAGCAACTCGCTGTCCCGGGTGTTGACGTCGTTGCGCACGACGCCCTTGACCCCGGTGTAGGTGCCGGCGGTGACCAGACCGTCCTCGACGGTGTAACCCGGTTGAAGCGTCGCGGCCGACCAGAACAGCGGCAGTTCGATGCCGCGCAGGATCTGGGTGTTGTCGAACTGCGAATAGAAGGCGTCGAACGTCATGTGCAACTGATCGTTCGGCCGGTACTCCAGCACGCCGATCCAGCCGTCGCGTTCAAGCTCCGAAGACATCACATAGGGCTTGGACCCGCCGATGACGCGCGGGCCGCCTCCGGCCACTTCAGGATAGCCCCAGGCGTTGAAGCGCTCGGACTGATAGGGGCTCTCGATATGGGCGTAGCCCAGCACGATCCCAATCGTGTCGTCGGCGAACTGGTCGATGTAGGAGATGCTGAAGCGGTTGCCGTCGTCGGTCGTCCCGGCATTCAGCGCGCCGATGTCATTGCGCTCATAGCGGACGTTGGCGGCGAGGGCGCGACGTCCGTACTCCAGCGGACGCACGACGCGCAGGTCGGCCGTGCCGGCCAGGCCCTGCCCGGTCAAGGCCGAGTCCGGCGTCTTGTAGACGACGACGCTGCCCAGCAGTTCAGACGGATACTGGTCGAACTCGACGCCGCGGTTGTCGCCGGTCGAGACCTGCTCGCGACCGTTCAACAGGGCGGTGGTGAAGTCCGGGCCGAGGCCGCGGATCGAGATGTTCTGGCCGCGGCCGTCCAGGCGCTGCAGCGCGAGGCCGGGCAGACGGCCCAGTGATTCGGCGATGGAGACGTCCGGCAGCTTGCCGATGTCTTCGGCGGTCACGACCTCGACGATCGAGGTCTCGTCCCGCTTGGTCGCGATCGAGCTTTCGATCGATGCCCGGATGCCGGTGACGATGATCTCATCGACCTCGGTGGCTTCCGGGTCTTGGCCTCTCCGGGGCTCGTAGTCGCCTTCCGTGCGGACTTGGGCATGGGCCAGGCCGGCGACGGCGAGGCTGAGGGCGAAGGCGGCCCCGCCGGTCAGCAGACGGGCGCGGCGGGTTTTCATGGTTCTCATCTCGATCCTCCCGAGCGGCCGCCTTCTGATGAAGCGATCCGCGGTTCGCAAATCAATGCAAACGATGTGGCTCATTGCAAGCGATTAATGTCGAAGGTCGGAACAGGGCGGCTCGATGCCCCCGATTTGGCGGGCTCGTTGTCCTATGCGCCACATTATCGCCACTGAAACGACCGGCCATTGGCGCGTTGACAGGTGGATCGAGGGCTGCAAAAACTTGCAAACGCACGCTGCGGCAATGCACCGCGTCGGCGGGGAGGAAAGGGCGATATGGCGGGATCTGGAACCCGGGCGGGCGCCTTGGTCGGCTGTCTGACTTTCGCTTTGGCGGCCGCCGGCGCGGCATGGGGCCAGACGCCCGAGGCGACCGCCGCGATGCGCGCCCGCCTGCCGCAGGATGAGGTGATCTATTTCCTCCTGCCCGACCGCTTCGCCAACGGCGATCTGGCCAACGATCGTGGCGGCTTCACGGGCGACCGTTTGGTCACCGGCTTCGATCCCGCGCATCCCGATTTCTATCACGGCGGCGACTTGGTCGGCCTGACGCGTCGCCTCGACTACATTCAGGGGCTTGGCGTCACGGCGATCTGGATCGCACCTGTCTTCCGCAACAAGCCCGTCCAGGGCGAATCCGGCCGCGAGTCTGCGGGCTATCACGGCTACTGGATTCTGGACTTCACTTCGGTCGATCCGCACTTCGGGACCGATGCGGACCTGAAGACCTTTGTCGACGCGGCGCACGCGCGCGGGATCAAGGTCT
Organism: Caulobacteraceae bacterium; assembly: GCA_019748055.1. GTDB lineage: Bacteria > Pseudomonadota > Alphaproteobacteria > Caulobacterales > Caulobacteraceae > Brevundimonas. The sequence goes on along the minus strand of JAIEQC010000001.1, from coordinate 69,998 downwards.
ATCTGGACATCGTCACCAACCACACCGCCGACGTGATCCAGTACGAGGGGTGCACAGGCTGCGACTATCGCGGGACGGCGGACCACCCGTGGACCCGCGCGGGCGGGGTGGACGGCCCCGAGATCAACGCCGGCTTCGACCCCGAACGCCCCGAGACCTTCGCGGCGCTGACCCGCTTCGACTGGGCCTATCGGCCCTTCGTCCCTGAAGGCGAGCGCGACGCCAAGAGACCCGCCTGGCTGAACGATCTCGGCGTCTATCATAACCGCGGCGACTCGACCTTCCGCGGCGAAAGCTCTCTGCTGGGCGACTTCGCCGGGCTGGACGGGGTGATGACCGAGCATCCCCGGGTGGTTCAGGGCTTCATCGACGTCTACGGCGAGTGGATCGACCGGCTGGGCATCGACGGTTTCCGGATCGACACGGCCAAGCACGTGAACCCGGAGTTCTGGCAGGCCTTCGTGCCGGCCATGCGGTCGCGGGCCGCGGCGCGCGGCATCCCCAACTTTCACATCTTCGGCGAGGTCTACGACCACGACCCGGCGGCCCTGGCCCGCCACACACGGGTCGACGGCCTGCCGTCGGTGCTCGACTTCGCCTTCCAGACCAAGGCGACCGACGTCGCCGCCGGGCGCGCCGGGCCCGACGTCCTCGCCCGCGTCCACGCGGCAGATCCGGTTTACGAGGGCGGCGAGCAGGCGGCGCTGACGCTGCCGACCTTTCTCGGCAATCACGACATGGGCAGGATCGGCTGGTTCCTGGCCAAGGACCGACCGGACATCTCCGACGAGGAGCTGTTGGCGCGCACCACTCTGGCGCACGCCCTGATGATGTTCTCGCGCGGCGTGCCGGTGATCTACTACGGCGACGAACAGGGATTCATGGGCGAGGGTGACTACGGCCGGTCGCGCCATGACATGTGGACTTCGGCGGTCCCCGACTACCGCGACGGTCGGCGCGTCGGCGGGCCGCACTCCCCCTATGACGCCTCCGCACCCCTCTACGTCCGGCTGTCGGAGATGGCGCGCATTCGCCGCGAGACGCCGCTGCTGCGGCGCGGCCTGCAGGTGACGCGCGAAGCCGACGACGGACCGGGCCTTTACGCCTTCTCCCGTCTGGCGGACGATCTGCCGGGAGAGGTTCTGGTCGTCTTCAACACTGGCACGGTGCCGATCGAGGCCCGTGTCGCGATCGAGCCGACTTCCCTGACCTGGCGCGCGCTTCACGGAGCTTGTGCCGTGCTGGCCTCTGCGCCGGGTTCCTTCACAGTGCGGGTTGAGCCGCTCGACTACATCGTTTGCGTATCCGAGGACCCGCGTTGACCGTCCAGACCCTGACCAAGCCCTCGGCGTCGTCCGCGGATCAGCCCGCCGAGTGGTGGCGCGGCGCGGTGATCTATCAGATCTATCCGCGCAGCTTCGCCGACTCCAACGGCGACGGCGTGGGCGATCTGCCGGGGATTCTGGCGCACCTGGACCACGTCGCCTCGCTGGGCGTGGACGCCGTCTGGCTGTCGCCCTTCTACGCCTCGCCGATGAAGGACTTCGGCTACGACGTGGCCGACTACCGCGCGGTCGATCCCATTTTCGGCGATCTGGACGACTTCGACCGCATCCTGACCCGCGCGCACCAGCTGGGCCTGAAAGTCATTACGGACCTGGTCTTCGCCCACACCTCGGATCGGCATGCCTGGTTTCAGGAGAGCCGCCGCGCCCGCACCGGGCCCTACGCAAACTGGTACGTCTGGGCGGACGCCAAGCCGGACGGCGCCCCGCCGTCCAACTGGCAGTCCGTCTTCGGCGGCCCGGCTTGGACTTGGGACGCACGCCGCGGCCAGTACTACATGCACAACTTCCTTCCCGAGCAGCCGCAGTTGAACCTGCACCTGCCGGAGGTTCAGGACGCCCTGCTGGACGTGGCGCGGTTCTGGTTGGACCGGGGGGTCGACGGCTTCCGCCTCGACGCCATCAACTTCTCGATGCACGACCCGGCTCTGACCGACAATCCGCCCCTGCCCCCTGGCGGCAAGCGGACCCGACCGTTCGACTTCCAGGACAAGGTGCACAACCAGTCCCAGCCGGGCATCGTCGATTTCCTGAAGCGCGTGCGTGCCCTGACCGACACCTACGAGGGCCGGTTCACGGTAGCTGAGGTCGGCGGCGATCATGCCGAGCGCGAGATGCAGGCCTTCACCCTGGGCGACGACCGGCTGAACAGCGCCTACGGCTTCCTCTACCTCTATGCTCCCTCCCTGACCGCCAGGCTGGCGCGTGAGGGTGCGGAGATCTGGCACGGGCGCGATCGCCAAGGCTGGCCCAGCTGGACCTTCTCCAACCACGACGCGCCGCGCGCGGTGTCGCGTTGGGCCGCCGGGCGCGACCGGAAGGCCTTCGCGGAAATGGCGCTGACGCTTCTGATGTGCCTGCGCGGCACCGCCATCGTCTACCAGGGCGAGGAGCTGGGCCTGCCGCAGGCCGAAGTGCCGTTCGACCGGCTGAAAGACCCGGAGGCCATCGCCAACTGGCCCCAAACCCTCGGCCGCGACGGGGCGCGGACTCCCCTGCCCTGGCGGGCGGACGCGCCCTTCGCCGGCTTTTCGACCGCCGAGCCCTGGTTGCCCATCGATCCAGTCCACGTCGATCTGGCCGTCGACAGGCAGGAGGCCGATCCAACCTCGACCCTGCACGCCGCGCGTCGAGCGATCGCTCTGCGCCGCCGACATCCGGGACTGCGCGCGGGCGACATGACCATGCTCGACATGGCGGGCGACCTGCTGGGCTTCACGCGAGGCGCCGGAGCCGAGCGTCGGCTGTGCGTCTTCAATCTGGGTTTCAAGGCCGAGACCTGGTCGGCTCCCGACGGCTGGACGGTGGTCGAGCGGGTCAACGCTCCCGAAGACCCGCTCGACGCCCTGCCCCCGCTGGCGGGCGTCATCCTGGCGCCGGTCGGATGATCTCAGCCGCCGCAGCTTTCCCGCACGATCAGGTCGGCGGGCACCCGCTCGGAGCGGCCGGCCGTCTCGCCGCCGGCGTCCAGCAGCTTGGACACCATCAGGCGACCGGCTTTCTGGGTGTCCTGGGCGATGGTTGTCAGGGCGGGGCGGCTGTAGCGGCTGAAGGGGACGTTGTCGAAGCCGATCACGGACACGTTGCGGGGGACGCTGATGCCTTCCCGCTCAAGCGCGCGCATTGCGCCCAGGGCGATCTGGTCCGAGGCGCAGACCACGCCGTCGAAAGCCACGCCCCGGTGGATCAGGGAGTCGAGCGAGGCCTCAGCCGACTCGACCTCGAAGTGGGCGTCGACGACCAGGTCCGGATCGAACGGCAGACCCGCCGCCTCCAGCGCCTCGACGTAGCCGCGCTGGCGCTGCATCGCCTCGGGCGGGTCGAGGTCGCCCAGAAACACGATCCGCTTGCGCCCCAGCCGCGCCAGGTGAAGCGTCGCCCGGCGCCCACCGGCGATGTTGTCGGACCCGACGCAGCAATAGTCCTGGTCCGGCAGCTGCGCGCCCCACACGACGAAGCGAGCCTCGGTCTGGACCAGCCGGTTGAAGGCGCCGTGCAGGGTGCTCTGGCCAAGGAAGATCAAGCCCTCGGCTCGACTGGTCGTCATCGCCGAGATCAGGTCGTCGTAGGACGTGGGCGAGAAATGGCTGATCAGCAGGTCGCAGTCGCGGTCACGTGCGGCCTCGCTGACGCCGGCCATCAGCTCCAGCATGAACGGGTCGAACAGCCGTCCGTCCCGTCCCTGCGGCCGCGGCACCACCAGCGCCAGCGTGGCCTCCGCCCCGATCGGGCCCGACGGCATGTGGCGGCGGAACGGATAGTCGTGCTCGCGCGCCAGCTTCCAGATCAGCTGCTTGGTCCGGTCGTTGACCGCCGGGCTGTCGTTCAACGCGCGCGAGGCGGTCGAGATCGAGACCCCGGCCAGCTTGGCCAGGTCCTCCAGACGGGTGGTCTTGCGGCTCACGCGGATCCTCGCCCCTCGAACGCTTTTGCTGCAAAATTTGCTGCAAAGTTTGTGACCGCCGTCATGCGCCCGGAAACCCGGGGTTGGCAAGAGGGCAAGCTTGACCTTGGGAGCGCCGCATGATCGCCCGTCGTCACCTGCTGGCCCTGGCCGGCGCTTCGCTGTTGCCGCTGGGGGGAACCGCCGCCGCCCAGACCGCGCCGCTGGTCGCCAGGGCCGCCTCTCCCGACGGTACGCTCGAGGTCCAGGTAGCCACCGACGGCGACGGCCGGCCGCTGTATTCGGTGACGCGTCTGGGCGCGCCAGTGATCACGGCGTCGAAGCTGGGCTTCATTCTGACCGACGCGCCCAAGCTGGAACGGGGCTTCCGGCTCGGAGTGCCCGTCATCCGCTCGTCCGACGAGACGTGGGAGCAGCCGTGGGGCGAGCGCCGCACCATCCGGAACCGCTTCACCGAGATGCGCGTGCCGTTGACGGAGCGCGGCGCGCTGGCCCGGCGCATGGACGTGGTCTTCCGCATCTACGACGACGGTCTGGGCTTCCGCTACGAGGTCCCGGAGCAGGCCGCCCTGCCCGCCCTGAAAGTCGGCGTCGAGCTGACGGAGTTCACCCTGGCTGAACCGGGCGAGGCCTGGTGGATCCCGGCCTGGGAATGGAACCGCGAGGAGTATCTCTATAATCGCACGGCCATCGACGCCGTCGGCGCGGCGCAGACGCCGATGACGGTGCGCGCGGCGTCGGGCCTGCACATCTCGATCCATGAGGCCGCGTGCGAGGACTATGCCGGCATGAACCTGTCGCGCGCCGAGGGCCGACGGTTCCGCGCCGACCTGACCCCCGGTCTGTCGGCCGCTGCGGTCGAGCTGGCCGTGCCGTGCGTCACACCGTGGCGCACGCTGCAGATCACCGACACGGCCGGCGAGCTGGTCGAGTCCAGCCTGATCCTGAACCTGAACGAGCCGAACGTCCTGGGCGACGTCAGCTGGGTGAGGCCGATGAAGTACGTCGGCATCTGGTGGGACATGCATCTGGATCGGAAGACCTGGAACTCGGGTCCCAAGCACGGCGCGACTACCGACTACACGATCCGCCACATCGACTTTGCGGCTGAGCACGGTTTCGACGGTGTACTGGTCGAGGGATGGAACGTCGGTTGGGACGGAGAGTGGTTCGGCACGGGCTGGGACTACAGCTTCACCCAGGCCTATCCCGACTTCGACCTTGAGCGCGTCGCCGCCCACGCGCGGGCCAAGGGCGTGCAGTTGATCAGCCACCACGAGACCGGCGGCAACGGCCATCACTACGAACAACAGATGGAGGCCGCCTTCGCCCAGATGGAACGGCTGGGCCAGCACGCGGTGAAGACCGGCTACGTCGCCGACGCCGGCGGCGCGCGGGTGACCGGCCCGGACGGCAAGCCTCATCTGGCCTGGCACGAGGGCCAGCCGATGGCCCGGCACCACATGCGCGTCATCAAGGCGGCGGCGAAGCACAAGGTCGCGATCAACGCCCACGAGCCGTTCAAGGACACCGGTCTGCGCCGCAAGTATCCCAACATGATCACCCGCGAAGGCGCGCGCGGCATGGAGTTCAGCGCCTGGGGCCAGCCGGGCAACCCACCGGAGCACGAGGCGAACCTGGTCTTCACCCGCCTGCTGGCCGGTCCGATGGACTACACCCCCGGCATCTTCGGCATGGAGACGCGCAGCCCGGACGGCATCGCCACCACCTGGGCCAAGCAGCTGGCGCTGTACGTCGTCATCTACAGCCCGCTGGTCATGGCGGCGGACCTGCTGGAGAACTACGAGGCCAATCCGGAGCCGTTCCAGTTCATCAAGGACGTGCCGGTCGACTGGGCCGAGACCCGCGTCCTGAACGGCGAGATCGGCGACTACGTCACCATCGCCCGCAAGGACCGCAACTCCGACGTCTGGGCCTTGGGCTCGCTGACGGACGAGCATCCCCGCGTGCTGGACGCGCCGCTGACCTTCCTCGACGCGGGCCGACGCTATCGCGCCGAGATCTATCGCGACGCGCCCGACGCCCACTGGAAGACCAACCGCGAGGCCATCGTCATCGAGAGGCGCGAGGTGACCGCCGCCGACGTCCTGACGCTGCGTCTCGCGCCGGGCGGTGGCCAGGCCATCCGCTTCGTGCCGCTCGGGAGGGCGCGGTGATGTCTCTCCCGTCGTCGAAGCCGTGTTTGTCGTCGTCGAATTCCCTCCTCGATCCGTGGTCGAATTCCCACTTCGCCCGCACCGCCGAAAAGCTCGTCGCATGACCCTCGAAGCCGCCTCGGCCCTCGCCACCGTCCGCCCTCGCCTGACGCGGCTGGCGATCTGGAACATGTGCGTCGGCTTCTTCGGCATCCAGATCGGCTTCGGTCTGCAGAACGCCAACACCAGCCGGATTTTCCAGACCCTGGGCGCGGAGGTCGACAGCCTGGCCATCCTGTGGATCGCCGCCCCCCTGACCGGCCTGATCGTCCAGCCGATCATCGGCCATTTCAGCGACCGCACCTGGGGCCCGCTGGGTCGTCGGCGGCCCTATTTCCTGTTCGGCGCGATCGCCACGACGATCGCTCTGATTTTCATGCCCAACGCGCCCATCCTTTGGATGGCGGCGGCGACGCTGTGGATCATGGATGCGGCGATCAACGTGACCATGGAGCCGTTCCGCGCCTTCGTAGGCGACAACCTGCCGGAAGAACAGCGCACCGCCGGCTATGCGATGCAGAGCTTCTTCATCGGCACGGGCGCGGTGTTCGCCTCCTGCCTGCCGTGGCTGCTGACGCAGATGGGCGTCGCCAACACGGCGCCGGAGGGGATCGTCCCCGACAGCGTCCGCATCAGCTTCTACGTCGGCGCCGCCGCCATGCTGACCGCCGTGCTGTGGACCGTGTTCACGACCAAGGAATACAGCCCCGAACAGATCGACCGCTTCGAAGCGGCTCGCGAAGCAGCGCCTGTCCCGACCCCGGCGCCCGGCGGCCAGACCGTCTGGGCTGTCGGGTGGCTGATCGTCGGCGCCGCCCTATTCGTCGCCATCCAGGCGGTTCGCGCCCAGGCCGCCGCCCTGCCGGAGGGGGCCGACGACTGGCGTCTGGCGGTCGGCAAGGAATTGTACGTCCTGGCCGGCTTCGTGGCCGCTTTCGGACTGCTGAAGCTCCTGGCCGGCTTCATCACGAGCGGGGGCCGGTCCAACGGCCTGACCGAGATCCTCGACGACATGGCCGCCATGCCCCCGACCATGCGCGACCTGGCCTGGGTCCAGTTCTTCAGCTGGTTCGCCCTGTTCGCCATGTGGATCTACACGACGGCCGCCGTCACGGCCGTCCACTTCGGCTCCAGCGACACGACCTCGGCCGCCTACAATCAGGGCGCCGACTGGGTGGGCGTGCTGTTCGGCGTCTATAACGGCGTGGCGGCGCTGGCGGCCTTCGCGCTGCCCGTGCTGGCCAAGAGGACCGGCAAGCGCGGCGCTCACGCCGTGGCGCTAGCGATCGGCGGGATCGGCCTGATCGGCATCTTCCTGATCCGCGATCCGGACCTTCTGTGGCTGCCCATGGTGGGCGTCGGGATCGCCTGGGCCTCGATCGTGTCCCTCCCCTACGCCCTGCTGGCGGGAGCCGTGCCGGGGCGCAAAATGGGCGTCTACATGGGGGTGTTCAACATCTTCATCGTGGTTCCTCAGCTGGTGGCCGCGACCCTGCTGGGCCTGATCCTGAACGCCGCCTTCGACGGTCAGGCGATCTGGGCTCTGGTGGTCGGCGGCGGCAGCTTCCTGATCGCCGCCCTGCTGAGCCTGCGTGTGCGCGAGGTGGTCCGATGAACCGTCGAAGTCTCCTCGCCGCCGCCCTCGCCGCGCCGACGCTGATGGGCTTCCGCCGCTCGGTCGCGGGCGGAACGCTGCTCGAGCTGCCGCAGATGACGTCCGCTCACGTCGCCCCGCGAGACGTCACAGTCTGGTTGCCGCCAGGATATGAGACCGGCGCCGATCGCCACCCCGTGCTCTACATGCACGACGGCCAGAACCTGTTCGATCCCGCTCGCGCCCCCTTCGGCGAATGGGGGATGGACGAGCATCTGGTGCGCCTCATCGAGACGGGACAAGTCCGCGCGCCGATCGTGGTCGGCGTGCACAACACGCCGCTGCGCCTGCGGGAATACGTGCCGGCCACGATGATCGCCGCCCTGCCGGACGAGGTGCGAACGGACCTTATCGGCCTATACGGCGGCGAGCCCCTGTCCGACGGCTACCTTGCCTTCCTGACCGAGGAGCTGAAGCCGCTGGTCGACCGGACCTGGCGCACCCTGCCCGCGCGCGACGACACGGCGATCATGGGCTCCAGCATGGGCGGCCTGATCTCGCTGTCTGCGATGATGCAGCGTCCCAATATCTTCGGCGCCGCCGGCTGCGTCTCCACCCACTGGCCTCTGCGCATCGAGCGGCTTGACGAGGGCCGGCTGGAAGCCTGGCGCGAGGTTGTGGTCCAGACCTGGAGCCGCGTCGTCCGCGAGGGCCTGCCCGACCCGGCGACGCACCGCCTCTACATGGATCGCGGCGACGAGACGCTTGATCAATTCTACCCCTTCTTCCAGTCGCGCATCGATCAGGTGATCCGCGAGGCCGGCTGGGGCCCCGACCGGTTCCGCTCGCTGGTCTTCCCCGGCGCCGCGCACAACGAGCCCAGCTGGAACCAGCGGCTGGACGTGCCCCTGACCTTCCTTCTTTCCCCCGTCTCGTGAGTTCCCCCATGCGTCTGCTCGCCGCCGTCTCCGCCCTGGCCCTGCTGACCGCCGCGCCCGCGCTTGCCCAGGACGTCGGTTCCGCCCCCGGCGCTCCCGGCGACGCGCCCACGTGGGTCAATGCGGCCAAGGTCGGCGCCGGAGCCTCATACGAAGCCTACGTCGACGGCCAGTACCGCGAAGGCGGACCGACCGGCGAGGTGTCCAGGGTCTGGTTTTCCATCGCCGACGGCGTCCTGACGGAAACGATGTGGGGGCTTATCCACGAAGCCCAGATCAAGCAGATGCGCCTCGCCGTCGTCGTCGGCGACGAGGTGGTGGTCGAGGGCGAGGGCACCGATTTCACCATCGACTATCTGACCAAGGACGAACAGGGCCGGCCCCTGTCGCCGTCGTACCGGGTCACCACCCGGGATCGGCAGGGCCGGTTCGAGATCGAGAAGCGCCTGTTCACCGACCCCGACGGTCAGGCGCTGGTGGTGCGGGTCGAGGTGCGCGCCCTCGCGGCCCCGGTCGTGCCCTTCGTCCTGCTGGAACCGCACATGGCGAACACCGGCGTGGGCGACGCGGGTCGGGCCACGGTCGATGGCCTGTTCGCTCATGAAGGCGACAGCCATCTGGCCCTGATCCCCGACGTGCCCTTCACGGCCGCCTCGGTGGGCTTCGTCGGCGCCTCCGACGGGCTGACGGATCTTCAGGACAACGGCCGCATGAACCGCGCCCATCCGACGACGGGCGAGGCCACCGGCAACATCATGCTGACCGGGGCCCTGCCGCGCGTGCGTCGCGGTCAGACCCTGCGGCGCGACTTCGTCATCGGCTTCGGCCCCGACGCCGGTTCGGCCGAGGGCGACGCGCGCGACGCGCACCAGGCCGGGTTGGATCAGGTCCAGGCCAAGTATGACGGCACAGGCGCGCATGTGGGCTGGATGGACTACCTCGCCTCGCTGGACCAGCTGCCCCGCCTGGCCGAACAGTCCACCGACGGCGGCAAGCTGGCCTATGCCTCAGCCCTAATGCTGAAGGTACAGGAGGATCGGACCCATGCCGGGGCCCTGATCGCGTCTCTGTCCAATCCCTGGGGCGACACGGTCGATGCGACCAATCCCTCGACAGGATACAAGGCGGTCTGGCCGCGCGATTTCTATCAGGTGGCCATGGCCTTCCTGGCGCTGGGCGACGCCGAGACCCCGCTGGCGGCCTTCCGCTATCTGCCCCAGGTCCAGGTCCGCGCCGACACGCCGGGCAACAGCGGCGCGACCGGCTGGTTCCTGCAGAAGACCTGGGTCGACGGCACCATCGAATGGGTCGGCGTCCAGCTGGACCAGACCGCCATGCCGATCATGCTGGGCTGGCGTCTCTGGAAGGACGGCCACCTGACCGACGCCCAGATCGCCGCAGCCTATCGCGACATGCTGAAGCCGGCGGCCGACTTCCTGGTCGACGGGGGCACGGTCGGCATCCTGTGGAACGACCGCACCATCACCCCGCCGTGGACCCAGCAGGAGCGCTGGGAGGAGCAGGAGGGCTTCAGCCCGTCCACGACCGCCGCCGTCATCGCCGGCCTGACCGTGGCGGCCGACATCGCGACCGCGTCCGGCGACGCCGAATCCGCCGCCCGCTATCTCGCCGCCGCCGACGACTATGCGGCCAAGGTCGAGGCGCGGATGTTCACGACCGACGGCTCTCTGGGCGACGGCGACTATTTTCTGCGCCTGTCGCGCAACGAGGACCCCAACGACAAGGGCACGCTCGGCGAGAACAACGGCCAGCCCGGGCTGCCGGAGGACCGCATCATCGACGGCGGCTTCCTGGAGCTGGTCCGCTACGGCGTGCGCCGCGCGGACGCGCCGTCGATCGTCGCCACCCTGCCCGAATACGACGACCAGACGCGAGAGGATCGTCTTCGCGTCCGCTACGACTTCGGGCCCGAGGGCGACCGCACGCCGGGCTACCGGCGCTACGGCAACGACGGCTATGGCGAACAGGCCGACACCGGCGGCAACTACGGCGTCGGCGGCCAAATGCATTCCGGTCAGCGCGGCCGCGTCTGGCCCTTCTTCACCGGAGAGCGCGGCCACTACGAGCTGGCCGCCGCAGCGCTCGACGGCACGGTGACCGAAGCCGAGCGCGCCGCGGTCCGCCAGATTTATGTGCGCGGCATGGAACGGTTCGCCAACGCCGGCCTGCTGCTGCCCGAACAGGTCTGGGACGGCGTCGGAAATCCGACCAGCCATCAGTACGCGCCGGGCGAGGGCACCAATTCGGCCACACCCCTCGCCTGGACCCATGCGGAATACCTGAAGCTGCTCCGCTCGCTGGCCGACGGCGCCGTCTGGGATCGCTACGCCCCCGTGGCCGAGCGCCACGGACGCTGAGCTCGTCTCAGTCCACGAACCGACACGGCGTCAACGACAGCGCGCGACAGCGGGCCTGAAACCCGGTCGGATCGGGCCGTCGACCGGTCTCGATCCAACCTTCCAGCGCGTCGAGAGCCGTCAGATAGCTCGCGTCCTCCAGTCGGCTGTGATCCGACTCATCCGTCGTCACCTGGACCAGCAGGTCGGACCGCCCCGCCGCGCGCACGGTCTCGGCATAGACCGCCTCGGCCGAATGGAACACGGTTGGGTCATGCAGGGCATGCACGGTCAGCGTCGGTGACGGGATGTCTCCGCTCAGATCGGCGTCGTACGCCAGCAGGGCCACCGCCTCCGGGTCCGCGGCGAACCGCTCGACTCCTGCATTCAGCGCCGCATCGTCATCGGATCCCGAATAGACCCGCGTGCTGTTGTCGAAGGGATTGCGCCCGCCCAGCCGCAAATGGACCAGATCCTGGAAGGTGAAAGTGGCCCAGTTGAGGTGATCGATCAGTTCGTCTTCCTCCAAGCCCGTGACCGCGAGGATCTGGCGTTTCGCCCGACTTTGCGCGGCCGTGCGGTCGCGGGCCGACAACCCGAGCCCCGTGCAGTCGACGACGCGCCGGCGAAGCTCAGCCCGCGTCATCGTCGCTCCTGCGGGCAGACCTTGCCACACTGGGTACTGAGGGTCCGACGGCGCCGGATGGTTGCGGCAAAAATACTGATACACCGCCCTCAGATCGGCCCGGAACTGGTAGGCCCGCGTCCCGCCGTTCACGACGCCGTTGGTCAACAGGATGCCGTCGTAGACGGGTGTGCCGTCCGGGTTCCGACCATGCAGTTCGGCAGTCTTGGCCGCGACGTTGCCGCCCCACGACTGGCCGTGCAGCAGAGTCAGGGTCGGCGCGCCGAAGTGCTCGGCGAACAAAAGCCGACTGCGCTCGACATCCTCGGCCGCCGACCGGACCCCGTATCCCGCACGGCGATAGGTCGACCCGACCCAGGCGTAGCCTCGCCGGACCATGACCGCGAACCGGTCCAGATCCGCCAGCCCGTCGTCCGCCTCCGGCGCGCCCATACGGGGACCGCCGTGAGCGTGAACGATCAGCCGCCCCGTCCAACCCTGCGGCACGGCGACGACCAGCCAGGCCCCCGCGTCGTCTCGCAGATTGTAGCAGCGGACGTTCGGTCCCAACGAGCGGGGACAATCGATCGAAGTGGGGGCGTCTTGCGGAAGGGACGCCGACGCCCCCACGGGCGCGCACGCGGCCAGAACCGCCAGCGCGACGCCCAGGCCGCACAGGGCGGTCCGGGCGCCTTTCAGTTTGGACGCGTCAGAACGAACGCCGGACATTCACGTACCAGTAGCGGCCCCACGGCTGGTGAACAGACCCGCGGTAGCCTCCATCGGCCAACGGCGGCCCCTCGTCCGTCAGATCGCGCACGCCCAAACGAACTCGCGTGGTGTCGGCGAACTCGTATTGCCCATACAGGTTATAGACCGTCTGCGACGCGACCTGCCACGGCTCTCCTGATGTGCCCAGCAAGGCAGGCTGGTCGAAGCCGCTGACGTACTGGCTGGACAGACCCGCCCTCCAGGGACCGGCGTTCCAGGTGAAGCTGCTGGACACTTTCCACTCCGGTCGGCCGTTCTGCCCGATCAGATTCGACGTTTCGGGCAGGGTGGTGCCGGCATTGATCTCGCCGTTCGCCCGCGCCTCGAACAGCAGGTTGACGATCGGCCCTGGATCGCGGGTGAACTCTTCCAGTTTGGTCGCATTGACGCTCAGATCGAACCCGCCCCAAGCCGTGTCCTCGATCGACCAGTAGGCGGCCAGATCGAGCCCCGAAACCGACTGCGGCTGCAGGTTGATGAAGCGGTCGTTGACCGAGATAGCCTCCCCCGCCGGGGCCAGGCCGGTGCCTAGGAACAGGGCGATGTCGTCCGCATCCACCGGGGCGCGGTTGACCAGAGGGTTCGAGCCTCCTCCGACCCGCAGATAGTAGTCGAGGGCCAATGCCGTCTGAACGCCCAGCAGGCCGACGATGTCCTCCTGCTCGATCTTCCACTTGTCGATCGTGAAGGTGAAGTCGCCGTACTGCGGCGGGATGAAGGTCGGCTGAAACACCAGACCATAGGACTGGTTCACGCTGGTTTCCGGTTCCAGATCCGGGTTGCCGGCGACCAGGAGCGAAAGACCCGACGTATTGTGCGGGCAGGCCGCGAAGTTGGCGATCCGGCCCGCTCGCAGGTCGGCCTCACATCGGACGTAGTCCACACCGCTGGCCAGGCGCGCATACTGGGTGGCGTTGGTCTGCTCCAGGTTCGGCGCCCGGAAACCCTCCGAATAGGAAGCCCGGATCCGCAGGCCCTCGACCACGTCCCAGGCGACGGCCACCTTCGGACTGCCGACCGAACCGAAGTCCGAATAGTGCTCGAACCGGCCCGCGATCTGGACGTCCAGCGAGTGGACAAGGGGCACGCCCATTTCGGGCGACACCAACGGCACGGCGAACTCGATGTAGGCCGAACCGACGGTGCGGCTGCCCTCGGTGTCCGGGTTGGGGCTGACGGCCGCCACGTTCGACAGGTTCGTCGCCCCCGTCACCATGTCGGTGAAGGTGAAGGTGCCGTCCAGGTTCTCGTCGCGGTCGTCTTCCTGGGTCTCGCGGCGCACCTCAAGGCCGAAGGCCATGCCGACCGGGCCGGCCGGCAGCTGGAAAACGTCGGACCGCGTCAGCCGGAAGTCCGCCATCGTCAGGGTGGTGCGCGAAACGCGTTTCAGGTCGAAGGTGATGGCGTCGATCGCCGCCTGCGAGCTGGGATTGCAGTCGCCCCAGCTGGTGGTGTCCACACAACCGCCGCCGAAAGGGTTGTAGGCATCGGGCGTCGACAGGGCCAACTGCTGCTGCAGCAACGTCATGTTGATGTTGGGCGAGGTGTCCTCGGCCTCCGCCTCCGAGTACAGCAGCGCCGTCTCCCAGTCGTAACTGCCCCACTCGCCGCGCAGGCCGCCGAGGAAACGCGACTGATAGTTCTCGACCTTCACCTCCTGGAAGCCGGCGTCGACGTAACGATAGTTGGTCAGAAGCACGGGCAGACCGCCGGTCGGCACGCCGGTCAGCCCAGGCAGCCGGTTCGGATTGGCGCCTCCACCGGCGAAGGTCACCGGCCCGAACGGGTTCCAGTAGTTGCTCGCCGGGATCCAGATCTGGTTCAGGTTCACCACCGGTGGCTGCACCGCCCGGCTTTCGGCGGCGTAGAAGCCGACTTCGCCGAACGCTTCGACGCCGTTGTCCAGCTCATAGCGACCGGTGAAGAAGACGTTCAGCCGCTCGACCGTCGGACGCACCGTCGTGCCGAAGCGCGTGTCGTAGCGCATCTCGCGATTGGTGGTGTTGAAGTTGTGGTTGCCGCTGGAGATGCAGACGCCGCCGCCCACGTTCACACCGCACCCGAAGCTGGAGGGCTGGAAGCGGAACTGGCCCGAGGTGTTGGTAACGGCCGTGCCGTTCGAGCGGATCGTCGGGCGTGCGCCGACGCTCAGGCGCGCCCAAGGCGTGTTCGATGAGCGGCCGTCCAGTGCCGTCACGCCCGCGAAGTCCGGGTAATCGGCGAACAAGCCGCGCAGGTCGTCGCTCTGCGTGAACTCCTGATCCGACGCCAGCAGGGCCGTGCGATCGGTGTAGTTGACGAACACCGACAGGTTGCCGCGTTCGAAATTCTTGCCGGCGAACATGTTCAGGTCCAGCTCTTCCATGCTGGTGCCCTCGGCCCCGCCGTAGCGGGCGCTGATGGTCAGGCCGTCGTAGTTGTCGCGCAGCACGGTGTTGACCACCCCGGCCACGGCGTCGGCGCCGTAAATGGCCGCAGCGCCGTCGAGCAGCACCTCCGTCCGGCGAAGGCCGGCCACCGGGATGGCGTTGGAGTTGTAGCTCAGCACCGGCACTGTGCCGGTGTCCGACGTGCCCTGGCTGGTGGGATGGTGCACCACCCGACGGCCGTTGAGCAGCACCAGGGTGTTGCCGACGCCCAGAGAGCGCAGGTTCACCGAGTTCACGTCGCCACGCGCCGCATTCGACGTTTGCGGGTTGTTTGAGCTGTCGAACAGGACATCGCCCATCTGCGGGATGGTCCGCAGCAATTCGTCGCCCGACACGGCGCCGGTGGCGTCGATCTGGGCCTCGTCGACGACCACGACCGGCAAGGCGGCCGTAGTCCTCGCCCCGCGGATGTTGGAGCCGACGACGACTACGTCGTCGACCTGGGTGACGTCCGGATCCTGGCCGCCAGGCGCGGCCTCCTGGGCCATCGCGGCCCCCGAAAAGGCCAGCGCCGCCGTCATGGCCGCCCCGCCCAGCAGGCGATTGCGTCTATGGTTTCTCATGGTCTTCCTCCCCGAAGCCGTTCTCTGTGGTCACCGATCTCAGTCGGCCGTCAGAACCTTGTCGTCGCCCGGCCCCGCCGCCGGATCTGGCCGCGCGGCCAGACCCTTGGGCTTGCCGGCCAGCACCTCGCGCATGCGCGTTTCGTCCAGCGCATTTTCCCAGCGCGCCACCACCAGGGTGGCGACCGCGTTGCCGGTGAAGTTGGTCAGCGCTCGGCACTCACTCATGAACCGGTCGATGCCGAGGATCAGCGCCATCCCGGCCACCGGCACGTCCGGCACCACCGCCAGCGTCGCCGCCAGGGTGATGAAGCCGGCGCCGGTGATGCCCGCCGCTCCCTTGGAACTCAGCATGGCGACCAGCAGGAGAGTGATCTGCTGCCACAGCGTCAGCTCGATGTTCATCGCCTGCGCGATGAACAGGGCCGCCATGGTCATGTAGATGTTGGTGCCGTCCAGATTGAAGGAATAGCCGGTGGGCACGACCAGCCCGACCACGGACTTCGACGCCCCGGCCCGCTCCATCTTCTGCATCAGGCTCGGCAGCGCCGCTTCGGAAGAGGAAGTGCCCAGCACCAGCAGCAGTTCTTCCTTCAGATAGGCGATCAGGCGGAAGATCGAGAAGCCGTTGGCCCAGGCGACCAGCCCCAACACGCCGAGCACAAAGATCAGCGACGTCAGATAGAAAGTGGCGATCAACGCCGCCAGGTTGGCGATCGAGGCGATGCCGTAGGCGCCGATCGTGAAGGCGAACGCCCCGAACGCGCCCACTGGCGCGGCCTTCATCAGGATGGCCACCAGACGGAACACGACCTGGCTCAGCGACTCCAGCGCGCGCTGCACCGGCGCGCCGGCGTCGCCGATCATGGCGAGGGCCACGCCGAACAGGATCGACACGAACAGCGTCTGGAGGATGTTGCCCTCGACGAAGGCGCTCAGCAGCGTCGTCGGGATGATGTTCAGCAGGAAGCCCGTGATCGTGCTCTCCTGCGCCGAGGCGGCATAGCCGGCCACGGCCCCCGCATCCAGCGTCGCCGGATCGATGTTCAGCCCCCGGCCCGGCTGGACCAGATTGGCGATCACCAGCCCGACGATCAGCGCCAAGGTCGAAAACACGAGGAAATAGGCGAAGGCCTTGCCCGCCGTGCGGCCGATGCGCTTGAGGTCGCGCATGCCGGCGATCCCGATCACGATGGTCAGGAAGATCACCGGGGCGATGATCATCTTCACCAGCTTGATGAACCCGTCGCCCAGTGGTTTCAGGCTCTCGCCCGTGGCGGGGAAGAAATGACCGACCATGCCGCCCGCCAGAATGGCCAGCAGCACCCAGAAGTAGAGCGTTCTGTAGATCGGCCTGCGCGCCCCAGGCGCGGCTCCGCCGTCGGTTGAAATCAGCACGCCGTCTTTCCTCCCCGGCGGACGCACATGCCCGCCGCAACGCACGGCCCCGTCTGACGCGGGATCTCAGAGGCCATTTTCGGCGCGGAATCGCGCCGGACGAAGCATTCCCGCGTTCATCATTATCTCTCGGAATTCACGACGGATTCCAACAAAGGCGCAGGAACGCTTAATCCGATTTTGTGCGGAATTTCGCACACACCGCTGGCCAATCGTGCGAAAAACCGCCCTAATCGCGCCATGATCCGCCGCCCTCTGAGTCAGACAACGCAATGGCGCCTGTTCGCCGCCGTCTGGCTCGTCGTCGCGGCGCTCGCGGTATGGGGCGCCGGTTGGCTGGCACGGCGCGACGCCGAGATTTCGGTCGATCGGCAGGCCGCGACCGCCGCCGCCTTGCACGGCGCCGTCCTCCGCAGTGAGTTGGAGCGGGTTCGCGCTGTGCCTGCGGTGTTGGCCGCCGATCCAGACCTCGCCGCGCTCATCGCCGCACCGTCCGACTCGCAGCGCGATCTGGCAAACGCCAAGCTGGAGACCTTGGCTCGCGAGGTTCGCGCCGCCGCCCTTTATGTTCTGGATGCCGACGGGACCGCCCTCGCGGCCTCAAATTGGCGCGAAGCGACCAGTTTCGTCGGCTCCAACTATCGCTTCCGCCCCTATTTCACGGACGCCTTACGGGACGGTGAGGCCGATTTCTTCGCCCTGGGCACCGTCAGCGGCCGCCCCGGCCTCTACCTGTCGCGCCGCATCGACGATGCGGCCGGCCGGCCCGCCGGAGTGATCGTCGCCAAGATCGAGTTCGACGCGCTGGAGGCCATGTGGCGACGATCGGCCGAGCCCGCCTGGGTGGTAGACGCCTCGGGCGTCGTGCTGATCACAACGGTTCCAGACTGGCGGTTCCGGGCCATGCGTCCCTTGACGCCCGAACGCCGACGCAAATTGGCCGAGGAACAGACGGCGGGAGCCGCCCCTGCGGATTTCCCGTTCACCCCGCCGGAGCGCGGCCTTATCCGGCTCGACAGCGACGTGCCCCCGGGCCGATACGCCCACGCCGTGGATCCCATCCCCGGACTGGATTGGACGCTTCACCTGCTCCAGCCCGCCGACGACGTTCTTTCTCGGGCCGTCGGAGCGGCACTGACCCTCGCGGCGCTCGCCACGGCTCTGCTCGCGGCTCTGACCGGCGTGCTGCTGCGGCGACGACAGCGCGCCGCCGCCCGGGCCCTCGAGGAAGAGGAAATCCGAACTCGCCTTGAGCAACTGGTCGGCGACCGCACCGCCGAACTGAGCGCCGCCAACGGTCGCCTCCGCCGCGAGATCGACGAACGCCGTCGCCTTGAGCGCGATCGTCAGGACCTCGAGGACAAGCTGGTCCAGGCCAACAAGCTGGCCACACTGGGCCAGGTGGTCGCCGGCGTCGCGCATGAGATCAACCAACCCGTCGCCGCCATCCGCACTCACGCCGACACCGCCGGTCAGTATCTCACCCGCGCGGACCCGGAAGCCGCCGCCCGCTCGCTTGACGCCATAGGTCGTCTGACCGAACGGGTCGGGGCCATCACTGAGGAACTTCGCGCCTTCTCCCGCAAAACGCGGTCCGAGGTCGTCGCCGTGGACGTCTCCCGCGCGATCGAGGGGGCCCTTCTGCTCATCTCCCCCCGACTGAGGGAGCAGCGCGTCGATTTGCACCTCGACATTCCGACCGACCTTTTGGTGAAGGCCGAGCGCAACCGGCTCGAACAGGTGGTGCTGAACCTGCTCCAGAATGCGGCCGAGGCGTTGAACGGTCCGGGCCGGATCGAGGTCACTGCCCGAACCGAATCCCGCAAAGTCGTGATGCGCATCGCCGACGACGGCCCCGGCCTGTCGCCGGAAGTGCGCGACCGCCTGTTCACCCCCTTCACCACCGACAAGCCACAAGGCGTAGGTCTGGGCCTGGTCATCAGCCGCGACATCGTCGCCGGCTTCGGCGGCGAACTGACCTACGAGCCGACGCCGGTCGGAGCCGCCTTCCGCATCGTGCTCGCGAGGGCGAAATGACCGGCCGCGTGGCTCTAGTCGAAGACGACGACGCCTTCCGCGCCGCTTTGGCCGAGCGGCTGACCCTGGCCGAGTTCGACGTAGTGGCATTCTCCTCGGCCGAAGCGGCGCTGAAGGCGCTCCACCCTGACTTCGACGGCGTGATCGTGACCGACCTTCGCATGCCCGGCATGGACGGACGCCAGCTGGCGGACCGCCTTTCCGCCCTGGACCCCGACTTGCCCGTGGTGCTGATGACCGGCCACGGCGACGTCGCCGACGCGGTCGAGGCGATGAAACGTGGCGCCTACGACTTCCTGACCAAGCCCTTCGCCTCGGAACGCCTGATCGAAACCCTGGGACGAGCTTTGGAAAAGCGCGCCCTCGTTCTAGACAACAGACGCCTCGTCGCTCTCGCGGCCGAAACCGACGACTCGATCCCGCTCAGCGGCGACGGCCCGGCCTCCACCAGCCTCCGTGGCGCGGTGCGTGAACTGGCCGCGGCCGAGGTCGACGTCCTGATCGAGGGCGAGACGGGCTCGGGCAAGGAGGCGGTGGCCCGCGCGATCCATGCCGCCGGCCGGCGACGTCACCGCCCCTTCGTCGCCGTCTCTTGCGCCGCTCTGCCCGACCAGGACGCCGAAGCCCGGCTCATGGGACAGGAGGCCAGCGTCGGCTCCGGACTGCTTCGCCGGCGCGAGGGACGCATCGAACAGTCTCACAGGGGCACCCTGTTCCTGGATGAGATCGACCTGGCGCCCCGCGCCGTTCAGCTGATGCTGCTTCGCGTGCTCGAGGAACGAGAAGTCTTGCCGCTCGGCGCTTCAGAACCGCGACCGCTGGACCTACGCATCCTCGCCGCCGCCAAGGGCGATCCCGCCGAGGCCGTCGCCCGCGGCGACCTTCGCGAGGACCTGTTCTGGCGGCTCAACGTCGTGCGCCTGCGCGTGCCGCCTCTGCGCGAGCGGCGCGAGGACGTGCCGCTGCTGTTCGCCCGCTTTCTGTCGCGCGCGGCGGCTCGGCTGGAGCGGCCGATGCCGTCCCTCGACGATGCCGTCCGTCGCCGGCTGCTCGATCACGATTGGCCCGGCAACCTGCGCGAACTGTCGAACTACGCCAACGAGATCGCGCTCGGCCTCCCTACCGCCGCCGTGCCCGCGACCGACGGTCTGGGGCTGTCGGATCGCGTCGCCCGCTATGAGGCCGAGCTGATCCGCGAGGCCCTCTCCACTCACGCCGGCGACATGAGGCGCGTCACCGAGACCCTGCGCGTCCCCCGCAAGACCCTCTACGACAAGATGGCCCGCCTCGGCATACAGCCCGCCGAACACCGTCCCGGCCGTCGCTGAATCCTGTCCGGACACGATTTCGGCCGCGTCCGGACGCGGCATCGCTGGCATGTCCCGCCGGCATCCCGTGGGCTGGCCCCATGACCGATCCGACTTCCCTCCTTCGAGAACTGTTCGAAACCGCCCGCGTGGTCGTCGCCGGCCTCGCCCTCGCGCTGGCTTGGACGACCGTGGCGTACCAGCCCTTCACCATTCCCTCAGCATCGATGGAGCCGGGCCTGATCGAGGGCGACTATCTGGTGGTGTCGAAATGGGCCTACGGCTGGTCGGGCGCGTCCCTGCCTCTGGCTGCCCGGCCCGGCGAGGGGCGTCTGTTCGGACGAGCCCCCTCGCGCGGCGACGTCGTGGTCTTCCGCCATCCGCTGCGTCCGGACGAGCCCTGGATCAAGCGGGTGATAGGCCTGCCCGGCGACCGGGTCCGGCTTCGCGACGGGCAGGTTTTCGTGAATGGCCTGCCCTTCGCGCGGACCTCGCTCGGTCCCGGCCGCAGCGCCTCCCAGCCCGACCGTCCCGTCACGCAGATCCGCGAGACCGCGCCGGACGGAACTCGAAGCTGGATAACCCACGACTTCGGACCCGGCGCGGCCGGCGACGACACGCCGGAGATGGTGGTGCCGGAGGGGCGCTACCTCGTCCTCGGCGACAACCGCGACAACTCACTGGACGGACGCTGGCTCGCCGACACCGGCGTCGGCTTCCTGCCCGCCGCCAATCTGATCGGCCGCGCCGAGGTCGTGGTCGCCTCGTGGAAGCCCGGCGCCTCGCTGTGGAAGCCGTGGACGTGGTTCAACCTTCAGGGACGCTGGTTCATGTCCATCCGCTGACCGGAAGGTGTGCAGCCGATGTCAAAGGATGTGCAGCCGGATTGTCCAAGGGTGTCCAAGCGGATCAGCGGGCGAATTCCGCCTTGCTGACCACCCCGTCCCCGTTCGCGTCCAGCCGTTCGAAGGCCGCCCCGGACCGCGAATCCGCCTGCGCCAGCGTCGGCGCCGCCATGGCCCCCAGCGCCAGACCGGCCGCCGCCGCGACCGCCGTGGGCCAGCCCTTCAGCCGCCCGCGCGCGCCGATCTCCGCCTCGATGAAGCCGCGCACCGCATCGCTGGCCGACCGCCCCCGCATCCGGCACAGGGCCATGAACGCCGTCTTCGTCTCGAACGGCAGACGAACCTCCAGCGTCTCGGACTTCTTGGGCGCGCGCATGAGACGACCTCCTTCACAAGGCCCCATCACACCCCGCGACCGCCCGCCGCGCCAGTGAAATCGCCGACAGCTTCAACGGCGGGGCGGCACGGGCGCCGGTCCCCGCGCCCGCTCATAGGCGTGGCCCAGCGACAGGATGCGCGCGTCCTCCCACTTGCCGCCGATGAAGCTCAGGCCCACAGGCATGCCCCGGTCCAGACCCATCGGCACGGTCAGGTGCGGATACCCCGCCACCGCCGCCAGCCGGCTGGCGGATCCCTGCATCCGGTCGTCGTCTTCCGGATCGTTGGTCCAGGCGCGCGAGGTCGTCGGCGCGATCAGGGCGATCACCTGGTTCTCGGCCATCATCCGGTCGATGCCCTCCGGCCCCGCCATGCGGAACGAGTCGGCCCGGGCGGCGCGATAGGTCTCGTCATCCAGCCCCGTCGTGGCCTCGGCGATGACGAACAGTTCCTGGCCGAACAGCACCGTCTCGCGCGGCTCGGCCTCGTTGAACGCGATCACGTCGGCCAACGTTCGGGTCTTCACCTGCGCCGGGTCGGTCGAGGCCAGATACAGGTTCAGGTCATGCTTCAGCTCGACCATCAGCACGGTGAACTCCAGCCGGCCGATGGTGGCCATGTCCGGCCCTTCCGGGATGTCGACCAGCACGGCGCCCGCGGCCTCCAGCACGTCCAGCGTCCGCTCGAACTCTGCCCGCGTCTCTTCGGAGTAGGACGGCAGCAGGAACCGCATCACCCCGATCCGCGCGCCCCTCAGCGACCCCGCGTCCAGCGCCGCGCGATAGTCCACCTTGCGCGCATCGGCCTCCGCCGTCGCGGCGTCCAGCGGATCGCTGCCGGCGATGACCGACAGCACGATGGCGGCGTCCTCGACCGTCCGCGTCATCGGACCGGCGGTGTCCTGCGAATGGCTGATCGGCACGATATGGGTGCGCGACACCAGCCCCACGGTCGGCTTGAACCCGACGATTCCCGTCACCGAGGCCGGGCAGGTGATCGACCCGTCCGTCTCCGTGCCGATCGCCGCGGGCGCCAGCCC
The DNA here is from genome assembly GCA_019748055.1 of Caulobacteraceae bacterium. Classification (GTDB taxonomy): domain Bacteria; phylum Pseudomonadota; class Alphaproteobacteria; order Caulobacterales; family Caulobacteraceae; genus Brevundimonas. The sequence goes on along the minus strand of JAIEQC010000001.1, from coordinate 47,532 downwards.
CGCCGCCACCGCCACAGCGCTGCCCGAGGACGAGCCGCACGGCGTCCGCTCGGGGTCATAGGGATTGCGCGTCTGCCCCCCGACCGCGCTCCACCCGCTGATCGACTGCGACGACCGGATGTTGGCCCACTCCGACAGATTGGTCTTGCCGAGGATAAGGGCGCCCGCATCCCGCAGCCGCGTCACGATCGGCGCGTCCCGCCCCTGATCGTTGTTCGCCAGCGCCAGCGACCCCGCCGTCGTCGGCATCCCTGCGGCCTCAATGTTGTCCTTCAGCAGGATGGGCACGCCGGTCAGCGCGCCGCCCTCGCGCACGGATCCAGCCTCCTCGAGCGCCGTGTCGCTGAGCCGGATCACGCTCTGAGGCGCGACGTCCGGCATCCCGCGGTCGATCCGGGCCACCTCGCTCAGGGCGGTGGACGTCACCGCACGACGACGTACGGCGTCCGTGCCGAACGATCGGGCTTGAACGACGGTCATCCCCGACGGGGCGGAAACGTCGTTGCTGAACTCGGGCGCCGCCACCGGCGACGGCGGGCTCTCCGTCCGCGTGACCTCGACGCTGATGCACCCGCCCAGCGTCAGGGCCAGAAGCCCCGCCGCGATCAGTCCCGCGCGGCCGGCGACCTTGTGCCGATCGTGCGGTCGAGGAAGTCGAGATACGTCCGCCATTGGTGCAGCCCCCGCTCATTGCCCCGGATGCCGTGGCGCTGGCCGGGATAGAGCATGGTCTCGAACGGGAGGCTCTTTTCCTGCAGCGCGTTCAGCACGCGGGTGGTGTTTTCAAAGATCACGTTGTCGTCGGCCATGCCGTGCATCAGCAGCAGCCGCCCGGTCATCAGAGGCAGCTGCTCCAGGATGTCGGACGCGGCATAGCCTTCCGGATTGGCCTCCGGCGTCGACATGAACCGCTCGGTGTAGTGGGTGTCGTACAGGCTCCAGTCCGTCACCGGCGCGCCCGAGATGGCGGCGGCCAGGCCCATCTTCGGCTCGGTGAGCATGTGCAGGGTCATGAACCCGCCATAGCTCCAGCCCATCGCCGCGATCCGGTTGTCGTCGACGAACGGCAGGGTCCGCAGATAGTCGGCCGCCAGCACCTGATCCTCGATCTCCGGCTGGCCCATCTTCAGGTGCAGCGCCTGCTTGAACCGCGCCGAGCGATAGCCTTCGCCCCGGTTGTCCAGGCGGAAGACCACGTAGCCCGCCTCGGTCAGCAGTTGGGTCGTCGCCGACGGCCACGATCGCCGCACCCCGCCGCCCGACGGGCCGCCATACACCTGCATCACCACCGGGTACTGCTTCGACGGGTCAAAGCCCGGCGGCGTCGACATCTGCCAGTGCAGCGTCTCGCCATCGCTTTGCAGCGTGCCGAACTCCGGATCGCGCTGACGGGCGTTGTACGGCCAGAAGGGGTGGTTCTCATCCAGCCGGTTCTCCTCGATCCAGGCCAGGCGTTCGCCGTCGATCGAATACAGCGCCGACTGCGGCGGCGTGTCCGGGTCGTTGTAGTTGCCCACATAGGCCGTGCCCGTGCCGTTCACCGACGCCGACCACCAGCCGCCGCGCGGCGTGATCTCGGCCGGCCGGCCTGTGCGCTTGTACGAAGCCCTGAACAGCTGTTGCTCGATCGGGTATTCCTTCCCGTCGCGCATCGAGGCGGTGAAGAAGACCGTGCCCGTCCGCTCGTCCACGCCGTTCAGGCCGGTGACCGCGTATTCGCCCGTGGTGATGGCGCGGATGCGCCGCCCGTCCGGCCCGTGCAGATACAAGTGGCGCCAGCCGCTGTCCTCGCTGGACCAGATGAAGTTGCCGTCCTTCAGCGCCTTGAAGTCGTGCGTCAGCCCGACCCACGCCGGCGACGTCTGGGTGGCGATCACCCGGCCCTGCCCCGTCGTCGGATCGACGGCCAGCAGCTCCAGCGTCTTCTGGTCCCGCGACTGGCGCTGGACGTACAGGGTCTTCGCATCCGCCGACCAGTTCACCCGCGCCAGATAGACGTCCGGGTTGGCGCCCAGATCGACCTTGATCCGCTGCCCCGTCGTGCGGTCGTGCACATACAGGTCGACCACGGCGTTGGGCCGCCCGGCGCGCGGATAGCGCTGCTCGATCACCGTCGCCCCGCCGCCCGAGATGTCCAGCCGCGGAATGACGTCCACCGTCGACTCGTCGGTCCTCTGCAGGGCGATGAAGCGCTCGTCCGGGCTCCACCAGTAGCCGGTGTCGCGGTCCATCTCCTCCTGGGCGATGAACTCCGCCGTCGCCCAGGTGATCAGGCCGTCGCCGTCGGTCGTGACCGCCTGCTCGGCTCCAGCCGCGAGGTCATATACGACCAGATCCTGATCCCGCACCCAGCTGACGTAATTGCCGCGCGGCGAGACCTTGGCGTCGATCTCGTCGGCCTCGGTCTCGGTGAGGCGACGCACCGCCCCGCCCTCGCGCTCGGCCAGGAAGACGTCGCCCTCCAGGGGCGCCAGGATGTAGCGGCCCTGCTCGTCCCACGAATACTCGACCACGCCGCGGGCCGAGATACGCATGCGCTCGCGCCGCGCGATCTCAGCCTCCGACAGCTCGCCGGCGTCGGGAACCAGGGCGCGGGCGTCGATCAGCTTGAAGGGAGCCCCGCCCTCGGTCGACATGGCCCAAAGGTCCTGGACGTTCACGTCGTCCTCGCGAGACCGCAGGAAGGCGACCAACTCGCCGTCCGGCGACAAGCTGACGCCCCGCGCCACCGGCCCGGCCAGCGACGGATTGGCGAACACGCGCTCGACCGTCAGGATGGAGGGATCGCTCGTCTCCTGCGCGACGGCGGGCACGACGACGATCATGGACAGGGCAGAAGCCAGAAGCAGATTACGCATGGGACGCGACGCTAGAGGCAGATTCCGCCCGCGTCACCCCCCGCGTCGCGGGTCTCAGGCCGCCAGGTCGAAAGGCCGCTTCTGGGCCGGGGCGGCCGGGAGATCGACGGTGAACCGGGTTCCGTCGACAGGGCTTGAACGTACCTCGATCCGTCCCCCCATGGCTTCGACCAGTCCCCGGCATATCGACAGGCCCAACCCCGCCCCGGCATGCCGACTTGTCAGGCCATCGTCGCCTCGCGTGAAGACGTCGAAGATCCTGGGCAGTACATCCTCCGGAATTCCGGGCCCACTGTCCGCGACCTCGAACCTGAGCCGTTCCGCGTCGCCTTCCAGGCTCAACCGCACCCCGCCCTTCGACGTATAGGTCAGAGCATTGTCCAGAAGATAATCCAGAACCTGGGCGACATGGCCGCCGTCGCCCCGCCTTTCGCCCACTTCCGATAACTCCAGCGTCATCGACAGGCCCTTGGCGCGCGCCGCCTCGCCATGGCGATCGGCGACGCCTCGAGCGACGCCGACGGGGTCATAGGCTCCGCTTTCGACCAGCACCTGTCCCCGCTCGAGGCGCGTCACCTGCAACAGATGCTCGATCATCTTCAGCAGGTCCTGCCCGGAGGCCCTCAAAACATCCAGGCGCTCACGCTGAACCGGGCTCAGTTCGCCGAGGGCGAGGATCTCGCCCATGGCCACGACCCCGTTCAACGGCGTGCGCAGTTCATGACTCATGTTTGAAAGGAACCGCGACTTGGCCCGACTGGCCGCCTCAGCCCGGTCCCTCGCTTCCGTCAGAGCCCGCTCGGAGGCGGCAAGCCTGCCACCGATCCGTCGCATCCAGCCCCACAGCCCCAGCGCAGCCCCTATGAGCAGCGCCAGAACGATAGCCAGCCAAGGCGCGGCCTCGCGCACAACTGCGGTCCCCGGGCGATCCGGCGTCCAGGTCAGCCATCCCAAGACAACTCCGGTCGGATCAGCGACGGCCACGGCCGGTGCCGCTGGTTTTTCGACCGTGAAGCCCGCCCCCGTGAGTCTGAGATCAGCTCCCATGCTGGCCAAGACACCTGACAACGGCCTTGCCGACACCACGACGCCGGCCCTGGACGGCTGCTCGACCGCATCGTCCTCCCGCACGACGCTGGACGCGGCCGCCAACCAGACCTGTCCGTCGGCCACGACGACGCCCGTGCGCCCCCCCACAGCCTCGAACCCGAAGCGGGCGCGTCGAGTGGGATTCGCAGCCTGCGCTGCCGCCGCGTCCCTCAACGGCCTGGTCGCCGCCATGAAACCCGCCACCGTGTCGGGGGCCACCACTTCGCTCTCGCGCGACGCCAGGATCAGGGAGCCGTCTCCCGCGTGAACGAGCGTGATCTCGTGGTCCATGTAGTCCGCGTAATAATCGCCGAAATTCTCCTGCAGCCAGGTCAGATCACGAGCTTCCAGCCGTTCGACCGAGTCGTTCCAGATCGTCGCGGACTGCACGTCGGCAAGGAGGGCGGATTGGAGTCGCTCCACACGACGTTCGACCAGGGCGACCTCCTTCGACTGCTCGATCCGGTCGACTGCCCCCGCGGCCCAGAGCACCAGTCCCCCGGCGCCGAGCAGAAGCAGGCAAGCGCAGGCGATCGCCATGCCGACGGCCCGCCTGATGTCCCCCCGATGCTGCGCCAGCACGCCCATGGGAACAGATTGCTCCCGACGCTGATAAAACGGGGTTAGCCGGCGTGGTGAACGAAATCCTGCCTTAACCGACGCGGTGCAGGGTCGTTTGCGGGAGGAACCACCATGCGCCTGATGCTCGCCCTGCTGATGATCGCCCTGCCCGTTCCGGCCGCCGCACAATCGTGGTCCTGGGACGCGTCGCTCGCCGTCGTGTCGGAGTATCGGGATCGCGGATACGACCTGTCCGCGGGGCGCCCCGTCGCACAGGGGGACATGAGCCTGTCGCATGCCTCTGGCGTCTACGGCGGCGTCTGGGCGTCCGACATCGCAGATTACAGCGGCGCGGAGGTCGAGGTGACCGGCTTCATCGGCTGGGCCGGAGAGATGGGCGGCTGGGACGTCGACGTCGGCGTCTGGCAGAACGTCTACCCCGACGGGGTCGACGTCGATTACGTCGAAATCCCTCTCCAGATCGGTCGCGCGTTCGGCTCCGCGACCGTCTCCGTCGGCGCGGTCTGGGCCCCCGCCCAGACCGGCACGGGCGACGATGAAAACCTCTGGATGTGGACCCGTCTCGACTGGGCGCCCGAAGCTTGGCCGCTGTCGGTTCATGCGCAGCTCGGGCACGAGGACGGCGGCTTCGCTCCGGACGGCAAGACCGACTGGCTCATCGGCGCCGAGGTTCCGATCATCCACAGGTTCGCCGTCGGCCTGGATTGGAGCGACTCGGACGTCGAGGACGGAGCCCTGGTGGCGCGTCTGAGATGGCGACGCTGATCGGGCGACGCCACGCCGCCCTTCCGCCCGCGCGGTTCCGCGTCTATGCAGCCCGCGATGACCGCGACGTCCGTTCCTGAAAAAGCCAGCCCGTTCCACTCGCTGAAGGTTCTGTGGGTCAAGCACTGGACCGACCAGCTGTTCAGCTTCGCCTGCGAGCGGCCCGACGACTTCCGCTTCCGCTCCGGCGAGTTCGTGATGATCGGCCTGCCAGATCCGGACGGCGGCAAGCCGATCCTGCGGGCCTATTCCATCGCCAGCCCGCACTGGGCCGAGGAGCTGGAGTTCCTGTCCATCGCCGTGCCCGACGGTCCGCTGACGTCGCGGCTGGTGAAGATCGAGGCCGGCGATCACGTGCTGATGGGCAGGAAGCCGACGGGCACCTTGGTGCTGGACGCGCTGACGGGCGGCGAGCGCCTGTGGCTGATCGGGACCGGCACCGGTCTGGCGCCTTGGCTGTCGGTGGCGCGCGACCCGGACACCTACAGTCGCTTCGGCCAGGTGATCGTGTGCCACACGGTGCGCAACGTCGCCGATCTGGCCTACCGCGACTTCTTCACCTCCGGCATCCACGACGACCCACTGGTGGGCGACGAGGCGAAGACCCAGCTGACCTATTATCCTACCGTCACGCGCGAGAAGTTCGAGACGCCGGGCCGCATCACCGACCGCATCCGCTCCGGCGACGTCTTCGCCGACCTGCAGCTGCCCATCGGCTTCTCGCCCAACAGCGACCGCGTCATGCTGTGCGGCTCCATGGCCATGATCAAGGAGACCGGCGAGCTGCTGGAATCCTATGGCCTCAAGGAAGGCTCGAACGCCGAGCCCGGAGACTACGTTCTGGAGCGCGCCTTTGTCGGATGAGGTGAAGGTGGACGCGCGCACCGCGCCCGAGGCCTGCCAGACGATGGCCGAGGTCCGCCACGGGGTCGACGCCCTGGACCGCGCGCTGGTCGTGCTGCTTGCCGAGCGCCAGCGCTACATGGACGCCGCTGCCCGCATCAAGCCCAGCCGCGACGTCGTCCACGATGACGCCCGCATCAAGGACGTGGTGACCAAGGTGCTGGCCGCCGCCGGCCCCGCAGGCCTGTCGCCCGACATCGCCGAGCCCGTCTGGCGCACCCTGATCGACCGCTGCATCGCGCACGAGTTCGCGCAATGGGACCGCACGCGCGGCTAACCGCGCAGGCTTTTCAGCATCAGCTCGTGCCGATAGGCCGCCACGTCGGCCAATGCAGCGTCCAGCGCGTCACGCACCCGGTCCAGCAAGGGCGGCGCCTCGGCCTTCTGCGCGGCCTCGGCGGCGGCACAGGCTTCAGCCAGCGCTCCGGCCCCGATTCCCGCCGCCGCGCCCCGCACCGTGTGCGCCGCGTCGCGCCAGCCGTCCTCACGCACGTCCAGCAGCGGCGCCCACATCTGGGCCTGTTGCACGAACAGGCCCAGCACCTCTTCCGACACGCCCGCGTCGCCGCCGGTCATGCGCTCCAGCACCGAAAAGTCCACCGCGCCCGACAGGTCGCGGGCGGCCATCAGGCGGCGGTCTCCTCGCCGTTGGCCAGACGCGAGTTCCGCGCCGACCACAGCAGGTAGACGACCAGTCCGCCAAGGTTCCAGTAGAGGAAATAAAGCTGGGTCTGGGTCCGCAGGCTGAAGAAGAAGATCAGGCAGCCGATCATCGTGATCAGCCCGACCAGCCAGAACAGCGGCGCCTTGAACACGCGCGGCCGGTTCGGCTCACGCAGGCGCAGCACGATCAGGCTCAGGCCCACGGCGAAGAAGGCCGCCAGCGTGCCCGCATTGGCCAGCGAGGCCAGCTCGTCCAGCCGCATCACGCCCGCCAGCGCGGCGACCACGACGGCCGTGAAGATGGTCACCACCGCCGGCACGCCGCGGCTGGACACCTTGGCCAGCCCGCGCGGCAGCAGGCCGTCGCGCGCCATGCCCAGGAAGATCCGGCTCTGGCCGAACAGGAAGGCCAGCAGCACCGTCGGAAGTGCGATCACCGCCGAGGCGCCGATCCACTGCGCCGCCGTGCCCTGCCCCATGTCGCGCAGGATGAAGGCCAGCGGCTCGTCGCTCTGGGCGAAGATGGCGGGGGCGCGGGCGCCGATCGCGGCGGCCGCCACGATCATGTACAGGATGGTGCAGATGACCATCGAGCCGACGATGCCGATGGCCAGGTCGCGTCCGGGATTCTTGGTCTCCTCCGCCGCCGTCGAAATGGCGTCGAAGCCGTAGAAGGCGAAGAAGATGATCGCCGCCGCCGCCATGACGCCGGTCTGAACCGGCGGGATGCCGAACAGCGTCTCCTGGAACGGCAGGGTCGGCGCGCCCCAGCCGTTGGGCAGGAAGGGCTGGAAGTTGGCGGCATCGAAGGCCGGCAGCGCGATGGCCACGAACACGGCCAGGGCCGCCACCTTCACCACCACCAGCACGGCGTTCAGCGTGGCGCTCTCCCGCGTGCCCAGCAGCAGCAGGCCGGTCACCACGGCGATGATGAACACCGCCGGCAGATTGATCAGCCCGCCCTCGACGTGCGGCCCGGCGGCCAGCGCCGCGGGCAGGACGACGCCCAGCCCCTCCAGGAAGCCGACCGCGTATCCGGCCCAGCCCACGGCCACGGCCGACACGACCAGCGAATATTCCAGGATCAGGCTCCACCCCACGATCCACGCCAGCAGCTCGCCCAGCACGGCATAGGAATAGGTGTAGGCGCTGCCGGCCGCCGGCATCATCGTCGACAGCTCGGCATAGGCCAGGGCCGCGCAGGCGCAGACCAGACCGGCCAGGGCGAAGCTGATCATCACCCCCGGCCCCGCCAGCCCGGCGCCCACCCCGATCAGGGTCAGGATGCCGGTGCCCACGATCGCGCCCACGCCCATGGCGACCAGATGCGGCCAGCTGAGCGTCTTCTTCAGCGCCGGCCCCTCGCGCGGGGCGGTCAGCACGTCGATCGATCGCCGGCGGTTCCAGAAGGCCATGGTCTCTCCCCCGTCCGCCCTGATGGCGGATTCGTCCGCAAACCTTAGACCGAGAGGGCGGCGCGATGAAATGCCCGCTTGCGCGCAAGGGGTGCAGAGGCTATGTACCGCCCCCTTCGACGGGCCCGTCCCGTCGACGACCGCGCGACGGTCCGGGTGATTAGCTCAGTTGGTAGAGCAGCTGACTCTTAATCAGCGGGTCGTAGGTTCGAACCCTACATCACCCACCATCGCCAGATCGCTGAAAAATTTAGCTTTCGGTCGCCTTGATCGGCCGGAACATTAGGCGATCGGCGCGCGCATTTTGCATTTCATTTTGAAGCTTTGTTCGCGTTTCGAGCTTGGCGATCGCTGACACCGCGAGACTCTGATCGCGCTTCAAATAGTGCGCGTCCAAGATCGCCCCGACGTCGCGCAAGCTGTGACCCGTGATGGTCGCGATTTCGGCGACGGTGCACCCTGCGATCGCCAACCGCGTCACCGCCGTGCCTCTCAGATCGTGAAACGTCAGATCGACGATCCCCGCCTTCTCGCAGCCCTTCCCCCAAGACGCCCGAAAGCCGTCGCTCGTCCAGCTCCGACCGCTCGCGGTCGTCAGAACGGTCACCGCGCTGGTCGCGTCTCGCCGTCGCGCATCGAGCATTTTCTTCAGCGGTTCGCCGACCGGTATCAGCAGGCGCGCGCCGGTCTTGCTCTGCGTGAACTTGAGCGTCTCGCCGTCATAGGCCGTCCACGTCAACCGAAGCAGGTCGCCTTGTCGCTGGCCCGTCCAGAGCGCGAGCATCAGCGCGAGGTGCAGATGCTCAGGAGCCTTCGCCAAGAAGGCCGCCTCGTCCTCGTCCGTCCAGACGCGCTCTTTGCGCGCGGCACGGTAGAGCCGGCCGGGCCGCTCCAACGGGTTCAGAGGTGAGAGACCACGATTGAATGCCCACGACAACACGCGCGCGAAGACCGCGAACCGATAGTCGGCCCCACGTCGCGACGTGACCGCCAACCGATCTCGCCAGGCGAGGAACTCACCGCGCGATCGGCGGTCGGCCAAGGCGGAGACTGGAAAATCGCCGAACTCGCGCTCGATCATCGCGAGGTGCTGCCGATAACCTCGCCGCGTCGCATCGGCGAGCGTCTTGAACTCGGCCGAGTCCTTGTAGGCGTCGATCAGACCTGCGACCGTATCGACCTTGCGGCGACTCTCGCGTCGCTGAGCCAAGGCATCGTGATAGCTTTGCACGAACTCGGGCGACCCAGGTCGGCCGATCAGCCGAGGCCCTCCACGCCATGCGTAGTAGTAGGTGACGGTCTCACCAGACGCGAGACGGGCCGTCGCTGAGTTGATCCCCTTAAGCTTCACGCGCATCGCGTTTGGCCTTCCAGATCTCGAAAGCGCTTGGCGCCGACGAAGACGCGTCTGACGTCGCGCGCTTGATCTGCATGACGCCGTCGGGCCGCAGCTCGATCGCGCCGACTTCAAAGCCCGCCGAACGCGCCGCCTTCAGCGCACGACTGATGTCCCCCTGCGTGAACGTCGCCTTCGTGCGCGCCATCTCAGAACGCCCTCAGCGACTTGGCGAGTCTGATCAGACGTGCGTCGCGCGCGCCGACGAGGTCGGCCTTGGCCAAAGTGCGACGCATGACCTGCGTTGCGTTGGCGACGCAGAGCGAGACCACGCCGTCTTCCGGTGACGTCACCTGCCGAATGCGCTCGATCTCGTCGAACAACCGACCTTCTGACGCGACGATCGGCAGGTGAAGGCGCGCGCCGGGTTCGTCCCCCTCCGGCCCCGTCTCGGTGACGAACGTACCGAACATCACGTCTCCGACCTCGTCGGCAGGCCGCCGCCGCAACTGGTCGAAGTCGGCGCGCACCGTCACGGCTGCTTGGTCATAGGTTCGACCAGCGCGCACCAGCGCGTGCATGAGCGCCAAGCGGTAAGCGTCTTCAGTCGAAAACTCCGCCCATTTTCGACCAGCGTCGCGCACGGACCAAGGCACCTGCCTGCGGGTGAGAAGCGCGTCGAACCGCCTGGCCGACAAATCGACCAGCTCCAAAAACTCGGACCTCCGCAGCGTTAGATTACCCATGTTGGGAAGTTTATACGAGCCGGCAGATTACACAAGTCGAAAAATATGCGGTCGCGCGAATCTCCTAAGTCATTCAAACTACGCGATTTTTATGTTGACTTCTGACGTCGTGCGTGTTATGCTGAAGCGTCGCAGACCATACGTCAAAGCGCGCGCCTCCGGCGGCCGCCAACGTACACAAGCGGGCTGCGACGCCTTTTCCAACCGAAGGAGATCCGCATGCCTGGTCGCCAAGCCAAACTGCTGTCCGAAGCCACCTTACGCCGCGCACTGCGCCGCATCGCCAAACGCAAAACCGCGCTCAGAGACCGCGTCACCTTGCTGCTTTCGGTTAGGGCCGGCCTTCGAGCCTGCGAGATCGCCGGACTAGACTGGAGCATGGTGACGGACGCTGAGGGACGCATCGGACGCGTCATTCACGTAGCGGATCGCATCGCCAAGAAGGGCGGAGGTCGCCGCGTGCCCATGCACGCTGAGCTTCGCACTGCGCTTCGCGACTATTCGCGCACCGTACCGCGTGTCGGACCTCTGCTGCCGTCGATGCGAACCGGTGCGCACCTTCGCGCCAACAGCGTGGTCAACTGGTTCGTCGTCTTGTTCAGCGAGATCGGGGCTGAGGGATGCTCGTCGCACAGCGGTCGGCGCACCTTCATCACGCATGCGGCGAGACGTGCGCATCAGTCGGGCGCATCTCTGCGTGACGTGCAGCTGCTCGCAGGTCATCGGTCGATCGAGGTGACGCAGGGGTACATCGAAGGCGACAGCGACGCGCAACGCAGACTGGTCGCTTCGCTATGATCAGCAGCAGCCCCCTCCCCTTCAAACCGGTTTCGATCGCGCTGCAGCGCATCGAACTCGCCAGACGATCAGATGACCTCAAGATCAAGGGCATCGACCTCGAAAGCGGTCGATCAGTCACCATCAAGGTGCGCTTCGACCGTGCGGCGACCCCACCCCCAACGCTGACCGACCTGTTGCTCACCATGACCCTGCAGCGACGCGTCGACTGAGCTTTTTCGGACGCCGAGCGATCTCGCCGGCGCGCCGCTGCACCAACTCGACAATTTATAGGGAACAACATGTCTGAAGACAGACGTGCGCGCATTCGCGCGCTGAACGACCGCCTGAGAAGAGATCACCACGGTGGTCGCATTCTGGTCACCCCTGGGGTCTCGGCCAAAGGCTTCCTCACGCTAGTCGCCGCGCTCGAGGCGGTCAGAACCTTCGACGCGTTCGAACCTGACAATGACCCCTACGGCGAACATGACTTCGGCGCGTTCTCGATCGGCGCCGACCGTCTGTTTTGGAAGATCGACTATTACGACCAGTCGCTGACGTCGGCGGCTGTGGATCCGGCTTGCGCGAACGGCTGCGTGCGCGTGCTCACGATCATGCTGGCGGAGGAGTACTGATGGCCCGCCTTCCAGAGAGGGGGGCGTCATGAAACCTCTTCAGCAAGGTTCGCTCGACGCGCTCTGCGGTCTCTACTCAATCGTCAACGCGATCGAGGTGGTCGGTTTGAAAGGTCCCCGCTGCGCCTTCCACAAGCACCTTTTCGACCGTCTGGTGATGGGGTTGGACCGAGAGGTACTTCGGGATGCGGTCGCGGACGGCTTGGGTCCGGATGAGTTGATCACGACGGCGCGCAAGGCTTTCAGGTGGCTCGATCGGAGGTACGGGCTGAGGCTCAAGATGACAGTGGCCCGGCGGGCCGCATTCGCTCGTGATGCCGGCGAGTATCTCGACTGGTTCGACAGCGCGACCGCAGATGGTCGGCACGCGGTAATCGTGAGCGTCGTCATGCCGTGGCTTGACCATTGGACGGTCGCGGCGCGACGAGAAGGTCGAAAGCTGATCGTACGCGACTCTCTTGGTCTGCAGTCGCTCGATCTCGGCAGATTCACGCTCGGCGGCGGCGCTTACCGCATTCGCGCAGACCACACGCTGCTCATCGCGCGCACCGACGGCGGCGGCCCTGCCCACCTCAAGGCGCTTCAGCGATCGCGTGACGATCAGGGCTGAAGCTTGGGCACGTCAAGGTCGGCCAGCAACTCGGCGGGGTCGGCTCCCAGCGCGGCGACGACTTTGAGAAACTCAATAACGTCCAGGCGCCGTCGGCAGCTCTCGTATTTGGAGACGTAGCTCTGATCGACCCCCAACCGGTCGGCCAGCTGATACTGCGACAGCGACGCAGCGTGCCGGGCATCGACGAGACGCGCCATCAGCCGCTTGTTCTCAGCGGTGTGCAAGCCGGTCAACCCGCGACGCACAGAAGTCATCATCGGCGGGCTAGAGGCCGAGCCGGATGATGCTAAACTAGCATCAAACAGGAGGGATCATGATGTACGAATCTGGAACGGCCATTCGGATCAGAGCTGCGCGCAGGGCGGCGAGAAGCGAGCGTCGACCACTGAAGCTTTTGCTCGCGACGAGCGCGGCGATCGCTTTGGCGAGCTGCAACCGGGAGACGCCGCAGAGCGTCTGCAGCGCACCAGAGACGTTGTCGACGGTAACGAACATCTTGCTCGGCAACCGCGCGCAGCAACCGATCTACCGAGACATTTTCGATCAAATCGCGCGCATCGACTTGATCACGTTTCAAGGTCGCGACGAACAGACCGACGTGATCAACTGCCAAGCTCAAGTTCAGATCCCGGAAACCGGCGGCGCCTTCGACATCTGGTACTCTCGCCAGCCCACCGCCGACGGTGAATTCGTCTACCGTCTGCAGTATGACCGCGTTCGGGAATGGAACGTGCTCGGCATGCTGTTGCAGTCGCGTGTTTCAGCCAGCTTGCAACCCCAGCCTGTGTCTCCGCGCGCGAGCGAACCCGAGGCGACGTCGCCCGCCTTGGCCGCTCTCGCACCGCATTCCGAATCTGCGCTGCCGCTCTCTGTGCGGTCGACGCCGTCCGACGTCCAAGCCACGACACGACCTGACCTCGCACCGCCGCCCCCTCCGCCTTCGGCGCCCTTGAAGGAGGATCGCGTCGAGTACGTAGGCCCTCCTGTGATTGCTCCAGGCCCCCCGCCGCCTCCGAGCTCAGAACGGCCGTCCAACCGCACCGACCTGCTCGCGAACCCGCAATGGTCGAGGCGACCAGCTGCCCGCCGCTTTCCGAGCGCGGCGCGCGCGCAAGGTGTGACGAATGGTTCGGCAGACCTTGTCTGCAGCGCGCTGCGCAGCGGTCGCCTGACCTCTTGCCGCGTCGTCGAAGAGGTGCCGGCAGGCGCGGGATTTGGCGAAGAGGCGCTTCGCGCCGCCCAAATCGCACAACTCGCGCCTCGGTCCGTAGATCAACTCGCCGACGACGGCGAGGTGATGTTTTCAGTCGGTTTCGTCGACCGAGACTGACCACCGCAGCTTAGATCACCTACCGCTCGCTCGTCACAGCATCACCGGGTGGCTTGCACATGGGGATGCCGCGTCTTCAGTGTGTCAGACCGCATCTACACCGAGAAAGGCGGGAGCGGATCGAGGGTCTTCAGTCTCTCGTTCCAATTCTCGGGCGAGCGGTTGACGTCGTGGGCCATGACGACTTCGTATCGGCCTGTGGCCTTGCTGACTCGAACCAGCAAGGCGACGCCTTCGCTCTCTTCTAGAGCATCGAGAACCGCCATCTCGTGCTCTTTGGAGGGCCACACGAGGACCAGTTTGGTCGGCGTCGGCTCGACCATCACAGAAGCGCGCTCGGCTTCAGCTTCATCGCGCGACATGCGGTCGAGGCCGCCCGGGTAGGTCGCGACGAACTTCGCGAAGTCAGCAGGTCTGACCTTATGCCGGGCCGCAAACTTCAGCGCGGCGGCGTCGCGGCCGACCCGACGGACCGCAGATCGACGCTCGGCAGCTTGCGCCTCTGGGGTGTCGGCGACCTGCTCGTAGGTGATCAGAGCTCTCAACAGTATGTGAAGGCCGCCTCCTCGTACGGTTTTTTGCTCGGTGGCGTCCCGCAGTTCTTCGAGAAACGTCTCTCGCTCGGTCTTCGACCAACGCGCCAACTCGAACCATGTGGCATAGACTGCGGCCAAGGCTTCACGGAGGTATCTGTGGGAGCGAGCCACCGCGGCGTCCACCCTGTCGGTGGTCGCCAACTCCATGAGCAGACGTCGTCTTGAATGGCGGCTTTTCGGACTGTCGAGATCCTCGAACAGTTCGGGGTCTACCGGGGGAAGCGCCAACCGCGTCGATCGCTTCCTGGATTGCGCCGCTTCTGCGCGCTCCTTGGCCCAACGCCCTTTCGCGCCGCTCTTTTTCTTTTTCAAAACCACAGCCGCACTCTTGTATGTCCGTTTAACGGACTTATATCCTATACACCAAGTGTCGCCAAGGCAAGGATGGAATGAATGAGCAGCAGCAGGAGTGAAATCAGGGAAGCGTGGATTCGCTTGGTCGAGGAACTGAACCCGACGATGGCGGTGACGCTCGGGTCGGGGCTGAATTGCACCGCGGCCCCGCTGAACCGCGACGCGAAAAGGTTCTGCTGCGCACTTGAGAGGAAGGTGCTCGGTGCTGCGTGGTCTGAGAAGCCGTCTGATGAGCGAATGACCGCGATCGGCTTTCACGAGCACCCAAGCTCGAACCGTCACATGCATCTGGCGGTGGCCGCCCCGTTCGCGCATGAGGGCCGGCTCATGACTGACGGCAATCGTCTTTGGCGTAAGATGAGGAGCTGCGGTGATTTCTACTGCGAGCCGATCGAAAACGTCGCGGCCTACGCTCGCTACATCACCAAGGACGTCGGGTTGGCTTACGAACCAGAAGACATCTTCATCTACGTACCGCGACCGCGACCGAAATGGTGAGATCGTAATTTGCTGCGCACGTCGGTCGATGATCGCCTGAGGAATGAATGCCCGGGGGTGAGACGGACGCTGTCGCCGACGATCCGCTTGGATGCGCCGTCGGCGGAGGTGTGCCTAGTTCGGATCATTGTCGCGACTGAAGTGGTGGTCGCGCATTCGAGCTTTCGAATTTTGTAAAAACTCGCGGCAGAGACGTGCTGCTTTGGAGTTGGAACATACCGAAATCAGCGAATGCGCAAGATCGCGAATAAAATGACAGCAAGGGTCGACGGACCAAGCGACGAATCGTCTTCAAGCGGAAACGGTCCTAGTTTCTTGAAACCGATCGGCGTCGGAAGGCGTCGGAGAATTACTTCGAATAGTTTATGATCAAAGGCGTCGGTCGCGCGGTCAACCAGAGATCTCGTGAACTTGAGGATGCAAACTCTTTCTCACCTACCGACCCGGTGCGCCCTCTCAAGTCGCATGCGTCGCTGTCGAACGACGCGCGACTTATCGACAAGGAGATCGACGCGCTGCGGGATATGATCTGGATCAACGCCGGCTCGATCGCTTGTCGAACGAGCGAACCTCAGGATCTGATCTGGCCGCTTCTACACGGGCTTGCGATCGTCGTCCGTGAGTTCATCGACGAGGAAAGTCGATACGAAATGAGTGCGTTGGAGGATGGGCTCTGCTTTCTTGAGATCGCCACCCGCGGAAAGATTCGGTTCGCCCGGTCAAACGACTAGGCTGCCGGCAATATGATCAGGGCACGGGCATTCAGCCCGTGCCTTTTTTCCGTTTGAACGGGTGCCGGACCGACATCGTTGGCGACAAGAGTCACGCTTCAGTGCGCTGTCGGCGCGTCAATGCAGAATGAGGATTTCACACCGACACGCGCGCTCGGTGACCGTGATCTCGACTTTTAACGAGCCCGACAGCCGCTCTCGATCACCTGAGCTTAAGAGGGACGGGCGCGCTGAATTCGGCTTCATACTTGATATGAACGGGCCGACCTAAGGCCGCTGCTTCCCTGACGGCAAAGAACGTCCGCCTCCTCCTGACGCTGATGGTGAAAGGGGGCATCGCCACCGACGATGACCAGATCGGTGGTGTTCTTGCCGACGCTCCCAACCATGGTTGCCCCCATAGCCGCGAGTTGGGCCTGCAAGCCCCGCCCATGATAGCTAGTCGTCTGCCGACGAGCGGCCCGACGCCAATAGAGACTGAGCGAGAGCGCCGTTGCTTGTTGCCAAGGTGACATGACTCTTGGCGCATTCCGGGCGAGGCGATCCCCAACCCCCAGCCCCTGATCGATCTCACGTTTCTGAGCCCGGCGCGTAGCTTCTTTGCTCGTATCTCCGGGCTCAGGGCACATGCGCCAGAACTATGACCTGATTTTGGATTTCATCACGAACACATCCCGAGGCAGTCCGACGAAGGTCTTGCGGACGTCAGTTCTGATCGCCAGCGGCACCGCGTTCTGGGTCAAGAAACACTCGAAACTCTCACGATGGCCGCGCCGGAAACCTTGTCGATACAAGGTGATACCGTACTCCATGAGCGCCTCATGGTATTGCCCCCTAAGGCCGGCAGCCGGCTCAACTTCACCACCTGATAGGAAGGTGTTGATTTCGAGGATGTTTCTTCTCAGTGAACTGGTCGCACCCAGTGTAAAATTATCGACGCTCATAAGTCCTCCAAAAGGTACGCAGAAACCAGCGGTCTCGGCGTGCGATTGCGATGGCCTGACCCGATCAAGGGGGCATGACCCATCAGTTGATGGTGGTTACATTCGAGCGCGAGCGGGCTGGCTTTGTGCTTGTTCTCTTCGGCGGGAGGATTGTCGCCTCCCACAGCGGCCATCGCTAAATCCTCTGGATCGGACGGCCTCTCGCGCGGCCATCATTAAATCGCCAAATCCCGAAAATTCAAGCGAGACCTATGAAAGAACCCAACTTATTTGCGTAGTTTGAAAATTTCACTACTGCTTAGGCCGATAGTGCGCCATGCACATTAGCTGTATCGACAAGCATTTTAGTAGCTACTCGTCACTGCCGACTGAAACGGGATTTTGATTTTTCAAAATGACTTGCGAGTTTTAGCACCATACCTGACAAACGTCAGCGGCGTATACGTGGGCAAATTGTGGTTCGTCGGTCAGTGCACATTGTGTCAAACGCACTGAGGTCTCGTGCGAATCTACACAAACAGCCGCTGCGAGTCGGTGGCCGCCGCTGGCATTTTTGAAAAGGCATCAGGTGGAGATTTCGCAATCGAAGAACCGATCGTCGAGACGAAACTCGTCGAACGCGAGAACAGTAAAGTACTCATGCAGCGATCCGCTGCAATTGAGGAAAACAAGATGTCATCATCAACTCAGCTCGAACTTAGCTCTGTAAACATCAGCGGCGGCAAAACCTCTAGAAAGCGTAGGATAAATTTCAGACGCAAGAGCGACCGCGCGCGCATTGTCGAGAGAAAGGTTCAAGACTGGCTGGGACGAACGAAGGAAACCGAGTCGCCGTCGGGTTGCTCGGATGCGGCGCCTCCTAGTCAACCAGTGAACCAAAGGTACCGCGACCTGTGTGAGCAAGGGGCGCTTTCGTCCACGGATCCCATACGCCCGAGCAAAAAGCACCGGGCAGAAGGCAGAGACGACAGTCGCACGTCCCAAGAAATCTACGCTCTTGGCGACCTTCTCATGGTCAACATGAGCTCGATCGCTCGCCGCACCCCTTACCCGGAAGCCCTGCTTTGGCCCTTGGTGTCCGCCCTCGCGCACCTTGTTGCCGAGTTCCTAGATGAGAAGAGCGACTACGAGATGGGAGAACTTGATGCCGCGCTGATGCAGTTGGAAGTCGAAAGCGGAGGTAAGTTGCGGTTCGCCCGCCATGTTCCGATCTGACGGCAAATGAAAAGGCGAATTTCTTGATGGCTGCATCAGGCAGGGGCCGCACCCCCTGCCTGATGCAGCCCGAAACTGAGTGCCTCACTCTGCTCGCCTCATGTCTATCCCGCTGTGGGCTTCTGGGAGAGGCCAGCGGGAGACAGCTATGCGCCAGCAACGGACGTTGAGCGCTCGCCTGAAAGCAGACGCTCGGACCGTGATTTCACATGGGCACCGGCGTTCTAATCAAGTTGATTTCCATTGACAGCATCCACAACGCCATCGCGATCATCATCAGGTTTTCAGTCAGGGACAGGAATCCCAAGGGCACATTGCTGTCGCCGCCGACGCAGGCGCATTTCAGTTCCCGCTTGTCGATGTAGACGGCCTTGAACACCGAGATCGCGCCGATGCCGCCAATGAAGAGGGCCACCGGCACCGACAGCCAGGTCAGGACGCCGGCGACCATTAAAGCTCCGGCCCCGAACTCGGCGAAGGGGTAAACCTTGCCGTATGGGACCCAGCGTTTGGCCAGCAGGTCGTAGTTCAGGAACATGGACGAGAAGCTCTCGATGTTCTGAAGTTTGAGCATAGCCAGAGCCATCATCGACAAGGCGATGAACCACTCTCCGGCGCGAAAGGTCAGCGGCGTGCCGTAGACCGTTAGGCTGAGCATTGCAGCCATGACCGCCGTGGTCAGGAAGACGACGAGGACCGGCGTGTAGGTCGTGGCCTTCGGATCACGCACCTTCAGGCCGAGGAAGCGGCGCAGATCGTCGTGGCCGCCAATCCTCTGTCCGTCGATGAAAACTTGGGGCGTGGTCATGACCCCATGCTCGGCCTTCAAGGCGTCGACCTGCTCGCGGGTCGTCAGCCAATGGTCCTCTACCTTGTAGCCTCGGCTCTTCAGCAAGTGACGAGCCTTGAGCCCCCAGGGGCAGGTGTGGTCGGGCATCACCATGCGGTAGATGATGGCGGTCTTGGTCATTGCGGCCTCCGTGATCTTCAAATCCGAGGCGCACTCCTTAAGTTCCGTAGCGTGATACGGAGTCAAGCATGCGTGTGAGAAGGTGGTGACGCAGTTTGATTTCTTGGATTGATAACGGTGATCAGCGGCCGGAGCGGTGCGTGGCGAACAGAGGAGATCGCCATGCGCTACAACATCGAAACCATGGAACTGCGTCGGGGAACCCAGACGCTCACCGTCGCTCAAGAGTTCATCGGAGGCGTAGTCCGCTACATCGGTCGAGTCGATGGGCGCGTCTGCGTGCAGTCGCCGACCAAGGAGGGTGCCGTTTGCTCTCTGCTGCGCCGTCTCGCCTACTCTCCGGCGGCCTGACCTAAGCCGACGATGCGTGCTATGCTGACGGAGACGAGGTGCGGATGACCCGAAGAGACAGGACGCGCGATGACGAGCGAGCGGCCCGCATGGTGCGGGCCGCTCGCCGGTTTTCGGGCGAAACTGAAGACGACGAGACGCCTATCACGGCCACAGAGGAAGCCTTGATGGCTGAGGTAAAAGCGGAGCACCCCCGGCCTACGCGGGAAGAACTCCGAGAGATGGCGCGGGCTTTGGCTCGCGGGCGCTGACGAAAAACGCCGGGCTTGCAGGCCCGGCGTTCTGCGTTTCAGGAAGGCTCATCCCTGACGTCGCTCAGTATCTCGAACGCTCCCTTGGCCGCCACGATCGCAACCAGGGCGCCGACCACCAAGTCCGGCCAAGCCTGACCGAGCCACAGCACCAAGCCTCCGGCGACGAGTATGCCGCCGTTGGACACGAAGTCGTTGAAGCTGAAGGTCTCGGCGGCCCGCATATTGACGTCGTCGCTGTCCACCCTTTGCAGCAGCTTCAGGCACCAGAGGTTCACCAGGGCCGCCGCCAGCGCCATCACCATCATGGTCGGCCCGATGGGCTCCGTCCCCGTCAGCCATCGACGGCCGACGTCCGCAAGCACCCCGATCGCGAACAGGAGCAGGAGAACGCCGGACATCGTGGCCGCCGTCTTCTTCCATCGCGGGGCGCGGCCCACAGCCAGAAAGCTGATCAGATAAACGGCGCTGTCCGAGGCGTTGTCGGCCGCGTTCGCCAGCAAGGCGCTGGAGTCGGCCAGCCAGCCCGCCACCCCCAGCGCCAGGAACAGACCGAAGTTCAGGACGAGGACCAGCAGCAGCGTCCGGCGCTGCCGCTGGTCTTGGGCGTTGGAAGCGGTCAATCGTCCATTCCTTCAGATGCCCGATGCTTGACCGCCCTGGCCGCGAACGTCGGCAGGACGAGCAGGGTCAGGATGGTCGCGGTCAGGAGACCACCGATCACCACCGTCGCCAGCGGCTTCTGCACCTCGGCGCCGGCGCCGTGGGCCAGCGCCATCGGGATGAAGCCGACGATGGCGACGAGCGCCGTCGTCAGCACGGCTCGCAGGCGGCTGGACGCGCCTTCGATGGCGGCTTGGTAGGGCGTCAGTCCGGCCGTCAGCCGCTCTCGAATGGCCTGCATCAGGACGAGGCCGTTCAAGGTCGCCACGCCCGACACGGCGATGAAGCCGACGGCCGCAGAGACCGAGAACGGCATTCCGCGCAGCAGCAGCGCGAGGGCGCCGCCCACCAAAGCCAGGGGGACGCAGGCGAAGACCAGACCGGCCTCCGCGAACGATCCCAAGGCGAGGAACAGCAGCACCCCGATCAGGACGAACACGATCGGAATGACGAGGCCGAAGCGTTGCTCGGCTCGCTTTAGGTTCTCGAACTGCCCGCCCCAATCCAGATAGACCCCGGCCGGAAGGTCGATCTCCGCGACCTGGCTCTGGGCGTCGGTGACGAAGCCCCCCAGGTCGCGACCGCGCACGTTGGCCTGGACCACCATACGGCGGCTGCCATTCTCGCGGCTGATCTGGTTCGGACCCTCCGCCGTCTGAATCCGCGCGACCGAAGACAGGGGCACGATCACGCCGGTGTCGGATACGATGGGAAGCGCCGCCAGGGCCGCCGGGTCGTTGCGGGCGTCGTCGGGCAGGCGGACGACGACGTCGAACCGCCGGTCGCCCTCGAAGATGCGTCCGGCCTCGGCGCCGCCGATGCCGGCCGAGACCGCTTCGCTGACGTCTGCGGCCGACAGGCCGTAGCTGGCGGCGGCGGTTCGATCTACGCTGACGGTCAGGGTGGGCAGGCCGGACGCCTGCTCGACACGAACGTCGGCTGACCCGGTCGTCTCCCGCAGCGCGGTCGCGACCTGGTCCGCCACCCGCTGAAGGGTGTCGAAGTCGTCGCCATAGACCATGACGGCGAGGTCGGTGCGGACGCCGGAGATCAGTTCATTGAAGCGCAGTTCGATCGGCTGGCTGAACTCGAAATTGTTGCCGATCTGCTGGGCGGCCACGCCTTCGATCCGCTCGATCAGTTCGTCCTTCTCCAGGCCCGGATCGGGCCAATCCTTGCGGTCCTTCAGCACGATGACGCTGTCGGAGATGTTGGGCGGCATAGGGTCCACGGCGGCCTCGGCCGTGCCGGTGCGCGAAAACATGGTCTCCACCTCGGGCTGGGCCTTGATGGCGCGCTCCAACGCCATCTGCATCGCCAAGGATTGCTCCAAGGACGCGGACGGCACGCGCAACGCCTGCATGGCGATGTCGCCCTCGTCGAGCGTCGGGATGAATTCCCGGCCCAGCGCCATGAAGGAGGTGAGCCCGACGGCGAGGGCCGCCACGGCGGAGATCAGCACGATCTTCGGCCGTGACACAGCCGCCTGGATCGCTGGTTGGAGGAACCGCCGGGCGAAGCGGAGAAGCCAGGTCTCGTGCTCCTCGACCTGACCGTCGCCGCCGAGGTGAACGGACTTCGGATCGCGCACCAGCAAGGCAGTCATGGCGGGCACGAAGGTAAAGGAGAAGATGAAGGCTCCGACGAGGGCGAGCATGACGGTGGCGCCCATCGGTTGGAACGTCTTGCCTTCGACCCCCTCCAGAAGCAGCAGCGGCGCGAACACCAGCAGGATGATCAATTGACCGAAGGCGGCCGGCTTCACCATCTGGCGCGCGGACTGAACCGCCACGTCCAGCCGCTCGTGTCGGGTCAGCATCCGGCCGAGTTGAGCCCGTCGCTGCGTCAGCATCAGCAGGGTGTTCTCGATCACCACGACGGCGCCATCGACCATCAGGCCGAAGTCCAGCGCGCCCAGGCTCATCAAGTTGCCGCTGATGCCGAACCTATTCATGCCGATGACGGCGAACAGGAACGACAGCGGGATCATCAGGGCCGTGATGGTGGCCGCCCGGATGTTGCCCAGCAGCAGGAACAGGACGACGATGACCAGCAGCGCGCCCTCGGTCAGGTTCCGAGCGACGGTCGAGATGGTCGAGTTCACCAGTTCACTGCGGTTCAGGACCGGCAGGGCGACGATGCCAGGAGGCAGGCTGTCGTCCACCACCGCCAGCCGCTCGGCCGCCGCCTGGGCCACCGTGCGGCTGTTGCCGCCGGCGATCATCAAGGCGGTGCCAAGGACCGCTTCATGTCCGTCGCGGCTGGCGCCGCCCAAACGTGGAGCCTGCCCGATCTCGACCGTCGCGACGTCGGCGACCCGGACGACCAGACCGCCGCGATTGACCACGGGGGCCTGGGCCAGATCGTCGATGGTCAGCGCCAAGGCGTCCGTGCGGACGACCAAAGCCTCGCCCGCACGCTGGATATAGCCTGCGCCTGCTTGGGTGTTGGCGCGTTCGACCGCCTCGACCAGATCGCCGAGGCCAAGACCATAGGCGGACAACCGAGCGGCATCGGGCCTGACGGCATACTCCTTGACGTAGCCGCCGATGGTATCGACGCCGGCCAGGCCGGCGGTCGTGCGCATCTGCGGCGCGATGATCCAATCCTGGACGGTGCGGAGATAGGTCGCGCGCTCCTCGGGCGTCGTCAGTCGCTCGCCCTCGGGTGTCAGATAGACGCCGCCCGCCTGCCAGCCCGGCTGGCCGGGGCTGGCAAGATTCTCGGTGTTGAAGGGGATGTAATCGACCGTCCACATCAACACTTCGCCGAGGCCGGTGGTGATCGGCGACAACCCCGGCTCCACGCCTTCAGGAAGTCCCTCGGACGCGGCGGCGAGCCGTTCGGCCACCTGCTGACGCGCGAAATAGATGTCGGTCTGGTCGGTGAAGATCGCGGTAATCTGGCTAAAGCCGTTGCGCGACAGCGATCGCGTGCTGGTCAGGCCGGGGATGCCGGCGAGAGCAGTTTCCAACGGATAGGTGACCTGCCGCTCGATCTGCTCGGGCGCCAGGGCGGGAGCGACCGTGGTGATCTGGACCTGTCTATTGGTGATGTCGGGAACGGCGTCGATGGGCAGTTTGGTCAGTTCGAACAGACCCAGGGCCGCCACGAGGCTGACCGCCAGGATGACGAACCAACGGAAGCGGACGGATGCCGCGATGATTGCGCTGAACATGCTCTCGCTCCCTAGTGGCCGTGCTCGGCCTCGCCCTTGGCGAGTTCGGCTTTCAGGAGGAAGGCGTTGGTTCCGGCGATGCGCTCGGTGCCGGTGAGGCCGCTCAGGATTTCGGTCCGGCCGCCGGCCTGCCTGCCGACCAGGACGGGAGCGGCGCGAAAGCCCGTCGCGGTGCGCACGAACACCACGTTCGCGCCCTCCACCGTCTGAACGGCGTCGGACGGGACCGTGAGGCCGCCTACGGACTGGCCCGTGACCACAATGCCGGAGACGGCCGATCCTGCCGGCGGCAGACCCCCGCCCGCCGGTCGGGCGCGGATGATCGTGGCTCCGTTTTCCTCGCCTGCGTCGGCGGCGACGCCGGTGACGACGGCGTCGAACTCGCCCGCCGGTCCCTGCACGCGCATGGTCGAACCCGCGCGAACCTGCGCGGCGAGTGCGGGAGGCGCCGTGAAGACGATCTCGACCCGCGCAGGATTGGTGACCTCCGCGATGACGCCACCTTGGGCGGCGAAGCCACCCGGCCCGACCTGAACGCTGGTCACGATCCCGCTGATGGGGCTGACGACGCTGAGTCGACCCGAGGAATTGGGAGAGCCGGCGGCCGAGACCCGCGCTCGCGCCGCGCGTGCGGCGGCGTCCGAACTCAGCGACTGAGCCCGCGATGTCTCGACTTCCTGACGCGCAACGACGCCGGCCTCTTCCAAGTTACGGTCACGCTCATAGGCGCGACGAGCGGCATCCGCTGACGCGTTTGCGGCGTCCGCTTCGGCGCGCAGGGCGGCGGCGTCGCCGCTCACCAGCACCGCCAGGGGCTGACCCGCGCGAACCGACTGCCCAGGCGCCACCAGGACCCGTTCGACGCGTCCGCCGACGCTCGCGGCGACGGCCGCGCGCGCGTCCACCATCGGCTCGACGCGCCCGGAAAGGCGAGTCTCGCTTCCGCCGCCGCCAGTGACCGCAACGATCGAGATGTTTGCGGCGGCGATCTGCGCCTCGGTCAGGACGACGACGCCTTCCTCGGCCGCGCCTTCCTCGGCATGACCTTCCTCACCTTCGGCATGTTTTCCTTCGGCGGACGCGGCCGGTGCTTCCGGCGATCGCGTCATCGCGTAGAGACCCGCACCGCCGAGAACGACGACGGCGGCGACCCCGGCCATGAGCCAGGTCTTGTTGATGTCAGGGGTGCGTTTCATTGCGATGTTCCAAACGGGACGCGGCCTTGCAGGCGCGCGAGATCGACTTCCGCCCGGACCCGCGCGAGGCGGGCGTCAACGGCGGCGTTGCGGGCCGCGATCAGCGCGGCTCGGGATGAACTGAGTTCGAGTTGCGAGATGCGTCCGGCTTCGAAGCCGATCCGGGAGAGGCGATAAGCCTCCTCTGCGGCCGTCACGCCGCCGTCGGTCGCCCAGACACGGCTGTTGGCGGATCGCAATCGAGCCTCGGCCCCGGCGAGATCGGCCTGCGCGGTCTGTGTCGCAGCCATGACGCGGGCGTCGGCGGCGCGAAACTCGGCCTGGGCGGCGTCGTAGTTGCCTCGGTTTCGGTCAAACAGCGGCAGCGGCATGCTGACCCCGAACGTCAGGGCTGTCGCGTCTTCAGCCTCGTAACGACGCACGCCGACCGAGACGCGGACGTCGGGCCTCGCGCGGACCCGCTCCACTTCGATCCGGCTTTCGGCGGCGTCGCGTTCAGCCTGGGCCACCCGCACCTCGGGCGACGTCGAGGAGGTCGGCACGACGGCGGGCGGCTCCCGATCCAGCAGGCTGGTGCCGATGGAGGTCACCGGGTTCGGCAGCATCGCCACGGCGGTCAGCCTCGCGAAGGCGGCGTCGCGTTCGGCTTGGGCCTCGTCGAGCGCGGCTCTCGCCGCCGCCGCTTGGCTTTGCGCCTGGATGCCGCGAAACAGCGGCTCTCGGCCCTCTTCGACCAGGATCATCAGCGCCCGCGCGTCGGCGATCGTTAGGTCGAGGGCTTCCTGCGCCAACTGAAGGCGCCGTTCGGCCGCCTCGGCTTCGGCATAGGCGAGCGCCAGCCTGCCGGCCGCGTCCAGGGTGGCGAGGTCGCGACGCAGCAGCGACGTTCTGCCCTCGGCCTGGGCGACGCCCACCCTGGCGCCTCGCCGGCCCCAGAGTTCCAGGTCCTGGCTGACCGACAGAGTGGTCTCGGCGTTGTCGTAGCCGGAGAAGGGTCCGCTACCGAAGGCGTTCTCGGCTTCCAGGCTTAGTTCGGGGTTCGGCCGGACGCCCGCCTGACGGACGCGGGCTTCGGCCGCATCGACCAGAGCGTCGGCTTCCAGCGCGGCGGGCGTCAGGCCAATGCGTTCAAGCAGTTCTTCATATGACGGCACGGGGTCGGCCCAGGCAGGGCCGATCGCGACGGTCGCCATAGCGACCACGGCGCAGCCGAGCGCGAGGCGCGACCGACAGAATTTGAGGGGTGGCATGTTCCATGTCCCAGCAGTTCCAGACGATTGACGAGCGCCATCAGGCGCAGCGCATCGTCAGGCTCTGGGCGGGCGCTTGGGACCGCTTGGGGTTCGGGAGGTGAAAGGCTCCGAACTCGGCAGGAGCGGCTTCATTGTCGAGAGGGCAGCTGCCGCTACCGGCTGCGGCGCCGAAGGCAAGGGTGCGCCTCCGTGGTGGCAGTGGCCGTGCGAGCAGATCGCGTGATCGTCGCCAGCGTCGCCGGCATCCGTATCGGTCGGGTTGACCGACACCCCGGCGGCGGAATGATTCGCTGGTTCCACGGCGCAGGTCGCAGCATCGACGGCAGAAGTCAGCACGAACAACGACATGAACGCCGCGAGCAGCGCCGCCATCAATCCCTGTCTGACCCGCATCGCGTCCACGCCGTTCCATAACACGCGGCCTGCTGAAAAAGAACACGCGGACGCCGCGCGGGCGCTTCGTCGCAGGGCGGCTTCATCCGACCGGCCCATCATGAACCCTGCCTCAACTCGTCGCGCGACTGGCGGATGATCGCCCAAGCCGACTGAAGGAAAACAAGAGCCAGGATCACACCCGCGATCAGGTCGGGCCAGCGCGAAGCCGTGATCCATACCAGACCCCCTGCCGCCGCGACGACCAGGCTCTCGATGAGATCGTTGCGGGTGCAGAGCCACACGGACCGGACGTTTGCGTCGCCGTCACGGTGACGAACCAGCAGCAGCGCGGCGACGCCGTTGGCGACGAAGCCGAGCAGCCCCAGTCCTGAGATGACGGCCCCCTCCGGAGGTGCGCCGGACACAGCCCGCCAGACCGCGAAGCCCAGGATGAAGGCAGCCAGCAGCCCCAGGCTCGCGCCCTTCAGCAGGGCCGCGCCCGCCCTGACCCGCGTAGATCGGCCGATGGCCCACAAGCTGATCGCGTAGGTCGCGCTGTCGGCCAGAAAATCCAGAGCGTTCGCCCCTAGCGCCGCCGAACCTTGCAGCCAAGCGCCCCCGGCCAACGCCACGAAGGCGAGGGCGTTGATGGCGATCACTGACCACAGGATGCTGCGATACGCGGGTGTGGCGCCGTCGAACTTGACGGCGGCGCCGCATCCGCAGCCGGCGGAAGGCTCATTTAGGATCGGCTGGCTCACGGGCGACCTCCAAGTGGGAGAGACCCTTCTGCATCCTCTAGCCACTAGAGGATCAAGCGCCTATTTTCACGAGATGGCCTCCACCTCCCTGTCCACACGAAGCATCGGGAGATTAGCCGCGCTCACGGGCGTGAAGGTCCCGACCATCCGCTTCTACGAGCAGATCGGGATCATGCCCGCCCCGGAGCGGACTGCGAGCGATCGGCGCGTCTACAACGACGCGGCGCTACGCCGTTTGTCCTTCGTCCGCCACGCCCGTGACCTGGGCTTCGACCTGGACTCGATCCGCTCGCTGCTGGACCTAGCCGATGAACCGGAGCGGCCGTGCGGCGAGGCCAACGCAATCGCCGAACGCCACCTCGCGGTGGTCACGGGAAAAATCGCTCGATTAAGGGCCCTTCAGGCCGAACTCTCCCGGATGACGGTCGCGTGCGCCGGTGGGCGCGTCTCAGCCTGCAAGGTGATCGAGGTCCTACATGATCACGACCGCTGTGGCGCCGATCACGGCGGCACGAGGTCGGACTTCTAACCCGGCTAGGCGGCTTTGCGCGTCGGTCGGGCGCGCGGCAGGCCACCGCATTCCTTCAAAAGGAAGTCCGACAACGCCTGAAGGTTCTCTTGGTCCACGCGATAGAGGATGGACCGGCCATCCCGCTGATACTGAACCAATCGGGCATGGGACAGCATCATCAACTGGGTAGAGAGGGTGTTCTGCGCGACCCCCAGCCGTTTCGCAATGTCGCCGGACTTCATGCCCTCCGGCGGCGCCTCTTTGGCGAGAAGCCGAAGAATCTCTACCCGCGACACGGTCGAAAGGGCCGAGAAGCCCATCATCACGACTGCCATATCCATAATTCGGACTCCTCCGATACGTTGAACTTCGGACTCTACCGCAAATCCGTTGTTCGTCAAGGTGTTCATCTGTCATGAACCGTGACGCCAATTCTGTGTCACGAATCCTGACATTCGAGGGTATTCCACGTCAAGAATATTGACATACGGTGATACGCCGATATGTCGTTGACCTAGACATGTCGCTGCTTTATGAAGTCGCCTCATTCCCGAGCGAGAGTGAGGAGGATGGAGCATGGAAGGGACCCGTGAAGAGACGCTGTGCCAGCCGACAGCGGATGACGTCGGTTCACCGTCGAGCAAACCGGTCGCTACCTCGACCGATCAGGGCGCAGGCTCCGGCCTCCAAGTTGACGAGTTCTACACGTTCGTCATCGCGCGGGCGGGCTCCACGCCATGAACCGGAAGCCACAGGACCTGCGCGTCCGTATGCTTCATTGCCTGTGCGAGGGCATGTCGCAGCGTTCCTGCGAGCGCATCTTCGACGTCAGTCAGAACACCGTCGCCAAGCTGTTCGCCGAAGTCGGTGATTGGGCCATCGCCCACATGAAGACGCTCAAGAATCTGCACATCGCCAACATCCAGGCCGACGAACTGCATTCGTTCGTTGGGGCGAAGGAAAAGAACTTGTCGGACATGATCGACCCACCCGAGGGCGCTGGCCGTGTCTGGACCTACCTCGCCATGTGCGCGGATTCTAAGCTGATCTTCGAATACCACCTCGGCGATCAGGACGCTCTCAACGCCAGCGAGTTCCTCAAGAACGTGGCGGGGAAATTGGAACGGAACCTGGACGGCGGGTTCGTCGTTCGGCCGCACCTCGCGACCGATGGCCTGAAGGCCTACACGAAGGCTTTCAGGAACGCGTTTGGCGCGGACGCTGACTACGGCATTCTGGAGAAGCAATACGACAAGCAGGACAAGAACGGGAACAAGGCGCCGGGCGGACGCTACATCGGCGCCAATCGAAAAAAGGGCTCTGGCGACTGGCGCGTCGAAGACACCCATACGTCATACATCGAGCGCCAGAACCTGAACCTGCGAATGGGAAACCGGCGCTTCAACCGGAAGACCAACGCCTTCTCCAAGACGATGCTGAACCACGAGCGGCACATCGCCATGTGGGCGGTCTACCACAACTACTGTTGGATTCCGCGACCGATGCGGCCCCGTCTTCAGCCCGATGGAACGCGCAGCACTCAATGGATCAAGAGGGACCCGGCAGCGATCGCGGCCGGCGTTGCGACGCGGCTCTGGTCGGTCGCCGACATGCTCACGATGGCGGACGATTTCACGGCCGAACGCCGACTGATGGGGTCCGAGCAGGACGAAGAACCGCCGCCCGAGCCGATCCTGATCGAGGTTTCGGACGATGATGTCGTGCTGGCCCCGTCGCATTGGGTCTATTCGAGCACCACCCACCAATCTACCAAGGTTCACAAGGCGGAATGCGCCTTTTGCCGCGACGGCCAGGGCCGCAAGGTCGGTGCCAAGCCGTCGGGGGTCTGGATGCCCTACTACTCGCTGGAGGACGCGATCGCCGCATCGGTCGCCATCCAGCCCGATGACCATTCGATCTGTAACGTCTGTCTGGGGGACTATTTCAAGCGGGGCTACTATGCCTAGACGAACCGGACCCCGTCCCCCTGCACATCGTTTGGATCGCGATACCTAACCCCTAAAAATCAAACTGCGTCACCACCTGTGAGAACGATCGCAGGGCTGGCGCGCGAAGGCGGCGTCGGCGTGGAGACGATCCGCTTCTATCAGCGGCGCGGTCTGCTGCCGACGCCGGAGCGATGGTCACGCGACGGCGTGGGCGCGGGCATTCGCCGCTACGGCGATGGGGACGTGCGCCGGCTGAAGTTCATCCGCTCGGCCCAGACCGCCGGATTCACCCTGGAGCAGATCAAGGAACTGCTGTCGCTGGATGCGGGCGAGGACAGGGCGCGCGCCCGCGTTCTGGCCGCCGAGCGACTTGAGGCGCTCGACCAAACAATCGCCGATTTGGAAGACGCCCGAGCGGCGCTAAGGCGCCTTGCGAAGGCTTGTGCGTCGGACACTCCCGGTCCCTGTCCAATCATCGCGGCTTTCCAAGGCTGACCCGCCTCCGGAGCTGATCGCCTCGTCCTTTTCGGCGCTGGGTCGGGTCGATCGCCCCAGCCGGTCAGGTGGTGTTGGCCGCGAGCCAGGCGTCGATAACGGCGATCTCGCGCTCCTGTGCCGTGATGATCTCCTGAGCCAGCGCCTTGGCCTCGGCATTTTGACCCTGCGCCAGCTCGACCCTCGCCATGGCAACGGCGGCCACATGGTGACCTCGCATCTGCTTCATGAAATCAATGTCCGGATCGCCGACATAGGCCGGCGCGCTCTTCATCATTCCCATCATCGCGGCTTTGTAGCCGCGCGTGGCCTCTGAATCTCCGGCTGCGGGGGCCATCATCCTCATCATGTCGGCGCCCGCCGTGCTTTGGCCCATCGAGTGATCCGCCGCCATTTTGGCGGGGGCGGCCGTCTCGGCGGTTTCTTCGGGGGAACACGCCGCGACCGCTGCGCAGGCGGCGATGGCAAGGCTGATGCGTCTCATGGGTCCACTCCTCTGAAGGTGTTTTCCAAAGCGGTCGCGTGTCTGATGCGTTCCCATCACATCGGGGGCATGGGGCGTTGAGGGGGCAGGGCCGGCCGTGCGTAGATCAATCGAAGGCTGAGAGCGCCTAATGTCTGGAGACTGAGTATGCGTCACTTCCACCACGCCCCGTTCGTCGCGGTCGCCGCCGCCGTCGCCCTCGCCGCAGGTCCGGCTTCGGCCCACGCTCGCCTGGTGACTTCGAATCCGGCGGCGAATTCGACCATCGCTCCGACGCGGACGGTCAGCCTGACCTTCAGCGAAC
This sequence comes from Caulobacteraceae bacterium, assembly GCA_019748055.1. GTDB lineage: Bacteria > Pseudomonadota > Alphaproteobacteria > Caulobacterales > Caulobacteraceae > Brevundimonas. The sequence goes on along the minus strand of JAIEQC010000001.1, from coordinate 16,741 downwards.
GCAGCGTGCCCGCCTTCTCCAGCTTCGACGTGGTCAACGCGGCGGGCAACAAAGTCGCGATCCGAGTCGCCGCGTCCGAAGACGGCAAGACGCTGACCGGGACCCTCGCCCGCCCGCTCGCGGCCGGCGTTTATCGTGTCGATTGGCGCATCGCCTCCAGTGACGGTCACCGCATGACCGGGACCTACAGCTTTACGGTGCGATAGGCGGTGCTCGACCTCGCGGTCATCGCCCTGCGCTGGCTTCAGTATGTCGGCGCGGTCGTCCTGATGGGCGTGCCGCTGTTCCTCATCTACGGCTTGCGCAGCGGTGATCGGCCCGCCTTGAATTGGGCGCGGCCGGTGCTGGTCGCGGCGGCCGTGGCCGTCACTCTGGGGTCCTTCGCGGGCCTGATCGCCCAGACCGCCGTAATGGCGGGATCGTTGAGCGAGGCGCTCAAGCCCTCGTCGCTGTCGTTCATGGTCACCGGCACGGCCTTGGGTAAGGCCTATGTCGTGCGGGTGATCGCGGGCATCGTGGCTCTCGGACTGATCCTGGTCTTGCGGCCCACACGACCCCTCTGGATTCTGGCGGGCGTGCTCGGCGCGATCGTTACCGCCAGCTTCGCATGGACCGGCCACGGCGCGGCAACCGAAGGATCGGGGCGCTGGCTTCATCTGGGCGCAGACGTCGTCCACGCCCTGGCTGCGTCGGTGTGGCTAGGCGCGCTCGCCTCCTTCGTGTTCCTGCTGACGCGCCGGGCGCCGAGGGAGGACCCGACGATCCACCGCGCCTTGGCCGGGTTCTCGGGAATCGGGACGGCGGCGGTGGGCCTGTTGGTCGTCAGCGGACTGGCGAACACCGCCTTCCTGGTCGGCCCTCCGAGTCCAGAGGCGTTCGGCGCCGGGGCCTATGTCGCTCTGCTGGTGGTCAAGCTGCTGCTGTTCGGGTGGATGGCCGTCCTGGCGGCCGACAATCGCTACCGACACGTCCCGGCGCTGGGGTCCGCGCTCGCGAAAAACGAAGACCCCGGACCCGTCACCCTGAGCCTGCGTCGCAGCGTCGTCCTCGAAACGGCGGCGGGCGCGATGCTCCTGGCGGTCGTCGCCGTGATGGGCACCCTGCCACCGCCTGCCTCGATGTGATCGCCGTCAGCGGGGCGTGCGCGAGGACCAGTGGATGTGCTGGATGCGCCAGCCCTCGGGGCCGCGTTTCAGCACCATGGTTTCGGTGGTCAGCAGGTTCACCGCGCGGCCGTTGAACTGGCCCGTCGTGCGGCCCTCGCTGACGATCCAAGCGACATCGCCCGACGCCCAACCCGATCGGCGCGTGACCGACGCCTCGGTGGCGGCCGAGAAGGCGGCGTCGGAGCCCAGGTGGTGGGACGCATACTCTTCTCGCGACCGCTCGGCGCCGCCGCCCTCGAAGATCATCACGTCGGGAGCCAGGAAGTTCAGGGCTCCGGCGGTGTCGCCGGACTGCAAGGCTGCGTGGAAAGCGTCGACGATCGTCGCGGCCTCCGTCGCTTCGGCCGCCACCGATGCCGCAGCATGGTCAGCCACGTGGGCATGGTCCTGGGCGAAGGCGGGCGCGGCCGAAAGCGCCGCAATGGACAGGACGAGGGGGAAGAGTTTGCGGGACATGACGGCTCCGGTTCGGATGCTGAGTTGTGGTGGTCCGCGTCAGGCGGGCTGGTTGTGACGTGCGAAGACTCGGGTCTCGCCGGAGCGGAGCACCAGCAGAGTGTCGTAGGGCTGCCGACGCCCCTGCGGCGTCTCCATGCCCGGCGACCCCAGCGGCATGCCGGGCACCGTCAGCCCGACAGCCGACGGCTTCTGGTCCAGCAGACGAACGACGTCCGCCGCCGGGACATGGCCTTCCACGACGTAGCCGCCGATCATCCCGGTGTGACAGGACGCCAGGGCATCCGGCAGTCCGGCGCGTTGGCGGATGGGCTGGAGATCGTCCAGCACCGTGACGGTCGTGGTGAAGCCGGCCTCGCGCATGTGGGCGACCCAGCCGTCGCAGCAGGGACAGGTCGACGTCTTGTAGACCGTCAGATCACGAGGCGGAGGCGTCTGGGCGCAGGCCGCCCCGGTCGTCGCGACGGTTGCGATGGACGCCAGGACAAGGCGACGCGACATCGAGATGGCGTTCATAGCGGTTCTTCCTGATCGCTGCGGACCGAACGTCTGGCTTCCGAAGGGTCTGACGACATCGGCGCGAACATTCCGCGCAAGACCCTTCGTCCGGGACGCTCGACCAACACATGGATGGCCGCCGCCGCCACGAGCGTCAACACCAGCATGGCCGCCAGTTCCGCAGGCTGCATCCTGTAGTCCCCCGGCAGGTCGAACAACGCCTGGGCCGCGTTCCGCCAAACCATCAGGATCGGAATGTGGACGAGGTAAAGCGCGAAGGACGCTTCGCCTCCGAAGAGCAGAGCGGGGTGTGACAGGAACGTTCGCGCGCCGCTCTTCGCCAGCATGGCGAGCGACAGGATGAAGGGTCCCGCCCCCAGAACGATCAGCCTGTCGTCCGCGCCGATCTGCATCAGCGCCAGCAGGACCGCCGTGCTCGACAGGGCGGCGACGGCCGCGACGCGGCGGGACCAGGTCCAGCCTTGGCCCAGGTAGTAGAGGCCGATGCCGAACAGGAACTCCGGGATGATCCGGAGAATACCCATGTTGTCTTCCGCGCGAGGCAGAACCGTCCCAAACCAGGCTTGATAGACCGCATCGACGATGATGAAGGCGGCCGTCGCGAGCCCGATGATCACCCAAGGCCGACGTCGAAGCCTAAGCGCGATCCAGGCGAAGGCGGGGAATGCCAGATAGGCGAACCACTCCGCTGACAACGACCAGGCCGGACCGTTCCACAGGGCGAGGGTGTCACGCGGAAGCCATGCCTGGACCAACAACAAGGTCTGCACGAAGTCGCCGGGGTTGAACCTGCCGGGCTCCAGCCCGATCCCGAACACCGGACCCGCGAGGACCAAGCCTAGCATCGCCAGCAGGATGAACAGATGCGCCGGATAGATGCGTGCGAACCGCGCGGCGAGGAAGCGGCGGTAGTCCGGCGGGCGCTCGCCTTGCAGGTAGACGTGGGTCAGGATGAAGCCTGACAGGATGAAGAAGACGTCTACGCCCAGTCGCGCACGATTCAGCAGCCCTGCGGCCTCCGGCGGAAGGGTCCAGTAGAGCTGGAAGTGGAACAGCACGACGCCGAGCGCGAGGAAGAACCTCACGCCGGTCAGCGGCTCCAGGGCGTCCGGAAACGGCGCCGCCGGCGTGACCCCATGTCTCGTCAATCTGCGCCCCCGGCGCGATCCCGGCCTTCCGCGATCGATCTCTGCTATCTACGCGCGGCGCCCCTAGCCCCCTCATGAGGGAGGTCGGGCTGGCGCGCGTAGAACCCGTGGGGCGTGACGCAGGTGCGCGATGACTGACGACATGGATGAATTGCTGGCCATGGACCCGCCGTCGGGCTCGGCGGGTCTGATGGACCTCGAACCCGCCGTCTGGGCGCGCGTCGATGCGCTTCGGGCACGGTCAGGTCGCCGAAACGCCCGCGTGGTGGCCGTGGTGGTCGCGCTCGGCGTCGGCGCGACGAACGGCGGGCTGATGCTGGCCAGTCAACCCGAGCCCACCGAGATGCAGGTCTTCAGCGTAGCGGCCAACCTCGGACCCCTTGGCGGACTGGACGGCGTCGGATGAGGGCGCACTGGAGATCGATCGTTTTGACGGCGATCCTGGCAGCGGTCGTCAGCAGCGGCGCCACCTGGGCCACCGCCGCCTGGATGATGCGTGAGCGCCAGGCGCCCAGCCTGCACAGCATCGTGCATGAAGAGCTGGACCTGAGCCCCGAACAGGATCGCCGCCTCGACGCCATCGAGGCCCGCTTTGCCGAGCGGCGCACCGCTCTGGAGACCGAGGTGGAGGCGGCACATCGCGAACTCGCCGCCGCCATTGCGGCCAGCGATGGCAACACGGCGGAGGTCCAGGCGGCGGTGGATCACTTCCACGCCGCCATGGGCGACCTGCAAAAGGAAACGATCACTCACGTCTACGACATGCGCTCGGTCATGACGCCAGCGCAGGCGGAGGTGTTTGACGACGCGGTCGTGGACGCCCTGCGCCGCGAAACCGACTAAGCGACGCGGTGGGGGTCGAGGACAGCATCGAGGCCCGCGCGGCCAGCGGTGATCGCGCGGCCTTCAGCGCCTTGATGACGGGGACGAAGGCGGACCTGTATCGCTTCATTCGCCGCTATGTCGGAGACGAGGACGAGAGCCACGACCTGCTCCAAGAGACCTACGCCGCCGCCTGGCTGTCGATCCGACGCTATGATCCGGCCCGACCTTTCGACATCTGGCTGCGGTCGATCGCGCTAAACAAATGCCGAGACTGGGGCCGCCGCCGGGCTGTCCGGCGCGTGGTGCGCGGCGTGATGGGGCTGGATGCGCCGGAAGCGGCGGCGGTCGGCGAGGATGTGCCGCTGGCGGAAGTCCGCCTGGATGCCCAGCGCCGCTACCAGCAGATGCAAAGGGCGCTTGTCGACATGCCCGACACGCTGAAGGGGCCTTTGCTGCTCTCGGCATTCGAGGGGCGGTCTCACGCGGAGATCGCCGCGATCTTCGGAGTAACGACCAAGGCCGTGGAGACGCGGATCGCAAGGGCGCGCCGCCGCCTCGCTGACACCCTGCAAGCCTCGCCGCGATCAGGCGCTTGACCTTCCCAAGGTGGGAAGGCGCATCCGTATACACGGAGACGCTGCGGCGACCTGACACAAGGGATCAGGGCCGCTCATGCGTATCTGGACCAACGACGCAAGAACCGCCTCTAGGACGCGCCTGAAGCATGATGACGACAAATCTCGATCGCCGATCGATTCTGCGGGGCGCCGTCGCCGGCGGCGCCGTGGCGGGCCTGTCGGGACTTCTGCCCGCCTGGGCGCAGACGGGCTCGCCGGGGCTGCGGTCGGACCTGCCCACCCTGACCGGGCCGAATATTGATCTGACCATTGGTCAGACGCCCTTCACCGTGAACGGGCGCACCGCGACGGCCACGACCATCAACGGCGTGCTGCCGGCGCCGGTGTTGCGGCTGCGCGAAGGCCAGAACGTCCGTCTGGCGGTGACGAACACCCTGGACGAAGACACCTCGATCCACTGGCATGGGATTCTTCTGCCCTTCCAGATGGACGGGGTGCCCGGGATCAGCTTCCCAGGCATCAAGCCGCGCGAGACCTTCGTCTACGAGTTTCCGATCCGGCAGTCCGGTACCTTCTGGTATCACAGCCACTCCGGCCTGCAGGAGGCGCTCGGCCACTACGGGCCGATCGTCATCGATCCGGCCGGCGCCGATCCGGTCGCCTATGATCGCGAGCATGTGCTGGTCCTGTCGGACTGGAGTTTCATGCATCCGCACGAAATCCTCGACAAGCTGAAGAAAAGCCCCGGCTACTTCAATCAGCAGCGCACCACGCTCGCGGGCCTGCTCGACGGCAGTGACCGCATGAGCCTGGAGGAGCGCCGCATGTGGGGTCAGATGCGGATGGACCCGCGCGACATCCTCGACGTCAACGGCTCGACCTACACCTATCTCATCAACGGCCACGGACCGCACGAGAACTGGACCGGCCTGTTCCGACCCGGCGAACGGGTGCGGCTGCGCATCATCAACGCCTCGGCCATGTCGATCTTCAACGTCCGCATCCCCGGCCTGCCGATGACCGTGGTCCAGGCCGACGGCGAGAACGTGCGCCCGGTCGAGACCGATGAGTTCCAGATTTCGGTGGCGGAGACCTACGACGTCATCGTCCGGCCGACGGAAGATCGTGCCTACACAATCGTGTCCGAGGCGATCGACCGCTCAGGCATGGGCCGGGCGACCCTGGCGCCGCGTCTGGGCATGACGGCCGAGGTCCCGCCGCTTCGGGAGGTTCCTAATCTGACTATGCGCGACATGGGCATGGGCGGAATGGATCACGGTTCGATGGACGGCATGTCCGGAATGGATCATGGCGCGATGACCGGCATGGATCATGGAGCCTCGACGCAAGGCGGGGCTCCGATGGGAGACATGGGCGGCATGTCCATGAGCGGAATGAACATGCGCGACCCCGAAAACGCTCCGCCAGACATGGCGGTTGGCGTCGGCGTAGCCGCCATCGCCATGGATCCGGCCAATCGCCTGGGTGAACGGCCGATGGGGCTGGAAGACGTCCCGCACCGGGTGCTGGTCTATACCGACTTGGTGTCGCTAGTCCCCAACAGGGACCAGCGCCCCCCGTCGCGCACGATGGAAATCCACCTGACCGGTAATATGGAGCGGTTCATGTGGGGCTTCGACGGCCGCAAGTTCAGTGAGTTGGTCGAGCCCATCCGTTTCGAGCGCAATGAGCGAGTGCGGGTGACCCTCGTCAACGACACCATGATGGCTCACCCAATCCACCTGCATGGCCACTTCTTTGAGTTGGTCACGGGCGGACCGGCCGGGCATCAGCCGCTCAAGCATACCGTCAACGTCGCCCCCGGCGGCAAGGTGACCTTCGATCTGACCGCCGACGCACCGGGCGACTGGGCCTTCCACTGCCACATGCTGATGCACATGCACGCCGGAATGTTCAACGTCGTCACTGTGCGGCCCATGGACGGAGCCGCGTCATGAACCGCCTCGCCGTCGCCCTCGCCCCGTTGCTCCTCGCGGCCAGCGCTTTCAGCGCCCAAGCCCAGGACCCTCACGCTGGCCATGTCATGCCGGCGCCAACACGGCCTGCGGCCGAACCGGCCGCCCCTACCCAAACGCCGGCCCGGCCGACGGCGCAGGACCCGCATGCGGGCCATGTCATGCCGCCCGCCCAGACTCCGCCGGTGACCGATCCTCACGCCGGCCATCAGATGCCGGCTCAGCCCGCGACCCTGGATCCCCATGCGGGGCACGACATATCGACAATGGCGCCTGTGGCGCAGCCTGATCCGCATGCGGGCCATGACATGTCGACCATGGCTCCCGCTCAGACCGATCCCCACGCCGGCCATGACATGTCAGCGATGAGTATGGGACCGCCGGACGTGCCGACCAGCGCCGACAACCCCGGCAGGCCGCCGGAAGACCCGCTCCCGGCCGCCGCCCTGGTCGGGCCGAGCCACGCGGCTGACCTGGTCTTCGGCTCCGAGGCGATGGCCGCCGCCCGCCAGACGCTGGTTCGCGAGAACGGCGACGTGCGCACCACGGCGGTGATTATTGACCGTCTCGAGGCCGGGTTCGGCGATGATGACGAGTCGTATCTCTGGGACGTCCAGGGCTGGAGCGGCGGCGACATCAATCGCTTCTGGTGGAAGTCCGAGGGCGAAGGCGACTTCCAAGGCGGTCTGGAAGAAGCCGAACTCCAGGCGCTGTACAGCCGTGCCATTATGCCGTTCTGGGACGTTCAGGCTGGCGTGCGCCAAGATTTCCGCCCCGACGGCGAGGATACGACGCACCTGGTCCTCGGCCTCCAGGGCTTGGCGCCCTACTGGTGGGAGATCGACGCCGCCGCCTTTCTGTCGACCGAGGGCGACCTGACCGCCCGCGTCGAGGCCGAGTACGATCAGCGCATCACCCAGCGCCTGATCCTTCAGCCGCGCCTCGAAATCGACGCTTCGGCCAGCGACATTCCGGAGCTGGAGATCGGCTCGGGCTTGTCCTCGATCGAGGCGGGCCTGCGTCTGCGCTACGAGTTCCGAAAGGAGTTCGCCCCCTATGTCGGCGTCGAGTGGAGCCGCGCACTCGGAAACACCGCCGACTACATCGAAGCCCGAGGCGGCGAGGCTGACGACACCCGCCTCGTAGTCGGCCTAAAGGCCTGGTTCTGACCCAAGGAGACCACCCCATGATCCGCACTCTCGTCCTCACCGCCGCCTTGGCGTTCGCCGGCACCGCCGCCGCCCAGGATCCGCACGCCGGCCATGCCATGCCCGCGCAGGCTGCCGCGCCCCAGTCGGGCATCACGACGGTTCCGGCGAACGGCGCCATGACCTCCGGTTCGCCCGAACGCTTCAGCGTCACTTTCCCGCACGCGATGATCCTGAAGACGGTGACCCTGACCGCCGAGGGGCAGGCCCCCGTGGTCGTGAACGCGCCCGCCGCACCGGCCGCCGCGACCGTCAGCGTGGCGCTTCCTCGGCTCGCCGCAGGCACCTACACTGCCGCCTGGACCGCTGAAGGCCCGGACGGCCACGAGATGTCTGGCTCTGTCAGCTTCGTGGTTCATTAGGGACCGACGATGAAAGTCTCCAACCTGCTCGCCGCTGCTGGCGCGGTCCTGGCGCTCAGCGCTGGCGCGGCCCTGGCCGCTGAGGCCTGTGAATGCTGCAAGGACATGGCGGCCGATGCCGAGATGAACTGCTGCGACAAGATGAAGTCTGAGCCGGGCCCGACCGAACCGGCACCGCCCGCGCCGGCCCCGTCAGACAGGCCAGAACCGCAGAGTCACGCAGAGGGCTGATCTTTTTGCTGCGGCAGGGGGCTCGCCCCCTGCGATGCGCCATCCACCCTAGCCTCGCGCACTAAGCGTACCTTCTGACGGGGCTCCTATGAGTCAGACCGGCGCATTCGGCGGCTGACCGGCACCCGGCTCGAAAGCGGACGGTACTAACCGCCGCGTTGAGTCAGAAGCGGCCCCCCCCTGCCGGTCCCGCCTCAGTGCGTTTTTCCTATTCTGCACTGAGCGACCTCGAACCGCGCGTCGCATGCGTTCGCTAAAAAAAATGCGACCACCCTAGCGCGCACGATCTCACGTGACGCGCGTCGTCGACCACGCTCGCGAGCGTCGACGCCAAGGCGTTAAACGTGCGACGTTTTCATCATGAACTCATGCACGGACGCGGACCAAGACTCGGCGTCGCGCAGGCGCGATCGGACGCGCGTGCGACGCTCGTTTGCACAGGTTCGGTTCGCCTGACGATTGACGAAGCTCCGTCGCCATGCCCCCATGAGGCGAACGCGGGGTTGGAGGGGGCTCTTGTCGCACGATCGTAGAACGGCGCTGCGCCGATTGATGGGCAGCGGCGCGCTGCTGGCGCTGTGGCCGGCAGCGGCCTTGGCGAAGGACCCTGTGGTCTATGCTTATGACGCATTGGGCCGCCTGACGTCGGCGACCTATCCCAACGGCGTCACGATCACCTACACCTACGACGCGGCCGGCAACCGCACGCAGGTCGTCGCCGCCTCCACACCTCCGCCGCCGCCGCCACCACCCCCTGGTCCGCTCTCGGCCTCCGTGTCGGCGACCTCTTGGAGCGACGGGCCCGCCGGGCAGAGCCCCTTCATCTCCGTGACGGTCACGGGCGGGACGCCGCCGTACTATCTCACGTGGCAAAGGGTGTCGGGCAACCAGGCCACGTATCCGACCGCCCCCAACGGCACGCCTACAGGGTGGTACTTCACCGGCCAGATGGGGTTTCCATACCTCAAGAACTCGATCTGGCGCTGCCAGGTGAGCGACGCCGCCTCGACGACGGTCTACACGGCCAACGTCTCCGTCTCCATCGACGTGAGCTGACCGACATGCGCATCAGAACATCTCGTGCTCGCGCTCTGGCGGCGGCCGCCTCCATCTCCTTGTTCCTGATCGCCGCAGGACCTGCGCTTGCCCAGAGCAGCATTCCGCCTCCGGAAACGTACAACCCGATCGACGCCAACGGCGTGAACGTGTTCTCAGGCGGCATTCAGGGCCCCAAGCACGCCATCACCATCGGCCAGCCTGGCCAAGGCGGTCTGAGCGTCGAGATCTGGTACGACTCGTCGGCGGGCAACGGCATCTGGCGGAACAGCCTGGTTGGGACGCTCAACAAGGATCCGATCATACCCGGCTCGCCCGGCTCGGACTTTCCGCAATATCAGCTGACCTTGCCCGGGTTCAGCGCGCTCTACATGCGCGACGTCGACGGCAACTTCGTTCTGTCCGACGGCACGGGCACGCTCGCGGAAACAGCCACCGACGTATTCACCTACACGGCGCTGGACGGCACCGTGGCCACGATCGAGCGAACGAAGCGGTCCCTCTATCCCTACCTGGCGTGGATGGGGCAGGTGACGTCGATCCAGCGCCCGAACGGCGAGATCATCACGTACCACTACACGGAAGTGCTCACCGGCGAGAGCCAGCCGCTTTATGCGCGTCGACTGCAGTCCGTGACGAACAACTTCGGCTATCAGATCCATTTCCAGTACGCATCCGACACCTACAGTTCCGGCAACTTCGACTGGACAACGCTGGTCGGCGTTCAAGGTGTGAACAATGCCGTCGACTGGTGCGACCCTCTGGCCAACAGCTGTTCCTTCAGCCGGACCTGGCCCAGCCTGACGATCGGCGGAACGAGCGCGGACCGCACGGTCACCGACGCGACCAACAACACGACGCACTATGTGTTCAGCGACGGCCTGCTCACGGGCATCCGCCGGCCCAGCCAGTCGACTGGGGCCAGCCTCAGCTTCACTCGCTCCACCAGTCCCTACACCCCCAACTACGTCGCCACCGCGTCGGATGGGCGTGGGACCTGGACCTACGGCTACACCACGCCACCGCCCAATCCCAACAACGTCCCTTACTACGTCATTCAGACGACTGTCACGGACCCCACCGGCGGCACGACCATCTACGAGAACGGTTCGTATCTTGAGGAGACGTGGGGCCGCCGCAGCACGCGGCCGGCGTCGATCACCGATGCGCTCGGCAACAAGACGCAGTGGATCTGGGGCGGCGAAGGCTTCCAGGTGTCTGCGGTGATCCGGCCGGAGGGCGATCGCCTGGCCTACGGATACTCCGACCGCGGCGATCTGACGTCCGTCACCCGCATTCCCAAGTCAGGCAACCTCAACGACGCCACGACGGTGACCGCAACTTACGGCGACTGCTCGACCCCCGTCCTATGCGGTCGTCCGACCGCGATCACGGACGCACGTGGAAACACCACCAACTTCACCTACGACGCTTACGGCAACGTCCTGACCGAGACGAAACCGGCGGACGTGGACGGTGTGCGACCGCAGACCCGATACGTCTACCAGTCTCTGCAGGCGTGGCGTCGGACTGGACCGTCGACCATTCAGGCCGCTCCGGCCGTGGTGCTGCCCGTCCAGGTCTCGACCTGCGCCACAGGCACGGCGGCGACCTGCGTCGGCACGGCGCAAGAGGTTCGAACCACGACGATTTATCAGACGGGCAATGCCTCGACCGGGTCCAACCTGCTGCCGGTCGCCGTCACCTCCGGCGCCGGAGACGGTTCGCTGCTGGCGACGACCACCACGACGTGGGACGCCAACGGCGACGTGAAGACGGTCGACGGTCCCCTGCCCGGCGCCGCCGACACGAGCTGGGCCGCATACGACGCCATGCGCCGCAGCGTCGGCAGCGTCGGCCCTGATCCGGACGGCTCAGGCCCCCTGCCCCATCCGGCCACCAAAACCCAGTACAACGCTGACGGTCAGCCGGTCGCGGTTCGTAAGGGGTCGGCGACCGGTCAGTCGGACGCCGCGCTCGCCGCCATGACGGTGCTGAGTGAAATGACGACCGCCTATGACGCCCAAGCGCGAAAGGTGATGGACGTGCAGACCCTCGGCACGGGCACGATCGGGGTGACGCAGTACGGCTACGACAACGAGGGCCGACTGCTCTGCACAGCGGTACGCATGAACCCGGTCACCTACGCCAGCCTGCCCGCCGACGTCTGCACCCAGAGCACGCCGGGCGACTATGGCCAGGACCGGATCGTCCGCAACAGCTACGATGCGGCCGACCGATTGGTGAAGATCGAGTCCGGGGTGGACACCCCCGTGGCCCAGGTCAGCCAGACCCAGGCGTGGACGCCAAACGGCAAGGTCGACTGGGTCCAAGACGCCAACAACAACCGCTCGAAGTACGTCTACGATCAGTTCGATCGACTGGAGCGCATGGAATACCCGTCGGCCACCTCGGGCGCGCAGGCGTCCAACCCCGCCGACTATGTGGCCTTCACCTACGACGCTGCCGACAACATGACCTCGCGCCGCCTGCGCGACGGTCAGACGATCACCTTCACCTACGACGCCCTGAACCGGGAGACGTCCAAGGTGGTGCCGGGCCTCAATCTCGGGACGGCGGACGACGTCTACACGACCTACGACCTGTTGGGCCGGCGGTTGACGGCGACCTTCGTCGCCCCCGGCTCGACCGCGAACGGCGTGGCGTGGGCCTGGGACGCTCTCGGCCGGCAGGTGACGGAGACCGCCTATGGCCGCACTCTGACGTCTACTTGGGACCTCGCGGGTCGGCGAACTCGCCTGACCTGGCCCGACGGTCCGGGCTGGGGTTGGGTGGGCTATGGCTGGGACCTCGCCAACCGGATGACGACGGTGGATCAGTCGCCGATCGGCATGACCACCATCGGCGACTACACCTATGACGCCCTGGGCCGTCGGACGTCGTTCACCCGCTCGGGGGGCGCCACGACGACCTGGTCCTATGCGCCCAACAGCCGTGACTGGTCGATGACGCACGATCTCACCGGCACGGCGAACGACGTCACCTATGCCTTCGCCTTCAATCCGGCGGGCCAGGCGGTCAGCCGCGACACGTCCAACCCCGCGTATCAGCACGCCATGCCGACCCAGGCGGCGACGACCTATGTGCCGGACGGCCTGAACCAATACGACGCGGTGGCCGGCGTGGCCTTCACTCACGACACGCGCGGCAACCTGACCTCGGACGGGGTGCGGGTCTACGGGTACGACGTTGAGAACCGGCTGGTGAGCGTCCATCAGGGCGGGGTGCTTCAGCTCGATGTGGCCTACGATCCGCTGGGCCGCATCAAGCGCACCGGCGCGCCTGGAGGCGTGGTTCAGTACCTGTGGGACGGGGATCGCCTGGTGGCGGAGTACGACGGCGGCGGCGTCATGGTCGCCCGCTACGCCCACGGGCCCGGCCCGGACGAGCCGCTGGCCGAATGGCTGGACAGCGACGTCCCGACGTATTTCCTGGCTGACCATCAGGGATCCATCGTGGGGCTCGAGCGGGCAGGCGCGTTGGTTGGCTCACCCTTCACCTACGACCCCTACGGCCGTCCTGACGATGCCCACGGCTACGCCGGCTCCCGCTTCCGCTTCACCGGGCAGACCGCATTGGTGCCCACAGTGCCGCTCTGGCACTACAAGGCTCGCGTCTACAATCCGGGACTCGGCCGGTTCATTCAGACCGACCCGATCGGGTACGAGGACTCGATGAATCTCTACGGATATGTTGGTAACAACCCACTAAACAGCGTGGACCCCCTCGGACTCAAAGGCAGGCATGCCCCTTCAACAGACGGACCCATCGATCCCTGCATCTTTGAATTTGCTCTCTTCTGCCCGCGCGAGCCCCGCCAGGAGGAAGGGCATGAAGAGAAGGGGTTCACGGAACGCTTCCTTGACAGCATCTTCAACGGATCCCGCTGCCTCCGCGATGGTCTTTCTGCCTGTTTCAACGGGCGGTCGGTGTATGTCACGGTTTATCAGTTTGTCGGCGTCGATGGAGTTGCTGGCGTAGGCGGAGGCGGACAAGGCGGACGCTATCAAGTTGTAGATGCGTTTACCGGTGATGTGGTGGATGAGGGATACTTCGTAGCAGCCACAGCTTCGGCAGGGTGGGACGTTTCAATCGTGGCTGGCGGAAAGGTCGTGCACGGAACTCCCAGCGATGGGCTGCGATTTAATGTGGAAGTAAGCGCGCTTAACTATACCGTTTCAAACAACGGCAGCGGCGTCGAACGAGAATGGGGCTTTCGGCACACACCTGTGACAGGCCAAATCGGCATAGTTGTCCAAGGTCATCGCTCGGATAGAGGTCGCCGCTGGTGAATAACAGAACGCTGTATATTTCTGTATATTTGGCACTATCGATTGTTGCTGTAGCTTATTTCGTCTTTCCGTCGTATTTTATCAGAAACGTAGTTGGAGGTTTTTACTTTTTGGGTGCTGTTTTTGTACTGATGCTACCAAGCATCGCAGGCCTTATGTTTACGTGCAGGCACTGCGGATATCCGATGTCTTTTCGCTCAAGAGGTAATCGTGGCATGCCATCATATAGGCCCTGGCCTGCCAAACTATGTCATAATTGTGGACACAAACTATGATTTGCTGTTTGCTAATGGTTTTGTTGCTCCAGCAGCATATTCCTGACGCTAGGATTCAAGACGTGCCGCCTCGTGCCTTGGTGAGAAGTCAGTGCCTTTTAGACGCCGCTGCCGGGAATAGGTGCTTAGCAATAATTGAATTGGAATCACGTGACGGACTAGTTTTTTACAAACTTCAGTCTTGGGTAGATATAGGCACCGCTTCATTGACTACACACGGCGTATTGAAACGAGCCAACGATTTTCTTTGTTTTCCAGGAGAGGATCTTTCCCATGCTCAAATTAGGACCGCATCGGGTACAGTAGATGCTGATTTATCTCCTTATCGTGACGTGGTGGAGAGAAGCGCAATTGTTAGCACTTGCTTTTTCCTTATCGACAATGGGGATGGTTTTCTCTTCGTGTCCAAAAAAATAGGGAAAGAATCACCGCCAGAGGTCGCGACGAGCCTTGGTCTATGGGTTTCGCCGGGATCCGATATTTGGCACCTCAAACCTCTTGCGCCCTTATCTGGTGGCGCGAAATGAACTGACCAATACAGTTGCGCGATCTCCGGCTAGTGCTGTCGACTTAACCCCCGCCCATCGCCAAGTTGAACGGCCTCACTCACGATGCCACAGCCGCAATCCAGGCCGCGTGCGCCTGCGCCCGGAGCGTCCGAAGCGTGCCTCGGCTGGCGAGATGCCGCTGGGTGTAGAAGGTGTTGTAGACGGCAGCATGGACCGTCAGGAACCGCTGAGCCGAGGCTGCGCTCTTGAAGCCGATCATCTGCCGCTCGCGCTTCGAGAACGCAGATGTGAGATTTCCACGAGATTGTTCTGAAAAAGGCGACCTGGGTGATGGCGCTTGCCCAGACCCAGCCGTCCCAGAACGGTCATAGAAGCGGAGCCCGCAGCCAGCGACAGCCTTCGGCATCAGCGGCTGGTCCCGCAGCTTCTTTCTGAGGAATCGCTTGGTGGTAACTTCGCCCCACTGGCGCTCGACGGCAGAGCCAAGCGCCTCCTGTTCGTATTCGACTGCGCGCGACGTCGTCGAGCGACCTCACCGCGGCGCGAGGTCGTCGCAGCTTCGCGAACCACCGACGTAAAGCGTGACATGAAGCGCAGTCGCAAAGAAGTTGGTCTCGTCGTCGCGCTGGTGCTCGCGACGTTCGTCTACATCGTCGCGAGCGCGATCGCGACTTTCGGCTGAAGCCGCTCGGCGACCGAGATCGCGGTTGCTCTGCGCACGCTGAGATTGGACGCGCACGCGTGATGGTTAACGGAATCACGAGAAGCGGGTTAGGGTCGCCGTGGAGGCCCGATGCCGACACGTCTGTCACCGCGACAACTCGAGTGCGCGACGCTCTTTGCGAAGGGCTACCAGGCGCAGGAGATCGGGCGAATTCTGAGCATTCAGACCAAGACCGTTCAAGGTCACATCGACGAAGCCTACGAACGCCTCGGCGTCAGAGGTCGCCCCGCCCTCCGTCGCCTCCTCCGCATTGAATCCGGTGAGGACTCGATCGGGGTGCCGTCGCTCGACGAACACGCGCTCGCTGACCTGGTCGGCGAGGCCTCGGCAGCTTCGGAGACGGCGACGGACGAGCGTTCGGCATTCGAGATCTACAAGGCTCTCGGGCGCTGGCGTTCTCCTCCACGGCCACCGGGCGGTCGAGCGACCGTCGTGGTGATCTTGGCGGTACTGAGCAGCATGGCCATCGGCACTCTGCTGCTCGTTCTTTCGACCGTCTACCTGCTGCTGAACTCGACCGGCTCATGGCACTGATCGAGGATGCAACAATGAAGATCGACAAGAACGCCTTCGCCCTGAGCATGGCCCGCTCGGTGCGCGACGTGGAGAACCGCGTGGACGACGCCTTGGCCGGTTGCAGCGAGATGCTGCAGCAGTTCGTAGACGGCCGCCGCGCCTCGCGACTGGCCGCGCACGTCGGGCAGCCTGCGCTGGAACGCTTTACCCTGTTCACCCACCAGATGGCCCAGGCGCGCGGCACGCTGGTCGGCGTGCACGACGCCATGACGGCGGAAGGGGACAGGCTCGGGCTGATCTTCGACGACCCGCTGAGCGGCAAGCCGGAGAAAGGCTCGACCGAGCCGAGCGCCCTTGCGCCGGCGCTCGCCGACGCATGATCGGGTACCTCCTCGCCGCCCTGAACCTGATCGCCTTCGTGCTGATCTGGCGTCAGGGGACGGGGTGGGACCGGGTGGCGGTGATCATCCTCGCCGTTCTGATCGTCGCCGGCGCCTTCGTCTGGCGCTGGCAGATCGACGGCTGGCGCGTCGGCAGCGCGATCCTAAGCTTCGCCACCTTCGGCGCGCTCATGATCCCTACCGAGCGACACGAGCGCTGGTGGCTCGTCTTCTGTTCGAGCTTCCAGCTGATGATCGCCGTCACCTATCTGGTCCCGTTCATCGTGCCCGAGAGGACTTTCCAGATGACCGGCTACGTCATCCGGCAGGGCCTGTGGGGCGTCATCACTCTTCTGCTCTTCGCCGCCGCCTGGGAGTGCTGGGCCGCGCGAAAGCTTGCCCAGGAACTGCAGGATGTACGATGTAAATAGGCGTCGAACCGGGACCCCATATCGGCGTGCAATAGGGACCCCCTTTGCGGGTTGGGGGGCGGTTGTCC
>JAIEQC010000050.1 GCA_019748055.1 Caulobacteraceae bacterium | reverse complement strand
TAAACCATCGAGATGGGGGTCCCTTTTAGACGCCGATCACCCCCATAACGGGGTTCTTTTTGCACGCCGATCCACAGGCCGAACGTCGCTTCCTTCAGGTGGGTTTGGGAGAAATCGCCGACGACGCAGATCTTGGAGGCGTGAGGGCTGAGGCCAAGCACCAAAAGCGCCAGGACGATCACACCTAGAGCTGATGGTAGTAGGTGCCGGTACATACCCCTAATGTATCACTCAGAGGATCGAGAACGAGCCGGGCGTGCGGGAGGACCGGAACAGCGTCTCGTTCAGCAGCTCGTCGCGCAGATGACCGTTGAAGCTCTTGTTGAAGCTGTTCTGCTGCGGCTCGCCTGGCGGGATTTAGTGCCAGCCTCCGTCTCGTGGGCTACGATAGGATGGCGTTGAAGTTCAGCTCGGTGGCGTTATCGCTGGTGTCCGGCTAACTCAGCTTCCTGGCCGGGTCGACGCCGTCATGCTCTAAGGAGGAGGCGCTACCCTCCCTATCCGTCACGTCAGGTCCTTAAGCGGCCGCTGTCGACGGTCGCCACGTTACGATAGCCAACTCGGTGTTGGGTCGCTAAGTGCAAACGACCGGCGGTTAGCCAAATCAAGCTCTAAATCAGAAAAGAATGGCGGTATATTATCGACTACCTCGACTTGTGGGTACTTTCTTAATATAGCGTCAGCAGATAGCGCTGTAACGAACGCCCATATCCCACCTGAGCCATAGTCATAGACGACAAGATATTGATTTAGCATAACGGAACCCAAGTCACACCAGAAATGGACACTGGATAAGGAGTCCTTATCTCCGTCCGACCCCCGCTTTGACCATTTGCGGGATCGACTGGTCGAGGAGGAAGGGGCGATATGACATTAGACCTTGGATTCTGAAATAACCCACGGGCTCATACCTAAGCGCGAGACTTTGCATTGCGCTTGTTCCAGAACGGTAGTTGTCAGGGGTGAGATACACAAACCCATCGCGGCTCTGCGTTATCCATCCCTCGCCCGACCGAAGTTGCAGGGATTTTGGCCGGGAAGCCTCGAGCGTCGTTCTGGAAACGCTTCGTGCGAAACCGCGTGATCAGCTACTTCATGTGGTTCTTGATGCTCCTCGCCATCATCAACATCTCTGGCGTGGCGTACGTGTGGTCGTGTCTTCAGGAGCCGAAAGCATCAGAGATTGCCGAGACCCCGAAAACGAAGTCGGACCAAACAGGCGCTCCAAAAACGACCTAAGTTCGATTTCTGTCCGATTGAAATCGCGCGGCCTACAGCCTGAAACCCGGAACGAGCCCGCAGGTACGGACTCCTTCTGACAAGGGTGCGTACGCGCATCCCATACATGGGTCACCGTAGCGGGCCCAGGTTTGCAGGGGGACGCAATGTTTCGGAAACCCGTCTCGCCTGAAGTCTACAAGCACGCCCCGGAATTCATGAATTATGAAGTATCCATTGAGTTTATCGACATGACGTAATCTAGGCGATCTTCCATGTTCTCCTCCCCAAATAATTCTTCGGTCTCTTTTCCGTCCATATTGAGAGAGTCTGATTCCACAACATAGATAATGACTTTCCATATGTCCTTATGGGGACGGATAACAAACTGGCGAGTCGTGCCATTCCGATCCGTAAAATAAAAGAACCTTTCCTCTCGACCGGCAAATTCCTTAAATAAGGCTATTCTCCGCTTGCGGGCCCATGCGTCTAGGCGCGTGTCTATGTTTTGAAACATGTTGCTTAACCTAATGAGCAGGAGTTGCCCAAAATAGGACCGCTCCCCCAGCTACAATAGCTGCAAGCCACGGATTTGTCGCCAAGAATGGTGGTACTCCAAGAGGCCGACGACTTCCTGGATGCGCTTGATTTGCCGTTATTGGCCTACCCCTCTGGTCGAATCGGCTCCAACCATTCTGGCCGGGTACTTGAACTTTCCAGTAGCCCCTGGATCCTGGCGGGCCGCCCTGACTCTCTGATGGAACCCACTGCGCTTGTGCGCGGGGCCCCGCCGGCTGCCGCGGCCCGTAAAAATGTCCGGGCCTCTGTCCCGGGCCTGCCTCACTGTATGGACCGCCGGGTAGGTTCGGAGGTGGGGGAGGAATCACCGGGTCGCGAACCGCATTCGACAGTTCCGCAATTGCCGTCTCGCTGATCTGCCCGGTCTGGAGGCGTCGAGCCAATTCCCGCTGTCGTGTCGTATATGCCCGGTCGCCCCCGAATGAACCGCCGATCTCATTCCACATGTCGAAGTCGTCAAAGAACATCCCTGTGGGATCTCTCCCGTTGAAAGGATCGTTGCCGACGTAGGCGTAGAGGTTGAGCCCCTCCTCGTACCCGACGGGGTCCGTCTGCAGGAACCGGCCGAGGTCCGGGTCGTAGACGCGGGCCTTGTAGTGCCAGAGGTCGACCTCCGGCGTGATCATGATCTGGCCGGTGTAGCGGAAGCGGGAGCCGGCGAAGCCGCGGGCGGCGTCGGGGCGGCCGTAGGGGTCGTAGGTGAAGGGCGTGCCGGTCAGGGCGCCGGTCACCCCGGTCTCGCCCACGATCGAGCCCTGGTGGTCCGCAAGCAGCCAGGTCCGGGCGGTGGGCGACAGCCACTCCGCCAGCGGCTCGTCCGGTCCCGGCCCGTGGGCCCAGCGGGCCTGCCAGTTACCGGAGCCGTCGAGCTGGCCCACCAGCCGGTCGCCGTCCCACAGCAGCACGGTCACCACGCCGTTCTGGTGGATGGTCCTCAGCCGGCCGATCGGGTCGTTGTCCGTCCGCGTCGAGACCGTCGGGCCATAGACCCACTGCAGTTTGTTCTCCGCGTCGAACTGCCAGGTCGTCGCCCCGTCCGAGGTCAGGTTGCCCCGCAGGTCGTGGGTGAAGGCGACGCCGTTCACCGCGTCGTACTGGTTCAGCCCGTCCCGCACATAGGGCGTCGCCGCCTGGGTCGGCATGGCGAACTGATACGCCGGGTTGGAAACGTCCCGGCTGACCGCCTGCCCCGCCGGATTGAAGGCGAAGGCGTAGGTCACGTCGTCGGCCGCGCCCGACAGGTCGTGCGTCATCGACCAGTCGCGGCTGTTGGACACATAGCTCCAGCTCGTAAGAACGCCGTTGCCGCGGGCCAGGGACGTGCGGCGGCCCAGTGCATCATACTGGTAACTGGCAAAAAGGGCTGGGCCGGACGGAGACTGACTGGCCTCCCACACCATTGTCATCCGGTCGGCCAAGTCCCACTCGAAATCCACGCCGTGGCCCGACGGCAAGGTCATCCGGGTGCGCCTCCCCGCGAGGTCGTAGGCGGACCCAATGACGAAGATGCCTTGGCTCTCGCTGGTCGGTCGGCCAAGCGCGTCCCAGGTCCAGGCCAGGGAGCCGACGCCAAAGTCCTCCAGGAAAGCGGCGGTCAGACGTCGGTCCAGCAGATCATAGCCGGTCGCCACGTCGTTGGTTCCGCCGTAGCCCGGCACATTCTTCACGGTCTCACGGTTCAGAGCGTCATAATTGAATGTGATCTCTTGACCGTCCCGCAGCCGACGGGATGTCAGGTTGTCGTTCGCGTCATAGCCATACTGCTCATAGTCGTTCGGGTTCGCCGCCTGGGCACCCAAGGTGGGTAGCGGGAACTCCAGCTTCAGCAACCGGTCGAACCCATCATAGGCGTACTCCGATCGGTTCTGATTGGCGTCTTGGACCCAATCGAGTTTGCCGTTGGCGGTCCAGTTCTGGAGCCGGCTGACCTGTGCCACCGTCGTGCCCACACCCGTCTCCACCTGCGTCAGGCGATCTACGGTGTCGTAGCCATTGCGGCTGATGCGATCATCGCCAAAGGTGCCGGCGGCGCCGAGCGCACAGACGTCGCTGGGAAGACTCCCAAACGCGGCAGGGTTCATACGAACCGCGGTGCAGATGAGCCGCCCTTTATTGTCATAGGAGTATTGCGTCACACTGATCGTGCCCGTGCCGAGCACCTGCGTGTCTTTGACCTTGCGCCCCTGAGCGTCGTAGGCCGTGACGACCTCGCTGAGCACGGTCATCGACGCGAGCGCGGCGTCAGACTGCGCGGTTGCCGACCCCTGCTCGACTTCGATCGGTTGGCCGTCGGCGTTGAAGACCGTCCGGGTCGCCGGGAACGGCAGGGGGCCCGCGCCGTCGGGGTCCGAAGCGATGACGCCTACATTCCGTCGCAAGGCGTCGTAGGCATACCAAGTGGTGTCCGCCGTACCCGGCAACGGCCCATCCACGGTCTTTTTGTCGCCGCGCGAGTCCCAGGTCGTGGTGGTCGTGGCCAGCAGCGAGCCGTCACCGGCACCTGCGGTGAGCGAGACGGGAAGCAGGTTCGAGCCGGTCGAGCTGTTTCCCGCCTGGTAGGCGGTCGTCGTCCGCACCTCCTGCGCCGTGCCGACACATGACGGCGCGATGCCCGAGGCGCAGGCCGAGACCTGGACTGGCAGCATAACTGCTGGGGCTGCGACTTGGGTTGATGACGAGCTGGTCCGTCGCCATGCCTGAAGCGCCTGATACGTGTAGCGGGTCTGCGGCCGATCCTGTCCCAACGCCGCAGCAGGCCGGGTCTCAGTCAGAAGACCGCCATGCGACTGGTCGTAGACGTAGTCGGTCGTGTTCCCTCGCGCGTCGGTGGCGGAGGTCGGTAGGTTGCAGGTGAAGCGATTGGTGCAGGAGTTCGAATAGGTCCAGGTGGACGTGAGGGTCGGTGCCGGCGCGGATGGTTTCGCGATACGGCGCATCTCCGTGATGTTTCCGCGACCGTCGCGGGTGTACTCGACCTTGTTCCCTTGGGGCGCGGTAACGCCGATGAGACGGGCGTTCTCGTCGTACTGCGTGTAGGTCCGCGCGCCCGTCGGATCCTGAAACCAGGTGAGGCGCTGCATTTCCGTGTAGTCGCCCATGGGGCCGGGCGGAGGTCCAAAGCGGAGACGGGCCCGATAGATGGTTGCTTGGGCGTTCGGGTCCGTGACGGTCGTTTCTTGGAAGTTGGTGCCGCTTGGCACGTAGCTATAGTTCCAAGTCCCTCGGCCATCCGAGTAAGTGACGACCTTCTCGCCGCTGTAGGTGAGCGTGGTGGAAGCGCGGCCCGGCTCAGGCCAGTCGATCTCTGTTAGGTATGCGAAGGATCCACCGCCTTCGCTTCCAAATACGTAGCCCGTGGTTTGAGACAGCGCGTTGGTGACGTCTAGCCGGAAGCCGCCGGTGAAGTTCGTCGTCTGGTACTGCGCTTGCGGCCAATTCTGGGTAAGTGAACCGCAGGTGTCCCCGGTCGGGTCGCACCAGTCGACGGTGTTGTTGATCGCAAGAGCCTTCGTGGTAGTCCCGAACGCGTCCAACTCCGCCTGTGTCGTGGGCGTGCCATTGAAGGCGTACTCGAACTTGACCTGATAGCCGAGCGTGTTGGTGACCGACTGAACGCGGTGCACGGGGATGGCCGAGCCAATGGTCGCCGAGCGATAGTACCAGTCCCAGCGCTCACCGTTGGGTTTGGTCATCCGCGTGAGGCGCCCGCCCGGCCCGGCCGGCGGCGAACTCGCGTACGGCGGCAACGGGTTCGCGAGGGCCGGGTTGAACAAACTCACCGTCCCGGCGGCGTCCGTGAAGGTGTAGCCGGTTCCGTCATAGCTCAACGTTGCGCCATCGGCTTCGAGGCTGTCCATCGTGGTCGCCGCGTAGCTCTGAAACAGCGAGCTGGAGCTGCCGATGCTCACGCTGTACTGGTAGATGAACTGGCCGGGGATAACCTCGCCGACTACCTGGACCTCAATGAGTCCGTCGAGGTTCCCGCGTCGCACCTCCCCGGCGATCGTTCTGGTGTAGGCAAGGCCGCCTTGCTGCGGCCCGATGGCGACGTCGGTGGCGGAGTGATTGAAGGTGCCCCGTATGACGTCGATGCTATTGCCGTCGACGGCGTAGTTCTCTGGTGCCTGGGCGCCCTGAGCGGTCTGGGCGAATGCCGTTGAACCCCATAGGCTGCCGGTAGCCGCCGCGACGAGCAGAAGGGTGCGACGCTTGGTGTTCCGATCAGCTGACATCGATGGACACCGACACGTTCGAGGTGAAGGTCGAGGCGGAAGCAGCGTCTGTGACCTGGCAGCGCCAGACCGAGGTCTTGATGGGCGGGAAAAGCGTGCCCCCCGAGACGTACCAAGTCGTCGAATTCGCGGCCGGCGTTGAGGCGAAGGTGAATTGATGTCCGGAAACCCGCTGCCACGCGTAGCTATATGGGGGCGTGCCGCCGGTCACCGTCACCTGAACCGGCGGATCCTCGCTTGACGGCGTGCTTGTCCAGCTTGTGGGCGACACCGACGCGTTTAGCGGCGGAGGAGGCGGAGGCGGAGGGGGAGGCGGAGGCGGAGGAGGAGCGCCGCCCGTAGACACCTGAAGCCGGTTGCCCGCAGCGTCATAGGTATAGGTGATAGTGACGCCGTTGGGGTAGGCAGCCGAGGTCAGCCGACCCAGAGCATCGTATGTGTATATCACCGGGTCTTCGGCGAAGGCCGCTCTGGGCCAAAGGGCGAAAAGGGCGCCGCCCGCCAAAAGTCGGCGCAGCGTCGTTCGACGATCGTGTGACAAGAGCCCCCTCCATACCGCCGCGCCTTCCCCCAATGGGCGCACGGATAGCGAAGGTCGTCAACTAGCAGGCGAGTACGCCAGAATCGGTTGCGGGAGTTCCTGCCGGGCATAAAACGTCGCTGAACGAGGTGATGCTCACTCCCTTAGTCGCCAACGGCGGCTCCTGCAGCGCCCTAAAACTCCGCATCGGGACGAGTACTGGCGGCGATTTCAGCCATAAGCTCGCCAGGCTGCACGCCTAAGGCTCGACAGAGCTGGACGAACTCCAGAATGTCGATCCGGCGCTCTAGAAGCTCGATCTTGTTGAGAAAACTTACCGGCTTCCTGAGGCGCCGCGCAACTTCGCGTTGGGAGAGGCCCTGCGCTTCACGGGCGGCACGGAGTGTTGCGACTGCCGCCCGGTAGTCCGGAGATCCAACCCAACGACGCTTCATGCGGCCCGCTTTCCAACTCAGCGGTCCTTTGGTAGAGAGCGTTCAGGGCGTCCCCATATTGGGGACATCTCGATGCGGGAGGGCATGATGCGGGCAGGGGTGTCGATCGCGCTGGCGAGCGCGCTTCTTGTAGGATGCGCGGGCGGCGGGATGGATTTCGGCGGGTCGCGTCCACCAGAAGCCATCGCCCTAGAGACCTTCTCGTACGAGGCAGTTAGCAGCCGTGATCTACGTGTTGCGGTCGATCAGGTGATCATGGCCGGGCAGCCCGGCTTCATCCCGAGCGACCCCAACTGGCTCCAGATACGGATGTCGGTCTCAAACGTCGGCTCGCGCACCGTGAGCCTCACGAGGGTCCAGGAACAGATCGACGGCGGCATCGTGCTCGACGCCGCGCAAGGAGCGGCCGAGCTCGTCAAACCGCCCAACCTCGTCCGCGAAGGTCTCCTCACGGCGGGTGTGGGCACCGCCGGCATGGTGGCGGGGATGTTCCTGTTTCCGCCGGCCGCCCTCATTGGCGGTGCCCTCATCGCCTTCCGGCCGATGTTCGAGGGGGACCGCATCGGCCGCATGGCTGAGCGGCTCTCGCGAGAAAGCCTGCGCGTGGGCCCGATTGCGCCTGGCACCTCCGCGCAAGGCTGGGTCTTTGTGCCCGCGGTCCGCGGCCAGACCGGTCTCATCGTCTTCTACGAGGTTGGCGGCTCCTCCGAGTCCGTAGCCATCCCGCGCACCCAACCCTAACCGAGAAGGATCCGCACCATGGGCAAGAGCCTTGGCATAACCGCCTTCGTCCTGCTTCTCATCTCGCTCCCCATCCCGGTCCTCGGAAACTACGTGAGCCTCCTCGCCGTCCTCATCCTCGCAGGCGCCGCATGGGCAGGGGAGCGCCAGTGGGTGGTGATCGTCGACCTTCTGGCCTGGGTGAAGATGTTTCTCCTCTCACCCACCTGGCACCTCATGATGTTCGGCGGCGGCTACATGAAGAGCGTCAACCGCGACATTTCCTCGCTCGGCACCGTTGACCCCGAGAGCCGCGCCCTCATGGAAGGCAGCACCAACGCCATGAGCGGCATGAACACCATGACGCTCCTCGTGACCGTCGCCATCCTCGCGGCCCCGATTGCCATCATGGTGTTGCGCAAGCGCGCGGCGGAAGCCGCGGTGACGGCCCCCTCCGATGCATAGACTGGCCTTCTTGATCGCGACGACGACCCTCATCGCAGCCACGCCAGCGGACGCACAGGTGTCGCGTGGGCCGCACCCGAACACGGTACAGAGCCGGGGAGGGGAGTTGGTCTGGTATGTCGGCCAGCTCGACCTGACGGACCGCCATTGGCGCGACGCTGACCGGATCTGCGCAGCCGTTCCCGTGCCCGCGATATCGGGCTGGCGGGCACCGACGATGACGGAACTGCAGACCCTCATGCGCGAGCAGCACTACCAGAACGCAGCAGCCCGATGGACGCGCCTGTTCTTCTGGAACGAGGGGCTCATGTGGCCGGCGGTGCCGCCGTACGAGCCCCAGGCGCGCTCCCGGCCGCAGCTCCATTTCGTTTCCCGCGACGTCTACACCTACGAGGGGCGTCCCACGACCTTAGCCGCGGCCGAGCGCGGCAAGCTCTACATCATCCATTGGTTCGACCGCTGGACGCAGCCGTTCCTCGGACGCGGACAGTCCATCCGCTACGATCCGGGCGGCATGCCGCTCGGGCCGCATCATCGGCTCTTGTGTGTGGCGGAGCGCTGACGAGGCCGTCTCCGTCACTCGCAGCCGACGCCGTCTCCATCACGATCCAGTCTGCGGGCATAGCCGGGATCGCCCGCATAGACCGGGGCGGCTCCCGCAGCACGAGCCTCCGAGCAGTTGCGATAGTAGGCTGAGGAGCTCGCGCTTCTTCGAGAGCCGCTGGCGTAGAGCGGTTGGGGCTGGGCGACCGGCCGTTCGCGCGGGCTCGATCCGAGATAATCGCGTCTGACCCAACAAGCCGGATCACTGAGTTTAGCCCATCCATTCTCTTCGCGGACAACACCGACGAGATCGCGGTCCGCGAGGCGTCGCACCGTCTCGCTGCTCGTTGACGGGGAAGCGCGGCAGTTCAAGGTTTCCGCTCGGACGTAAAGAAATTGCCTTGCAGTCTCGCGCATGACTGGTGCCGGGGAGGGCGTAGCCAACGCCAAGGGATCGCTGGCTTGAGACGGCACGGGGTCTTCGCCCATGCACTGACCGACTGCGATAACGCCCAGCACGCCCGCCACCGCCCAGCCCGCGCATCCATTTGCCTTGTTGGTCATCCGCCTTTCGGGCTCATGCGAGACCGTCCCTCCCTCGCGATCAAGCTAGCGCCCAAGCCGCTGGAGTCCAGACAGCGACCCACGCCAGGCGGCGCCCCCTTTCGCAAGTAAATCGCGTGCGAGACGATCGGGTCGGAAGGCAGGCCTTCCGTGAGGCCGGAGAGCGCCCCGCCTGGGGGCCTTCTCCGGCACCAAGGAGGGCCACACCATGACTGACCAGGTTCTTTCCAAACGCACGGGCGTCTACGCGCCATTACCCAAACCATCGTGACGGCGATCAAAGAAGGGGCGGGGGAATTCGTGAAGCCGTGGCACGCGCGGACCTCGGCTTCGACCGACCGATGAACGCCGCAACCGGCAAGCCGTACCAAGGCGTCAACATCGTCGCCCCGTGGGCTCGGGGGAGGCGGTAAGGATTCTGCTCAAATGTCTGGGCGTCGTACCGGCAGTGGGCAGCGCTCGGCACACAGGTGCGCAAAGGTGCGCGTGGGGCGGTGGTCGTTTTTACAAGAAGCGGGAGGCGCTGCCCGGTCAAAAAGATGAGCGAGAGGCAGGCATCATCGTGCCCGCAAGAAGAAGGTGGACGCAGAACGACGCTTGGGTGTGATATGGGTCAAGCCCTAAGCGTGGGAGGAGCTCTTGTTCACCCTGCCGCCGACCCTGGGCCACGTGCCGGCCGACTTTGCCGTGAACGTCGCCGCGACGGTCTTTTGCTTGATCGTTGCTGCGTTGATGCGTCTATTCTGGCGACGGGCGTCTGCTGCTGGCGCGCAACCCTTCTTCCGGTGGCTAACTTCAAATCGCCGCAACTATTCGATCTTGGTGGTGTCGATCATCGCCATCGCATTTCTCGCAATTGGATTCTCGTTTCATAATGCGATGACCTCAGCAGGCATCGTTTGGCTTGGCTTCATCAGCCTTATCGCAGTCTCTGCACACCTGCTGCGAGAGCTGAGCGCTTTCTGGGGGATTGGCTTCAACTACATCACGTCCACCGTTTCGCGTACGACATATCGCGATACCATGGACAGAACGACGACGAGCTTTGCCCTCATCGGCACCAACGCGTTCAGTTTTTGCGACCTGCCGGAATTCGCCGCAATGCTGAAGCGGGTAAGGGAGAGCAGGGGTCGAGTGCGTCTGCTTCTCGCGGACCCATCATCACAAGCCCTGAGCGAAGCCGCGGTCACACGTAACAAGCCACCCCACGAATACCAGGATCAAGCGAGATACGCATTGGGCCGGATAAGGCAACTCTGCGAGTCTGTTGGCGCCCAGATCGAGGTACGGACGTACAGAGCCGAGCGTATGGACGAGTTGCCGATCTTTCGAACGATGCTCGTCAATGATGCGGAGGCCGTCGCGTCGGTCGCCGTCTATGGAAGAGGCGACGGCGGCCAATCTCTTCCCCAGATCTTTGCGAGGAAAATGACCTCACCACGAGAATCTCCTCGCTGCATGTATAGCGTCCTGAACCGCTACTTTGAGTCTTTTTGGGACAATTCGTGTTTTGTAAGCGATGATTTGATGAACGCGTGTCGTGCCCAAGTCATAAGCGGGGAGCTCAGACGTGATAGACTGGTCTGAAAACACGATGTCGAGCGATTTCCTATTCCTGAGTCCTCATTGGCCCGGTTTGGACGGGGTCCGTGCGTATACCGTCGCAGGTGCGCGCGCAGCGTCGGATGTCGACTTCAAGGGTGTCGACGAACTCGCCATCCGTTCGCGGCACGCTTTGGAGCAGTTCATTGGGCCGACAACTTCTCTCCGATGGCTCGAACAGCCGCATGGGCGACGCGCGGTTCGGTTGCCCGACGCGTCCGACATGCTGGCTGACGGGGCCGTCACGGACGTTCCCGGGGTAGTTTGCGCGATGCGATCGGCGGATTGCCTTCCGGTGTTCTTCGCCGTCACCGGCGCACGGTCTGTGGGCATCGCCCACGCCGGGTGGAAGGGGCTCCGAGACGGCGTGATCGTCTCCACTTTTGAAGCGTTGGAGGCCCGACCCTCGGACGTTTTCGTTTGGCTCGGACCTGCGATCAGCGGACCTCACTATGAAGTGGGGGACGATATCCGCGAAGAATTTGCCGGCAGTCCATTTGCGACTGAAGGCGTGTTCAAAACCCGGCCTTACGGCAAATACCAGATGGATCTCTACGCCTTTGCCCGAAGCACCCTGCAGGCCCTGGGCATCCCGGTGGAAAACATCTCGGGTGGCGGGTTCTGCACCTTCAGCGACGTGAGACTGCATTCGGTGCGCCGGGACGGCAAAGCCGCCGGCCGAATGGCAAGTCTGATTTGGATCGAGCGATAAAAACCACGGTAAGCTGATGGGAACGAAATCGCCCTCATCCAGCCGGAACCCTGTTGCGGTACCGTCTGGTGATGGCGCCCGCCTCCGAGGCCGTGACATACGTCGGCCAAACCACATTTCACCGTCGCGGCGTCTCGTTCGGGATACGGCAGCGCGACCGGCTTTCGCATCTCTACATCATCGGCAAGACCGGCGTGGGGAAGTCGGCCCTTCTCGAGCGGCTTGCTGGCCAGGACGTCACTGCGGGCCGTGGCTTCGCGCTCATCGACCCGCATGGCGACTTGGCAGAACGTGTGCGAGATGGGGCCGCAGCAGTGCTGGGACCGCGGCTCCACTATCTGGACGCTGCCGATCTCGACCAGCCGTACGGCTATAATCCGCTTCGCAGGGTCAGGGACGACAAGATCCCATTGGCTGCTTCCGGGCTCCTTGATGCCTTCAGGAAGCTCTGGCCCGACGCGTGGGGCGTTCGCATGGAGCACGTGCTGCGCAACAGCCTGTACGCGCTCCTTGAGCGTGACGGTTCGACGCTGCCGGACATTCTCGCGCTCTACTCGGACAAGGCGTTCCGTCGATCGCTGGTGCGGCAGATACGCAATCCCACCGTTCGGCGGTTCTGGACAGAGGAGTTCGCCGCCTATCCGGATCGCACACGACTGGAGGCCGTGGCTCCAATCCAGAACAAACTCGGGGCCCTCCTGACCGATCCGCGCCTCCATCGCATTCTCGTCGCGCCGGAGCGGCCCTTGAGTTTTCGCCGCATCATGGACCGGGGAGAGGCCCTGATCGTAAACCTTGCGAAGGGGCGGCTGGGGGCGGACGGCGCTGCGGTTCTCGGCAGTCTGATCGCCTCGACGATCGGTCTCGCAGCTATGAGCCGAGCAGAAGACGCCGCCGCCGGACGCCGTCCCTTCTTCCTGTACCTCGACGAGTTCCAGAGCTTCACCACGCTCTCGTTCGCCAACATGCTGGCCGAGCTTCGGAAGTACGGGGTCGGGCTGACGCTTGCGCACCAGCATCTTCACCAGCTGGAGCCAGAGGTCCGACATGCCGTCCTAGGGAATGCCGGATCGCTCGTGGTCTTCCGCGTCGGGGCAGAGGATGCCCCGAGGCTAGCCGCGGAGCTCCAGCCGACGTTTGAGGTCATTGACCTCCTCAACCTTCCAAACAGGAACTTCTACGTGAAGCTCATGATCGACGGCGCCCCCAGCCGCCCGTTCAGCGCAGAGCTCGGGTGACCCCCTAGGGTTGGCTCAGGACGGCTCGAGCACTTTCAGTTGCCCTTCGGGGCCTCGGATCAGGCTCATGGGGCCACACTCCGGCGCGCCCGAACCCTGGATCAGGTACAAGGGGCCAGCATACTCCGGGCCGTCAGTCTGAAAGTCGAAGCGCACGCCGTAAGCGTTCACCGCCAACCATCGTGCTGGAGCTTCCTCGTCCTCAAGCCCAAAGGCATCCGCCACCGCCTGCACGGCCGCCACTTCCACCCATTCTCGCGGGGTCAGTTCATAGGGAGTGTTCATATGTCCGGACTCTACCACGTAACCGGCGCCGCCGCTGGCGCCGGAGGGGATGCCTCCAGGTGTTCTCTCCCGCCGAGAGCCCTGGACGCAGGGCTGCGCGCGGCGTGCAAGAGGCCGTGGCTCAGCTCGGTCTCGTCGCGGCGTTGCAGCTCGTCGCCTCCCAGTCACGCCGGCAGGTCTGCGGTCCCGCCAGCCTTCGGCGCTACCAGATCTTTCCCCAGACCCAGATCGCGGCGGATATGCCTGCCAGAGTCCAGAGGCTGACTATCGCAATGGCCATGGGCCGGTTGGTCGGCCTTGCGTGGTTCGTCGCCTGTGTTCGGAATTCGGCCATTAGGGTGGCGGGTATCATTCGGACGGCGAGCGCAACTCCCAGCGGCACGATCACGAGGTCGTCGAGATAACCGAGCACCGGGATGAAGTCAGGAATCAGATCGATCGGACTCAACGCATAGGCCGCGACCGCTCCTGCAATCAGCTTCGCAGCAAGCGGCGTCCGCGGGCTGCGCGAGGCGAGCCACAGTGCGAGAACGTCGCGCTTCAGGTTTCTGGCCCACGACTTGATGCGCCGAAGCATGATCCGGTTGTGACCGGCCTGTCGTGCGTCCGCAATGGAGCTGAAGCACCACTTTCTGGCGGGGAAGGGGCGGAAGCCAAGCCTCCGCCCCCCATCCGTTAGTCGGATAGTCGCTTCCAGAAGACGACCTTGTCTTCCCCAGTCGCGTAGAACTCGGGGATGCGCGCCACTTCGTCGTAACCTAGCGTCGCGTAGACGCCGCGGGTGCGGTCGAACTCTGCCAAGCCCGACGTTTCGACGATCAGAACGCGGGCGTTCCGCTGGGACAGCGTCTGTTCGAGGTGCCGGGTGAGGCGAGACCCCACTCCTTGGCCCTGAAGGTTTTCCCGCACCGCGATCAGGAGCAGGTTCCAGGTCGCGTCCGTCATCCGTTCAGGGGAGCAGTAGACCAGCCCCAGAACGATCTTCTTCTGGTCCAGGGCGACGAACCAGAGGTCGTCAGGCGCCGTACCCGTCAGGAAGGGCGCGGCCATTTCGGCCAGCATCTCTCCGGGGAACAGTCCGGTGGAGTCGATGACCTTTTTGGCGGACGGCAGATCGTCCGCGCAAAGCGGGCGGATAATGATGGCGTTCAACGTTTTTCTCGCTTTGATCAGGCATGAAGAAGCGCCCGCCGATTTCCAGCGGCTGCGCTCTGCTCAGGCGCCCTCCTTCGAGAGCGCGCCTGGATCAGGCGGTGCGGTTGAAAGCTGACAAAAAACCTCCTGCCCGTAGGCATCGGCAAGCTAGAGTCCCAAGCGAACGACGACAAGTCATGCTTGATTGCGGCCATGCCTCGGAGCGGTCGCTGCGCGCTGACCCACGACGCGTTGGGGTCTCGGCGGTCGAGGCTTAGGATGCGTCGCCGCCGTCCCCTTCAGCTTGCCGGGTCGAAGGCTCGCGAGAAACACGAGGAGATCCGACCATGAGCCCGCCCGACGCGCCGCTAGATGACCTCGTGCTTCGCACGCCGGACGACTGGCATGTCCATTTGCGGGACGGGGCGATGCTCGAGGCGGTGGCGAAGCATACGGCGCGGCAGTTCCGCCGGGCGATCGTGATGCCGAACCTCACCCCGCCGATCACCACGGTCGAAGCCGCCGCCGCGTACCGCGACCGCATCCTGAGGGCGCTGGGCGCCGACGCCCGCTTCGAGCCGCTGATGACCTGCTACCTCACCGACGACGCCAGTCCGGAGGAGATCCGTCGTGGTTTCGAGTCCGGGGTGTTCACCGCCTGCAAGCTCTATCCCGCCCATGCGACCACCAACGCCGACCACGGGGTGACCGACGTCCGCAAGATCCGCCCCGTCCTCGAGGTCATGCAGCGGCTGGGGATGCCGCTTCTGGTGCATGGCGAGGTCACCGATCCAGACGTGGACGTCTTCGATCGGGAAGCCGTCTTCATCGACACCGTCTTCTCGAACCTCATTGTGGACTTTCCCGGGCTGAGGACGGTGTTCGAACACGTCACCACCCGCGACGCCGTCGCCTTCGTGGAAGCCGGGGGACCAAACCTGGCCGCCACGATCACGCCTCACCACCTGCGCATCACCCGTAACGCCATGTTCGCCGGCGGCTTCAGGCCGCATGCCTACTGTCTCCCCGTCGCCAAGCGCGAAAGGCATCGACAGGCGTTGCGGCGCGCGGCCACTTCGGGGTCGCCCAAGTTCTTCCTGGGGACGGATTCGGCCCCGCATGAGAGAACGCGCAAGGAGTCGGCGTGCGGCTGCGCCGGCATCTTCAACGCGCCGCATGCGCTCGAGAGCTACGCCACGACCTTCGAGGAGGAAGGCGCGCTCGACCGGCTGGAAGGGTTCGCCTCCGAGCGTGGCGCGCGCTTCTACGGCAAGGCTCTGAACGCGGGCAG
Source organism: Caulobacteraceae bacterium (assembly GCA_019748055.1). GTDB lineage: Bacteria > Pseudomonadota > Alphaproteobacteria > Caulobacterales > Caulobacteraceae > Brevundimonas. The sequence continues at coordinate 76,426 of JAIEQC010000050.1, read as the reverse complement.
GGTGCGGCTCAAGCGGAGCGCGGTCGCTGTGCCGCAGCGGCTGGAAGGTCCTTCGAGCGGAGACCTCGTCCCCTTTCACGCCGGCGAGACGCTCCCGTGGAGCTTCTGCGGCGCGGCGCCCTCCCTGGAAGGAGATCAGACTTCATCCGTCTGACGAGTGGCGTCGGGTTGGTGCGGTCTGCTCACTGCCCCCACGCGGGGACCGAGCAGGTGATTTAGGATCTCCAGATCGTTGGCCAAGGCGAGGGAATCCTCCTTCAGTGCGGACGTGAGGGTCGCCTTCAGCCAGGCGCTCATGCCGGGATGCGCGAGAACCCAGGCGATGGGATCCTCGACCTCTCGCACGGTCGCGTGACCAGCGTCCTCCGTCACGGATTGCACGCCGCGCATTGCCCCGGGTCAGCGGTCGTCGCCGTCGTCAGAGGTCGCTCCTCGACGTGGCCGCAGGCCGGGCACGCCGACACTTCCGCGATCGGCGCATGGGTGGGGTCGCCGCACCAGGCGCAGGGCAGGCCGCGGCGAAGCGACGTCACGGAAAAGCCCGGCCGGCGACAGGCGGGGCATCGGCTGGCGAAGCGGCGCACGAGATCCTCGGCCGCGCGTGCGATCGCCTCCATGCGCGTGGGGTTGCGGTGCGCGCGCATGTCGGTCTCGAGGCATGCCGGACCGCCGAGAGCCAGGGCGCGCTCGACCGCCGCCTCAAGCCCGAGCAGGTCTACGGCCTCCTTCTCGAGATACAGGTCAGGAGCGGGCACGCCGTCGCGACTGGCCGTCACGACCACTCCGTGAGACGGGAACCCCACGCGCGCCGCGAAGGTCGCGGCTTCGGCAGGGTCCTGAATGAGCGCGCTGGCGAAGTTCGTCCGCACGCCACGATCGTGACCGGCCAGCTCGAAGCCGGTTTTCCGATCGATCATGAGAACCAGCTCCTCAGCGAACGGCAGAAAGGGCAAGGCCGGATGGGCTCCGAAGCTCCCCTCGCTCGCCAGGCCGACGCGGGCCGCAGGATCCGCCTCGAAGCCGGCCGCGATCTTCGCCCGAGCGGCGTCGAGCGCCGATCCGGGCCGCGCGACGTCGCGGCTGAAGGTGCCGAACCGGTCGGTGTCGACGCCGGTGGCGAGCCCCACCTTCAGTCCCATCGCTTGGGTCAGCAGCGGCTGCAGAACCTCTTCTTTGCCGTGCATGGTGACGAGGACGGCGGTCTGGCCTTGATAAGGGTGCAGTCCGCCGGTGCGGGCGTCGTCTTGCGGGAGGTCGTCAAACTCTGCGTGCGGGTGGAGCATGGCGTCTGAGTGCGCTGGAGGGCGACGGTCGGGCGGCCCGGCGACGACAAGCCATTGGGAGCTCGAAGCGCCGGGCGCGCCCAGGTGGACCCGCGTCACGGCCAAGGGGACAACCGCTGTTCGAGCCTGCCCGATGAAACGAGGTTAGCGGCGGACCCGAGGGCGGGCCAATAGCCAAGCCGTAAGAGCCTCATAAGCGATGCGAATGGCGACGCGACGGGAACGATCCGTCCGCAGCTCACTCAGCGACGTCCATGCCGTTGCAGTCGACCGCGAACAGCAGAGCGTCGCCCAGATAGACGCGGACGCGATGGCATCCCGGGTGGCGGGCCAGGAGGCGGGGGATCATCGCCAGAACTTCGCTGCCCCTGTCTTCGCCCAAGGTCTCGCGGGGACGAGGTTCGTCCTCGTAGAAGACCTTCAACACATAACTCGTCATGACCCCGCCCTCAGGGACGCGCGCCTGCGGTGGGCAGGCTTGCGTCCGTCAGCGTACAAAACGCCAGGCGGGGGGTTCCGCTCCCGGGCCATCTGGTCGCAGCCTGTCGACCACCGCGCGCGATCAGGTCGGCTCCAGGAACTCCACCGCGCCCGTGTCCAGATCGTAGACGGCGCCGACGATCCTGAGCCGGTTTTCCTCTTGGGGCGGGATGAGCAGAGGGCTGGCCACGGCACGCAGACGGGTCACCGTGCGCAGCACATGCGCGCGCGTGGCGTTCACCAAGGCCGCGCCCGGTTGGTGCCGCGCGCCCATGGCGGCGGGCAGGATCGGCTCCAGCATGGTCCCAATGCTGCCCGGATACTCCTGCGCTTGGTCAATGACGGTGAGGGCCGCCGCGACGGCCCCGCACCGCTCATGACCCATGACGACGATCAGGGGCGCGCCCAGCACGGCGACGGCGAACTCCAGGCTGCCGACGGCCGCGACGTCGGCGACGTTCCCGGCGTTGCGGACGACGAACAGCTCGCCGAGACCTCGGCCGAAGAGCAGCTCCGGCGGAACGCGCGAGTCGGCGCAGCTGAGGATGGCCGCGATGGGCGCTTGCGCCTGGGCGATCTCGCCCCGGCGTCGGCCGTCGATGGACGGATGCAGCGGCGCGTCCGCCTGGAAGGCGGCGTTGCCCTGTTTGAGGAGCTCCAGGGCTTGGTCCGGAGTCAGGTCCGTAGGCGGGGGCGGGGTCCAGTCCGTCGAGGCGAAGGAGCCCGACGGCGTCACGGCGAGGCCGGCGGCGAATGGAAGGGCGGCGGCGGTTTCGATCAGGCGTCTGCGGGACATGGGCATCAGGGTCTCCAGGAGGCGGCCTCAGGCCCAGAGCCAGGCGGCGAGCGCCGCATAGGCCGGGATCCCGAGGACCAGGTTGAACGGGAAGGTCACGGCGAGGGAGGAGGAGGCGAACACGCCGGGGTCGGCCTGGGGCGCGGCCAACCGCATGGCCGCCGGGACGGCGATGTAGGAGGCGGAACCGGCGAGGATGGCCATCAAGGCCGCGTCGCCCTGCTCGAGGCCGAGGGCGCGGGACAAGGCGAGGGTGGCCAGCGCGGCGACGACCGGGAACACCACGGCGAAGGCGATCACGCCGGGCGTCATCTTCCGGCCGTCGGCCATCAGCCGGCGCGCCGCGATCAGGCCGACGTCCAGCAGGAAGAAGCACAGGGCGCCCTGAAACAGCGGACCGACGAAGATCTCGAGCCGCTCCATGCCGCGCTCGCCCGAGATCGCGCCGACGACGAAGCTGCCGATCAACATCACTGCCGCGGCGTTGACGAACACCTCGCGCAGCACCTTCGACCGCTCCCCGGGGATGCCGCGACCGGCGCGGTTCAGCAGGATCAGGGCGGTCAGGATCGCCGGCGTCTCCATGAGCGCGAGGACGGCGGCCATGTAGCCGCCGAAGTCGACGCCGGTGGCCGCCAGGTGCTGCTGGCCCGCCGCGAAGGTGACCACGGACACCGAGCCATAGGTCGCGGCCATGGCGCAGAGCGTGGGCCGGTCAAGCTTCGTGCCCCGGCGCAGGATGGCGTAGGCAGCCAGCGGCATCAGGGCGCTGAGCGCGAGACCGAGCCCTGCGGCGACGCCGAAGTCGGCCGACAGGCCCGCAGCCCTCGCTTCAACCCCGCCTTTGAAGCCGATGCACAGCATCAGATAGAGCGACAGGGTCTTCGCCGCCTGCTCCGGCAGGGCCAGGTCGGACCGGGCCAAAGCCGCGATCACGCCAATGAAGAAGAACAGGATCGCTGGCGAGGTCAGCAGATCGAAGGCGGAGGACATGCGGCGCGGTTCCCGGCGGGTGACGGGGGCCGCTTCTGATGACCGGGTGCGCCGCTTTCAACCTTATTGGGCTGATGCGGCCCATAAGCGTCACTCATGACTCAGCGGAAAATCACGTCCTTGACTTCGCGGGCCAACAGCTCGACCGCGCCGCCGGCCCGGCCCTTGCCGATCAGAAGGGCGATCTCGACGGCCGCCGGCGTGGGCAGGACCTGCCCGGCCACGACGAGATCCTTCGGCGCGAGGGTCGCCGGGGCGATGGCGACGCCCAGCCCCGCGCGGACGGCGGCGAGTTGTCCGGCCAGGCTCGGTGAGACGAAGGCCTCGCGGAAGCTGATGTCCGCCTCCTGCAGCGCGTCGAGCGCTCGGGCGCGATAGGCGTCGGGTGTGGGGGCGATCACCAAGGGGAGAGGGCGAGCCTCGAACTGGCCGGCCTCTCTGGCGAGCCAGACCAAGCGCTCCTCAAACACCCGCTCGTCGGAGCCCCGCGGCGCCGGGCGCCGTTTGATCAGGGCCAGATCGATCCGGCCCTGCGAGAGCGCCGTCATGAGGTTGGCGGTGAAGTCGCAGGTGACCGATAGGCGCACGCGCGGATGGCGTTCCGCGAAGCGGGCGATGATGGTGGGAAGGTGCGTGGAGGCGAGATCTTCCGGCGCTCCGAAGCGGACGTCTCCTTCGATCTCGGTTTCGCGCAGGCTGGCCAGGATCTGGTCGTTGAGAGCGAGGAGGCGCCGGGCCTGAGGCAGCAGATCGCTGCCCTGGACGGTGAGGGCGACGCCGCCGTGGCGGCGGTCGAACAGCTGTCGATCAAGGAGCCCTTCGAGCTTGCGCATCTGCAGACTCACCGCCGGCTGGGTCAGGTCCAGCCGGGCCGCGGCACGCGTGAAGCTCTCGGCGTCCGCGATGGTGACGAAGGTACGCAGCAGGGCGAGGTCGAGGTCGCGGATCATGGAATGAGGATCGCGCTTGGCCCCTCGCAGAACAAGGTCGGCGATGCGGTCACTCGCCGACGCCGTTACTGCCTTCGGACATGACCGCCAGAAGCCGGCTGCGCTTCGCGTCGTGTTTGAAGGCGTCAAGCCTGAGACTGCCGGACGAAACGCGATCGCGTACCCAGGGAAAGCCCAGCAGGTTCGCGTACGACAGCCTCAAGACGTCGTCTTCAAGCTGGTCCTGGACCGAGCGGCCCGGCTCCAGTCGGTGGAGGTTCCAGATCACCGTTTCCGCCTGCTCCATCCACGGGAAGACGAAATCCTGAGCGTTCTTCAGCGGTCCGTTGATCATGGCGTGGACCCCATCGCAACCGAGATGTCCAAGCAACACCACGCGCCGCACCTTGAGCACGCGCACCGCATACTCGAGAGCCGCGCTGGTCCCGTGGCAGCCCCCGTCCGGCGCATACTCGGGCACCAGGCCGCCGAGGTTGCGGATGACGTAGAGTTCCCCGGGCGAGGCGTCGAACAGCCGCTCCGGATCTACGCCGGCGTCCGAGCAGGCGACGACGGCCGTGTGCGGCCGTCGGGGCGTCGACCACGGCATCCGGGACGGCGGGGTCGAGGCCAGACCCCGCTCGAATCCCGCGATCAGCGGATCCACTTCCGACATCATGAGGTCGCCCTCCCGTTCCGCGTCTTCCACAGCGACCAGAAGACGCCTGCCGCTAGGATGGCGAAGGTCACGCCAAGCGAGACCTGCGGCGGGAACTTCTCCAATCCGAACAGGTCGGCGAGGAAGATCTTCGAGCCGATGAAGATCAGGAGCACGGCCAGCGCGTACTTGAGGTATGCGAAGCGGTGAATGATGGCCGCGAGGGCGAAGTAGAGCGCCCGCAGGCCGAGGATCGCGAAAATGTTGGACGTGTAGACGAGGTAGGGGTCCGTGGTGATGGCGAAGATCGCCGGGACGGAATCCACGGCGAAGATGACGTCGGCCACCTCGATCAGGACGAGCGCGAGGAACAGCGGCGTCGCGAACGTCGCCAGCTTGCCCGTCCTGGGATGCGGAGCCTTCACGAAAAACCGCTCGCCGTGCAGGTCCGACGTCACGCTAAGGCGCTTGCGAAGCAGCTTGAGCAGGGCGTTGTCCTCAAGCGAGTGCTCTTTGTCGGCCATCAGCAGCATCTTTACGCCCGTCGCGATCAGGAAGGCGGCGAAGACGTAGAGAACCCAGCCGAACTCGCTGACCAGGGCGGCGCCGCCGGCGATCATGATCGCACGCAGCACGATCACGCCCAGGATGCCCCAGAACAGCACCCGATGCTGAAGGTGCGGCGGGATGGCGAAGTAGGCGAATATCATCGCGATGACGAAGACGTTGTCCATCGCCAGCGACTTCTCCACGACGAACCCGGTCAGGTATTCCATGCCGGCCTGGGCGCCGAGCGAGGTCCAGACCCAGCCGCCGAAGGCGAGGCCCAGCGTCAGATATCCCGCCGACAGGGCGAGGCTCTCGCGCACGCCGATCTCGCGATGCTTGCGGTGCAGGACGCCGAGGTCCAGCGCCAGCAGCACGGCGACGATGGTGAGGAAGGCCGCCCACATCCACACGGGCTTGGTCAGGAATTCTTGTGTCAGGAAATCCATGGCGTCCTACGCGCAAAGGTGACCCCGCAGCCTGATCTCAGGCGCGGGGTCAAGCGATCACCGGTGGTCGGGTCGACGTCAGTTGAGGCCCTGCGAGGCCAGCTTCAGCTCAAGCGCCCGCAGGCGGTCCTTGAGCTGCAGCTTGCGCTTCTTGATCGCCGCCAGCGTCGCCGCGTCGGGGGACGGACGTCGCAGTTCCTGGGCCAGGGCGCCTTCCAGCAGGGCGTGACGCCCGTGCAGTCGGTGGATGTAGGTTCGGGTCATGGTTCGCTCCTCTGGGTTAGGGAGCGCCCCCGATGTGGACAGGTACTGGGTTGATGAGGCCCTGACCGAATCGAGCGCGCTCGATGCGGACCGACATCGCGACTGAGGGAAAGTCGCCAGAGGGGCCCGGTCCGCAGCAGGAGCATCACCTTTCTGGTCCACTTCGGCCAGTAAGGGGTGGTGAAGAGGCGCATAATCAGCGCTCATGTCCGCTTTGGCCGGGTTTCTAATGCCGCGCGGACGTCGCCCAACTCCTCGATGCGAGGCACCGGCGCACAGAGATGCCTACCAGGCTGCGGCATGCATGCAGAGGGCACCGTCGTTCACGCCAAGGCGCTGGTAGCGCTGAGGAATCCATGACGCCTGTCGGCGGTGGCGGCATAGGACGGCCGGCCCCTCTCCGCCTGATCGCGCCTTCCTAACCGAGATCAGACAAACCAGGTCCTGATCTGTGCGGCGAGGGCTGAGGGGGCATCAACACGCGATGCGCAGCGCTGCTCACCCCGGTCCCTGCGTTGACCGAAATCGGATGCCTCGGTACGCCTATACGAGCGGCCCGGGCCCCTCTGACGATCCAGTGATCGTGATGTCGGTCCGCATCGAGCATGCTCGATGCGCATGGGAGCCCGGTCTCTCAACAATGCGTCGGGCATGCTCCTCAGCCGGAGGATGCCCCACGTGCGCGACGTGCTTCTGCAACTGGTGACCTACCCGGACCCCGTGCCGGACGAGGCTCTGTCCTGGGCTCATCAGTTTTCTCAACTCCTCGAGGCCAGTCTCTCGCTCGAGATCTTCGAGGTGGACATCCAGGCCCCTTCAAACCCCTTGGCCAATGCGCTGCTGAATCTGCCGGCGATGGCGGCCGCGCAACGCGCCCGGAGCGCGGAAACGGCGCGACGGTACACCGCACTGGCCTCGGGCCTCGAAACCCACTTCGGTTCAGTCGCCGCGGTCACCACGATCTGCTCAGGTCACGACATTCCGTCTTTAGCCGCCAGGACGGCCCGCCTGCGCGACGTCGCTGTCGTTCCTCTGCTGGCTTCGCTTGGCCAACAACAGGACGTCGCCGAGGCGATTGCCTTCGGGGGTGGAGGGCCTGTTCTGGTCGTCCCGGCAGAATCGCTTGGCGAGCGCCCATCGCTCCGACGCATCGTGGTCGCGTGGGATTTCGGCGCTCCCGCGGCCAGTGCGATCGCCCACGCCATGCCGCTGCTGCGGCGCGCGGAGGAGGTGGTGGTGTTGATCGTCGTCAATGAAAAGTCGATCCCGGCGACTTCGTCAGCCAGCCGGCTCGCGCTGCGGCTCGCCCTTAACGACGTGAACGCGAGGGTCTACGAAGAGGACGCGAGCGGTCGCAAGATTGGCGAGGTCCTGTCGGCCTATGTGGCCGGGCAGCGCTTCGACCTTCTCGTCATGGGCGCGTTCGGGCATTCCCGGATGAGCGAGTTCATTCTGGGAGGAGCCACCCGCAGTGTCCTGCAAGCTCCCCCGTGCCCGGTGCTCATGGCTCACTGACGAACCTGCTCCAACGGCATCGACCGGCCGTCATTTAGACTGGCTGTCAGGCCTTCATGGGGAGGCTCGCTTCGAAAGCGACTTGCAGCGGGTTGGCCATGCATCCTTCGCCCTGAATGCAGCCGAGGTGCGAGCAGGGGCCGGAAGGGCTCGCGGACCTCATGCACGACGCCAAGGTCGCTGGGCTTTATGCCATGTGATTTGCGTCGGCCCGGTCGACTTGTTTGAGATCAGTTCTCGCCGCTTGAGGTGCGCCAAGGCGTCCTGGACGGCCCTTTTGGAGAGGCCGGTGCGGGCCGACAATTCCGCGTGGCTCAGTCGACAGCCCAAGCTGTCTTCCTGCGTCAGGACCACGAGGTACACCAGATAGGCGGAAGGGCGGCGATCGTGACCGACGAGGTCGCGCATCAGCGTGTCGAGAACATAGGCGTCGAGCGTGTAAGCGGCAGCCATTGCTATAGCAATGGATGATCACCTTTGTCTCCGCAAGGCCTCGCCGTAGATCGATCCCGAGGAGACCACCATGATCAAGCAGCTCAAATTCGTCGGCGTGCCGACCCGGGATCAAGACGCGGCGCTTGCCTTCTGGACGCAGAAGGTGGGGTTCGCCGTGGCCACGGACCAGCCGTTCGGGGCCCAGAGGTGGATCGAATTGGCGATCCCCGGAGCTCAGACGGGAATCGTCCTCTTCACCCCGGAGGGCCAGGAGGATCGCGTCGGCACGTTCTTCAATGGCTCGTTCGGCTGCGACGACGTCGACTACACCTATCGCCAGCTGCGCGAGCGGGGGGTCGAGTTCGAAGGCCCACCGGAAGCGCAGCCGTGGGGAACTTTCGCCAAGTTTAAAGACCACGAGGGCAATACCTTCGTTCTCGCCAGCCGGTAACGCCTACGGCTATCAGCGTTTGATCCTAACTCTGGCGAACGTTCGCACCGTCCGCTCTCGGGTCGGAACCTGAATCAGTGCCGCATCTGACTCCACGCAGACGTTGGGAAGGTCCCCTAGTCGGCACCAATCCTACCCGCTGTCAAAGATCGTTTGCCGCCCGGATCTGACATTGTCAGGCAGATGGTGGGAATATTTGACATTGCCGGACGACTCGGGCATTCATCCTGACATTCGAGGATGCCTGCATGAGCGACGGCCCCTACAAGACCCTGAAGATGAGCACCAAATGGAAGGCTCTGGCGAAGCTTGCCGGCAACGCCGCCCACACCAATGCGGAAGTGGCGGAGGCGGTCCCGGCGGCGCTGGCGGCAGACTGGCGTGAAATCGGCCAGTCCTTCTTGCGCCAGATGCGCGCCGCCCTCGGCGACGATGAAAGGGGCCTGCTGATGCTTGAAGTCGCCAAGCAGGAGGTCTGCCGCCTGCGCGCGCAGCACTCCAACCCTATGGAGGCGCTGCTAGCCGATAACGCCCTGGACGCATTGCGTGACGGCCGTCGGGGTGCTGAAGCCTTGGAGGACGCCGCGTTCGCGACTCTCGTCGAGCGCGCGGACCGCGGCCAACGTCAGGTGGAGGAGCACTACCGGCGCGAGGCCTCGCAGGGTAAGGCCGCCGGGATGCGCGCGCGGCTGACCGAGTCGATGGCTGCCGTGGATTTGAAGGGGCTCGCCTCGGCGCTGGTGGCCGGCGTGTCGGCCCGCGATCTAACTTCGCCCATCGATCGGACCGGTCTCGACGAAGGAGTGCGCCTGTGACCACCGTTGCTGTCCGACTGGTCGATGAGCCCATGGTCGTGGACATCGTTGAGCCCGGGGTTCAGGTCCGCCCCGGCGCTGAGCTTGCCGAACTCGGCGCCGCGATCCGCCTGTCGACCGAAGGGCTGGAGACCTACTTCTTCTCGAATTGGCGCCCGGAGCTTTTCGACCTCTTGGTGGTGGCGGCGACGACGGAATATTGCGACGCGGCCAAGGCGCGCTCGACCGTCTCTTGGGCACGGACCTTCAACGTCCGCGTCGCCGTGCACGATCCGGGCCTTTGGTCGTCGGCTCCGGTCCAGAGCGCCCTCGAGGACGCCTTGACCTTCCTCACCGGCGACACCTGGTCGTTCAGCTTCGTCGCGCGCCAGAAGAGCGCCGAGACCATGCGTCCTCTGAGCCTGGAGTTGCCAGCCAATGCCAAGGCCATCATGCCCTATAGCGATGGGCTGGATTCCCGCGCTGTCCACGCCCTTATCGCACAAGCTCTGGGCGGCTCGGCCTTGGTGCGCGTGCGGCTCGGTTCCGTTGGCGTTGACGATCCGCTTCGCGAACGTCGCCGGGCCGCCTTCACCCTCGTGCCCTACAAGGTCCGCGTTCCGGCTCGCAAGGAATCGTCCGCCCGGTCGCGGGGCTTCAAGTTCGCCGTCGTCACCGGAGTCGCGGCACAGATTGCGAACGTCGAGCGCATCGTCGTGACCGAGAGCGGCCAAGGCGCCTTCGGCCCGATGATGGCCGTCAGCGGGCAGATCTACCCGGACTACCGCGTCCACCCGCTCTTCACCACACGGATGGAAGTTCTCTTCGAGGCCCTGGTGGGGTCGAGTGCGCGCTACGAATACCCTCGGCTATGGTCCACTAAGGCCGAGACTCTAGCCGAGGCCGCTGCCCTTCCTAACCCGCCGACCTGGGACGACACCCGCTCCTGCTGGCAGCAGTCGCGGCACGCCTCCGTCGATAGCCATCGCCGCCAGTGCGGCATCTGTGCGGCCTGCATGCTGCGCCGCATGAGCATGTTCAACGCCGGCTTGGCCGAACCGGCTGACTCCTACATCTGGGAAGATCTCTCTGCGCCGACCTTGGAGGCTGGCGCGGCCCCCGGGTTCACTGGCATCACCGAGTCCATGCGCGAGCACGCGATCGCCGGCGTTTTGCACATGGATCATCTCGCCGAGTTAGCAACCGCGCCGAGCGCGGTCCGCGCTGTGCGGCGCGTAGCCCGGGAAACTGCAGAGGTCCTGCACGAAGATCCGGTCGCCATCGAAGCGTTGTTGCGTTCGCTGCTCGCCCGTCACGCAGCCGAATGGCATCGGTTCCTTGCAGCGCTCGCGCCGACCTCCTTCGTCCGGGGCCTTTCGGCCGTCCAGCAATGAGTGAAGCGCTATCCCCTCATGAAGTCGGCGAGCGGCTGCGGATCGCGCGGGAGGCGGCAAGGATCACCCAGGCAGCCGCCGCCGCGGCCCTTGAGGTAGCTCGCACGACTGTGGTCGCCATCGAGCAGGGCCAACGTAGGGCCAAGCTCGACGAGCTGCAGCGGCTGGCGTCGCTATATGGCGTTTCATTGAACGCGCTGTTGCGACGTGAAGCGGTGCAGGTCGATCTCAAGCCCCGCTTCCGACGGATGGGCGAGCAGGATGCTGGGGTCGAAGGCGCCGTCACCCTCTTGACCACCCTCGTCCAGGCAGAATTGGAACTCGAGGATCTCCTCGGCGTGCGTCGCACCCGAAACGATCCGCCCGAGCGCCCGCTCATGCCTGGAGACGTAGTCCTCCAGGCGGAGCACGACGCGGCTGAATTGCGCCAGTGGCTGGGCATCGGCCAAGCGCCGGTGCACGACATCGTCTCGCTGCTCGAACTTCAGCTCGGCGTCAGAGTGTTCGTTCGCCGCCTGCCGGCCAAGATCTCTGGCCTCTACGCCTACCATGAGGCCGCCGGTCCCTGCATTCTTCTGAACGCCGCCCACCCGCGCGAGCGCCGCGCCCAGACCGGCGGTCACGAGCTTGGCCATTTGGTCTCGACCCGGCGGGCACCGGACGCCCTCTACGACGGCTCACCCGAAGCCAGTCGCGAAGAGCGCTACGCGAACGCCTTCGCCCGGGCTTTTCTCACCCCGGCCCGCTCCGTAATGGCCATGTTCCGGGATGTCACCGCTGGCAGTTCCGCGTTGACACGGCGCCACGTCATCGTGCTCGCCCATGCCTTTGGCGTGGCGCGCGAAGCCATGGTTCGCCGACTGGAAGAGCTTGGCCTGACCAAGGTTGGAACCTGGGATTGGTTCGAGCACAACGGCGGAATCACCAACGACCAGGCGCGGCAGGTCCTCGGCGACGCTTGGAGCGTCGACGCCCGAAAGGCGGACGCGGCCCGGCCCGTGTCATTGCGGCTTGGCATGCTGGCGCGCGAGGCCTGGAAGAAGAACCTCCTGAGCGAAGGCCAGTTGGCGGGGCTCTTGCAGCTCGATCGGGTGGAAATCCGCGAGTTGATCGACGCCTTCGAGGACGAGGAGGTCGATAACGCGTCCTCCCGTCCGATGCTCTGAGGCGCGCATGGCCGTCGCCGATGCGAGCGTCTGGATCAATCTCGCCGCCACGGGCTGCGCTGACAGGATTCTGGGGCTCTACGACGGAAGCCTCGAAATCACGCGGACCGCGCTCACCGAACTGGAGCGAGGCCGCGATAAGGGGCGGCATGCGGCTGATCACGTGGCGGTCTGGCTGCATCTCGGCCTGATGCAGGTGGTCGATCTAGACCCCCAGGATGAAGACGTTTTTCTTAGCCTTCTGGCCGGTGATGCAGCCCAGACCTTGGATGACGGTGAGGCGGCGACGCTGGTATACGCCGAACGGGCCGGCGTGGTGGCCTATATCGACGAGCGCAAGGCGACGTCGCTGGCGGCTGTCCGTTTTCCTGGCCTTGTGGTCGCGTCGACCATTGACCTGCTGTTAACGCCCGGGGTCCGCGCTGGGCTAGGCGAGGCTGGCCTCGGCGACGCACTGTATGGAGCGTTGGTGGATGCGAGGATGCGTGTGGCGGCGCACCACGTAGCAGAGGTCATCGCCTGCATTGGGCGTGAACGGGTGGAGATGTGCACGAGCCTTCCGGCTGTTGTGCGCCGCAGTCTCAACGCGACATGACCAATTGAGCTGGTACAGTTCGACAGTCGGCTTTCCGCATCAGCTCGAAGTTCCGCTCCTGGCGCAAGGCCGCCCCCCTTGCGCTCAAGCTGAAGACGACCGGCCGGGGCTCATTGCAGGACTATCTCAAGGCTGCGACCGCCGCCGAAGTCCACTTGGAAGCCTCCTTCGGGTCCGCGCCTGACCTCGTGGGCCCCGATCGGGGAGACGAAGGCGGCGCGGTCGAGACGACCGTCCGCCCTCAGGGCAATCACCTCGAAGGCGGCGAGAGGCTTTTGCGTGAACCCGTTCAGCCATCTGCCGAAAGCATTGTCGGCCGAGACCGACCCTTGGCACAGGCCGCCCTCCAGTTGGAAGCGGACTGTTCCTGTGACGTGCGCATCCTGGAAGGTTCCGTGGAACGCGCGTGCACCCACTGGGCATGGGGCGTCGCCAGCACCTGCAGGCACGTCTCTGATCGGTGCGGAAATCATCTCAGCTGTCCGCTCGATGGACGAAATCCACGACGCGTTGGACAGCAAGGCGACGGAGACACGCTGTTCCGGGTAGACAAGCAGAACGCTGCGCGCTCCGATCGCGGCGCCCGCGTGGTGGGCCATGCGCTCCCCGTCGATGGAGGATGTGATGCGCCAACCGAAGGCGACCTCGCTGTCGTCGTCGGTCACCGCCTGTCCATCATTCGTGCGCGTGGGGGTCCACATCGCCTCGCGCGCCGCATCCGAAAGGAAGGCCGGGGACATCACACGGTCGCCGAACAGGGCGAGGGCGAAAGCGGGTGCGCGGAAGCCGGCGCCTCCCCAGGAATAGCTGTAGTCATGCGGAGCCGCCCGTTTCGGGGAGCCGCCTTCGATCTCATAGGCGAGCGTGTCGGTCGCGGCGGCGGGTGCGGTGTCGGGCACGATGTCTAGGCCGGCGGTGACGTCAGTCGCGACATAGTCAAGGAACGGCACGCCGGCGGCTTCCTCAACGACGGCGCTGAGCAGCGTGTAGCCCCAGGAGCTGTAAGAGTAGCGCTCCCCCGGCGAGGAGAGCAGCGGACGCCTTTCGAAAAGGGCGACCGTTTCGCGTACAGATGCGAATGACTGCCTGCCGCGGTCAGTGTCGATGGCTTGGTAGTGGGGCAACCCCGCCGTGTGGGACGCAAGCTGGCGGGCGGTCATGATGGGCCAGGCGCCGCTCAGGTAATGGACTGTATCTTGGATCGGAGCATTGACGTCGAGCAGGCCCTCATCCTCAAGCCTTGCTGCTGCTGTGGCGGTGATCAGCTTGGAGACGCTGGCCAGCCGGAAAGCCGTCTCAGGCACGACCGCCAAGCCGCGCTCAAGGTCCCGGGAGCCAGTCGTCCCGGTCCACAGGACGCAACCGTCCCTCACCACCGCAGCCGACATCCCGGGCACGCCGTTCGCCTTGGCGACCGCCTCGAGGATGATCTGTGACACCTCAGCGGCGCTGAGGGGACCATCCGGGTCCTCAAGAGCGGTTGCTCCGGGGGCGAAGAGCCACGCCGCTGCCCCCACCGCGACCGTACGCCTTGTTACACGCATGTTTTCTTCTCACCTTGGCTTTGACGCTTGGCCCGCAGTCCTGAGGTGGCCGGTGGCGGCGGCAAAGAAAATATTGGTGAAGGATGGAAAACACTGCGAGTGCTCAATGACATATAGAGATCGAAACCTTGCGGCGGAGCTGGATGTCTGCGACGCGACGCGCACCGTCCGTTGCGGCAGGCGGGAGGTGAAGTTGGCGGATTTGTCATTCCGTCTGCTCCGTGTGCTCGGCGAACGCGCACCGGAGCCGGTCTCATTCGCGGAGATAGAGCAGCGGGTCTGGGGTGCCCAGGTTTCGCGGGAGACGGTCAAACAGAGAGCCAAGATGCTGCGCGACGGCTTGGCCGCCCTGGGGATGCGCGACGGGATTGAGGCTGTACGAAGCGTCGGCTACCGCCTGACGACGTCGCTCGGCACCTACGAACAGGCCGGGATCGGCGCCTCGCTTTGGAGGGGCAGAAGAGTACAGGCCGCAATAGCGGTGGCTGCGATTTGCGCGGTCCTCCTCATCGTCCTCGTCCAGCACGGCGGCGCAGGGGCGGCCAAGCCACTGACGCTTTCGATCAGAAGCGAAGCCGCCGTCGACACCTCGACGTCGGCGGAGGCATTGGGCAGCGCGCGGCGCCTGTTGGTTCGGGACTTGTCCCGGCTGTCTGGCCTAGCTGTTGTTGCGGGCGACGGCGAAGGTTCCACGGATCTCGTGGTCGGCATGCGAAGGATCGCGCTTGCGGGCGATGAAGCCTTGGCACTGGAGCTCGTGGAGACGGCCACAGGGCTCGTGCTCTGGGCCGAAACCTATCCGCTGCGGGAGGGTTCGTGGGATCGCGCGGTGTCGCACTTCGTCTCGGCCATCCACGCCCAAGTCGAGGTGCTGGGTCTGCCGATGCAAGAGAACGGGTTCTTGGTGCAGCCGAGGAAAGCGAAAGAACTTTATCTCGCCGCTTCGGAGCTTGCCCGCAATGGTGATGAAACCAGCCTGCTGGCTGCGCGGGAGCTGCTGCAATCCGCTCTAGAAGTGCAGCCGCGGTTCACACTCGCCCGGGCGCTAAGGGTTAGGATCGACGTCCGGCTGGTGATGGAGCATGGCCATGACCGACGGGTCGCCCGCGCAGCACTGACGGAGGCTCGGTCTCTCGTAGCCGCCAATCCCGAGATGCCCGAGTACCGGCGAGCGCTTGCGGCAGCGCAGGTCGCCACGGGCGACCTGGAGGGGGCGCTGCAGAACCTCAGGACGGCGCAGCGCCGCATGCCCTTCCTTCGTCGTGACATCCTCGTTTTGGAGCGGCAGATCGCTTTGAGGGACAATCCCGAGGCAGCTACCTCTGCCTCCTGAACCGGGACGCGCCAGACGGGAACGCCACGAGGATGCGCGCGGTCCCCACCCGGCGTCACTGACCGATGGCGCCCACGTCCCTCGCTCCGCCGGCCAAAATGCGCATCAGACGTCCTTGTAGACTACATGGGGCCCCTCTCTAGAGCGGACGGTGCGAATGTCCGCTGAGGGTGGGAAGCCGACGCTCGCCTGAGGGTGGTTTGCTTACTCCACCACTGCTAGCCTTCGCTCATGGCGACGTTCTTTCACCGTCTGTGCGCAATCCAGAACTACCGCTGGGCCAGTGTCGCACTCATCGCGGCAATCATCGTTATCCCTGTCCTATTGAGGATGCTGGGAGCTTCAGACTGGATAGCTACGCTCGCCGGTTTGCCGATCTACATCGCCCTCGTGGTTCTGACGTTTCAACGCTTGAAGAACGCAAATCTCACCGGCTGGTGGATCGTATTGATGGTCTTGTCGCTGAACTTTGGCCCGCGCTGGGAAGGGTTGGAACCGCATGTCTTTCACCTCAGCCATCTCCTTCACCTAGTCCCCGTGACGTTGGGCTGGCTCGTGCGCGGTCCCCGGATTGTCGGTGTGACGGGTGCGCAACCCCAAGGTTTGAAACTCGGCTGACCCGAAGTCTGCAATGGGTCGGGAGTGGTCGGTCGGCTAAGGGTGGATCCCGGAGACTTGCTCACCGCGACGCTGTTGCGCCAACAGGAAGACTTGCCCGCCCAGGAAACTCCGAAGTGCGGAAAACGCCTCAGCGGGTCCGGGCCGTCCCGGAGCCAATTCCTCTGCGCGCACTCTCTGGCGGCGACGCAAATCGCGAACGGCGACCTCGATGGCGCCCCACAGAACCTGAGGATGGCGCAGCGCCACCTGCCGCTTCTGCGTTGGGATGTCGCCGCTTTGGAGCGGCAAGTCGGTCTGAAGAACGTGCCCCGGTCGAGGGGCGCGCCTGTTGCGTCAGCGCCTTAGCCCAGCGGGTCGAGAGGCGAGCCTCTAGTACAGCGGAGCCCTCAGGAGGTTGGAATTGCACGTTGCGGTATTCGTAGATCGAGGTTAGCTCTATCTTGAAGGAGATCGCTATGATGCAAGCTGCAGAGACTACCACGCTCCGGACGTCCGTCCTTAAGGCCAAGATGGCCAACCCGGCTCTTCAGCGGTTGCAGGGCCGCCTTCGCTCGGACGCTCAGGCGAGCGAAGTGATCACCAGCTACGACCGGATGCATCACCGCCACAATCGCTCGTAGGCGCGCCGATGACGCCCACGAGGATCTCATCCTTCCTCGTCAAGGTCGCGTCCCGTTGCAACCTCGATTGCGACTACTGCTACATCTATCACCACGCCGACCAATCGTGGCGAACGATGCCGCAGGTATTGAGTGACGAGCACCGCGAGGCCTTCGCAGCTCGGCTGGCGGAGTATGCTCGAGCCATCGACCTGAAGCGGGCTGCCGTCATCTTCCACGGTGGCGAGCCCCTTCTGGCCGGCGCGGCGTCGCTCTGTGAGTTCGCTCGTCTGATCCGCGAGACAGCTGGCGCTGGCATCGACGTCGACATTGGTTTGCAGACGAACGGCCTGCTGCTGGACGACGCAGCCCTCGACCTTCTTGAGGCTGCTGGCATCGGCGTGTCGCTTAGCCTTGACGGCCCGCGCACCGTAAATGACCTCCATCGAACAACTCGTCGGCGCCGCTCAAGCTTCGAAAAGGTCGAAGCCGCCCTTGAGCGCCTGAAGCTCAGGCCCAGCGTGTTCGCAGGGGTGATCGCCGTCGTCGACGGGAGGACGGATCCCGCTGAGATTTTGGGATATTTCGCAGACCACGCCCCTCCGCGTATCGACTTCCTCCTGCCAGACGCGCACCACGGACGCCCGCCGCAGGGTAGGGGCGAGGACCCGGATCTATACGTCCGCTGGCTCAAACGAGCCTTCGACATCTGGCTCGATCAGTATCCATCACTGTCCGTCCGTAGTTTTGAGGCACTCCTTGACGCCATCATGGGGTTGCCGTCCGGGACTGATGCGTTCGGCTTCGGCGACGTGAGCCTGATCTCCATAGAAACCGATGGGACTTACCACGACCTCGATGTTCTGAAGGTGGTGGGCAACGACACCCAGCTCGGCGGGAGTGTGCTGAACACGTCCATCGCCGAGTCGGCCAGATCCCCTCAGCTGGAAGCACATCGTCGTCTGCTCTCGAAATCCGGACTCAGTGCGACGTGCCAGGCCTGCGCGGTCTCGGAAATCTGTGGTGGCGGCGCCGTGCCGCACCGGTGGAGCGAGGCAGGCTTCAACAATCCCACTGTCTACTGCCGAGAGATGATGGCGCTCATTGCCCATGCTCGGTTGCGCCTGAGCGAAGCGCTTGACGCCGAGGTGGGGGAGCCAGAGCTCGACATGGATATCGACGCTTTTGAGCTCGCGGAGACGGGTGAGGCTGTGATGGCGAGCCTGCGCGAGGGCGCCGGCCGAGCTCATCGCGCATCTCTGGAGGCGGCGTTGCGCTACGTTGCGACCCGGGGCGGCCAAACAGGAGAGACCGCGCTGCGCATCCTGGCCCTGTCGACAGAGCGCTTGGACAACATAAGCTGGCAACCCGGCGTAGTCGCTTGGAGCAATGTGACGCTTGCGACGCGGGACGGGCGAACTGTCTGTGACGTCGCCGGCGCGCCACTGGCGCTGGACGCTGACTATGTCGAGGAGATCGAGCGACTGTGCCAATCTCCCATCGAGACCCCGGTCGTTGGGGCGGACGATCGCTGGCTCCGCAGGCCTTTTGGCGACGCGATCTTGTTCGAGCCGTCGGAGATCGCCGCCGCCGCGCGGCCGCTCGTCGATGAGGCGCTACACATTCTTGCAGAATGGCGGCCGGCGCTTGGCCGGGAGATCGAGGTCACGAGCCCGGCAGTGCAGTTCATCCGCGATCCGACGGCCCATCCAGACAAGATCGTGTCCTTCAGCGACGATGCGGTGCCCGGTGCCCTCTTCGTCTCGGTTCGTCAGGGAAATGGCATGGTCGACGCCTACGATCTGGCGGACTCTCTGCTTCACGAGCATCGGCACCAGAAGCTCTATCTCTTTGAGCGCCGTTTCCCCACAACGCTACCGGGGGATCTGGTCGTCTCCCCTTGGCGTGAAGACCTACGGCCAGTCTCCGGCCTGTTGCACGCCATCTTCGTCTTCGTAGAACTGAGACGCTTCTGGGAGCATGTGCTGGCCTCGGGACCGGCCAGAATGGTCGCCCGGGCGCGCAACCAACTGGCGGACACCGACCGGAATTTGGCTCAGGCGTTCGCGACGCTGGAGCAGTGCCAGCTCACCGGGGCGGGCGCTGCGCTCGCCGCCGTGCTCCGCTCACGGGGCGCAGTATCACTGGCGGCTTGAGCGTGTGGTTGCCATGGGACCGGTTGCCGGAAGAACCACACGCCCGGCACGCACGCCTGAGAGACTACTTCTGCGATCGTGACGCGGTGGCGACGCCTGAAGCTGGCGGCTGGCGCCTGAACTTTCGGTGGCCGGACGAGCCAGAACGACACATTGACCCACTGCTGACTGATCACCTGAAGGGCTGGGCGCCCGGGCTTGGCCAGATGGTGGAGGCGGTACGGCGTCAGGGCCGCGTAACGACGGCGCTTTACGACACTTGGACATTGGTCAGCTGGGCCCGCTGGGCTGCAGCTTCCGGCACACGTCGCGATGCGCACCTGACCATTCTGCACGTCGATGATCATCGTGACCTGATGTCGCCGCGTCTGTTCGTGGGCGACGGCGGCTGGCGTGATCCGATTGCCGGCGGGCTTTTCGATTTCGGGGAGCCGGAAAGCGTCCGACGGGCCCTCGGGAGCGGCGCGGTCGGGATGGGCAGCTTCCTGACGCCGGTGCTGCACGCTTTTCCAAACGCAGAGGTTAGGCACCTCTGTCAGCCGCCGAAAGCTGCATCAACCGCCCTCTTCGAGATCCAGCCGCATCTGCAGGAGGATGATCTCATCGATCTCGATGCCAGACGTCCGGCCATCAGGCTACATCCGGCAGTTGGCTGCGGTGCGGGGCGCTACATGCTCACCCCGGACATCAGCGAATGGATCGAGAACCTTGCCTCCGGTCCCGTGCTCCTCCACGTGGATATGGACTACTTCAATAACCGGTTCGATGGCGACGGGGATTGGTCAGAACGAGCTGAGCGGCTCGATCCGCCGGCCGAGGCCGTCATCGCGCGAATTCGCAGCGTGGCGATGGCGCTTCGGCGTGGCGGCGTAGTCGACCGGATCGAAGATGCGATCATCGCCTATTCGCCGGGATTCTTCCCGTCCGAACTATGGGACGCCGCCGATCGCGCACTTCGTGGTACCTTGGGAGAGCTCTATGCCTAAATCTCCCAAGCGGCGTCCGGGGACCCGCGCCACACCCAAGCCCAGACCCGTCGCGCCGGCTCCGCCGGAGGAGCGGGTCTCGCCGAGCGACGTCCGGCTCTCGCGCGGGAAGGGTGGGGCGGAGACTGGCGGCGGCCCCGGCGGGGAAGCCTGGTCGGTCTTCCTTAAAAACTCCCGCGCGGGGCGGGTCTACATCAACTGGATCAACGAACCGCCGATCGGCCCCCACGCCTCGATCCAAATATACCTCAACCGGCAGAGCCAAGGCCTCGGAATCGGCCGCATCGCCTATCGACTGGCGAGTGAGGAAAGCCAGTACGACATGATTTACGCACATATGCGCAAATCCAACGAGGCGTCGAGGCGGGCAGCGGCGGCGGCGGGCTACGAAGACGTCACCCCGATCGACCATTCACAGTGCCTGATGCGCTGGGTTCGGCAGCGCTGACCCTGTGGCGACGCATGTGGCCATCGTCATCCCTTGCTTGAATGAGGAGGCGCATGTCCATGCGACGGCGAATTCGCTGACGGAGTCGAACCCACTCCCACCCGACGCGGATATCATCCTCGTGGACAATGGATCGACAGACGCCACGTGGACCATTCTTGGTGGTTTGGTCTCGAGTGGTGATGGTCGCATCCACCGCGTGCGTGAACGTAGGCGCGGCTTCGTGCCCCCCAGGCACCGGGGTGTGCTGCATGCGGCTGACCTTGCGCAAAAGCGAGGCCTTCGCCCCGACGATGTCCTGATTCTGCAGGGGGACGCCGACACGATCTATTTGCCAGGATACCTCGAGCGCATGAGGGCAGCCGCTGGCGCCAATGTTCTGCTCGAAGGATCGATTGGTCGTGCCCAGGACGGCAGTTCGCGTCTGCTCGCTTACCGCGAACTGGAGCTGAAAGTGGATCAGGTGCTCCGCGCCTACGAAGTCGATGACGCCCAAGAGACGCTCGTTGACGACAAGGCCTGCGGTTATCGCCTCATCGATTATCAGCGGTGGGGCGGCCTGCAACGAGAATATGCGCCGGACGGCTCCGAGCTGCATGCCGAGACGACGCGCCTGTTCTTGCGCGCGCGAGCGCTGACAGGCGCGACCCGCCGTCGCGTGGAGCGCGCCGGCGCGCTCACGTCGCCGCGCCGCATCCTTGAAGACCCTACCCTCTACTTCTGTACGGCGGGCTATCCCCGCGAACGCGGCTGGATCACCCGCTTCAGGGCCGCCGCCGTTCGTAACGACGGCCCCCACGTCGCGCTGGGCCAGGCCCTGAGCTACGCAAACCAGGCTGCGGTGCGATATCGGCTCGGCCACGCGCTTGTGCTGTTCTGGATCCTGCCATGGGTGACGGCGACGGTCCTTGAAGGCCGTCCCGCCACGCCCCTAAGGGGGTTGGGCCTTCCATCGGACACCTTCAGTCGCAACGACCTTGTAGACAGACCTGGAGCGGTCCTGAAACGTCTCTTGGATATGATTGACGAGCCCGACACCCCGCTCTGCAGGCTCCTTGACCAGTGCGCCAATCACGCGACCGGTGCCCTCGCATGACCCTCCGGGTTCTCAGCCAGTATGCGATACCATTCAGACCAGCGTCACTGCCCGGCAATGTGGGGACAGCCTCATACTTCCGGTCGGACGGGCACGAGACCGCACAGGTGCTAAATCTCCGCCCGTTCTAGAAACGCCTCGATCAAAGAGAGCGATCTGGGCTGAGGCTTCCAGTCCCCGCGCTCCCACCGCCGAAACGTTCCCTCATCGACACCCGAGATTATCGCAGCACGCTTTATCGACAATCCCAGGCGCCGACGTTGAGCAAGAAGCCTGTCTCCGAGCGTATCCGGCACCGCCCATGGCTCCGATCCGAGGTACCGGATGAGCGCAGGATAGTGCTGAACGGTCGGTGCGTGTTCCTCCCGCTCCCACCCCATCCATGTTTTTGTATCGACGCCGCCTAGACCCGCGGCATCGACTATTCGATGTCCCAACTCGTAGCGACGATGCGCAAGTCGTTGCCCAACGCTCGCATCCTGCAGCAGCACAGATTCTCGCCGAGGCGCGACTAGGGATCGCTGAATGCCGGCAAGCAAAAGGGCAACACGAGCATGCCGCTGCGGCCTCGGCGGTGCGGGCAAGGGGGCCTGCGGCAAGGCTCCACGCTGCCAGCGCGACTATGCCGGGCGCATCTCCGGCCCCCTGTTCGACCGCATCGACCTGACGGTGGAGGTTCCGCCGGTGACCGCGGCGGACATGGCTCTGCCGGCGCCGGCGGAGGGCACGGCCGAGGCGGCCGCCCGGGTGGCCTCCGCGCGCGACGCCCAGACGGCCCGGACCGGCGGGATCAACGCGCGGCTGGAGGGCGAGGCGCTGGAGCGGTTCGCGTCGCCCGACGAGGCCGGCAAGGCCTTGCTGGCGCGGGCCGGAGAGGCGGCGGGGCTCACCGCGCGCGGCTGGACGCGCACGCTGCGACTGGCCCGCACCATCGCCGATCTGGACGGCGCCGACGGCATCCGGCGGTCGCATGTGGCCGAGGCGCTGATGTACCGGCGCTCGACCGTCGCGGCCCAGGACGACTTCGACCGGCGGACGGCGACGGCCCCCGCCTTCTGACCGGCCTCAGTGACCCGCGTCGGGATAGGGCGTGGTCACCGCGCCGCTGATCATGCCCGGAATGGCCTCCGACAGGCCCAGCAGGATGAACTGAATGGCCAGGGCGCACAGGATCAGGCCCAGAACGCGCACGATGATCGCCATGCCGACCTCGCCCAGCAGACGGCTGATCGGCCCGGTCAGAGCGAAGCAGATGAAGGTGACGAAGGCCGCCGCGGCAATGGCGACGTAGCCCGCGATCGTGGCCGCCGGCCCGATCTTGGCCGCCTCGCCCGCCTGGATGATCATGGTCGAGATGGCGCCCGGGCCGATCATCAGCGGCATGGCGAAGGGCACGACCAGACGCTGAAACCGCCGCCGCGCATAGCCCCGCACGTCCTTCAGGTCCGTCCCCGCGTCGGCGTCGGTGAAGCTCTTCAGAAAGTCGTCGCCCGTCATGTGCAGGCCCAGCAGCAGCAGCAGGATGCCGCCCGCGATCCGGAACGCCGCCAGCGAGATGCCGAAGAACTGCAGCAGCGACAGGCCCGTCAGGAAGAAGAAGCCCAGCAGGAAAGCCGCGAAGATGCAGATCAGCGCCGCCAGCGACGCCCTCTGCCGCAGGCTGGCGCCCGCCGTGGCGGCCGCGAAGATGGGGATGTTGCCGATGGGATCGACCAGGGCGAACAGCGCCACGAACAGGTTGACCCCCAGATCGACCGCGTCCATGACCTTCGCTCGCCCCTCAAACCAGCCCAGACCCCTTCATGGGGGGAAGCGCCCGCCCGCGTCCACCCCCTGAGGGCCGGAGGATCGACGATGACCAGCCCTCTCCTGTCCGATCCGCGTCTGTTCGTCGGGCTGGACCTGCCGTCGCTGGACGCGGCGAGGGCCATGGTCGACCGGTTGGGCGGCGCGGTCGAAAGCTACAAGATCGGCCTGACCCTGCTCTCGCGTCCCGGCGGGGTGGCGTTCGCCCATGAGCTGCGGGCATGCGGCAAGGCGGTGTTCCAGGACTGGAAGCTGCACGACATCGGCGCTCAGGTCGAAGGCGCGGCGCGGTCGGTGGCCGAGGGCGGCTGCGACTTTCTCACCGTCCACGCTCACCCGCAGGTGATGCGCGCGGCGCTCAAGGGCCGCGACACTGCCGGTACCGGCACGAAGATCCTCGGCGTGACCGTGCTGACCAGCCTGTCGGACGCCGACCTGATTGAGTTGGGCCATTCGGACGACGCGGCCACGCTGGTTGAGCGGCGCGTGCGCCAAGCGCTGGACTGCGGCCTCGACGGCGTCGTTTCAAGCCCGCTGGAGGCCGCTCGCGTACGTGAAATTGCGGTCCAGGCCGGCCGCCCTGAGTTCCTGATCGTCACGCCCGGCGTCCGCCCAGCGGGCGCCGACGTGGGGGATCAGCAGCGGGTCGCCACGCCGGCTGAGGCGCTCCAGGCCGGCGCCACGCATCTTGTGGTCGCGCGGCCCGTGCTCGCCGACCCCGACCCGCTGATGGCCGCGGCTCGCATCGCCGCCGAGATGGCCGCCGCCTGATCCAGCGGCTCAGCGGTCATCCAGAATGGTGTAGCAGTCGCAGTCGCGGTCGTGGCCACGCCGGCGACGGTCGTGACCGGCAGGCGGCCGGTCGTCGTGGTAGCCGTCCCGCTCGTAGTAGCCGCGCCGGTCGTGACCCACGCTGTAGCCGTAGCGCCCGCCGCGGTCGTGACGACCATAGGCCCGATACCGGCTCCAGTGACCCCGGCGCTCGGACCAGTGTGTCGTCTGCGAGTAGGCGTATCCGCCGGCGTGGGCGTAGCCCTGGCCATAGCCTCCGCACGGGGAACTGCATCCGTATGAGGGCGGCGGAGGCGCGTAGTGACCGCCGCAGCGGTCATGGCAACCGCCGTAGCCGACGCCGCCCGAGCCGTAACCGTATCCATATCCCGATCGGCCGTCGGCCCAGGCGCCGGTCGCCGCATAGGCGCCCGGACGGCTCTCCACGACGGCCGTCTGGCCGCCGTGGGCGTAGCGGTAGTCCTGAACCGTCGGCTGGCCATAGGTCACGTGAGCCTGTGCCCCGTAGCTCGGCTGTCCATAGGTGACGTACTGGGCCGAAGCGGCGCCGGCCGCCGCCAGCACGGCCGTGCCCGCCAAGGCTCCGAAGACGATGCGGCGCATGGGTCCCTCCTCCGCGTGGTTTAGCAAAGGTTAACGCCAATCGCCCGCGCCGGTTCGAAAATCCTGCGTCAGGCGAATTTCGCCCGAGCGGCGAACGTCAGAAGTCGATCGCCAGCCCCTTCTTCTCCCAGTCGCCGTAGCGCGTCGGTTCCGGCCCGCGCGGGCCGCCGTCTTCGGGCGGCAGGTCGAGATCAGCGGCCGCGCGTCGGCGCGCCTCGGCCTCCATCAGAACGGCTCTCTCCACGTCTGTAAGAGGCCGGTCCGGGCGCGCTCCGGGCACGTCGGCGTTCAGGTGCGGGGCGTCGGTGGGCGCTTCGGTCACAGGGGCTTTCTCTTGAGGCGGAGGTACGGCTTCTCATTTAATGCAGTGCGGCGGGTTCCGCGACGAGACTGCGATTATGAACCATCTGAAGACCTTCATCCTGCTGGCGGCGCTGACCGCCCTGTTCGGCGCCGTCGGCCTGTGGCTGGGCGGAGTCAACGGCATGCTGATTGCGCTGGCGATCGCGGGCGCGATGAACCTGTTCAGCTACTGGAACGCCGACAAGATCGTGATGCGTCTCTACAAGGCGCAGATCGTGGATGAGGCGCACCCCAACGCCATGGTGCGCGCCTATGTGACCGACGTCGTGGAGATGGCACGTGACGCCGGCCTGCCCCGGCCGAAGGTTGCGATCATCCCATCGGATCAGCCGAACGCCTTCGCCACCGGCCGCGACCCGAAGAACGCCGCCGTCTGCGCCACCACCGGCCTGCTGGACCTGCTGACCCGTGAGGAGGTGCGCGGCGTGATGGCCCACGAACTGGCGCACGTGAAGAACCGCGACACCCTGACGATGACGATGACGGTGACGGCGACGATCGCGGGCGCGATCTCCGCACTGGCCAACTTCGCCCTGATCTTCGGCGGCGACCGGGATCGGCCCGGCGGCATGATCGGCACGATCGCCTTGATGCTGTTGGCCCCCATGGCCGCTGCCTTGGTGCAGATGGCCATCAGCCGCTCGCGCGAATATGAAGCCGACCGCGTCGGGGCCGAGATCGCCGGCGACCCCCAGGCCCTGGCCAGCGCGCTCCAGAAGATCGAGGCCCACGCCCGCCGCATCGTGAATCCGACGGCCGAGCGCAATCCGGCCTCGGCCCAGCTGTTCATCATCAACCCTCTGGCCGGCAAGGGCGCAGACAATCTGTTCTCGACCCATCCGGCGACGGGCAATCGTGTGAAGGCGCTGCTGGAGCTGGCGACCCGGATGGGAGTGCCCGTGCGGGCCGCGCCCACGCCGATCCCCGCCGCCGCCGTCACCGCACCTTGGTCGGGCGCCAGCGTGCCTGAGACGCCGGCGCCGCGCCGGGGGCCTTGGGGCTGACGCTCGAGGACGGCATCATGGCGGAATGATCCGCCCGTCCGAGTCAGAACTGGAGTTCCGCTTCTTCCGCGCCGGCGGACCGGGCGGCCAGAACGTCAACAAGGTCTCGACGGCCGTGCAGCTGCGTTTCGACGCTCGGACCTCCACCTGCCTGCCGGAAGATGTGCGCGAACGGCTGATGCGTCTGGCGGGGTCGCGACTGACCACCGACGGCATCGTCGTGATCCAGGCCGTTCGTTTCCGGACGCAGGAAAGAAATCGTCAGGATGCGCTGGACCGCCTGTACGATCTGATCGACCGCGCCTCCGTCCGCCCCGCAAAGAGGGTAGCTACCAAGCCGACGCGCGCCTCTCGTGAGCGCCGACTGCAAGCAAAGACGGTGCGGTCCGGGATCAAAGCCGGGCGGGGAAGGCCCGCCGTCGAATGAGGTCAGTCTTCGGCGACGGCCTCGGTCGATGACGGAATCGGCGGGGCCGGTCTGAACAAAAGGGCCGCGATTTTGTCTGCGTCGTCGAAGCCTATGATCCACTGAGTGTCGGCGTTCTCAAACCGGACCAGATAGTGATCCATTCCAGAGCGGTGTTGAAACCACTCCACGCTTTCCAGCGCACCAAGACCCCCGATCATCTCCACCGCCGCGGCCTCGCCCGGCTGCATCTGCTCGACCATACTGGGTGTGAAGGCGTTCCAATCCACAGTTCCGGTCTGCAGGCCGCCGATGAAGGCCCGGATCGCGGGCTCCGACCGGGGGTCGGGTTCGCTGCGCGCGGGCACGGCGACCGCGGTCTGCCGACCCGACCCGTCGAAGGTGTTCTGGATTCGCCCGGCCGCGACCGTTTCCTGCGCGACGGCGGTTCCGGCCATGCCGGCGGTGAGGGCCGCCATGATGATGGGGACGGTCTTCATGGCGGAGAACTCCTGAACAGGGCGCGTTTCACCCCAGAATGTCCGGCCAAAACGACCGAACGAGGGCAAGGGCTCCGGCCAAGAATGCGAGCACGGCGAGAACCGAAGGCCAAAGGGGCGTCCGGGCGCGCTCGACGACGACAGCGGGCGGCGTATGTGGGGCCTGGGCCTGACGAGACAGGGCCTTCAACACGGCCCGCGCCTCCTCCAGCAGGTCTCGTACCTGGGCCTGTGGGCCGAGTTCTCGCCTGATCCATGCGGCGACGACCGGTTCGGCGGCCGCCCACAGGTCGTGGTCGGGATTCAGCCGCCGCGCCACGCCCTCGACCGAGACCATGGTCTTCTGCAGCAGGATCAGTTCGGGCCTCAGGTGCATGTCGAACAGTTCGGTGATCTCGAACAGTTGGCCCAGCAACCTCCCCATCGACACCTGCGACGCCTGCTTGCCGATCACGGGCTCGCCGACCGCCCGAAGCGCCTGGGCGAAGGCCTCGACCGAATGCTCAGGCGGGACGTACCCGGCCTCGAAATGAACTGCGGCGATCCGGTCGTAGTTGCGGTTCTGGAAGCCCCAGAGGATCTCGGCAAGGTAACGCCGCTCGGCCGGACCCAGCCGGCCGACGATGCCGAAGTCGATCGCCGTCAGCTCGGCCGGGGCATGACAGAACAGGTTCCCCTCGTGCAGATCGGCATGGAAAGTTCCGTGATCCAGCGCCTGGATCAGGAAAGCCCGCACCACATTGTCGGCGAGCGCGTCCTTGTCGAGCCCCGGCTGCTCGGCCGCGGCCGGGTCGGTCATCGGCAGGCCGGGCGCCCATTCCAGGGTCAGCACTCGCTTGCCCACGCCGTCCCAGACGACGGCGGGGGCCGACATGTGGGCGCGGCCGGCGTCCCGGGCCCTGGCCATGACCTCGCCCAGCTCCGACGCGGCGGCGGCCTCCAGCCGCATATCCAGCTCGATGACCATGGACCGCGCCACGATCTCGACGAAGGCGCGCGGCTCCAGCCGACGCGACAGCGGTACGAAGCGGTGCGCCAGACGCGCCGCCAGGCGCATGGCGTCCAGTCCGCGCGCCACGCGCCGCTCCACGCCGGGGCGCAGCACCTTGACCGCCACCTTGCGCCCGTCGTGCAGGCGGGCCGGGTGCGCCTGCGCCAGCGAGGCGGCTGCGACAGCAGGCTCCAGATCGACGAACAGGGCCTCGACCGGCCGACCCAGGCCACGCTCGATCTCGCGCCGCGCATCGGCCAGGGGAAAGGCGGGCAGCTTGTCCTTCAGTCGCCCCAGATCGCGGGCGAACTCGATGCCGAAGATGTCGGCGCGCGTGGCCAGCACTTGTCCCAGTTTGATCGCCACCGGCCCCAGATGTTCGAAGGCGCGGCCCAGCCTCTGGCCCGGACGTCCCTCGCGCGCGCCGCGCCCGGCGAACAGGTGCGCCAGCCCGGCGACCAGCCGCGCGCCGGGCGGCAGCAGGGGCGTGATCTCGCGGGGGATCAGGGCG
Source organism: Caulobacteraceae bacterium (assembly GCA_019748055.1). Lineage (GTDB taxonomy): Bacteria > Pseudomonadota > Alphaproteobacteria > Caulobacterales > Caulobacteraceae > Brevundimonas. Next base: position 47,919 of record JAIEQC010000050.1, on the reverse strand, counting down.
TCGTGCCTCAGAAGCACCCAGCCCCATCGCATCAGCTGGATCAGGGCGTCCAGAGGCCGCCGCACCGGCTGGGCCGGCGGCGGGGGCGGAGGGGTGGCGACGTCGGCCAGCCGGGTCAGATCGCCCACCCCTGATGCAGGGCCGCGACCCCGCCCGACAGGTTGGTGACGGTCACCCGGCCGAATCCGGCGGCCTCGATCATGGTCTTGAACGTCTGCTGGTCCGGGAAGCGGCGGATGCTCTCCACCAGATAGACGTAGCTGTCCTCGTCCTTCGCCACCCACTTGCCGATCTTCGGGATGGCGTGGAACGACCAGGCGTCATAGGCGGCGCGGATGGGCGCGGCGATCGGCCGACTGAACTCCAGGCAAAGGAACCGGCCGCCGGGCTTCAGCACGCGTCGGGCCTCGCGCAGGGCCTGGGCGACGTCCGCCACGTTGCGGATTCCGAAACCGATAGAATAGGCGTCGACCGAGGCGTCGGGCAGGGGCAGGGCCATGGCGTCGCCGACCACCCAGGTCAGCTCCGGCTCGTGCCCGCGCGCGACGCCCGCGCGGATCATCTCGGCGTTGTAGTCCAGCACGATGACCGAGGCGTCGGGGCCGCCGTTCCGCTGCTGAGCCTTGCGGGCCAGGGCCGCATAGCGTCGCGCCAGGTCGCCGGTGCCGCCCGCCACGTCCAGGATCGTCTCGCCCGGACGCGGGTTCATCCGGACCGCCACCGCGTCCTTCCACAGGCGGTGCACCCCGCCCGACATCAGGTCGTTCATGCGGTCGTAGCTGGGGGCGACGCTTTCGAAGACGCCCCGCACCGCGCGCACCTTCTCGCCCGCCTCCATGTCGCGGAAGCCGAAGGGCGAGGTCTTCTGGGGGCCGGCGGCGTCGGTCATGGGGGCGGTTTAGCCGCCCGCGCGCCCCGCGTCACCGGGCGGCGAAGTCGCGGCTTCAGCCAAAATTCGGAAGCGGCACGCCAAGATCGGCGGAGACGGCGCGCATCATGCGGTAGCAGCCGCACGACGCCTTCTCGAGGCCCTTGCGGTCCAGCACCTCGACCCAGCCGCGGCCGCGGGCGATCAGGCTGCGGTCCTCCAGCATCGTGCCGATCTCGCTGACGGTGGCTCGGCGCACGCCCAGCATGCCGGCGATGTCCTGCTGCGTCAGGTCGAACCGGTCGGCGTCGGCGCGGTCGTGCAGCGTCAGCAGCCAGCGCGCCAGCCGTTCGTCCAGCCGGTGCTGGGCGTTGCAGGCGGCGGTCTGCTGGACATGGGCCAGAAGGTTCTCGGTGAACCGCGACAGGGCCGCGCGCATCGCCTCGCTCTTCGACAGGGCGTCGGAAAAAACCTCGGCGGGACAGCAGGCGGCCGAGCCTTCGATCTGGGCGATGGCGCGGCTGGAGGCGCGCGCGTTCAGCGGGCCGCAGGTGACGCCCACCAATCCCTCGCGGCCGATGGCGGCGGTTTCCACCATGCGGTCGTCGGCCAGCACGGTCATCAGGGAGACGACGCCATCCATGGGGAACCAGACCTCGTCCACCGCCTCCCCGGCGTCGAACAAGACCTGGCCCTGGGTGAAGGGGCGCTCGTTCAGGTGCGGCTCGATCCGCTTCCGGTCGGCGGGGTCGAGCGAGGCGATCCAAAGATTGTCCACGATGAAATCCCTCGACATGACGACGTTCGACAACGCCAAGCGTGGCCGTGCGTTCCGTGGCGCTTGTCGGATGCGGCGCCCTGCCCTAGGCCGGAGCGGAAGCTGGAGGACGCCATGACGGAACGACTGGAGCTGAACGCGGTGCTGAAGGACCTGCCCCACTGGCGGGCGGAGCCGGGCGACCGACCGGCCATCCGGCGCGATCTGAAGTTCGCCGACTTCAACGCCGCCTTCGGCTTCATGACGCGCGTCGCCCTGCACGCCGACAAGGCCGACCATCATCCGGAATGGTCCAACGTCTACAACGGGGTGCAGATCGTGCTGACCACGCACGACGCCGGCGGGGTGACGGACAAGGACGTGACGCTGGCGCGCTTCGTCGACGAGGCGGCCACCGCCATGGGGGGCAAGTGATGGCGGGGCGGGTCTCGGGAAAGACCGCGCTGATCACCGGCGGCGCGGGCGGCCTGGGCCGGTCGATGGCCTGGATGCTGGCGCGCGAGGGCGCCAGGGTCGCGATCACCGACGTGGACGGCGAGGCCGCGCGCGCGCTGGCGGCCGAGATCGACGCGGAGATCAAGGGCGCGGCCTTCGGCTTCGATCACGACGTGACCGACGAGGACCAGTGGGCCGACGTGGTCGCCCGGGCCGCGGCGGCCATGGGCGGCCTGTCGGTGCTGGTGAACAACGCCGGCGTCGGCGGCGACCTGGTCTTCGTCGAGGGCGACACTGCCGCCAACTGGGACCGCCAGTACCAGATCAACCTCCGCTCGGTGATGTTCGGCTGCAAGCACGCCATGCACTACCTGCGCGACGCGGCGCCGGCCTCGATCGTCAACATCTCCTCGATCGCCGCCCTGGCCGCGGGGCCGGGCATGGGCGCCTACAACGCCACCAAGGCCGGGGTCTGGATGTACACCAAGACGATCGCGCTGGAGGCCGCGCGCAATGAGTGGAACGTGCGCTGCAACTCCGTGCACCCGGTGTTCATCAAGACGCCGATCCTCGACCCCTTCGTCGACAAGGCCGGCGGGGACGAGGCGGTGGCGCATCAGAAGCTGGCGCGCGGCATCCCTCTGAAGCGCATCGGCGAGCCGGACGACGTGGCCTATTGCGTCCTCTACCTCGCCTCGGACGAGTCGAAGTTCGTCACGGGCTCGGAGTTCAAGATCGACGGCGGCATGACCGCCCAGTGAGCGTCAGGCCAGGGCGGCGCGCTGCAGGGCGAACAGCTCGGCGCAGCCGCCCTCGGCCAGGCTGAATAGGCGCTCGAACTCGGCGCGGGTGAAGCCGCGCTTCTCGCCGGTGGCCTGAATCTCCACGATCGAACCGGAGCCGGTCAGGACGAAGTTCGAGTCCGCTTCGGCCTGCGAATCCTCCTCGTAGTCGAGGTCCAGCACCGGCACGTCGGCGAAGACGCCGCAGCTGACGGCGGCGACCTGGTCCAGGATCGGATCGGTCTTCAGCACGCCCTCGGCGCGCAGGTACGAGAAGGCGCTGGCCATGGCGGTCCAGGCGCCGGTGATGGCGGCGGTGCGGGTGCCGCCGTCGGCCTGTATGACGTCGCAGTCCAGCGTCACCTGCCGCTCGCCCAGCGCTTTCAGGTCGACGACGGCGCGCAGCGAGCGGCCGATCAGGCGCTGGATTTCCTGCGTCCGGCCCGACTGTTTCCCGGCCGCGGCCTCGCGCCGGCCGCGGGTGTGGGTGGCGCGGGGCAGCATGCCGTACTCGGCCGTGACCCAGCCCTGCCCCTTGCCGCGCAGCCAGCCGGGCACCCCGTCCTCGACCGAGCAGGTGACCAGAACCCGGGTATGGCCGAACGAGACGAGGCACGAGCCCTCGGCGTGGCGGTTGACGCCGGTCTCCAGCGTGACGGCGCGAAGCTGGTCGGGGCGGCGGTCGGAGGGGCGCATGGACAACCTTGGACAATCGGATGGAAAGCGGATGGAGATCGCTTGGACACGGTCCGCGCGCTGCTTATCCTGATTGGGTGAGCCCGGATACCGTCACCCTCAGACCCGCAACGGTCGCCGACGCGCCCCTGCTGGCCGCATGGGACCGGCAACCGCACGTCATCGCCTGCTCCAGCGACGACCCGGACGCCGAGGTCGCGTTCGACGGCATCGACTGGGCCGACGAACTGTCGAACTCCGCCTATGAGCTCACCTATGTGATCGCCGAGGTCGCGGGCGAGCCCGTCGGGGTCATGGCGGTGTGCGACCCCCACACCGAACCCAGCCATTACTGGGGAGCGATCGAGCCGGGCCTGCGGGCGATCGACGTCTGGATCGGCCCGCCCGAGTGGCTGAACCGGGGCGTGGGGACGCGGATGATGACGCAGATGCTGGACCGCTGCTTCGCGGAGCCGGAGGTGAAGGCCGTGGTGATCGACCCGCTGAACTCGAACGTGGCGGCGCACCGGTTCTACCGTCGTCTGGGTTTCCGCGAGGAGGGCCGGCGGATGTTCGACGCCGACGACTGCCTCGTCATGCGGCTGACGCGGCAGGACTGGGAGGGACGCGCATGACGTATCTGGGCGCATCGGCCCCCCTGACCGTGCTGGACCAGCGGGCGCGGGACATCTTCCGGCGCATCGTCGAGAGCTATCTGCAGACGGGCGAGCCGGTGGGGTCGCGGACCCTGTCGCTGACGGGGGTGTCTCTGTCGCCCGCGTCGATCCGCAACACCATGCAGGACCTGACGCTGGCCGGCCTGTTGGCGTCACCCCACACGTCGGCGGGGCGCATTCCGACGCACGCGGGCCTGCGGCTGTTCGTCGACGGTTTGCTGGAGGTCGGAGACGTCGGCGCGGAGGAACGGCGCGAGATCGACGCGCGTCTGGTGAGCCGGGGGCGCGGCTTCGACGAGGTGCTGAACGAGGCCTCGGCGCTGCTTTCGGGCCTCGCGGGCGGGGCGGGGATCGTCGCCAGTCCGGTGCGGGACGCGGGGGTCAAGCACGTCGAGTTCGTGGCCTTGGGCCACGACCAGGCGCTGGCCGTGCTGGTCGGGGACGACGGCACGGTCGAGAACCGGCTGATGCCGCTGAAGGCCGGGGTCACGCCGTCGACCCTGCAGGAGGCGTCCAACTTTCTGAACGCCCGGCTGAAGGGCAGGCCCCTGCACGAGGCGCGGACCGAGATGCGCACCGAGCTGGACGCGGCGCGGCGCGAGCTGGACGCCGCGGCGGCGCGTCTGGTCGAGGACGGCCTGGCGGCGTGGTCGGGCGGTCCGGACCGTGAGCGCGCCCTGATCGTGCGCGGCCGGGCCAACCTGCTGCAGGACCGCGAGGCGGTGGAGGATCTGGAACGGGTCCGCGTCCTGTTCGACGATCTGGAGCAGAAGGAGCAGCTGATCGGTCTGCTGGACGGGGTGTCGGCGGCGCAGGGGGTGCGCATCTTCATCGGGTCGGAGACGCGACTGTTTTCGCTTTCGGGTTCCGCCGTGATCGCGGCGCCCTATATGACGGGACGGCAGCGGGTGATCGGGGCTCTGGGAGTCATCGGCCCCGCGCGGCTGAACTATGCCCGAGTCATCCCGTTGGTGGACTACACCGCCCGGGTGCTGGGCCGGATTCTGGACGGACAAGAGACGTGAACGAACCGACTGACGACCCGCACGACATCGATCCCGAGCTGGAGGCCGACGCCGAGGCCGGATTGAACGCGCATCCCGGCGACGACCTGGGGCCGATCGACCAGCTGATCGCCGAGCGCGACCAGTGGAAGGACCGCGCCCTGCGCGCCGTGGCGGAAGCCGAGAACACCAAGAAGCGCGCGGAAGCCCAGAACAACGACGCCCGCGCCTATGCCATCCAGCGCTTCGCCCGCGACCTGTTGGGCGTGGCCGACAACCTCGAGCGCGCGCTGCAGGCGGCGCCGAAGGATGCGGAAGGCGCCGCGGCCGGCCTGATCACCGGGCTGGAGATGACGCAGAAGTCGCTGCTGTCGGCGTTCGAGGCCAACAATCTGGTCCGCGTGGCCCCAGCCGCGGGCGAGACCTTCGATCCGCACCTGCATCAGGCGATGATGGAGCAGCCCTCGACCGAGGTGGACGGTGGCAAGGTGATCCAGACGCTGCAGGCCGGCTACGCCCTGTTCGGCCGCACCGTGCGCCCGGCCATGGTCGTGGTGGCGGCGAAAGGATCGGGCGCGCAGGCGTCGGCTTCGGACCAGGTGGCGGGCGCCGCGGCCTATGCGAAGGCGGCCGACGCGGGCTGACGGCTCACGCCTTCAGCCGCGCGTCGAACAGTTCCAGCAGCCGCCGCCAGCCGTCGCGGGCGTCGGCTTCGCGGTAGCTGTCGCGATAGTCGGCGTGGAAGCCATGCGGCGCTGCGGGATAGACGTGGATGCCGCTGTCGGTGCGCCCGGCGCGCTGAAGCGCCGTGTTCATCGCCTCCACCGACGGCAGGGGGATGCCCCGGTCCGCCTCGCCATAGAGGCCCAGCACCGGGCATTTCAGATCGTCGGCGAGATCGACGGGCCAGGGTTCGCCGGCGGCCCGCTGTTCCGGCGTGGCCTCGGCGGCGGGGGCGAGTCGGCCGTACCAGGCGACGCCGGCATCCAGCGACGCGAAGCGGGCGCACGCCTGCCACACAACCTTGCCGCCCCAACAGTAGCCGGTGATGCCCATGCGGTCGTCGCGCGCCCACGTCTGGGTGGACGCCCACTCCATCGTCGCCGACACGTCGCCCATGACTTGGGAATACCGGGCCTGAGCCACGATTTCCTGCACGCGGCGCATGTCGGACAGGGGCGCCGGGTCTTCGGCACGGACGAAGAAGGCCGGCGCGATCGCCGCATATCCGGCCTTGGCCAGACGCCGGCAGACGTCGCGGATGTATTCGTGCACGCCGAAAATCTCGGACACCACGATCACGACCGGATAGGGCCCGTCGCCTTTAGGTCGGGCCACATAGGCCGGCAGCTGAAACCCGTCCGGAGCCGGGTAGGTCACGTCGCCGACCGCGAGGCCTTCGGCGTCCGTCCGGATCGGCGCGGCCTGGGCCGCCAGCGCTGCGGGGGCGTAGCCGGCAAAGAAAAGGCTGCCCGCGGAGACTCCGGCCAGCGCACGACGGCTGAGGGCGAAGTCCTGGGGTTCGGACCCCTCGGGGCGGGTCAGGCGAATGGTCATTTGGAGTTCCCTCTCGGTCGGAGGCGGGACCTTGGCCGCGTGCGGCGCGGGCGTCGAGTCCTCGCGGCGTGACCGGTCGCCGCGCCCATGCCCGCCGATGTGGCCGTTTCTCGCCGCGCGAAACGCACTTGCGGTCGAGGGCGCGCTTCCCATATGCCGCCTGACCCGAGAAACCCCGCCGAAAGCAGGGATTTCGCAACGGACACGGACACTGAACCCACCTTTTAGGGGGCGGTCAGCCGCGGCGCTTCTTGCAAGGCCGCCGAACCGCCCGCCGCAACGGAGACGAAGACCAGACCATGGCCAAGATCATCGGCATCGACCTCGGCACCACCAACTCCTGCGTCGCGGTGATGGAGGGCGGCTCGCCCAAGGTCATCGAGAACGCCGAGGGCAATCGCACCACCCCCTCGGTCGTCGCCATCCAGGACGGGGGCGAAGTCCTGGTCGGGCAACCGGCCAAGCGCCAGGCGGTGACCAATCCGTCCAACACCTTCTTCGCCATCAAGCGACTGATCGGCCGCAATTTCGACGACCCCGTCGTGGCGAAGGACAAGGGCATGGTTCCCTATGAGATCGTCAAGGGCCCGACCGGCGACGCCTGGGTGAAGGCTCACGGCAAGGACTACTCGCCCCAGCAGATCTCGGCCTTCACCCTGACCAAGATGAAGGAGGCCGCGGAGGCCTATCTGGGCGAGAAGGTCACACAGGCCGTCATCACCGTCCCTGCCTATTTCAACGACAGCCAGCGCCAGGCCACCAAGGACGCCGGCAAGATCGCGGGCCTCGAAGTCCTGCGCATCATCAACGAGCCGACGGCCGCGGCTCTGGCCTATGGGCTGGAGAAGAACGACGGCCAGAAGATCGCGGTCTATGACCTCGGCGGCGGCACCTTCGACGTCTCGATCCTGGAGATCGGCGACGGCGTATTCGAGGTGAAGTCCACCAACGGCGACACCTTCCTGGGCGGCGAGGACTTCGACCTGCGTCTGGTCGACTATCTGGCCGACGAGTTCAAGAAGGAGCAGGGCGTCGACCTGCGTCAGGACAAGCTGGCACTGCAGCGCCTGAAGGAAGAGGCCGAGAAGGCCAAGAAGGAGCTCAGCTCCACGACCCAGTACGAGGTGAACCTGCCGTTCATCACCATGAACGCGTCGGGTCCGCTGCACCTGAACATCAAACTGTCGCGCGCCAAGCTGGAGGCGTTGGTCGAGGACCTGGTCGCCCGTACCATCGAGCCCTGCAAGAAGGCGCTGGCCGACGCCGGGATGAAGGCTTCGGACATCGACGAGGTGGTGCTGGTGGGCGGCATGACCCGCATGCCCAAGGTGCAGGAGGCGGTTAAGGCCTTCTTCGGCAAGGAGCCGCACAAGGGCGTGAACCCGGATGAGGTCGTGGCGCTGGGCGCCGCGGTCCAGGCCGGCGTGCTGCAGGGCGACGTCAAGGACGTGCTGCTGCTGGACGTGACCCCGCTGACGCTGGGGATCGAGACGCTGGGCGGCGTGTTCACCCCGCTGATCGAGCGCAACACCACCATCCCGACCAAGAAGAGCCAGACCTTCTCGACCGCCGACGACAACCAGTCGGCCGTGACGATCCGGGTCTTCCAGGGCGAGCGGCCGATGGCGCAGGACAACAAGCTGCTGGGTCAGTTCGACCTGATGGGCATTCCGCCGGCCCCGCGCGGCATGCCGCAGATCGAGGTCGCCTTCGACATCGACGCCAACGGCATCGTGCACGTGACGGCCAAGGACAAGGCGACCAACAAGGAGCAGTCGATCCGCATCCAGGCCAACGGCGGCCTGTCGGACGCCGACATCGAGAAGATGGTCAAGGAAGCCGAGGCCAACGCCACGGCAGACAAGGCCCGCAAGGAGCTGGTGGAGGCCCAGAATTCGGCCGACGCCCTGATCCACTCGACCGAGAAGGCCCTTGCGGAGCACGGCGACAAGGTCGGCGAGACCGAGAAGACCGCCATCCAGACGGCGTTGGACGACCTGAAGGCGGCCAAGGACGGCACGGATCCGGAAGCCATCCGCGAGAAGACCAACGTCCTGGCCCAGGCCTCGATGAAGCTGGGCGAGGCCATGTACGCGGCCCAGCAGGGCGCGGGCGACGGCGCCTCGGCCGAGGGTCAGCCCGCCGACGACGGCGTGGTCGACGCGGAGTTCGAGGAAGTCTCGGATTCCGACGACAAGAAGAGCGCCTGACGCGCCTTGAATCAAAGAACGGCCCCGCTTGTCATCCGACGGGCGGGGCCTTTTCTTAAGCCTTGCATCACCGGATCGGGTTCCCATGTCAGCCCGATCATCGCCGCATCTTCAGACGTCGGAACGACGCAGGGATCGGCCTGAGAGTCAGAGGGTACCCGCCGCATGGCGCAGCGTGATTACTACGAAGTGCTGGGCGTCGAGCGGACGGCCGACGCCCCGGCCCTGAAGGCCGCCTATCGCAAGCTGGCGATGCAGCACCATCCGGATCGCAACGGCGGCTCGGAAGAGTCGATGGCGAAGTTCAAGGAGATCTCCGAGGCCTACTCCGTGCTCTCCGACGAGCAGAAGCGCGCCCACTACGACCGCTTCGGGCACGCGGGCGGCGGCGGGGGCGGCCACCCGTTCGGTCAGGGTCAGGGCTTCCACGACGTCAACGACATCTTCGCCCAGGTCTTCGGCGACGCCTTCGGGGACGTGTTCGGCGGCCGGGCCGGCGGCGGCGCGCGCGGCGGGCCGCGGCGCGGCTCAGACCTGCGCTACGACCTCGAGATCACGCTGGAGCAGGCCTATCAGGGCGCCGAGGTCGAGATTTCGGTGCCCGCGACCCTGGCCTGTTCGACCTGCGACGGGTCGGGCGCCAAGCCGGGCACCCAGCCGGTCACCTGCACCACCTGCGGCGGTCAGGGGCGCGTGCGGACGGCCAATGGCTTCTTCCAGATGGAGCGGACCTGCCCCCGCTGCGGCGGTCAGGGCAAGATGATCGCCGAGCCCTGCGGCTCGTGCATGGGCCACGGACTGGTGCGCAAGACCCGCAGCCTGAGCCTCAAGATCCCCGCCGGCGTGGACGACGGCTCCCGCATCCGCCTGACGGGCGAGGGCGATGCGGGTCAGCGCGGCGGACCGCGCGGCGACCTGTACGTCTTCCTGTCGGTGACGCCGCACGACCTGTTCGAGCGCGACAACCTGGATCTGCTGGTCACCGTGCCGGTGCCCATGACCGTCGCGGCGCTGGGCGGCGAGATCGAGGCGCCGTGCCTGATCTCCACCGCCTGCGACGGCCAGTGCAAGGCGCCCGTCAGCGTCCCCGCCGGATCGCAGACGGGCAAGACGGTGCGGATCAAGGGCAAGGGCATGCCCCATCTGAACGGCAAGGCGCGCGGCGACCTGGTCGTCGAGCTGTTCGTCGAGACGCCGACCGACCTGACGGCGCGTCAGAAGGAGCTGCTGCAGGAACTGGCGGATTCGCTGGGCGAGACCCAGACGCCGCGCAACTCCAGCTTCACCGGCAAGGCCAAACGTTTCTGGGCCGACATCCTGGGCAGCAACGAGACGGCCCAATGAGCCTGGGCGCGAACGGCGTGCTGCACGTCGGCATCTCCGGCGCCCGGGGCCGGATGGGCCGGGCCGTGTCGGCGGCGCTGGACGCGCGCGACGACGTGGTGGTCGCCGCCCGCTTCGACCGGGGCGAGACGCCCGACCTGTCGCGCTGCGACGTGGTCATCGACTTTTCGACCCCCGAGGCGTCGCTGGAACTGGCCGAGGCGTGCGCGCAGGCCGGCGGGCCGGCGCTGGTGATCGGCTCGACCGGCTTCACGCCGGAGCAGCTGGCGGGGATCGAGGCGGCGGCGGAGAAGGTCGCCGTGGTCCGCAGCGGCAACTTCTCGCTGGGCGTCAACATCCTGATCGGCCTGGTCGAACACGCGGCCCAGCGTCTGGACGGCCGCGACTGGGACGTGGAGGTTCTGGAGGCGCATCACCGGCGCAAGGTGGACGCACCGTCGGGCACGGCCCTGATGCTGGGGCAGGCGGTCGCCGACGGCCGGGGCGTCGATCTGGACGACGTCCGCGCCGCGCCCCGCGACGGCGTGGGTCAGGCCCGGAAGGAAGGCGAGATCGGCTTCGCAGCGTTGCGCGCCGGCGGCATCATCGGCGAGCATTCGGTCATCTTCGCCTCGGACGACGAGACGCTGACGCTCAGCCACTCGGCGGTCGACCGCAGCCTGTTCGCCAAGGGCGCCGTGGTCGCCGCCGCCTGGGTCCGCAGCCGCAAGCCGGGCCTCTACGACATGCAGGACGTGCTGGGCTTCCGGCAGGCGTGACCTAGAAGCCCTGCGACCGCGCCAGCGCCTCTTGGTGGAAGGCGGCGTCGCCCAGCAGTTCGTTCAGCACGCGCACCCGCTTCATATAGAGGCCGACGTCGTATTCGTCGGTCATGCCGACGCCGCCGTGCATCTGCACCGCCTCCTGAACCGCCAGCTCGGCGACCCGGCCGGCCCTGGCCTTGGCGACGGAGACGACCAGACCGGCGTCGTCACGGCCCGCGTCCAGCGCCTGCAGGGCGGCCAGAACGGCGGCCTGGGCGATCTCGATCTCGGTGAACAGATGGGCGGCGCGGTGCTGCAGGGCCTGGAACTCGCCGATCGCGCGACCGAACTGCTTGCGGGTGCGCAGGTACTCCAGCGTGATCTGGAAGGCCTGATCCCCCGCCCCGACCAGAGAGGCGGCGGCACAGGCGCGGCCCAGGTTCAGGGCGGCGGTCAGTGGCCCCTCGCCCCCGTCGACCGCGCCGATCACGGCGTCGGCGTCGACGCGGACGTCGCTCAGCGTGACCCGCGCGGCGTTGTGGGCGTCGACCATGACGGTGCGCTCGACCTCCACGCCGTCGGTCTTGGGATCGATCAGGAACAGGGTCAGGCCGCCGTCCGTCTTCGCCGCCACGATGAGGGCGTCGGCGACGTGGCCGTCCAGCACGAAGCCCTTGGCGCCGTTCAGGACGAAGCCGTTGCCCTGACGCTGCGCCGTCGTGGCGATGCGGGCAGGCGCGTGCTTGGGCCCCTCGTCCACGGCCAGCGACAGGATCGCCTCTCCCGACGCGATCCGGGGCAGCCATTGTTTCTGCGCCTCGGACCCCGCCTGCGTCAGCACGGTCGCGGCCAGCACGGACGAACCGAGGAAGGGCGAGGGCGTCAGCGTGCGGCCCAGGCTCTCGGCGATCACGCCCGCCTCCACCGCGCCGAGGCCGGAGCCGCCGTCGGCCTCGGGGATCATGACGCCGGCGAAGCCCATCTCCCCGAAAGCGGCCCACAGCTCGCGCGAGACGCCGTCGGGGTCTCGGGTGTCGCGCAGCTTGCGCAGATGGGCGATCGGCGCGCGCTCGTTCAGGAAGCCGTCGGCGGCCTCCTTCAGCATGGTCTGTTCGTCGGTCAGGATCAGCATGACAGGTCGTCCGAACGTCGCCCTTCTCCCCTTGCGGGAGAAGGTGGCAGCCCGAAGGGCTGACGGATGAGGGGTCGCACAGGGGGAGGCGATCGGCGGCTGTCGATGAGACGAGGCCGGAGAGACCACTCATCCGACCTCGCTCCGCGAGGCCACCTTCTCCCGCAAGGGGAGAAGGAAAGGCTGGCGGCCATCCTCACGCCCCCGGCAGCTGCAGCACGTGCTTGGCGAGGATGTTCAGCTGGATCTCGCTGGTCCCGCCCTCGATGGAGTTGGCCTTGGTGCGCAGCCAGTCGCGGGCCATGGCGCCGTCGCGCGAGCGATCGCCCTCCCACTCCAGCGCGTCAGAGCCGCCGGCGGCCATCAGCAGCTCGTGCCGCCGCTTGTTCAGCTCGGAGCCGTAGTACTTCAGCATCGACGCCAGCGCCGGGTGCGCCTGACCCGCTTTCATCCGGTCGCCGGTGCGTTCCAGCGCCAGGCGGAAGGCGGCGGCGTCCACCTCCAGTTCCGCGATGCGCGCGCGCAGCATGGGGTCCAGCAGGCGGCCGTCGTCGTCCGCGCCGATCGAGCCGGTCGCCACCTGGCCCAGCGGCCGGCCGCCGCCGATCTCGCCCATGGCGCCGATCATGGTCCGCTCATGCGCCAGCAGGTGCTTGGCCACGTCCCAGCCGCGGTTCAGCTCCCCGACCAGATTTTCCTTCTCCACCCGCACGTCGTCGAAGAAGGTCTCGCAGAAGGGCGACTTGCCGGAAATCAGCGTGATCGGCTTGGTCGTCACCCCCGGCGTCGCCATGTCGAACAGGACGAAGCTGATGCCCAGATGCTTGGGCGCCTCCGGATCGGTGCGCACCAGACAGAAGATCCAGTCCGCCTTGTCGGCATAGCTGGTCCACACCTTCTGGCCGTTGACGATCCAGTGGTCCCCGCGGTCCTCGGCGCGGGTCTGCAGGCCGGCCAGGTCCGACCCCGCGCCCGGTTCGGAATAGCCCTGGCACCAGCGGATTTCGCCGCGCACGATCGGCGGCAGGAAGCGCTTCTTCTGCTCCTCCGTGCCGAACTTCAGCAGGGCCGGGCCCAGCATCCAGACGCCGAAGCTGTTCAGCGCCGGCTGCGCCCCGAGGCGCGCCAGCTCCTGGGCCAGCACCTTGGCCTGTTCCCGCGACAGGCCGCCGCCGCCGTACTCCACCGGCCATTCCGGCGCGGTCCACCCCTGCTCGCCCATGACCTTCAGCCAGCGTTCGTGCCCCGGCGTGGCGAAGACGGCCTTGCGCCCGCCCCAGATCACCTCGTCCTCGGACCGTACGGGCCCCCGCACCTCGGGCGGACAGTTCGCCTCCAGCCACTGGCGGGTGGAGGCGCGGAAATCGTCGAGTTCGCTCATGGAGCCGATGGAGGCACGGTTACGTGAGGGGAGGCAAGGGTGGCTTAGGCGACCTTGAGCGGAACGATCGCCGCCAACTCGTCGCGCGCGGCCATCGCGGCCTTGGACAGGTCATGTTGGGTCTGAAGATTCATCCAGAACTCCGCCGAGGTCCCGAACACCCGCGCGAGCCGCAGCGCCGTGTCGGGCGTCAGCGCCTGCTCCTCGCGCACCAGACGCTCCATGCGAGAGCGTTCCTTAAGGCCCATGGCGCGCGCCAGCTTGCCGGGAGTCAGGTCGTATTCCGGCAGGAAGTCCTCGCGCAGATGCTCGCCGGGATGAGCCAGCGGCTGGACGAAATCGGCATAGTCGCGCACGGTCATGACGGCGTCCTCAGTGGTAATCTACGAACTCGATCTGCTCCGGGCCAAAGTCGCCCCAAACGAAGCAGATGCGGAACTGGTCGTTGACGCTGATCGACCACTGTCCCGCGCGGTCGTCGCTCAGCTTGTGCAGCCGGTGGCCCGGCGGCACGCGCAGGTCTTCGACGGTGGTGGCGGCGTCCAGCCTTTCCAGCCGCCGCCGCGTCGCCTTAACCAGATCAGGCGGAAAGCCCTTGGGCGACCGGCCTTCGAAGACCAGTTGCGCGTCACGGGATTTCCAGCTTTGGATCACAGGCCACTGTATCGCCGCGCGATACAGCTTTCAAGCAAAGTTGAATAGCGTTCGGCCGGAGAGCTGAGGACCATGGTCGCTTGCGATTCGGAGAGCGGGAATGAAGACCAAATTTGACCCCACTTTGTTGGCCTTCCTTTGCGATGCACTTCAAAAGCCGTTGCCTAAGAAAGAGCATGGCCTGTACGCGTCGGTCTTGCGCCATGCGGCGCGGGAAGGCTGGGTTTCGTTCGCCGATATCGAGGACATCCTCTGCGAAACCGATCCGAGGCTCTATCGAATCGATTTGAGGTCGCTGTCGGAGGCGTTCCAAATTCCGGAGCGAGCGTTCTTCCCGCGGCCGCGCATGAAGGACACTCAAGTTTTTGGAGCTCAGGGATTCATGGCGGCCGACGCGGCCGCTCTTTTGATTGCATTGCGCCGCTTTGGTTTCTCTGTTGAAGCGCAGCCTCTGGTCGATCTCGTGATGCCGCAGATCAAGGCCCAAGTCAGCCTAACTGAAGCTGAACTGTCCGTGTTCTGGTATCGTCAGGAGAAAGATCGCTTTGCTGGCTTAATGGTGCAGGCGGACGGACCTCGACCGCAGTCGCTCGATGCTCGGAAGTTCACCACTGAAACGGGATATCAGATCGAGATTCAGATCGACCAAGACGGCAATCCGTGGACGCTCACCGTGCTGCGCCCGAAGCGAGTCCGAACCAAGGTCGCTTGAAGATAAGGAAAGGGCGGGCCCGTCGCCGGACCCGCCCTCTTCGTTTCAGCCTGGGCTGATCCCGGGTCGAGCCCGGGATCGGACTTAGAAGTCCATGTCGCCCATGCCGCCCATGCCGCCGCCCGGCATGCCGCCGGCGCCGGCCGAGGCCTTCTTCGGGGCGTCGGCGACGGCCGCTTCGGTGGTGATCAGGATGCCGGCGACCGAGGCCGCGTCCTGAAGCGCCGTGCGGACGACCTTGGCCGGGTCGATCACGCCCATGGCGACCAGGTCGCCGTACTCTTCGGTCTGGGCGTTGAAGCCGAACGACTTGTCGGCGTTCTCCAGCACCTTGCCGACGACGATCGAGCCTTCGACCCCGGCGTTTTCCGAGATCTGACGGATCGGGGCCTGGATGGCGCGGCGGATGATGGCGATGCCGGCGGTCTGGTCGGCGTTGTCGCCGGTCAGGCCGTCCAGCGCCTTGGTCGCCTTCAGCAGGGCGATGCCGCCGCCGGGCACGATGCCTTCTTCCACTGCGGCGCGGGTGGCGTTCAGGGCGTCGTCGACGCGGTCCTTCTTCTCCTTGACCTCGACCTCGGTCGAGCCGCCGACGCGGATGACCGCGACGCCGCCGGCCAGCTTGGCCAGACGTTCCTGCAGCTTCTCCTTGTCGTAGTCCGAGGTGGTGTCCTCGATCTGCTTCTTGATCTGGCCGATGCGAGCCTCGATCGCGTCCTTCTCACCGACGCCGTCCACGATGGTGGTGTCGTCCTTGGTGATGGTGACCTTCTTGGCCTTGCCCAGCATGTCGAGGGTGACGTTCTCGAGCTTGATGCCCAGGTCCTCGGAGATCACCTGGCCGCCGGTCAGGACGGCGATGTCCTCCAGCATGGCCTTGCGGCGGTCGCCGAAGCCCGGCGCCTTGACGGCGGCGACGCGCAGGCCGCCGCGCAGGCGGTTGACCACCAGGGTGGCCAGGGCCTCGCCCTCGATGTCCTCGGCGATGATCAGCAGCGGACGGCCAGACTGCACCACGGCCTCCAGGATCGGCAGCATGGGCTGCAGGCTGGACAGCTTCTTCTCGTGCAGCAGGATCAGGGGCTCTTCGAGCTCGGCCTGCATCTTGTCGGCGTTGGTGATGAAGTAGGGCGACAGGTAGCCGCGGTCGAACTGCATGCCCTCGACGACGTCCAGCTCGGTCTCGGCGGTCTTGGCTTCCTCGACCGTGATGACGCCTTCGTTGCCGACCTTTTCCATGGCGCGGGCGATCATCTCGCCGACCTCGGCGTCGCCGTTGGCGGAAATCGTGCCGACCTGGGCGATCTCGGTGTTGGCCGAGACCTTCTTGGACGACGCCTTGATGTCGGCGATGACGGCGGCGACGGCCTTGTCGATGCCGCGCTTCAGGTCCATCGGGTTCATGCCGGCGGCGACCGACTTCAGGCCTTCCTGGACGATCGACTGGGCCAGGACGGTGGCGGTGGTGGTGCCGTCGCCCGCCTTGTCGTTGGTCTTGGAGGCGACCTCACGGATCATCTGGGCGCCCATGTTCTCGAAGGCGTCCTCCAGCTCGATCTCCTTGGCCACCGAGACGCCGTCCTTGGTGGAGCGCGGGGCGCCGAAGGACTTCTGGATGACGACGTTGCGGCCCTTGGGACCCAGGGTGACCTTCACCGCATTGGCGAGGACGTTGACGCCGCGCAGCATCTTGTCGCGCGCGTCGGTGTTGAAGTTGACGACCTTGGCGGCCATGTCAGCTCTCTCCTAAATATCTGATGGGATTGCGAAAGAAGGGTCGTCGGGGGCTTAAGCCAGCACGCCCAGGACGTCTGATTCCTTCATGATGATCAGGTCTTCGCCGTCGATCTTGACCTCGGTGCCGGACCACTTGCCGAACAGGATGCGGTCGCCGGCCTTCAGCTCGAGCGCGTTGACCTTGCCCGAGTCGTCGCGGGCGCCGGGGCCGACGGAGACGACTTCGCCTTCCTGCGGCTTCTCCTTGGCGGTGTCGGGGATGATGATCCCGCCCTTGGTCTTCGATTCCTCTTCCACGCGCTTGACCAACACGCGATCGCCGAGCGGACGAAACGCCATCTGTAGTTCTCCCTTCAGGGCCTCTGATGATTGAGCGCCCCCGGACCCCAGCGCTTTTGGCAGCCGCCGTGCCCGAGTGCTAACGCGCCGCGGAAGTAGGTCCGGCGCGGGGAGGCGTCAAGGGCGCGGCGCCCGATTCAGTCGGGAGATTTCGCCAGCCAGGCGGCTTGGACGATGCGGCGGAACAGCGGGGCCGCGCGGCGGGTGGGGTCGCTTCCCTCCAGCCGCCGTCCATCCCGGCGGAACAGGGCATCGCGCGCGGGTCTGAGCACGGCCAGCGCGTCCCGCGGCCGGCCCGCGCGGGCCAGGAAGGCGCCGTGGTCCGCGGCCTGGAACACCGCGTCGGGATGCCCCGCCGGCTGGCGTGCGGCCAGGATGGCGCCGGCGCGGATCATCAGGGCCTCGGCCTCGTCCGGGCGACCCAGCCCGATCAGCGTCTGGCCATAGCCGTCCAGGGTGGTGACCAGATCGGGACTGTCCGCCCCCAGCCCCGCCTCCAGCACCGGAAGCGCCGTCTGGAACAGCGGAAGGGCCTCGGCGTGGCGGCCCTGATCGACCAGGCTGAAGGCGAGGTTGGCGGTGGCGATGCCGGTGAAGGGATGGTCCGGCCCGACCAGCTCCAGCGCGATGGCCAGCGCCTGACGGAAGATCGGCTCGGCCAGATCGCCGCGCCCGGTCAGGTGCAGCAGCCAGCCGTGGTTGGTCAGGGTCTGGGCCAGAAGGACCGGGTTCTCGACCTTCCCGGCGATGGCGACGGCGCGGCGGTGCGAACGCTCCGCCTCATCCATTCGCCCCGTGCGGCGCAGGATGTTGCCGAGGTTGCTGAGCGCCAGCGCCACCTGCTCGTCCTCGGCGCCGTAGGCGGCCTCGTATATCACGAGCGCCCGCCGCTGGTGCGGCTCGGCCTCGGCATAGCGGCCCTGCGCCATCAGGGCGTTGGCCAGCTGGTTCAGGGCGTCGCCGACGTAGGGGTCGTCGGGGCCCAGCAGCTCGGTCCGCAGGGCGATGACGGTCCGCGCCGCGGCCTCGGCCTCGGCGAAGCGGCCCAGCACGTCGAGGTTCTTGGCGCGCTCATAGGTGAGATCGGCGACCAGCCGGGGGTCGCCGTCCGGGCCCGCCAGGTCCAGCCCGCGCCCCGCGGCGGCCAGCGCCTCCTCGTGGCGACCCTGAATGTAGCGCATGCGGGCCTGGGTCAGCAGGGCGGGGATCAGGGCGGTTGAGCGTGGTCCCAGCCCGCTCTCCACCACCGTCACCGCGCGGCCCACGGCGGCGTCGGCCTCGTCCTCCCGGCCCAGCCCGGCGCGGGCCTTGGCCACCTCGATCCAGGCGGCGGAGGCGGCGACGGCGTCGCCCTGCGCCTCCGCCTGTTCGGCCGCGGCGACGTACAGCGGCTCGGCCCCCACGAGATCGCCGCCATCGGCCAGCGCCCGTGCGTCCGAGATGCGCACGTCCGTTGGAGACGGCGGTGGAGGAGGAGGAGGCGGCGGCGGCGGAGGCGGCGCGACGGGCGGCGGAGGAGGCGGTGGAGGCGGCACGTCCTGCGCCGTCGCGCAGCCGGCCAGCACCAGCGAAGCCAGCACCGCCGCGCCGGCGATCGATCGTCTGAAGCCGCTCCAGATCCGCATGCCCTGACCCTGCCGGTCCTGAAGCGTCACGGCAAGGCAAACGGCATGAACGCCGGCTGAACGGCGCGTTCCCGGGGCAGTTCAGGCCCCGTGGGGCAAGGTGCGGACATGCCTCATGAAAGGAGCGCCAACATGAAGACGAAGATGTTGATGGCCGCGGCCGCCCCCCTGGCCGCCCTGAGCCTCACGGCCGCCCCGGCGGCGGCCCAGGACTATCGCTATGACCGCGACCGGGACCGCAACGATTCCACCCGGGACGCCCTGATCGGCGCCGCCGTGGGCGCGGTGGCCGGGGCCGTGATCGGTCAGGGCGACGGCACCTACATCCTGGGCGGGGCGCTGGCCGGCGCGGCCGTGGGCGCGACCGCGAACGGCGGCGACGACTGCGGCTTCTACCGCGACGGCCGCTGCTGGTGGAACCAGGGCCATTGGGAACGCGAGAACGGCATCGACCGCAACCGCTACGGTTATCAGTCCGGCTATGGCTACGACCAGCGCTACGTCGACGGCCGGACCTATCAGGGTCGCGGCTACTGGCGGGACGGCCGCTTCTGGCGGAACCACGGCGAGTGGCGCAGCGCCCAGAATCGTCAGGACCGCGACTGGCGCTATGACCGCCGGTGGTAGGTTCTAGGACTTCTTCCTGACCGACAGGAACGAGGGGCGCGCTTCCTTCGCGGGGGCGCGCTCCTTTTCCTTTTTCGGCTTCTCCGGCTTGGCCTTCGCCCTGGGCTCCGGCGCAGGTTTCGGCGCGGGCCGGGTCGCCAGACGGGTCAGAAGGGCGGCGGTGGAGGGGTCGAGGTCCGCCGACGGCGCGCCGGCCTCGGCGTCGGCCAGAAGGCTGCGGGCCATGGCCTTGCCCAGTTCCACGCCCCACTGGTCGAAGCTGTTGATCGCCCAGACCACGCCCTCGACGAAGGTCTTGTGCTCGTACAGGGCCAGCAGCGCTCCGACCGCGCGGGGCGTCAACGCGTCGAGCACCAGTGTGGTGGACGGACGGTCGCCCGGGAAGGCCTTGTGCGGGGCCAGACGGTCGGCTTCTTCCGGCTCGACGCCCAGCTCCAGCATTTCCGCCCGCGCCTGATCCGCCGTCTTGCCGACCATCAGGGCGCGTGCCTGCGCCAGGGCGTTGGACCATAGCGGCGCCTCCGACGCGCCCGCGCCGGTCGTGTCGCGCACCACGACGAACTCGGCGGGCACCACCTGCGGCCCCTGATGCAGCTGCTGGAAGAAGGCGTGCTGGCCGTTGGTGCCCGGCTCGCCGAAGACGATCGGCCCGGACGCCGCGACCGGCGCGCCGTCCAGCGTCACGCCCTTGCCGTTCGATTCCATCTCCAGCTGCTGCAGGAAGGCCGGCAGGCGGCGCAGGCCGTGGGCATAGGGGGCGACGGTGCGGGCGGTGCGGTCCAGTCCGGCCACGTTGAAGATCTGGGCCAGCGCCAGCAGGACGGGCGCGTTGCGCTCCAGCGGCGCGGTGCGGAAATGGGCGTCCATCTCCGCGGCGCCCTCCAGCATTTCGGAGAAGACGTCCCAGCCCAGACCGACCGCGCACGACAGGCCGACCGCCGACCACAGCGAATAACGCCCGCCCACCCAGTCGCGGAAGGCGAAGGTGCGGCCGCAGCCGAAGGCCTCGGCCCGTTCCGGCGCGGCGGTGACGCCGACGATGTGCCGGCCCAGATGTTTCGCAGGCACCGCGGTCTTCAGCCAGTCGCGGGCCAGCTCGGCGTTGGCCAGGGTCTCCTGCGTGGTGAAGGTCTTGGACACGACCACGACCAGCGTCGCCTCCGGGTCCAGCCCGGCCAGCGCCTCGGCCATCTCGCGCGGGTCGATGTTGGCGACGAAGCGCAGGTCGATCGTGGGCTCGACGGGACGCATGGCGTCCCACACCAGCCGAGGACCCAGATCCGATCCGCCGATGCCGATGTGGACGACCGCCTCGAAAGGCCGCCCGCCCGTGCCGGTCTCACGCGCGGTGCGGACGTCCTCGGCGAACTCCGCCATGGCCTCGCGCACGGCCTCGACTTCGTGGGAGACCGGTTCGCCCAGCGCCGTGAACGTCGCGCCGTCGGGGGCGCGCAGGGCGGGGTGCAGGACCGCGCGGCCCTCGGTGGGATTGACCACCTCGCCGCCGAACAGGGCGGCGCGGCGCCCCTCGACGTCGGCGGCGCGGGCCAGATCCAGCGCCGCGGCCAGACCCGCCTGCGACCACGGCTGTTTCGACAGGTCCAGCGTCAGGCCGGCCGCCTCCAGCGTCATCCGCGCCAGCCGGTCGGGCTCGCGGCCGAACCAGTCGACGATGCGGGTCTTCGCATCGGCCTGGGCGGCGCGGCAAAAGGCCTTCCAGGCCTTGTCCCAAGCCTGGTCGGTGGCGGCGGGGCGGGCGGTCGGCATCAGAAGCTCCGAAGGCGGTCGTCAAGCGTCCGTTTACGGCTGGGGCGTACCCCCATTCAATGACCGATTCGCCAGTCGCGCGAGATCGGATGAACAAGGAACGCCGCCATGTCCTGCGGTCTCGCCCTCGCCGTCGCCCTGTCCCTGACCGACCCCGCCGTCGCAGCGGCCGCCGCCCAGCCGGCCTGGACGCCGGGCGATCCCGTCACGGTGGCCGAAGAGCCCCTCTTCGTCGACATCGTCGCCCGCGCCGGCAAGCTGAAGATCACGGCCGAGGGCTGGGCCTCCATGGATCTGGCCGTCGTTCTGGGCGGCCCGGACTGGACCGCGTTCAAGGCCGACGCCCTGGCGCTGGCCGACCGCGACATGCAGGGGCATCTGGTGCTGAAGGAACGCGGCGTCGACGGCGACCTGAAATGCATCCTGCGCGGCATTTCGGAGGACATCCCCGTCCGCCTGACCGCCTTCGAAAGCGCCGCCAGCCCGGAAGAGCGCGCCTCGGCGCTTTCCGAACTGGTGCATCTGTTCGACGACAACGTGGCGGTGATCACCGCCCCGCCGCAGCCGGAAGTCTAGGCCTCGGCCTCCACCGTTTCCGGATACTTGATCGAGCAGCCGTAGGGCTGGGCGAAGGGCGTCGCCACGGGGCGGCCGGCCTCGAGGTCCGTCAGGGCCGCGCGGACGAAGTTGTTGGCGCCTTCCAGATCCTCGACCTTGTTGGTCGGCCGGTCGTCGATGCCGCCGACGAAGACGACGCGGCCCTCCGGATCGATGACCCGCATGTCGGGCGTGGTCTTGGCGTCGTACAGCTTGCCGACCTGACCGGTCGGATCGAGCAGCAGGTGGGTCCACGCGCCGTCGTGCTTGGCCTTGAAGGCGCGGGCGGGCTCGCCCTCGACGAAGCCCTGCGTGCCCGGCGCCGAGGAGATGATCGTCAGCCACACGACCCCGTCGGCGGTCGCTTCGCGCTGCAAGGCCTGCATGGCGCCGGCGGAGTAGTGCTTCTTCACGTATGGGCAGCCCTCGTTGGTCCACTCGATCACGACGGTCTTCCCGCGGAAATCGGTAAGACTGCGTTGGACGCCGTCGGAATCGACCAGAGTGAAGGCGGGAGCCGCGGGCAGGGCGGCGGTGGAGGCGGCGGTTTCCGTCTTCGTCTCGGGCGTCTCCGAGGCGGGCGAGCAGGCGGCTAGGGCCAGGGCGGCGGCGCAGGCGAGGGTCACGCGGATCATCGGGCGTCTCCTTGGGGTCAGCGGGTGGAAGTCTCTTCAAGGGCGCGCACGACCGTGCCCTCGGTGAGCAGTTGCGGCAGGATGCGTGGCTCGCCGCCTCCGGCCGGATAGAGCAGATACAGGGGAACGCCCGAGCGGCCGTGGCGGGCCAGTTCGGCGGCGATCACGTCGTCGCGCCGCGTCCAGTCGCCGACCAGATAGACGGCGTTCGCGGCCTCCAGCGCCTGACCGACGCGGCCGGACGACAGGGCGGCGCGCTCGTTGATCTTGCAGGTCACGCACCAGTCGGCGGTGAAGTTGACCAGCACCGGCCGACCTTCGGCGCGCGCCGCGGCGACCGCTTCAGCGGCCCAGGGTTGCGACGGCAGGGTGGTTGCGCCCGGCCCCTCTGCCCCGGCGGTCGGTGCGGGCAGCATCGTCGACGTGCCGGCCAGCGCCACACCGCCGAACAGAGCCAGGGTCGCCGCGACGGCGCTGAGCACGGCCGCCCGTCCCTCCGCCCGCGCCGACTGGTTCAGGCCCGCCAGCCACAAGCCGAAGGCGACCAGCAGGGCGGCGGCGAATAGCAGGGCGAGGGCCTCCGCCCCCGCCTGTCGACTGAACACCCAGGCCAGCCACAGGGCCGTGCCGTACATGGGAAAGGCCAAGAGCCCCTTCAGCCGCTCCATCCACGGCCCCGGCCTCGGCAGCCGCCGCAGCACGGCTGGGCTGAAGCTGACGGCGACGTAGGGCAGCGCCAGTCCGAGGCCGAGCATGGCGAAGACCAGCAGGGCGACGGGCCACGGCATGACCAGCGCGGCTCCCAGCGCCAGAGCCATGAAGGGCGCGGTGCACGGCGCCGCCACCACCACGGCCAGCACGCCGGTGAAGAAGGCGCCGACCCCGCCCGGCAGGCGCGAGAGCGGACCCGACCCGGCCGCCGCCTGCAGCCCCGCGCCCACGTGAAAGACGCCCGAGAGGTTCAGTCCCACCGCCAGCATCAGCAGCGTCAGTCCGGCCATGACGCCCGGCGACTGAAGCTGAAAGCCCCAACCGACCGCCTGTCCCGCCGCCCGCAGCGCCAGCAGGGCTCCGCCCAGCGCCACGAAGGCGACCAGCACGCCCGCGAGGAAGGCCAGTCCGTCGCGCCGGGCGCGCGGGGCGTCGTGCGCCGCGGCGGCCAGCGACGCCGCCTTCATCGCCAGAATGGGGAAGACGCAGGGCATCAGGTTCAGGATCAGCCCGCCGATCAGGGCCAGCCCCAGCGCGGTCAACACGCCGACGGCCGCAGCGCCGCCCGCCTCCGTTTTCTCAGCCAGAACCCCGCCGCCCGACGTGCCGGGCAGCGGCTCGCCAGGCTGGGCCGTGACTTCGAAGGCACCGAGGTCGGTGTCCAGAACGCCCGCCAGCGGTCGCGCCACCGTCCCGAACCCCCGGCCCGGGGTCAGGGTCAGCGTCAGGCCGTCCGGGCCGCGCGTCCCGGCCTGCGCCGCCGCATGGTCCAGCAGCCCGCCCTCGAAGGGGAAGAAATAGGCACGAGTGACGCCTTCCAGCTCCGTCCCGGCGGCGGTCAGCAGCGGCCGGCCGTCGTCGCCGAGGGTGATCCGCGCCGCGATCGGCGCCGGGCGCGGGCTGGTCTCCAGTACCTGCCGGATCGGCCCGGCGTGTCCAGTGTCGGCCGCGGCTCCGGGCGCGACCGGCAGGGCCAGCGACAGCTCCAGCTCGTCCGGCACGCACATCTCGGCGCTGCAGACCAGGAACAGGGCGGTGACGGTGAAGGTCTGGCGCGACCCCGGCGCGGCGTCGGCCGGCACCTGCACCGGAACGGGCAGGTAGACGACGCCGGAATAGCCGTAGTTCATCAGCTCGCCGAGCCGTTGCCGCTCCGGCAGGGGCCAGACGATGTCTCCGGCGGTGAAGCCCGTCGGCAGGCGCCAGTCCAGCGTGGTGGCGCCGCCGGAGTCGCCCGGATTGCGCCAGTAGGTGTGCCAGCCGGGCTGGATGTCCTGCCGCACGGCCAGCATCAGGGTCGAGCCGGGCGTGGCCCATGCCGACATCGACACCAGCTCGGCCTCGATCCGCTCAGTGGCGCGTGGTTGCGCCATGGCCAGCGTGGGCCACAACAGCATGGCGAGGATCAGGGCGGACAGACGGCGCAAGCGGACCTCCGATCGAGGCCGACCTTCCTACAGAGACGTCACGCTCGCTCCAAGCCGCAGCGGCGCCGCAGCGGTCCGGCTCAACGCGGGCGCGCCTCGATGAAGACCTGGGTGCGGCGACGCAGCGGCTCCATGGCGCCGTCTGCGGTTACGGCGCCCGCGTCGCCGGCGGCGTCCAGTTGGAACGCGGGGGTCGGCCAGCCCTTTCGGGCGAACTCGGCCGCCACCGACTGGGCCCGGCGCTGCGAAAGCGTCAGGTTCGCTTCCGGCGTGCCGGTGGCGGAGGAGAGTCCGATGACCGTCACCTGCGTGATCTCGCAACCGCCCATCTGGTCGGCCACGAGGTCGATGGCCTGACGCGCGGCCGGGGTCAGACCCGCGGCCGCCTCCTGGAAATAGACCTCAAAAGATCTCGCCGAGCAGACGGAAGGTTCGGCGATCAGGTCGTCGCGGCTGAGCGGGCCTACCGCGCAGGCCGAGAGCGTCAGTGCGGCTGCCAGGCTGAGGATGGGCGAAAGGCGCAGTTCGGTCATGACGTCCCCCTGATGTATCTCGGCGTAACGCCGATTTCGCCGCACGGTTGCCGGGCAAGCGTGACCATAGACGAAAACGCCCGCCGTCCGAAGACGGCGGGCGCATCAGCTCAGGGGCGTCGCCGATCAGCGATAGCGACGGCCGTCCGGATAGTAGCAGTCGCCTTCCGGGTAGCAGTAGATGCCGCGGGCCGAGTCGTAGCGCTGGTTGGCACGGTCCTGCTGCGAGCCGCGGATGGCGCCGGCGGCGCCGCCCACCACGGCGCCGATGGCCGCGCCGCGACCGGCGTTGCCGTCGCCGACGTTGTTGCCGATGATCGCGCCGGCGACCGCGCCGACGCCGGCGCCGATGGCGCCCTGACGCACGGTTTCATTCGTGCCGTAGCCGTACGGATCGCTGGCGCACGCGGCGGTCAGCAGGCCGGCGCCGGCGATGGCGATGAGAGCCTTTTTCATGGTTTTCCGTCCTCTGGAGAATCTCTGGTTTCGCCCCGGGGGTGAGAACGCTGGACGTGCGGCCGGGTTCCGCGATTAGGCTTGGCCTTAGGGGCCGGTCATAAGGTTAACGCCCGGAGTGGGGCGAGGCCATGGCCCGTTCGTTGTTGGGGGTTGAGTGAATGATGCGTTTTTCTGAGATCACGCGGATGGCCGACGACGGCGGGTCCGGACCTGTGTGGGCGTCAAAGCGCCGGCGCGGCGGCAATCCGCTGGTCGGCTTTCTGGTCGGCTTGCTGGCGCTCTTCGGCGCGGTGACGTTGGGCCTGTCGATCATGGACCGCTCGGTCGCCGAAGCCGGCGCCCGAATGGACGGCTGGATCGCGACGGGATGGAACACCGTGACCGGCAAGACGGAAGAGGCCGTGGACGCCGTTCCGGTCGCCGCGGACAAGGTCGCCGATGAGGCCGGAAAGGCCGCCGAGAAGACGGGCGACGCTCTGGAAGCCGGCGCGGCCAAAACCGCCGAGGAACTGCGCAAGGCTGACTGATCCTTGCGGGAACGGGGCCGCGCGCGGCACGTTCCGGCGAGCATGAGCGAAACCTTTGCCGTTGACGACGCGCCCGATCCTTCCGAGGCGCGCAGTCTCACACCGCACGTGGCGCTGGGCCGTGTGCGCATGATCGTCAATCCTGCCTCCGGGAGCGTGGAGGCGGGGGCGGCCGAGGCGGCGCGCGCGTTAATGGCGGAGTACGACATCGCCGACGTGGAGGTCATAGAATTGGCCCCCGGCGCCTTCGCCGAAGGCATCACCGAGGCGGTCGATGCGCGGCCGGACCTGCTCATCATCCTGGCCGGCGACGGCACGGCGGGGACGATCGCCTCGTCACTCGGCGCCGACGGGCCGCTGATCGCCACTCTGCCGGGCGGCACCATGAACATGCTGCCAAAGGCACTGTACGGCACCACCGACTGGCGCAAGGCCCTGCGCGAAACGCTGGAGCAGGGCGAGGTGCGCCACGTCTCAGGCGGCGAAGTGGAGGGGCGCGCCTTCTTCTGCGCCGCCATCTTTGGATCGCCGGCCCTGTGGGCGCCGGCCCGCGAGGCGGTGCGCGAGGGCGACTGGCGGCTGGCATGGCTGCACGGCCGCCGCGCTCTGCGCCGGGCCTTCGGCGGCCGCCTGCGGTATCAGCTGGACGGCGGTCCCACCCGGCGGGCCCAGGCCATGGCGCTGATCACGCCTCTGATCTCCAAGGTCATGGACGTGGACCGCGGGCTGGAGGCCGCCGCCATGAGCCCGGAGGGCGCGGCCGACGCCTTCCGCCTGGCCGCCCACGCCCTTTTCGACGACTGGCGCCACGATCCCGCGGTGACGACCCAGACGGTGCGCAAGGTGGTGATGAAGGCGCGATCGCGCATCCCGGCGGTCGTCGACGGCGAGCCGATGCGGCTGGGCGCCGAGGCCATCGCCACCTTCCGGCCGCGCGCCTTCAAGGCGTTGGCCCCGCGCCTGGATCCGCCGGGAGTGGAGGCGTGAGCGGTCGCCTGATCCAGGTTTCAGACGTGCATTTCGGGCGAGAGAACGCCGCCGCTGCTGAAGCGGCGCTGGAACTGACCCATGTCCTGAAGCCGGACCTGACGCTTGTCACCGGCGACGTCACGCAGTCTGGTCGCTCGGAGGAGTTCGAGGCGGCGGCGCGGTGGATCGATCGGCTGGCCAATCCGACGTTCGTCGTCGTGGGCAATCACGACGTTCCCTATTTCAACGTATGGCATCGTCTCTTTTCGCCCTGGAAGGCATTTGAGGCGACCATCGGTCATCCGGCGCACGACCACCAATGGGTCGGCGATCAGGTGATGGTGCGCGGCGTCACCACGGCGCGCGGATGGCAGGCACGATTGAACTGGTCGAAGGGCGTCATCGACCTTGATCAAACCCGTCGCGCGGCCGAAGCGCTGCGCGCCGCGCCAACGGGCGTCCTCCGCGTTCTGGCCTGTCACCACCCCCTGATCGAGATGGCGAACACGCCGGTGACGGGCGACGTCCGCAGGGGCGACGCCGCGGCGATGATCTTCGCGGAGGCCGGGGTGGATCTGATCCTGACGGGCCACGTCCACGTGCCGTTCGCCACGCCGATCCCTCTGGCGGACCATGCGTCCTACGCGGTCGGGTGCGGCACCCTGTCCGATCGGGAGAGGGGCGCGCCGGCCAGCTTCAACCGCATAGACTGGGACGACGACGACATCGTCGTCACCGTCATGGCGTGGTCAGGCAGGCGGTTCGAGGAAAACCAGGTTTGGCGATTGCCTCGCCGCAGCGTCGCCTGAGCGCCGTCAGCGGCGACGGCGCGGACCGTGCGACTTTTCGGTGAAGGCCGCCGCGACCATCGTGGCCAGCGCCGGATTGCGAAGGAATATCCAGCCGCCGGCCAAGGCGGCGACCGTTCCCAGGATCGGGCGCTCACGAAACAGCGAATAGGCGCGTGCGCCCAGACTTTCGGGTTCCTCGATCTCTTCCTCTTCTGCATCAGGCGACCCGAGGAAGATGGCCGCAATCACGGCGGCCGCCACGGCGAACATCAGCATGGTGATGGCCGCCGCCGCGAGCGGCAGGACCACGAGTGCCAGAGCGAAATAGATCGTCGCGCCCAAGGCGACGACCGCCACGAAGGCGGCTGCGGCGGCCGCAGCGCCCGCGACCGCCTTCTTGATCAGGCCTCGACCGATCATCAGCGCCGACGGCCGGCCAGCAGCATGCCGATCAGGACGCCGACGCCGAGCGCGATGGCGGTGGACTGCACCGGACGCTCCTGCACCCGCTCGATGACGTAGCGCTGGGCCTCGTCGAAGCGCTCGGCGGCGTCGTCGTAGACTTCGCGGCCGCGCACGCGGGCCTGCTCGTAATAGGCTTGCGCCTGGACGCGGGCCTGCTCGGCCTTCTCGCGGACCAGGGCGTCGGCTTCCGCCGCCTTGGCGCGCAGGCGCGCCTCGGTCTCCGAGGCCTTGGCGCGCAGACGCGCGGCCTCCTCGCGGCCGGCGATCTTCACGTCCTCCTTGAGGGTCTTCAGATCGTTCTTGACGTCTTCCCGAGCCTTGGTCGTGGCCATGTGATGCGCTCCGCTGTTCAAGCTTGACGGTTTAGATAGGGAACCCCGCCTGTCAACGCCATGTCGAGGGGGGAGTTCCCGCACTGCGGCATGGTCGCCGCGTCGGCAGGTGCTATTCAGAGCCCATGACAGACTGGATTCTACCTCCGTCCCCGACGCCATCGCTGCCGATCGCCGGGTCGACATCGCGCTTTCCTGTGCGCAGGATCCTGTGCGTCGGCCAGAACTACGCCGCCCACGCGCGTGAGATGGGGGCGGAGCGGGCCGAGCCCTTCTTCTTCTCCAAGCCCGCCGACGCCCTGGTCGTCGACGGCGCCGACCCCGTCTATCCGACCGCGACGGCCGACCTGCATCATGAGGTGGAACTGGTCTGTGCGATCGGCCCGCGCGGTATACTTGGCTGGGCGGTCGGCTGCGACCTGACGCGGCGCGACCTGCAGGCGGCAGCGAAGAAAGCGGGCCGGCCCTGGGACGCGGCCAAGGGCTTCGACATGTCGGCCCCGTGCGCCGCGATCACCCTGGGTGCCGGGCCCGGCCCGGACGCGGCGATCGCCCTGTCCGTGGACGGCGAGGTCCGGCAGTCGGGTTGGATCGGGGACATGGTCTGGGCGCCCGACGAGATCCTGGCGAAGGCGCGGGAGTTGTGGGACGTGCGCCCCGGCGACCTGATCTTCACCGGCACGCCCGAGGGCGTCGGTCCCGTTCTGCCCGGACAGTCGGTCGAGGCGACGATCGACGGCCTGTCCCCGCTGCGCTTCACGATGAGGTCCCGATGATCCTGCACGGCTACTGGCGCTCCGGCGCCGCCTACCGCGTCCGCATCGCCCTGAACCTGAAGGGCGTGGCCTATGGGCAGAACGGTGTGGACCTGCGCACGGGGGCGCAGCGCGATCCGGCATTCCTTAGCCGCAATCCGCAGGGGATGGTGCCGGCGCTGGAGGCGGACGGTCTGGTGCTGACCCAGAGTCCGGCCATTCTGGAATGGCTGGAGGAGACGCGGCCCGAGCCGCCGCTGCTGCCGTCCAGCCCGGCCGACCGGGCCGCGGTCCGGGCCATGACGGCGCTGGTGGTGTGCGACGTGCATCCCCTGAACAATCTGCGGGTGCTCAAGGCCCTGCGCGAGACCTTCGACGCGGATCAGGAGGCGGTCGACGCTTGGGCCGGTCGGTGGATCGGCGCGGGGTTCGACGCCCTGGAGCGGCTGGTGGAGCGGCACGGCGGCGGCTTCTGCTTCGGCGCGGCGCCGACCCTGGCCGACGTGGCGCTGATTCCGCAGATGTATTCGGCCCGGCGGTTCAACGTCGATCCGGCGCGCTGGCCCGGGCTGATGCAAGTTGAGGCCGCCGCCCTGGCCCTGCCCGCCTTCGCCGAGGCACATCCGGACCGGCAGCCGGACGCCGACTGACCGGCGACAGGGTTAATCCGCCGTCAAGGTGTTGGAAAACCGGCCTTAAGTTTTCGCCGTCAGGATCGGGCGGTGACGATTCCCGCGACCCGCGCGACGCCCGCCTCCGCCCTGGCCCTGGCCGTGGTGACCGAGCCCCTGCGCGCCGCGCCGGCGGCCCCGGGCGCCCGGGAGGAGAACCTGCGCGCCCTGCTGCAAACCGCCGCCGACGGCGGGGTGCGCGCGGTGGTCAGCCGTCCCGACGGGGACGAGGAGCGCCTGCTGGGCCACGCCTGGCCCTTTCCGTCGCCGTTTGAAGTGACGGTGCGCACCGTCGCCTCGACCGAGGGTCTGGACCGGGTGGAGGCCCGCGCGCGCCGCTCACTGGAGCGGATGGGGCTGCCCCGCGCCGAGGTGCTGCTGGTGTCCGCCGCCGCAGATCTGGCGGGGTCCGAGGGCCGGGCGCTGTGGGACCGGGTGCAAGGTTTGAAGGATCGCGGGCTGTTCCGGAAGGTCGGCTTCGTCGCTGAGGTGGACGACGGCCCGGCGCTTCTGGCCCGCCGCCTATCGCCGGACGTAGTGCGGCTGTCGTGCAATCTGCTGGATCAGGCCGCCTTTCGATCGGGCGAGCTGGAGGCGCTGAACGGTCTGGGCGTTCAGGTGCAGCTGTCGTCGGTATTCGCCAAGGGCGCACTCTTCGCCGGCTCGGCCACGCCGGAGGCTTGGCACGGCCGCGAACTGGAATTGTCGCGCGCGCGCCGTCGCCTGGCCGAGGCGCGGATCGATCCGATGCAGGCGGCGCTCGCCTATGGCCTGTCGCTGCCGGGCGATCCCCGGCTGGTGGTGTCGGTGGCTTCGGCGGCAGAGATGCGGGCCATCCTGGCCGCGGTCCACGCGCCGGCCCCGAACCTCGACTGGACCGAGCTGGATCTGGGTCGCAGGGCGCCGGCCGCCGAAACGACCGGCGCCCGCTCGGTCAGTAGCGCAGCCTGACGCCCACGAAGCCGGACCGCCCCGGCTCCCCGTAGCCCAGCAGCTGCTCGTAGGTCTCGTCGGCCAGGTTTTCGATCCGCGCCGTCAGTTCGACCTGATCCGTCAACCGCCACGCGGCGTTCAAATTGGCGGTGACGAAGCCGTCTCGCTCGCCGCCCGAATCCGGCATGGCGCCCTCGGCCCGCACCGTCAGGGCCGCGGACAGGCGGTCGCCGATCCACGACAGGGTCGCGGAGCCGGCGTGTTCGGGCACGCGGAGGACCGGGGCGCCGGCGCCGACGTCCTCTGCGTCGGTCCAGGCATAGGCCAGGCTGAGGTCGAAGCCGCCGCCCAGCTCCGCGCGCCCTTCCAGCTCCACGCCGTCCGTCCGCGTCTCGTCGATGTTGACATAGTAGAACTCGAAGGTGCCGGGGTCGAAGAAGCCGTCGATCTGATCCTCGACCTCCAGCCGATAGGCGGTAATCCGTCCGTCGAACCGGCCATCGGCGGACCGCCAGCCCAGCGCCACCTCTCCGCCCCGCGCCGTTTCCGGGACCAGAGCCGGAACGACGGTGCCGGGCAGGACGAAGCAGAAGTCGCACACCGCCTGGCTGACGCTGGGCGTCTTGAAGCCCGTGCCGTAGGCGCCCGACAGCGCTAGGCCGCCGCCCAGATCATACGCGGCCGCCAGCCGTCCGGTGGTCTCGCCGCCGAAGTCGTCGGTCGAATCGTGGCGCAGGCCGAGGGTCAGCGTCAGCCGGTCGGTCGTGTTCCAGCGCAGGGTCCCGAAGGCCGAGTCCACGCCCTGTTCCGCCGAATAGCCGTCCAGGAAGGCCTCGGTTTCCTCGCGCTCCAGTCCGAAGGCGTAGTCCACGTCGGCCCCCGCGCGGCCGTCGGCCTGCCAGCGCAGCAGGCGACGCTCCCCCTCATAGGTGGAGGGGAAGGCGCTGTCGGTGACCCGCTCGATGTCCGAACCGGCCGCCGTCAGCCGGTGGTCCAGCCCCAGAAGCCCGACGGCGGTCAGGCGCACGAAGCCCGAGCGATTGCGTGTGTCCGTCGTGTCGGGGCTGTCCACCGGGCCGAAGGCGTCGATCTCGGCGAAGACGTCGGACTGGCGCGCCCGGGCTTCCAGCGACAGCCGTTCGGTCAGGGCGACGCGCCCGTTCAGGGCGATCGTCCCGGCCTCGACCCCGTCCGCCTCCGTGCCGGAAGCGGCGGCGGAGATGCCGTCGGTCTTGTAGCGAGACCAGGACGCGCCCAGGGCATGGCGCCCGGTCGAGACGCCCGCGGCCAGCCGCCCCCGCGCGGTGTCGAAGGATCCGGCCTCGGCGTCGGCCTCGAACCCGTCGACCTCGCGGCTGACGACCGCGATCACGCCGCCGATGGCGTCGGAGCCCCACAACGAAGACTGCGGCCCGCTGAGGACCTCGATGCGGTCCACGGCGCCCAGGTCGAAGCCGGAGAAGTCGAATCCTCCGGCGGGCTGGGACGGGTCGCCGACGGGCACGCCGTCCACCAGGACCAGCGTCTTGTCCTGGCTGGCCCCGCGCAGGCGCACGGCCGTCACGCCGCCGGGACCGGCGCGATAGACCGACAGGCCGGGCACGTCGGCCAGCACGTCCTGGGCGAAGACGGCGCCGCGCAGGCGGATCGTCTCCGCGTCGACGACGCGGGCGCCCGGCGTGTCCTGAACGACGGCGGGCAGGCGGGTGGCGGTGACGATCACGTCGTCCACGCGCGTGGCGTCCTGCGCCGACGCGCAGGCGGGCGTGGCCAGGACGGCCGCGGTGGTCAAGAAAAGTCGCTTCATGGCGACGGTCTCCTCGGCCGGGGCATGCGCGACCCCGACGGATGAAAGCGACCGACCCGCCGGACCTTTCGGTTCGGACGGCGCACGGATCGGGTCGCTTCGAAGAGACAAGCCTGTCCCCGCGCCTTCGTCTGGTCCCGGACGACGGGCGAGCGACGTCGGCGGCCAGGTCTCCTGGCTTGCGGGTCAAAAGCGGTCGTTCTCGCCTTCTCGGTTTCCCAGTGGCGCCGGATCCGAAGACCCGGAGCGAACGACGGCCTCGCCGCCTACAGTTGCGGGCACAGCCGCGGCGTTCGACCGCGTTCCCTTAACCGCCTGTCCCCAGATTGAGCGCTTCGGGCGCGCACGGCAAGGCTTGAGGCGCGGGCCGGCATCGGCCACGGTCGCCGGCGACGATGAACGCGCGAGTCCCCCCAGAGCAATTCACGGCCCCCGAGGGCTCGACGCCCGTCATGGCCCAGTTTCTGGAGGCCAAGGCGCAGCATCCGGACGCCCTGCTGTTTTTCCGCATGGGCGACTTCTACGAGCTGTTCTTCGAGGACGCCGAGCGCGCGGCGGCCGCCCTGGGCCTGGCCCTGACCAAGCGCGGCAAGCATCTGGGCGAGGACATCCCCATGGCGGGCGTGCCGGCTCACGCCATGGAGGGCTATCTGGCCCGCCTGATCCGCCAGGGTTTCCGCGTCGCCGTCTGCGACCAGCTGGAGGATCCGGCCGAGGCGAAGAAGCGCGGATCCAAGGCCGTGGTTCGGCGCGGCGTGGTGCGGATCGTCACGGCAGGCACCTTGACCGAGGACGGCCTGCTGGACGCGCGCGCGGCCAACCGGCTGGCGGCCGTGGCGATCCGGCGCGGCCGGGCGGCGGTGGCGACGGTCGAGCTGTCGGCCGGGGCGGTCGAGGTCATGGCCTGCGCGCCTGGCGACCTGGGCGCCGCCTTGGCCTCGGTGCGGCCCAGCGAGGTGCTGGCCCCCGACCGGCTGTTCTCGGACTCCACGCTGAAGGCCGCGCTGGACGGCTCCGGCGGCGTGGTCCAGGCCGTACCCCAGGCGCAGGCCGAGCCGGAAGCGGCGCGGGCGCGAGTGGAACGGCTGTACGGCGTCGCCTCTCTGGACGGCTTTGGGGGCTTCGAGGAAGCGGAGGTTTCGGCGCTGGGCCTGATCGCCGCCTACGTCGAGCTGACGCAGGCGGGGAGGGCGCCGGCGCTGCTGCCGCCGCGGCGGCTGGGCGAGAGCGGACGGCTGGCCATCGACGCCGCCACGCGCCGCAGTCTCGAGATCGACCGGACGCAATCCGGCGACCGCGAGGGGTCTCTGCTGGGCTGCATCGACCGGACCGTGACGCCGGGCGGGGCGCGGGCGCTGGCCGACCGGATCGCGCGGCCGCTCGCTGACCCGACCGAGATCAACCACCGGCTGGACGCGGTGGACTGGCTGCTGGAGCGGCGCGGGCTGCGGCGGACCCTGCGCGACGGGCTGAAGGGCTCGGCTGACGTGGCGCGGGCGCTGTCGCGGCTGACGCTGGGACGCGGCGGGCCGCGCGATCTGGCGGCGATCCGCAGCGGCCTCCACTGCGCCGAGAGCCTGTCGGCCTACTTCCTGACCGGAGGGGACGGGCTGCGGCCCCAGCCCCGCGACCTTGAGACGATCCTGGCGGACCTCGCCTTCGCGGCGGAGCTGGGCGCCCTGCTGGCCGAGCTGGACGCGGGCCTGTCGCCCGAGCCGCCGCATCTGGCGCGCGATGGCGGGCTGGTGAACCCGGGCTTCCGGCCGGAGCTGGATCAGGCGCGCAGTCTGCGCGACGACGCCCGGCGCGTGATCGCCGATCTGGAGGCCCGCGCCTCGGCCGAGGCCGGCATTCCGTTCAAGGTCCGACACAACGCGGTGCTCGGTTATTTTCTGGAGACGACGGCGCAGAAGGCCGAACCGCTGTTGCGGCGCGGCCCAGACAGCCCCTTCATCCATCGCCAGACCTTGGCCAGTCAGGTGCGCTTCACGACGGTGGAACTGTCCGATCTGGACGCCCGCATCGCCCAGGCCGGACACAGGGCCCTGGCCATCGAGGTCGAGACGTTCGAGGGCTGGCGCGCCGCCTGCGCCGCCCACGCCGCGCCGCTGCAGGCGGTGGCCGAGGCCCTGGCCGCGCTGGACGCCGCCTGCGCCCTGGCCGAATGGGCCGAGGAGGTCGGCGCCGTGCGGCCGGTGGTGGACGGCTCGACCTGCTTCTGCGTGGAGGCCGGGCGGCATCCGGTGGTCGAGGCGGCGGTGCGCCGCGCGGGCGCCCCCTACACGCCCAACGACTGTCTGCTGGACGGCGGGGCCGCGGCCGGCCCCCGCATCGCCCTGGTGACCGGGCCGAACATGGCGGGCAAGTCGACCTTCCTGCGCCAGAACGCCCTGCTGGTGATCCTGGCCCAGGCCGGCGCCTTCGTGCCGGCGCGTTCGATGCGGCTGGGCGTCGTCGACCGACTGTTCAGCCGCGTGGGGTCCGGCGACGATCTGGCGCGCGGCCGGTCCACCTTCATGACCGAGATGGTCGAGACGGCGGCGATCCTGAGCCAGGCGGGCGAGAGGAGCTTCGTCGTGCTGGACGAGATCGGGCGCGGCACGGCCACCTATGACGGCCTGGCCATCGCCTGGGCGGTGACGGAGGCCCTGCACGACCGGGCCCGCAGCCGCACCCTGTTCGCCACCCACTATCACGAGCTGGCGGCGCTGGAGGACCGGCTGGGCGGGCTGGCCAACCTGTCCATGCGGGTGCGCGAGTGGGAGGGCGAGCTGGTCTTCCTGCACGAGGCGGCGGCCGGCGCGGCGGACCGCAGCTACGGCGTGCAGGTGGCGCGGCTGGCCGGGGTTCCGCCGCAGGTCGTCGCGCGGGCGCAGTCCGTTCTGGAGACGCTGGAGGGCCGCGGCCAGTCTGCCGGCCGGCTGGCCGACCTGCCCCTGTTCGCCTCGGTCGCAGAGCCGGCGGCGCCCGCGCCGGGGCCCTCGCCGCTCGATCGGGCGCTGGCCGAGATCGAGCCGGACGACCTGACGCCGCGCGAGGCGCTGGAGGCGCTCTACCGCCTCAAGTCCCTGCGGGACTGACGGCCGCCGGCGTGGCGAAGTTCAGGACGCAGACCGTCCGCCAGACCGGATGCGGGCCGCAGGCGGCGCCGACCAGCCGATAGGTCGGGCTGAACAGGATCGTGCGGTGCCCCCGATCCGGCACGCCGTCGTCGACGATCAGCTGCATCACGGCCTGCTCCGGTGTCGGCCCATAGGCGATGGCCTCTGCCGTCGCCCGCCAGCGGCCGTGGCGGCGCATGCGGTCGTGCGGACTGGACCCGTCGGCTCCGTCGTGGCCGACGCGGCCGGTGCGTCCCTGCTCCGCCGCATGCTCGACCGCCGCCCGGTCCAGCGGCGTGGAGCGACCGAGCGCCGGCAGGGCGGGCTGCGTCGCCAGAAAGCGGATCGCCTCGTCCACGGCGGCCACGCCTTCCTGCGTCACCACGGCGATCTCGCCCGGTCGCTGGAACCGGTCGCCGGTGAACAGGCCGCGGAAGGCGCGAACCCGCGCGGCATAGGCCTGAGGATCGGTGCGCGCGGCGTTCAACTCGGCCAGCATGGCGTCCACGCCGGTCGGAGCCTGCGCCGGAGCCGTGCCGAGAAGCAGGAGACAGGCCGGAACGAGAAGGAGGCGGAGAAGCGCGCTCATGCCGCGACCATGCCTCGCCCATAGGCGGCGCGCCAGCCGGCGGGCTATACGGGCCGCATGAGGGACGCCCGCCCCGCACCGCCGACGGCAGACCCGCGTCAGGACGACGCCTGGGCCACGGCGGCCCTCGCCCCTGACCCACGCGCGGCGGTCGGACCGCTGGTCGCCGCCCTGCTGTCGTCGGGCCGGGACAGGGCTACGCGTCGGCTGGAGGCCGGCGCGGGCGGCGTCGAGACGGCGCGGCTCTATGCCCAGGCCGCCGACGCGGCCGTCGCGGCGCTGTGGGACTTCGCCGCCGAACGCCTGTATCCGGCGGCCAACCCGACCCAGGCCGAGCGGCTGTCGCTGCTGGCCGTCGGCGGCTACGGGCGCGGCGTTCTGGCGCCGCACTCGGACCTGGACCTGCTGTTCCTGCGCCCCTGGAAGACCACGCCGCGCGCCGAGCAGGTGACGGAGTTCGTGCTGTACGTCCTCTGGGATCTGGGGCTGAAGGTCGGTGCTTCGGCCCGATCGGTGGACGAGTGTCTGAAGCTGTCCCGCACCGACACGACGATCCGCACGGCCCTGCTGGAGGCGCGTCCGCTGGCGGGGGACGCGGCCCTGTCGACGGAGATGATCGAGAAGTTCCGCGCCTTCGTGCGCAAGGCCGACCCCCGCCCCTTCATCGCCGCCAAGCTCGAGGAGCGCGACGCCCGCCATGAGAAGGCGGGGGCCGTCCGCAACCGGGTCGAACCGAACGTCAAGGACGGCAAGGGCGGGCTGCGCGACCTGAACGCCCTGTTCTGGATCGCGCGGGGCCTGTCGCCCGACAGCCCCGACGGCGAGGCGACGCTGAACGAGATCCTGACCGCGCGCGAGCGCCGCCTGTTCGCCGAGGCGGCGGACTTCCTGTGGCGGGTGCGGCACCACATGCACCTGACCGCCGGACGCGGCGTGGAGGCCCTGACCTTCGACCTGCAGCCCG
Organism: Caulobacteraceae bacterium; assembly: GCA_019748055.1. Classification (GTDB taxonomy): domain Bacteria; phylum Pseudomonadota; class Alphaproteobacteria; order Caulobacterales; family Caulobacteraceae; genus Brevundimonas. Next base: position 10,606 of record JAIEQC010000050.1, on the reverse strand, counting down.
AGGTGGCGCGGCGCATGGGCTGGCGCGGGCGCGGCGACGAGCCGGCGGTGGAGCGCTTCATGCGCCGCTACTTCCTCGTCGCCGGCGACGTCGGCGCCCTGACCCGCGCCTTCGCCGCCCAGCTGGAGGCGCGCGGCCAGAAGGCGACGCTGAGCCTGTCGCGCCTGTTCCCGCCCCGCTTGAAGAAGCTGGCGACGGAAGGGTTCGTCGTCGTCGGCGGGCGGCTGTCGGTCACCGGGCCGGAGGTGTTCGCCGCTGACCCGGTCAGGCTGCTGGCCCTGTTCCGGGTCATGGACGCCGAGGACCTGGACCTGCATCCCGACGCCTTCGCCGCCGTGTCGCGGTCCCTGAATCTCGTCACGCCGCAGCTGCGGCGGAATCCGGAGGCGGCGCGGGCCTTTCTGGACGTGCTGGCGCGGGGGCAGAGGCCGTATCGCGTGCTCAGCGTGATGAACGCCGTCGGCCTGCTGGGCCGCTTCCTGCCCGAGTGGGGCCGGATCGTCGGCCAGACCCAGTTCAACATGTATCACGCCTACACCGTCGACGAGCACACGCTGCAGGCGGTGGGCATCATCAACGACGTCCAGCGCGGCAAGCTGAAGGACGACCACCCGCTGGCCAGCGAGATCGTGCACCGCATCGTCGACTTCGAGGCCCTGATGCTGGGCATGCTGCTGCACGACGTGGGCAAGGGCGGCGACCGGGGCCAGCTGGAGGACGGGGCCATAGCGGCGCGGCGGGCCTGTCAACGCTTGGGCGTCGATCCGCGCCGCACCGAGCTGGTGTGCTGGCTGGTGGCCAATCACCTGATCCTGTCGGACGTCGCCCAGAAGCGCGACGTGTCCGACCCCGCCACCGTGCGCGCCTTCGCCGAGCGGGTGGGCGATCCGGAGCGGTTGAGGATGCTGCTGGTGCTGACGGTCGCCGACGTGCGGGCCGTCGGCCCCGGCGTGTTCAACAGCTGGAAGGGCGGGCTGATGCGCGACCTGTTCCGGCGCGTCGACGCTCTGTTCCGCGGCGAGGACTCCGACAGGATCGATCCGTCCGAGGGATTCGAGGCTCTGCTGGCCCGCGCGCGCACCGAGGGCGCGGCCGCCGACGCCGTCGTCGATTGGGACCGCCCCCAGGTCGGGGGGCGGGCGACCACGCGCGTGGCCGTCGCCGCGCCGGACCGGCCCCGCCTGTTCGCCGATCTGGCCGCGGCGCTGGCGGCCGAGGGGGCGGACGTGGTCGGCGCACGCATCGGCTCCGTCGGCGACGGGCTGACGCTGGACGTGTTCGAGGTGCAGGACGGCGCGGCGCGGCCCTATGGCCAGGATGAGCCCCGGCGTCTGGCGCGCCTTCTGGAACGACTGGCCGAGGCGGCCGGGACCGCGTCGGCGACGCCGGCCGGTCCCGCCCCCGCCGCGCCGAACCCCCGGCGTGCGGCTTTCGACGTGCGGCCGGTCGTGATGGTCGACCTCGACACCGTCGACGACGCGGCGGTGGTGGAGGTGTCGGGGCCGGATCGGCCGGGACTGCTGGCCGCGCTGGCGGCGGCGCTGGCAGACGGCGGCTGGCAGATCCGCTCGGCCCACGTCGCCAACTTCGGAGAGCGCGCGGTGGACGCCTTCTATCTGACCGACCGCGACGGATCGAAGCCGCGCCCCGGCAGGCGGCTGGACGCCCTGCGCGAGGCCCTGGCCGCCGTGCTGGAGGCCGCGCCGCCGCCGCTGCCGGACGGTCGGCGCATCACGCCGGTGCGCGCGTCGACCCGCGACGTGTCGGACCTGTCGCGCGGGGCCGTTCCGTCGCGGCGCAAAGCGGGATAAGCGGAGGGCGAACCTCGCCGACGGGACGCCCGGACCTTGACCTTCACGCCTGAGCCGCCGTCCGGTCCGACCGCCGCCGAACAGCCCACGACGCCCGCCGCGGCGCCCGCGAAGGGCGGCGGCATGCTGAGGTCCTCCGCCATCTTCTCCGGCCTGACGCTGGTCAGTCGCGTCGTCGGCTTCGCGCGGGACGTGGTGATCACGGCGGCGCTTGGGGCGGCGTCCGGCCCGGCGGGGGATGCGTACAACACGGCCCTGAGCTTCCCTAACCTGTTCCGCCGCATCTTCGCCGAGGGGGCGTTCGCCGCCGCCTTCGTGCCCGCCTACACCCGCACGCTGAAGACCGAGGGACCGGTCGAGGCCGACCGCGTGGCGACCCAGGCCCTGGCCGCCGTCGCCTTCGCCACCGTGCTGCTGACGGTCGCGGCCCAGCTGGCCATGCCGTGGCTGATGACGGTCATCAACGTCGGCTTTCTGGACGATCCGGCCCGGTTCAAGCTGGCGGTGATCCTGACCCAGATCACCATGCCGTACCTGCCGTGCATGGCGATTGCGGCCCTGCTGTCGGGCGTGCTGAACGCGCGCGGGCGGTTCATCGTCTCGGGCGCCTATCCGATCCTGCTGAACCTGATCATGCTGATCGCGGTGATCCCGGCGCAGGGCGGCCAGATCGGCGCGGCCTACGCCGCCAGCTGGGCCGTGCTGGTCGCCGGCGTCAGTCAGGCCGGCCTGTGCTGGTGGGGCGCGCGCAAGGCGGGGGCCGACGTGCGGCTGGCCCTGCCGCGCCTGACGCCGCCGGTGAAGGCCATCATCATCACCGCCATCCCGGCCGCGATCGGCAATTCGGCGACCCAGATCAACGTCTTCATCTCCGGCAACCTGGCCAGTTTCGTGGACGGGGGACGGACCTGGCTGGCGACGGCGGACCGGCTGTACCAGCTGCCGCTGGGGCTGGTCGGCGTGGCCATCGGCATCGCCCTTCTGCCGCGACTGTCCGCGGCGGTGGCCACGAGGGATCACGCCCAGGAGCAGGCGGCGATGGACGAGGCGGTGATCCTGTCGATGGCGCTGACGCTTCCGGCGGCGGCGGCCCTGATGGCCATGCCCTATTTCCTGATCGACGGCCTGTTCACGCGCGGTGAATTCCTGGCGCTCGACGCGAGGGCCACGGCCGAAGCCCTGTTCCAGTTCGGCTGGGGCGTGCCGGCCTTTGTGCTGATCCGCATCCTGTCACCGGGCTTCTTCGCCCGCGGCGACACGCGCACGCCGATGACCTTCGCCCTTGTCTCCGTGGCGGTGAACGCGGCGCTGGCCATTGCCCTGTTCTACGGCGGCATGGGCGTGTCAGGGATCGCGGCGGCGGTGTCGGGGGCGGCGTGGGTCAATGCCGCGCTTCTGGCCGTGGCGCTCTGGCGGACGGGTCATTGGCGGCCCGGTCCCGGCGTGGTCGGGCGCCTGGCGCGGATCGGTCTGGCGGCGCTCGGTCTGGCGGCGGCGGTCTGGGCCGTCCAGTCCGTGCGGCCCCAGGTCGAGGCGATCGTCGGGGCCAAGGAGATCGCCTTGGTCGCGGCCACGGCCGCCGGCGGTCTGGCCTACGTCGTGCTCGCCTTCCTGACGCGCGCGATCACCCCGGCAGAGGTGCGCCAGCTGGTGCGGCGTCGCTAGACTTGCGGCCCCGTTCCGGCTGAGGCAAAGCCCGGCCATGTCCGAGACCGCGTCCCCGTCCGCTTCCGCCTACGTCGGCCCGCGCCGCATCCTGTCGGGCATCCAGGCCTCCGGCGCCTTGCATCTGGGGAATTATCTGGGCGCGTTGAAGCGGTTCACCCAGCTGCAGGACCAGGGCGCGCCCTGCTTTCTGTTCGTGGCTGATCTGCACGCCATCACCGTGTGGCAGGATCCCAAGCTGCTGGCGGCCCAGACGCGCGAAATCGCGGCGGCCTATCTGGCCTCGGGGCTTGATCCGGCGCGATCCGTGATCTTCCCGCAATCGGCCGTGCGCGCCCACTCCGAACTGGCCTGGATATTCAACTGCGTCGCCCGCCTCGGCTGGCTGGACCGCATGACCCAGTTCAAGGAGAAGTCGGGCAAGCACAAGGAACGCTCGTCGGTCGGCCTCTACACGTATCCGGTGCTGCAGGCGGCCGACATCCTGCTCTACAAGGCCACCGAGGTGCCGACGGGCGAGGACCAGAAACAGCATCTGGAACTGACCCGCGACATCGCCGCCAAGTTCAACGGCGACTTCGAGGTCCCGGGCTTCTTCCCCCTTCCCGAACCGCTCACGCAGGGGCCTGCGCCCCGTGTGATGAGCCTGCGCGACGGCACGGCCAAGATGTCGAAGTCCGATCCGTCCGACGCCAGCCGCATCAACCTGACCGACGACGCCGACGTCATCGCCGGCAAGATCCGCAAGTCCAAGACCGACATGGGCGTGATGCCCGAACCGGGCGAGAGCCTGGACGACCGGCCCGAGGTGCGGAACCTGCTGACCATCTACGCCGCCCTGTCGAATCGGTCGCGCGACGACGTGATCGCGGAGTTCGCCGGCCAGGGCTTCGGCGCCTTCAAGCCGAAGCTCGCCGATCTGGCGGTCGAAAGTCTGGCCCCCGTCACCGCCGAGATGCGCCGCCTGATGGCCGACCCCGCCGAGATCGACCGGGTGCTGAAGGACGGCGCCGAGCGCGCCGCGACCGTCGCCGACGCGACGGTGGCCGAGGTCAAGGAGGTTGTCGGGTTCTGGAAGGGCTGATCGCGACCTTCGGACGTCCGGTTCCGACTCTCGGCTGACGTGACCCGCCTCCGGGGCTATATCCCGGCCATGCATCCCCTCGATCGGCCGATCTGGAGCGCCCTGACCACACGGCAGGCGCATCTCGCCGTCGGAGACGGCGGGGCTTTGAGGTTCGACGCGGAACACGCGCTGTTCGCCGCCGGCGCCGACGGCGGCCCTGATGCGGCCCGGGCTCTGGCTCGGCTCGTGCCCGATGTCGGGACGATCGGGCTGGTGGAGGCGGATCCCGTAACCTTGCCCGACGGCGTTCGGGCGATCGTCCAGCCGGCCTGTGTGCAGATGCTTCTCGGCGCTCTGACGCCGTCGCACGGCGCGGAACCCGCGTGGATCGATCTGGCCGAATCCGACGCGGCCGAGATGCTGGCCCTGGCCACGCTGACTGAGCCTGGCCCCTTCTTCGGCAGGACGCACCGGCTCGGCGGCTTCGTCGGCGTGCGGCTCGGCGGGCGTTTGGCGGCTATGGCCGGGGAGCGCATGAAGCCTGAAGGCTTCACGGAGGTTTCGGGCGTTTGCGTCCATCCGGATTTTCGCGGCCGTGGCTTGGCCGGCGCCCTGATGCGGATCGTCGCCGACCGCATCCTGACTCGGGGGGAGACGCCGTTCCTGCACGCCTATGCCGGAAAGGCCGAGGCCTTGGCCCTGCACCGTTCGGTCGGCTTTGTGGTGCGGCGACCGATGATCTTCACCCTGTTGAGCAAGGCGGACGACGATGAGCGAACATACGGCCACGGTTGAGTGGGCTCGGGGCGATCAGACCTTCTCCGACGGGCGGTACTCCCGAACCCACGACTGGCGCTTCGACGGCGGCGCCGTCGTGCGCGGCTCGTCGGCCCCGCCCGTACCGGGCTCGGATCCCGCCGCCGTCGATCCGGAGGAGGCCTTGGTCGCCGCCGTCTCAGCCTGCCACATGCTGTTCTTCCTGGCCTATGCGGCCAAGGCCGGCTTCGTCGTCGACCGCTACGTCGACGCCGCCTCGGGAACCTTGGGCAAGGACGACCGGGGCCGGATCTCGATGACCGAGATCGTCCTTCGCCCTCGCATCGACTGGGTCGGAGAGGGGCCGACGGCGGAGGCGCTGGCGGACATCCACCACCGCGCCCACGAAAGCTGCTACCTGGCCAACTCCGTGCGCGGCGAGGTTCGGGTCGAGGCCTGATCCTCGGCCGCCAGAACCGCCTCGAGGCCCTCACGATAGCCCGGCCACTGCGGCCGCCAGCCCAGTTCCGCCTTGGCGCGGGCGTTCGAGAGGCGTTTGGAGTCGCGATAGAAGCGGCGCATCTCGTCGGAGACGGAAGGGTCTGTCCAGTCGATTTCCGGCGGTTGGGGCAGGCCCAGCCGCTCGGCGGCCCACTCGATCACCTCGTCCGCCGGGCAGGGCTCATCATCGCACAGGGTGTAGACGCCGCCAGGTCGGGGTCGGGCCATCGAGGCCAGAAATCCCCGCGCCGCGTCCTCTTCGTAGATGCGGTTGAACACCTGACCCGGTTTGCGCACCCGCCGGGCCATCCCTGTCCTCAGCCGATCGAAAGGCGAGCGCCCTGGCCCATAGAGGGCGGGCAGTCGGAAGATCTGCACCGTCAGGCCCAGCCCCCGGCCAAGCTCCAGCCAATCGCGCTCCGCCCGGACGCGGCGGGCCCCTTCGATCGTGGCGGCGTTCAGGGGATCGTCCTCGAAGGCCCAGCCCCCGTCACGGTCGCCATAGACGGCCGTGGAAGAGACATAGCCGATCCAGTCGGGCCAGACATCGCCGCCAAGATGCGGCTCCAGCGCCCGCAGCCCCGGACAGCCGTCCGCATCGGGCGGGGCCGTCACCAGCAGGGCCGAGCAGTCAGCGACCGCGCGCCCCAGCGCCTCCGCGTCCGCCGGATCGACGGCCGTCATGCCTTGGGCCGAGAGTGCGTCACGTCGCGCAGCGTCCCGCGACGTGGCCGCGGCCGTGCCGCCGCCCTCGATGATCAGTCGGGCGGTCGTCCGGCCCAGCCGTCCGCCGCCGAAGACAAGAAGGCGCGTCGGGCCGTCGGCCTGCCTCATCCGGCGACGCGGGCGGCGACCGGCTTCAGGGCCGGAGCCGCGCTCTCGGCCAGCGCCTGTTCCCGGCGCGCGTTCCAGGCAGAGACGCAGGGGATCTTCGACGTGTCGACGCGGTCGGCATAGCGGCGCGCCACCTCGGTCACTTCGTCCATCAGGCCCTGCGCCAAGGTGATCGGCTTCAGGCCCAGATCGCGGAACTGGTCGTTGGCGACCACCAGCTCGTTCTCATCGGCCTCGTGGCGCGGATTGGCCACGTTCTGGACCTCCGCGCCCGTCATGTCGGCGATCATGGCGGCCAGATCGCGCACGCGGCGGCTCTCGGTCATCTGGTTCAGGATCTTCACCCGATCCCCCGACTTCGGCGGGTTCTTCAGCGCCAGCTCGACGCACCGCACCGTGTCCTGAAGGTGGATGAAGGCCCGGGTCTGCCCGCCCGATCCGTGCACCGTCAGCGGATGCCCGACCGCCGCCTGCATCAGGAAGCGGTTCAGCACCGTCCCGTAGTCACCGTCATAGTCGAAGCGGTTGATCAGCCGCTCGTCCCGGCGCGTCTCCTCGGTCTGCGTGCCCCAGACGATGCCCTGATGCAGGTCTGTGATCCTCAGGCCGTCGTTCTTGGCGTAGAACTGGAACAGCAGGGCGTCCTGCGTCTTGGTCATGTGGTAGATGCTGCCCGGGTTCGGCGGGAACAGGATCTCCTGCTTCGTCGGCCCGAAGTCGGTGTCGACCGTGACCGTCAGATAACCCTCCGGAATTCGCAGGCCCGCGGTGGTGTAGCCGTACACCCCCATCGTCCCCAGATGCGCCAGATGCACGTCCAGCCCGCTCTCGACGATGGCCGCGAGCAGGTGGTTCGTGGCGTTCAGGTTATTGTCGACCGTGTACAGTTTGTGCCGGGCCGACTTCATCGAATAGGGCGCGGCGCGCTGCTCGGCGAAGTGCACGACGCTGTCGGGGCGCTCTGTGCGGATCAGGTCGACCAGGCGATCGAACTCCTTGCCGACGGTCATGTCGACGAAGCCGATCTCTTTGCCCGAAATCTCTTTCCACGCGTCGATCCGTTCGTTCATCGAACGGATTGGCGTCAGCGACTGCACCTCCAGTTCATCGTCGATCGCCCGCCGGCTCAGGTTGTCGACGACGACCACGTCCCAGCCCCGCGCCGACAGATGCAGCGCCGTCGGCCAGCCGCAGAAGCCGTCTCCGCCCAGGACCAAAACCTTCATCACGCATTCCCTCAGCGTCGACCGCGCCCTCTGCCTAGACCATGCGTCATGGCGGTCAAGCAGACCTTGCTAACGCTCGTGCTCCGCCCCAGTCTGGGTGAGGCCGGAACGGGCTCCGCAGTCCTCCGTTCCGTTCTTTGGGACCAATGGAGACAGCCGATGTCGATCGCCTTGCGTACCGCCGCCGCATTCGTTCTGCTTGCCGTCGCCGCTTGTGCCGGCGGGGCCGCGAACCGCGAATCCTACACCGCCCAACTGGACCGTTTGACGGACGAATGCAGGTCGAGGGGAGGCATCCTTACGCCGAACGATCTATCCGTCAGCGGCGCCCAGACTTCAGGGGCGCCCGAGCGCGACTTTGTCTGCAAGATCAATGGGCAACCGTCGAGCCGAGTGCGCGGCGCCTGACGGTTCAGGAATGCTGACCGCTGGCGCACCCGACACGATTCGAACGTGTGACCTTTGCCTTCGGAGGGCAACGCTCTATCCAGCTGAGCTACGGGTGCTTTCAGGTCGGCGGTCTTCCTAGGGGAAACCGGGGCGGAAGGGAAGCGCGCTTCCCCCCGTGGCGACAAGCCTCTAGCGTCGGGCTGAAATCGCCTTCGCGGAGTGCCCCCATGCGCGTGCTGATCCTGTCGACCCTGGCCCTCGCCGCCGCCGCCTGCGCCCCGGCGCCGGGCGTCCAAAGCCCGGTGGGCGAAGACCTGAACGCCATCGCCGAGGATTACGTCCGCTTGATCCTGGACGTGGGCGAGCTGGAAGAGGGCTACGTCGACGCCTACTACGGCCCGGCGGAATGGCAGGCGGAGGCCATGGCTGAAACCGAAACCCCGGCCGAGCTCAAGACGCGCGCCGAGGATCTGACCCGCCGGCTGGAGGCGGTCGCGATCCCGGCGTCGGCGCCGGCTGAAGTAGGGCGGCGCAAGGCCTATCTGCTGGCCCACGTCTCGGCCGCCCATGCCCGCCTTCGGATGATCGAGGGTGAAAAGTTCGGCTTCGCCGACGAGGCCTTCGCCCTGTTCGGCGTGCGGCCGGAGCTGCGTCCGCTGGCGAGCTTCGATCCCGTCCTGGCGCGTCTCGACGCCCTGCTGCCGGGGACGGGCACGATCAACCAGCGCCTCGCCGCCTTCCGCGGCGGCACCGCCATTCCGCGCGACAGGCAGGAAGCCGTGATGCGGGCCGCCATCGACGAGTGCAAGGCGCGCACGCTTCAGCACATTCCGCTGCCCGCGAACGAGCGCTTCACCCTGGAGTTCGTTACCGACAAGCCGTGGTCCGGCTACAATTACTACAAGGGCGACGCGAACAGCCTGATCCAGATCAACGTGGATCAGCCGATCTCCATCGAGCGCGCCGTCGATCTGGGCTGCCACGAGGGATACCCCGGCCACCATGTCTACAACCTGCTGCTGGAGAAGACCTTCGTGAAGGAGAAGGGCTGGGTCGAGATGAGCGTCTATCCGCTCTACAGCCCCATGAGCCTGATCGCCGAGGGCAGCGCCAACTACGGCATCGACCTGGCCTTCCCGGGCGAAACCCGCGGTCAGTGGGAGGCGGCGGTGCTGTATCCCCTGGCCGGGCTGGACCCGCGCGGCGTGGAGCTGAACGGCGCCATCCTTGAGATCATGCGCGAACTGGCGCGGGCCGAATACACGATCGCCGACGACTGGCTGGCCGGCCGCGCCGACCGCGAGACGACCATCCAGCGTCTGATGACCTACGGCCTGCACAGCCGCGCCTCGGCCGAGCGCCGCATCCGCTTTATCGACACCTACCGCAGCTACATCATCAACTACGGCCTGGGCCGCGACATGGTGCAGGCCTGGGTGGAGGCGCAGGGCCCCGACCACTGGACGACCATGGAAGGTCTGCTGGGCAGCCAGATCCTGCCGGTCGATCTTCTCTGAGGGGGAGGCCGCCTGGTGGAGCCGAGGGGAGTCGAACCCCTGACCTCGTCATTGCGAACGACGCGCTCTACCAACTGAGCTACGGCCCCGGTTTCCCGGTCCAGGCGGAGGCGCGACATAGGCGGGGCGGCGGGCGCGCGTCAAGGGGCGCGCCGCCCCGAAATCCTTGGACGCGACGGCGCGGCGGGCGCTAGAACGGCGGCTGGCGTCACACTTCACGGAACCTCTACATGGACGGCGGCATCTCGGGCTTCATCTGCTTCCTCATCTCCACCGCCTTCTCCTTCCTGTGGTGGGCGATCATCGGCACGGTGATCCTGAGCTGGCTGTTCGCCTTCGACGTGATCAACTACCGCAACCGGTTTGTGGCCCAGATCGCCCAGTTCCTGGACGCGGTGACCAATCCGGTGCTGGCGCCGCTGCGGTCCATCATTCCGGTGATCGGCGGGTTCGACCTGTCGCCGCTGGTGGCCCTGGTGCTGATCTCGGGCATCCAGCGCTACATCCTGCCGATGTCGTGTCAGGCGCTGTATTCCCTGTTCGGCGGGATGTGAGGCGCCCGCGCCCTTGCGCCGTTCCGCCCGCCTTCTAAGGTGCGCGCGACGGGCGGGGCCGCCTGAAGTCATCCGGAAGTCATGAGTTCCATCCGCACAGTCTCCATCCTCGGCGCCGGCCAGATGGGCGCCGGCATCGCCCAGGCCGTGGCCGTGGGCGGCTATGAGGTGCGCCTTTACGACGTCGATCCCGCGCGCGTCGCCGCGGCCCGGGCCGAGATCGGCGCCAGCCTGGCGCGGCAGGCCGGGCGCGGCTTGATCAGCGCCGACGCGGGCGCCGCCGCCG
>JAIEQC010000019.1 GCA_019748055.1 Caulobacteraceae bacterium | reverse complement strand
GGGCGCGGTGCGTCGCCCTCGGCGGCGGCCACGGGCGCTTCGGCGCGCGGCGTGCGCTCGGCCGGGCCGTCCAGCACCAGTTCCTCGGGCGTCATCTTGATGAGCTTCAGGACCTTGTCCAACGCCTTGTCGTCCGACGGCGTCACGATCATGAAGGTCTGACCCTTCCTGCCCGCGCGGCCCGTGCGGCCGATGCGGTGGACGTAATCGTCGGCGTGGTGCGCGACGTCGTAGTTGAACACGTGGCTGACGTCCGGAATGTCCAGGCCGCGCGCCGCGACGTCGGACGCCACCAGCAGCTTCAGCTCGCCGGCCCGGAACGCAGCCAGCGTCTTCATGCGCAGGCTCTGGTCCAGGTCTCCGTGGATCGGCGCGGCGTCGAAGCCATGCTTCTTCAGAGACTTGGCCACCACGTCGACTTCAGATTTGCGGTTGCAGAAGACGATGCCGTTCTTCACGTCGTCGCGCGCCACCAGCTTGCGCAGGGCGTCGCGCTTGGCCTTGGGATCGCTGGTCTTCAGGCGCACCATGTACTGGGTGATGGTCTCGGCCGTCATGGCCGGACGGCTGGCCTCGATCCGCGTCGGATCCTTCAGGAACTGGGTCGTCAGCCGCGTGATCTCCGGCGGCATTGTGGCCGAGAAGAACAGGGTCTGGCGCCGCGGCGGCGTCAGCTTGAAGATCTTCTCGATGTCCGGGATGAAGCCCATGTCCAGCATGCGGTCGGCTTCGTCCACGACCATGACCTCGACGCCCGTCAGCAGCATCTTGCCGCGCTCGAACAGGTCGATCAGACGGCCCGGCGTGGCGATCAGCACGTCCACACCCTTGGTCAGCGCCGCGACCTGATCGGCCATGGAGACGCCGCCGATCAACAGGGCCCAGCTCAGCTTGGTGCCCTTGGCGTATTTGGCAAAGCTCTCGGCGACCTGGTCAGCCAGTTCGCGGGTCGGTGCGAGCACCAGCGCGCGAGGCATTCTGGCCCGTGCTCGCCCGGTGGCCAACCGTTCGATCAGCGGCAGGGTGAAGGCGGCGGTCTTGCCGGTGCCGGTCTGGGCGATGCCCAGGACGTCGCGCCCGGCCAGTGCCACCGGAATGGCCTGCGCCTGGATCGGCGTGGCGGTGGTGTAGCCCGTATCGGCGACGGCGCTCAGCGTGGTGGGCGACAGGCCCAACTGCGAAAATTCGGTCATGCGGTCCTTGCACGAAAGCCGCCCGGCGCATCGGCGGGGCGGCGACAGGGTGATGGCCCCGGACCTCCCGGAGCGTGACGTCTACGGAACCGCCCCTCATGGGCGTGCGGGCGGCGCGGATCGCCAACCTGTCCCGAACGTGGGCGGCATATGGCTTTTCCCCACACGGGAGTCAAGTATTCGGTCTCTGCGCGAAACCTCTTGCCATTCGTGAACTTTCGTTAAGATTGCGGCCGGGGACTGTTTTGGATCGGGGGGATCATGCGGACACGGGCGTGGTGGATCGGGTGCGCGTTTCTGGCGCTGGCCGCAGCGGGGCCGGCCGCCGCCCAGGCGGGCATGTCCTCGGCTTTCGGCAACACGATCGTGTCGAATTATCCCGACGGCGGATGGGTGAAGCACTGGTTCAATCCAGACAACACCTACGTCGCCCACTTCAGCGACGGTCGCCGCATCAGCGCGCGCTGGCGGGTAGAGGGGCGCAACATCTGCCTGACCAACATCCGGCCCAGCATGATGATCCCACGCTTCTGCAGCCGCATGGTCGAGGCTGAGGTAGGGCAGACCTGGACCGCGCGCGATCCCTTGGGTCGGCGGGTTCGCAACACCCTGGTCGCCGGACGCAGCTGACCCCGATCAGGTCTCTCGGTAAGGCGAGCCTTCCCGCCGCAGCATCGACATCTCCGCATCCACGGCCATGCGCTCGCCCTCCAGATGGTCGGCGACGGCGCGGCGCAGGCCGTCGTGGGCGATCCAGTGCGCCGAGTGCACCCGCTCCGGCAGATAGCCCCGCCCCAGCTTGTGTTCCCCCTGCGCCCCGGCCTCGACCCGGCCGAGGCCGCGGGCGAGCGCAAAGTCGATGGCTTGATAGTAGCAGAGCTCGAAATGCAGGAAGGGCCGGTCCACCAGGGTGCCCCACTGGCGGCCGTACAGGGCGTCGCGGCCGATGAAGTTCAGCGCCCCGGCCAACGGCGTCCCGTCGTCGAACGCCATCACCAGGACGATACGCTCGGCCATCGTCGACCCGACCCGGTCGAAGAAGTCCCGCGTCAGATAGGGGCGCCCCCACTTCCGCGACCCCGTGTCCATGTAGAAGGCGAAGAACGCGTCCCAATGCTCTGACTTGATGTCGTTTCCCGTCAGTGTGCGGATGTCCAGCCCGGTCTGCGCCTCTCGCCGTTCGCGCCGAATGGACTTGCGCCGGCCCGACGACAGGGCGGCCAGAAACCCCTCGAAATCGCCGTATCCCCGGTCGCGCCAGACGAACTGCATGTCCTGCCGCTTCAGCAGGCCGGTCGCGCCCAGCCAGTCCCATTCCTGGCCCGTCGGAAAGTTCAGGTGCAGGGACGACACGTCCATCCGCTCCGCCAGCCCGATCGCCGCCTCCAACAGGCCGGCGCGCACCGCGTCCACGTCCTCGCCCGGCGCGACCAGCAGCCGCGGCCCCGTCACCGGCGTGAAGGGCACGGCCGACAGCAGCTTGGGATAGTACGCCCCGCCCGCCCGCTCGAAGGCCTGGGCCCAGGCGTGGTCGAAGACGTACTCGCCCTGCGAATGCCCCTTCAGCCACAGCGGCAAGGCCCCGGTCAGCCGCCCGTCGCGCTCCAGAGTCAGGTGCCGCCCCGCCCAGCCCTGTCGCGGCACGGCGCTTCCCGAGGCCTCGCAGGCGTCCAGGAAGTCGAACGTGACGAACGGGTCGCCCGTCGGCGCGGCCAGGGCGTCCCAGGCCTCGCGCCCGACCTCGGCGACCGTCTGATGGACGCGGGCGGTTAGAGTCACCGCACCTCGACGATCGCGTCGATCTCGACGGCGAAGTTCAGCGGCAGGCGATAGACGCCGACCGCCGAGCGCGCATGGCGGCCCTTGTCGCCGAACACCTCGACCATCAGGTCCGAACAGCCGTTGATGACCGCGGGAATGGCCGAGAAGTCCGGCCCTGCCTGGACGAAGCCGCCCAGCTTCACGATGCGCTCGATCCGCTCCAGATCGCCGTCCAGCGCCGCCGACATCTGGGCCAGCAGGTTGACGCCGCACATGCGCGCCGCCTCCTTGGCCCGCTCCGGCGTCACGTCGACGCCCACGGTGCCCAGCACGCCGCCCGCCGCTTCGTTCGACAGCTGGCCCGAGATGTGGACCAGGTTCCCGCTGCGGACCCAAGGCACATAGTTGGCCACCGCCTTGGCGGGTTCGGGCAGGACGATGCCCAGATCGGACAGGCGGGCGGCGACGGACATGCGGGGCTCCGGGGTTGCTTCGGCCGCTGTTTAGCGAGGCCCGTGCGCCGCGTCACGAGCCTTAAGGGAACGCTCACCCGGATGCGGCATCGTGCCGGCCATGGACATGCAACTGAGCCCCGTCGAGGCGTCGCTGCACGCCGTCATCGCCCGAATGAGCGAGGCCGACCGCGCTCGCGTCGACGCCGCCGTGGGGCCCGCCGCGGCCCGCGCGACCGCCGCTGCGACCCACTGGAACTTCAACCTGCCCGCTCAGGAGGTGGACGCCGTCCTCGGCGAAGACGCGACCGACGCCGCGCGGCGCGGACTGATCGCGATCTGGACCCTGGGCGTCATGGAGCGCGCCCGCGCCGCGGAGATGCCCGATGCGGTCATGGAGCTCTACCCCTACTGGATCGAGCAGACGGCCCAGTTCCTCGAGGGCGACGTCGGCCCCTACGACCGCGACTTCTGGGCCAAGGACGTCCGCTTCGCGCTCGCCCTGTCGGTGCCGGGCGCAAAGACGCAGATCATCGACCTGTCGTCGCCCATGGGGCCGGGCGAAAGCGTCCGCCACGCCCTGTCGGGCCGGGGCGTCGGCCCGCTGATCAACTACGTCCGCCACGGCGCGAACCGGCCCTGGCTGCAGGTGCACACCGAGAGCCGCCATCTGGAGGATTTCACCGAGGACGGCTGGAACCGCGCCTGGGCCACGGCGGCCGAAATCTGCAAGGTCCGGCCCGAGCTGGCCGGCATGATCGGCTCCAGTTGGTTCTACGACCCGCCGCTGGAGACCATCAGCCCGCGCCTGGCCCACCTTCGGCTGAACCCGCTGAAGGGCGGCGCCTGGATGGTTCATCAGGGGCCGGGCGAGATCCACACCGAACGCGCCGCCGCCAGCCCCGGCAGCCGCCGAGCCCTGATCGAGAGCGGCGCATATCTGCCCCGCAGTTGGCTGGTCGCCTGGCCGCGCAAGGCCCTGATCCGCTGGGCCGACGGCCGCCGCGGCTAATCTGCGAGGCGACGCCGGCCCTCGGCCACTGGCACGATCGCCAGCCCCGCCGCCTTCGCCGCGAGAATCAGCCGTTCCAGATCGCGCGCCTTGCAGCCATAGGGCGTCGGCGCGTCCGACACGTCGTGGCCATAGGCGATCAGCCAGCCGTCCTTCGCCGCGGCCTCGGCGCACAGGGCGTCCAGGTCGTAGCCGGGCAGGCGGCGGCTCTCCAGGCCGATGGCCTTCAGCGCCGCCCGGTCCTCGGTCCCCGCGTTGACGCCGTTCCGCACGCCGCGCCCCAGCGAGAACCGCAGATCAATGATCGATTTCGCCCCCAGCGCCACGTCCCCGAACGGGTAGGCGAAGGTCTCCATCACATGTCCGTCCAGCCGGTCCGCGACCCACAGGGCGTTGCGCGCCAGGCTGCGCCCCAGCTCCGCCGGGCTCAGCGCCAGGGTCGAGACGTGCTCATAGGTGTGGCACCCCACCTCGTGCCCGGCGAAGAACAGCTCGCGCATCTGGTCGGCGGTGAACTGCGGCAGGCCCAGGTTCTCGCCGCGCTCCAGCCCGCCGCAGACGTAATAGGTGGCCTTGACCCCGTGCTGGGCCAGCACCGGCCCGGCCTCGGTCCAGGCGCTCTGGGGGAAGTCGTCGAAGCTGAGGCTTAGCATGCCGCCGGGCGCGCGCACCCGCATCGGGCGGCGGTCCAGCCAGCGCCCGGCGCGACGGCGCATCTTGTCGACGAAGGCCTGCATGCGGCCACGCTAGGGCAGGGGACTTAAGACCGGGTTGAGCGCCCCTTCAGGGCCCGCCCCGCCACCACGGCGCCGGGGCCGAACTTGGCGCGCAGGGCGTCGACCGTCGTCTCGGTCTTCAGCGTGCGCGCCGCCTCGGTCTGGAACAGGCCCGGCGGGGCGTCGGCCGCGTCCTCGATCTCGGCCAGACCGATGCCGATCAGCCGATAGGGCCGCCCCAGCTCCGGCCCCAGCAGCCGCCGACCCTCGGCGAACAGGCCACGCGCAGTCTGCATCGGCTCGGCCGGCGTCACCCGCCGCGTCACGATCTTGAAGTCCGTCCGCCGCAGCTTCAGCACCACCGACCGCCCCGCCACGCCGTCGCGCCGGGCCTTGGACGCCAGCTTCTCGCACAGCGGCCACAGCTCGGCCTCCAGTGCCTCACGCTCGGTCAGGTCGGTGTTGAAGGTCGTCTCCGCGCTCATCCCTTTGCGGTCGCGCTCCGGATTGACCGCCCGCGCGTCTCGACCGTGCGCGAGGTCGTGCAGGCGTAGGCCCCACTCGCCGTACCGTTTCGCCAGATCGCGCAGGTCCGCCGCCGCCAGATCGCCGACGGTGGCATAGCCGTCGCTGCGCAGGGTTTTCGCGAACACCGGCCCCACCCCCGGCAGGATGGTCACCGGCCGCCGCGCCAGCGCGGCCGCCGCCTCGGTCCCCAGCATGGTGAAGCCGCGCGGCTTGTCCATCTCCGACGCGACCTTGGCGAGGAAGCGGTTGGGCGCCAGGCCGATGGAGACCGTCAGCCCCGTCTCGTCCTCGATCTCCTTCTGCAGCCGCACCAACTGGAACACCGGCGGCCCGCCGTTCAGCCGCTCGGTGCCCCTCAGGTCCATCCACGCCTCGTCCAGCGACAGCGACTGCACCAGCGGCGTCAGGGCCCGCACCTTGTCGAAGATGCGTTTGCTCTCGGCGACGTACTTCTCGAAGTTCGGCTTGATGACCACGGCGTCCGGGCACGCCTTCAGCGCCTTGAACATCGGCATGGCCGAGCCGACGCCGTACAGCCGCGCGACGTAGCAGGCCGTGGACACCACGCCCCGCACCCCTCCGCCGACGATGACCGGCTTGTCCCGCAGCTCCGGCCGGTCGCGCTTCTCCACCGAGGCGTAGAAGGCGTCGCAGTCCAGATGGGCGATGGCATGGTCCGTCAACTCCGGGTGGTTCACGACCCGCAGGGAGCCGCAACCCTCGCACGTGCGCCGCGCGGCGGGCGCGGTCGTCAGGCAGTCGCGGCAGATGCTGGCGAAATCGCCCACGGAAAGGACTCGGAAAGGTCGCGCTTACCCCAACTTAAGACCGATGGGTCAGGGTTGCACATGAAGTCGGCGGAAATCCCTCGCAACCGCGCGGGGGCATGCCGGCCCCAGGTGTCGATGACCAAGACCGTCCTCATCGTCGAGGATAACGAGCTGAACATGAAGCTCTTTCATGATCTGCTCGATTCCCAGGGCTTCCGCACCCTGCAGACCCGCGAAGGTCTGTCGGCGCTGGCGATCGCCCGCGAGCATCGGCCCGACCTGATCCTGATGGACATCCAGCTGCCCGAGATCTCCGGCCTGGAGGTCACCAAGTGGCTGAAGGACGATCCCGATCTGGCCCACATCCCGGTCATCGCCGTCACCGCCTTCGCCATGAAGGGCGACGAGGAGCGCATCCGTCAGGGCGGGTGCGAGGCCTACATCTCCAAGCCCATCTCCGTGCTCCATTTCCTCGAAGTCGTCCGGCGCCACCTGGGCGTCGTGGCGGCCTGAGGGCCGGCGGATGACCGCGCGTGTCCTGGTCGTCGACGACGTCGAGCCCAACGTGCGCCTGCTCGAGGCCAAGCTGACGCTGGAATACTACGACGTCCTGACCGCCCACGACGGCCCCACGGCCATCGAGGTGGCGACGCGGGAGCAGCCTGACCTGATCCTGCTGGACGTCATGATGCCGGGCATGGACGGGTTCGAGACCTGCCGCCGCATCAAGGCCGTCCCCGCCCTGCGCCATGTGCCGATCGTTCTGGTCACCGCGCTGGACGGGCGCGAGGACCGGATGAAGGGGCTGGAGGCCGGCGCCGACGACTTCGTCACCAAGCCGATCGACGACCTGATCCTGATGGCGCGCGTGCGCTCCCTGACCCGGCTGAAGGCCATCGTCGACGAACTGCACGACCGCGAGGAGAGCAGCCGCCGTCTGGGCGTCGACGCCGACGCCGCGGGCCGCCTGCGCGCCACCGGCGGCCGCGTTCTGGTCGTCGACGACGGCGAGCGTCAGGCCGCGAAGATCGTCGAACGTCTGTCGGAAGAGCACCGCCCTGCCGTCGAGGCCGATCCCGCCGTGGCGCTGGAGGCGGCCAAGGCCGGGCTGGACCTGATGATCGTCAATCTGGCGGCGGCGGAATTCGACGGCCTGCGCCTGATCGCCCAGGCCCGCTCCACCGAAGCGGCGCGGCGCACCCCCATCCTGGCCGTCGTCGACCCCATCGACCGTCCGCGCATGGTCAAGGCGCTGGAGCTGGGCGCCAACGACATCCTGATGCGCCCGGTGGACGTGGAGGAGCTTCAGGCCCGCGCCCGCACCCTGATCCGGCGCAAGCGGTATCAGGACTTCCTCCGCCAGAAGCTGGACTACAGCCTCGAAATGGCGGTCACCGACGCCCTGACGGGCCTGCACAACCGCCGTTACATGGCCGGCCAGCTCCAGGCCATGGTGGGCCGCGCGGCCCAGGGCGGCGAGACCGTGTCGGTGCTGGTGCTCGACATCGACCACTTCAAGGCCGTCAACGACGGCTTCGGCCACGACGCCGGCGACGAGGTGCTGCGCGAGTTCGCCGTGCGCCTGGCCACCAACGTCCGCGCGGTCGACCTGCCGTGCCGCATGGGCGGGGAGGAGTTCGTGGTGGTCATGCCCGGCGCCCCGATCGAGGCGGCGCTGCGCGTCGCCGAACGCATCCGCCGCGACGTCGCCTCCGTCCCCTTCCGCGTGCTGGACGGCGAGGCCGCGCTGGACGTCACCGTCTCCATCGGCGTCGCCACCGTCTCCGGCCCGAACGACACCCCCGACGCCCTGCTCAAACGCGCGGACGAGGGGGTGTATGAGGCCAAGCGCCGGGGCCGCGATCAGGTGGTGGCGCGGGCGGCCTGAGATCGTTGGTTGTCCGACGTCGTCGGTGCGCCTAGCCTCGACCCATGTCGGAATACATGCCGCTTGTGATCGCCGCGATCTGCTTTCTCGCGGCCATGTGGGCCGTTCATCGGGCGAACTCCCTTGTTCGCGAGATGGTTCGGCTCATCAACGCCGAAGCGGAACCTGATCGGCAGCTTTCACCCGTGGGGTGGCATCCGGCCAAGGGAAGCTTCGTGATGCAGAGATATGCGGCGCTCTACCCGACAGGCAGACTCAGACAGCAGTATCGAACCTACGTAGCGCTAGCCGCTCTAGGGATGTTGGGAGCTCTGGCGGTTTTGGCGGCGAGCTGAAGACGCGCACGAAAAACGCCCGGCCATCACTGACCGGGCGTTCGAAAATCAGCGAGGCGGTTCGCCTTACTTGATCTTGCCTTCCTTGAACTCGACGTGCTTGCGAACGACGGGGTCGTACTTCTTCACGACCATCTTCTCGGTCATGGTGCGGGCGTTCTTCTTCGTGACGTAGAAGAAGCCGGTGTCGGCGGTCGAGTTCAGGCGGATCTTGATGGAAGCCGGCTTGGCCATCGGACAATTACCTTTGCGACGGCGAAAGCCGCTGGAAACGAGAGGCGCGGAACATACTCAGGCGCGGCCGGAAGTCAACGCCGCCGCAAAGCCGTGCTAGCGTGACCGCATGAAAGCCCTGAACGCCCTGATCCCCGCCGCCGTCCTGGCCCTGTCCGCCTGCGCCACGGCGCCCGGTCAGGCGCCTCGGGACGCCTTCTTCGCCCGCCTGACCGACCTTTGCGGCCAGACCTTTCACGGCCGCGTCGCCGCTGACGACACCAACGATCCCAGCTTCGCCGGCAAGGCCCTGGTCATGCACGTTCGCGACTGTTCGGCGACCGAGATCCGCATCCCCTTCCACGTCGGCGAGGACCATTCCCGCACCTGGGTCATCACCCGCACCGGCGCCGGCCTGCGGCTGAAGCACGATCATCGTCATCACGACGGCACGCCCGACGTCCTGACCTGGTACGGCGGCGACACGAAGACGCCGGGCACGGCCGAACGCCAGGAATTCCCCGTCGACGCCGAATCGATCGCCCTGTTCACCCGCGAGGGCCGCACGGTGTCGAACACCAACGTCTGGGCCCTCGAGGTTCGGCCCGGCCGGGAGTACGTCTACGAACTGTCCCGTCCCGGCGGTCGCCTGTTCCGGGTGGCCTTCGACCTCAGCCGACCGGTCGCCACGCCCTGACCGGCCGCACGGTGGCGCAGGCGGGCGTGCCGTCCTTGCCGCGTCCGGGCAGACCGACCTCGAGCACGGCACCGGCGCGCGCCCGGTCCAGCAGGACCGGCGGAATGTCATGCACGTCGATCTTGGCCCGCCGGTTCAGCGTCGTGGCGTGGTCGCCGGCCGCGATGCCGATCCGGATGTAGACGAACCGCCTCTCCTTGCCCTCGCGCCGCACGAAGGGGCCGGTCATCCGTCCGTCGTCGTGCAGGGTGATCGGCACGTCGAAGCTGATCGGCCCGTCGCCCGCCGTCACCGGCTCGAAGGGCATGTCGTCCTTCTGCAGACTGTACCGCACGCCCGGAACCGGATCGTCGATGGTAAGCCTGAGCCGGATCTCCGTCACCGGAAGGCTCGCAGCCGCTCGCGCACGGCCTCCAGCCCCGGCAGGACGCGCCCGATCTCGGCGGCGTTCTTCTTCCACTTGTCGGGCCGCGGCGGCTCCAGCGTGTGGCGCGAGTCGGGCAGGGGGCCGCCGGTCCGCTCCTTCAGCGCCGCATCGACCTCGATGCCCGCGAAGTCCGCGATCCCCGCGATCACCTTGCCCGGATCGGCCACGAAGTCGGCATACCGCACCACGTGCCGCCGCCCGGCCGGCAGGGCTTCCAGATCGTCCATGATCGTCGTGTTCGTGACGGCCCACTGGTGCGCCGCGATTTCCTCGACCGGCTTGCCCTTCAGCCCCCGCCACTCCGCCGGCAGCAGCAGCGACCACGGCCCGTCCCACCCCTGCAGCTGCGGATAGGTGACCCAGCCGCCCGACCGCCAGGCGTCGATGATGCTGGAGACGTTCTCCTCCGGCTCGCGCCACAGGAAGACGTACAGCGCGTCGGGAAACACCTTGTCGAAGAAGGGGATGCGCAGGGCGTTCTTGGGCGTCTTTTCCAGGAACCGCACCGACGGGGCGTTGGCAAAGGGCGTTCCGCCGGCGCCGACCAGCTTCTCGGCCACCCGCGCGTGCATGGCCAGGCCGATCTGCGGATCGAACTGCGCCGCCGTCAGCCGGTTGGAGTCCACCCCCGGCGCGCCCGGCCGCAGCCGGGGGAAGCCCTCCGCCAGCCAGTGCGCCTCTCCGCCCACGGTGTGCAGCTGGGGCGTGACGGCCAGCGTCTCGAACAGGGCCGTCGATCCCGACCTTGGGGCCGCCACGATGATGATCGGCCGGTCATAGGTCGGCACGGTCCGCACCGACGGCCCCGGCTGGGCCGCGCCGGCCGGGGCCTGCCCCGGCACGGCCGCCGCCGCCTGGCCCCGCGCCCCGTCGTTGACGGCATAGGCCGCGACCCGGGCCCCGGCCACGCGCAGCACCGGCATGTCGTTGGGCCCGACGCGCAGGTCCTCGCCCAGCCCCCGCACCTGCTGCAGGAAGCCGTCGATGCGCTTGCGATAGTGGGGCACGCCCCGGTCCTCGTCCGCGAACAGCGACCACAGCTGGCGCCAGTCCTGCCGGAAGCCCCAGCAGGCCCGCTCCAGCGCCCGCACCTCGGCCTCGCCGGCGGGGCCACCCTTGACTGACACCGTCTCGGACACGAGGTCCGACAGCAGCTGGTCGATCTCCGACGGCGGCATGACGCGGTGGACGTTGAACCGCTCGAACGCCAGCGGCGCCTTCTCCCCCGGCCGGTACGGCACCAGCCGCGCGCCGATCGGGCCGTCCGCCGCCGCGTCCGCCATGTCCCAGAACCGGGCGTTGCCCGTGGTGTCGGCCACCAGATGGATGCGCTCGACGTCCGACCCGTTCACCACCCGGTGCGTGCGCCAGTTGTCGAAGATCCACGACTCCCCGGCGGCCATGTTCACCACCTGGTCGTCGCAATAGAACTTCACGTCCGGCGTCGTGACGATCGGGATGTGCATCCGCACCCGGTGGAACCAGTGATAGTTCACGTCCGTGTGGGTCGGCACCTCCGACCCCGGGCCCAGCTTCATCAGCCGCGACCGGCTCCACACCACGCCGAAGTGGCTCAGCACCTGCTGCAGATAGGGCGCGGCCAGCAGATGCGGCGTCGGCGCCATCGCCCCGGCCACGTCGTCGTTCTCGGTCCCGCCGACCGTGATCAGGCGCAGGGCGCTGTTGCCGGGAATCTTGTTCGGATGCGGCGCCCAGGCCTCGGCCGGAAACGCCAGCACCTCGGCCTTCAGCCGCTCCACGTCGAAGGTGAAGGGCAGTTTGATGAAGGGGGCCTTGAGCTTCATCCCGAACGGATACCGGCCGGGCGGGGCAGGGTCAAAGACGTTCGATCCTATGGCGCCCATGCACCTGCCTTATGAACGGCAGGCCTTCGGACCGGTCGTCCAGCGCGGCGTTCAGCACGAACCGCGTGATCGCCGCCAGATCGCGCGACAGGGCGTCGTCGGCCCTCAGCCAAGCCACGTCCTCCAGCTCATCCGCCATCGGTCGCGGGTCGTCGTCCATCAGGGCCGAGGCGTCGGCGCGGAAGAACCGCGCGTCGAACCGCCGGCTGCGCCCGGGCGGCGTGATCGCCCGCGCGACATAGGTCATGGCCGCCAGGTCGGGCAGCGCTCCGCCGGCCCGGAACTCACGCCACGGGCCCGCCACCGACTGGACCGGCGCCGCGCTTGCCAGCCTCAGCCCCGTCTCCTCGAACGTCTCGCGCACCGCCGCCAGCATCAGCGCCCGCGCCCGATACGGCCCGACCTCCGCCTCCAGCCGCGCCCGCGTCTCGCCCGCCGGGTCGGTCGCCGACGCCGCCCGGCCGTCCGCCCGGTCCACCCGCCCGCCGGGGAACACCCATTTCCCGGCCATGAAAACATGGCCCGCCGCGCGCCGACCCATCAGCACCTCCAGCCGGTCGCCCGCGCCGCGCGTCAGGATCAGGGTCGCGGCGTCCCGCGGTCGCATCCGCTCGCCCGAGCGCGGGGCATCGTTCAGATCCTGATCGGCGTCGAAGGGTTGGGGGGGGGAGGACATGGCCGTTTTCCTAGAGCCTCCGCCGGTCCGGAGAAACCTCAACCGACGATTCTGCCCACCCTCACCAGCGTTCCTGCCGGATCGCTGACCGCGAACTCGTAGCAGCCCCACGGCTTCATTTCGGGCCGGTGCGGCGCGAGCAGGAGGTCGCCCAGCCGCGAGGCGGCGGCGTCCACATCGTCGACGTAGAGGTAGAGGCCCAGCGGATTGTCCTCGGGCCGCGCCGGCCAATCCGGCGTCCGCGTCAGGTGCAGATGCCAGCCGCGTCCGTCCGACAGGATGCGGTAGTTGCCCCAGTCGCTGACCAGTCCCAGCCCCAGCCGGGCGTAAAAGGCCGTGCTGGCCTCCATGTCGAGCGCGGGCACGATGGCGACGATGCGGTGGGCGTCGGTCATGGCGTTTCCTTTAGGCCGGGGGCTCGGATCAGCGCCACCGCGACCAGCGCGGCCCACGTCGAGAACAGGCCCATCGAGATCACCGCGGCATGAAGGTCAAGGTCGCCGCCGCTGACCAGCAGCCAGACGGGCGCCGCGGCGGCCATCAGCCCCCCCACCATGCCGGCGATCCGCAGCGGGCCGCCGGTTCGGAACATCGGCACGGCCAGCAGCCCGGCGCTCAGCGCCACCGTCACCAGACCGAAGGCGCCCAGCACCTGATTGAGGGTCCAGAGCCCAGCCAGCACGGCCTGTCGCTCCTCGGACGGGCGAGCGTCGGCGATCACCCGGGCGAGCGCGAAACCATTTATGAGGGCCGCGCCGATCAGTCCCGCAGCGCCCAGGTTCCAGACCCACCGTCCCGCCGCCACGGACGGCCGGTCCGGACCCAGTCGGCGGCTTAGGGCGTCCACCCCGACGCCGAGGCCGATCAGGCAGACGATCATGCCGCCATGGACCAGATCATTGGCCATGTCGGTCGCCAGCAGGCCGTCGTCCGGACCATTCAGCGAGGTCGGATGGTGCATCATCAGAAAAAGCGCGGTCGCGGCGGATGCCGCCATGGCGACCCCGGCCGGGCGCGTATCGATCCGTTGCTCGGTGTGGTTCATCGGGCTCCCCGCGTCTGTCCCGCAAAGCTGCCCGAACGGCGAGCGGGCTTCGACGGACGCGGGCGACTCGTCGTCCGCTTCCGGACTTTGGGGGCGCAATGTCCGGTTTCGCCCCGCTCACGCTCCGGCGCCGGTTCCGCTAGGCTGGCGGCATGACGCAGATCACCGTCGAGGATCCGGATCGCCGTAAGGCGCGCACGCGCCAGGCGGTGACGGGCGCCATGACGCGCCTGATCTTCACGCGCCGCTACGGCGACATCCGCACGGCCGAACTGATCGAGGCGGCGGGCGTCGGCCGCTCGACCTTCTACGAGCATTTCCGCAGCAAGGACGACGTTCTGGTGGCCATAATCGACCCCATCTTCACGCCGTTGGCGGACGCCGCTGCCGGAAGGGGCGGCGTCGTCGCGGTGCAGGGCATTCTCGCGCACGTCTGGGAGCAACGCGCTGCCGCCCGCCAGCTGTTCGAACCGCCGCTGGCCACCAGGCTGCAGCGCAAGCTGGCCTCAATGATCGAAGACAGGCTGGCCCGCGATGCGGGACCTGCGCCGACGGCCCTCGTCGCAACCGGCCTTGCCGCCTCGACGCTGGCCACGCTGAAGTCATGGCTTGCCGGCGAGACGCCCTGTGCGTCGCTCGAGTTGGCGCGTCATCTGGTGGGCGTGAAAGGCTGATCCCTGCTAGACCGGAGCCGCCGCGGCGTCGCGGCCTCGGGAGCGTCCCATGATCTCAGTCGTGGCGCAGTGGATGGCGGTTGTTCTGGGCCTCTGGATGATCGGGCTCGGCGTCTTCATGGCCGTCGCGCCGCGCCGGGCGCTGGCGGCGCTCGCTGCGATGGGCGGAACGGCGCGCGTGCATTTCGGCGAGATGGCTATCCGCATCCTGGCCGGCGTCGCCCTGATGACCGCCTCCGGCGCCTCGCGGGTTCCGCAGGCGCTGTGGCTGATCGGCGCCTTCCTGATCATCTCGGCCGTCGTGCTGATGCTCCTGCCGCGCCGCTGGCATTCCGCCTATTCGCGGTGGTGGGCCGCG
Organism: Caulobacteraceae bacterium; assembly: GCA_019748055.1. Taxonomy (GTDB): domain Bacteria; phylum Pseudomonadota; class Alphaproteobacteria; order Caulobacterales; family Caulobacteraceae; genus Brevundimonas. The sequence continues at coordinate 58,652 of JAIEQC010000019.1, read as the reverse complement.
CGCATTCCCGTCGGGGGCGTGCGGGTGGTCGCCCCGACGTCGGTGCTGATCGGGGCCGTCCTCATCTGGACCGTGGTCTGAGGACGCGTCAGCGCCGCTTGCCCTTGCGCACCCCCTTCAGCCCGCCGGACGGCTTGCCGCCGCGCGGTTTCGGTCCGCCGGGGCGACCCTTGCCGCGCGTGGGCGGGCCGTCGCCGCCGCGGCCGCGCATGCCGAGGCGCGGCGCCGGCGCGTTCGGGTCGCGCGGGGCCGGGTCCGACAGCATTTCGAACAGCAGACCGCCGGTCACCGGCGTCGCCTCGACCAGCTTCACCTCCACCGCGCGGCCCAGCGTCCATCGCACCCCGGTGCGCCCGCCGACCAGGGCATGCGTCCGGTCGTCATGGGTGAAATACTCGCCGCCCAGAGAGGACACGGGCACCAGGCCGTCGGCCCCCGTCTCCTCCAGCCGCACGAACAGGCCGAAGCGCGTCACACCGGTGATCCGTCCCCGGAACGTCGCCCCGACGCGGTCCTGCAGGAAGGCGGCGACGTAGCGGTCCATGGCGTCTCGCTCGGCCGCCATCGACCGGCGCTCGGTCGTCGTCACCTGCTCGGCGATGGACGCAAGTTCGGCGATCTCCCGGTCCGTCAGCCCGTCCTTGCCGAAGCCCAGCGCGCGGATCAGCCCGCGATGCACGATCAGGTCGGAATAGCGCCGGATCGGCGAGGTGAAGTGGGCGTAGCGGTCGAGGTTCAGCCCGAAGTGGCCCACGTTCTCGGGGCTGTAGACCGCCTGCATCTGGGTGCGCAGGACGACCTCATTGACCACTTCGGCGTGCGGCCCGTCGCGCGTCTGGTCCAGCAGCTTGTTGAACCGCTTCGTCGTCGCGGGTTCGCCCTTGGTCCAGGGAATGCCCAGGGTCTGGAGGAAGTCGGCCAGGTTGAACAGCTTCTCCTGGCTGGGCGCGTCGTGGACCCGATAGATCAGCGGCGTCTTCTTCTGCTCCAGCGTCTCCGCGGCGCAGACGTTGGCCTGCACCATCATCTCCTCGATCAGCCGATGCGCCTCCAGCGACACCCGCGCCTCGATGGAGGCGATGCCGCCGTCCGGCGCCATGCGGATGCGCCGCTCCGAGCTTTCGATCTGCAGCGGGCTGCGCTTCAGCCGGCCCTTCAGCATGCAGCGATAGGCGTTCCAGAGGGGATACAGGATCGCCTCCATGATCGGCCCGGTCACGTCGTCCGGCTGCCCGTCGATCGCCGCCTGCGCCTGCTCGTATGACAGCTTGGCGTGCGACCTCATCAGTCCACGGACGAATCTGTGGCCCGTCTTCCGGCCGGTCTCGTCGAAGACCATCCGCACGGCCATGCAGGCGCGGTTTTCTCCGGCCTTCAGGCTGCACAGGCCGTTCGACAGCACCTCCGGCAGCATCGGTTCGACACGATCGGGGAAATAGGTCGAATTGCCCTTGTCCCGCGCCTCGCGGTCCAGCGCCGAGCCCGGCCGGACATAGGCGGCGACGTCGGCGATGGCGACCCAGACGACCCAGCCGTTGGGGTTCTTTGGATCCTCGTCGCGGTGGGCATAGACGGCGTCGTCGTGATCCCGCGCGTCCACCGGATCGATGGTGATCAGGGGCAGCTCTCGCAGGTCCTCGCGGCCCTTCAGGCTGGGCAGTTCCTGATCTTCCGCCTCGCGCTCGACGGCTTCGGAAAAGCCCATGGGCACGTTGTGCGCGGCGATGGCGATCAGCGACGCGGCGCGCGGATCGTCCTCTCGCCCGATGGTCTCCAACACCTTGCCCCGCTTGGGGCCATACCGATGCTCGCCCTTCTCGATGGCGGCCACGACCAGATCGCCGTCCTTCAGCCCTTCGGCCAGCAGCGGCGGGATGACCAGCACGTCCTTGGACCTGCGGTCCACCGGTTCGACCCGCACCTCGCGGTTCGACTTGCGGACCACGCCCAGCACCTTGTTGGCGCCGGAGTCCAGCCGCTTGATCAGCCGCGCCTCCCAGCCGTCCGTCCCCTTGGCGAACCGGACCAGCAACCGGTCGCCCATGCCGGGCGCCGGCCCGGTCTTGCCGCTACGGTCGGGCATCAGGACCGCGCGCGGCGCATCGTCGGACGCCTCCACCAGCCGCACGTAGAAGTCGCCGTCCACGTCCCGCTCGACCACGTCGGCCACGCCGACGGGCGGCAGGTCGCCGGCCGGCGAGAACCCCTTGCGCCCCCGCTTGCCCAGGGCCCCTTCGGCCTCCAGTTCGCGGATCATCTCGCGCAGGGCCCGCCGTTCGCCGCCCTTCAGCCCGAAGTGCTTGGCGATGTCGGTCTTCTCGGCCGATCCCGCCTCGCGCAGGAAGGCCAGCAGCGTCTCCTTGTCCAGCAGTCCGGCGGCGGGGCGTTTCGGGGGCTTGCTCATGCCTCGACATAACGCGCTTCGCCGCGCTTCGTCAGGTTTGATCGGATTGTGGCGTGAAGCGGGCGGGGGCAGGGTGCCGGCATCTGAACGGAGCCTCTCATGTCCCTGACCGCCTTCGCCCTCTCTGCCGCCCTTCTGGGCGGCCAGGATCCGGCCACGCATCAGCAGGCAGTGACCTGCACCGGCGTCTTCCTGTTCGTGAACATCGTGACCTCCGCCGCCGCCGAGTCGGATCCGACGCCCGACAACCAGCAACTGAACGAGACCGCCGCCAAGCTGATGAAGGCCGCCGACGATGACCGCCTCGCCGCCGCGCGCCGCGAGGGCCTGACCACCGATCAGAGCGGGCAGGCGCTGAACGCCTGGCTGGAGGCCAACATCCCCAACTCCGAGGCCGTGCTGGGCGCCGAGTTCCAGCCCTGCTTCGACCGCTACGCGAGCGCCGTCTGATGCTGATCGCCGCCGCACTGTCCCTGGCGCTGATCCAGGACCCCGTCAGCCACGACCAGACCGTCACCTGCACCGGTCTGTTCACCAACGTCTTCGCCATGACGGCCGGGACCGCCGAGCGAGATCCGACGCCTGACAACCGCGGCACCGCCGAGGCCGCCGCCGCCCTGCTGCGCACTGCGGACCAGGATCGCCTGGCCGCCGCCCGCCGCGAGGGCGTCTCCGTCCAGGCGAGCGGCGACGCCCTGAAGGCCTGGCTCGACGGCGCCGGCGACCTGGCGTCGGCCGTCGAAAACCACCTCGACGCCTGCATGGCCATCTACTGGAGCCGCGCCTTCCCCGACGCTTGACCCCGCGACGGCGCGCGCCCAGCTTCCCGAGCGTTCGTCCCACGGAGTCGCCCATGTCCACCGCCCCGACCGTCAGCGCGCCGTCAGGCTCGCTCCTCGACCTCATCGGGAACACGCCCATGGTCGAGGCGACGCGGCTGGACACCGGACCGTGCCGTCTGTTCCTTAAGCTGGAGTCCCAGAACCCCGGTGGGTCGATCAAGGACCGCATCGCCCTGTCGATGATCGCCGCGGCCGAGCGCGAGGGCTTCCTGAAGCCCGGCGGCACGATCGTGGAGGCGACCGCCGGCAACACCGGCCTGGCCCTGGCCTTGGTCGGTCAGGCCAAGGGCTACAAGGTCCTGCTGGTCATCCCCGACAAGATGTCGAAGGAGAAGATCCAGCACCTGCGCGCCATGGGCGCCGACGTTCGACTGACCCGCTCAGACGTCCCGCATGGGCACCCGGAATACTACACCGACATGGCCGAGCGGCTGGCCCAGCAGATTCCGGGCGGCTTCTACGTCAACCAGTTCGCCAACGACGCCAATTCCGCCGCCCACTTCGAGACCACGGGGCCCGAGATCTGGGCCCAGACGGGCGGTCAGGTCGACGCCTTCGTCGCCGGGATAGGCTCGGGCGGGACCGTTACGGGCATCGGTCGGTTTCTGAAGTCGAAGGGGTCGGGGGCCGAGATCATCCTGGCCGACCCCGTCGGTTCGACCTTGGCCGGGATCGTCAACGACGGCGTGCCCGGGCCGGAGGGCAGCTATACCGTCGAAGGCATTGGCCAGAACTTCGTGCCGGACACCGCCGACATCACCCTGATCGACAAGGCCTATTCCATCCCCGACGCCGAGGCGATCGGCGTGGCGCGCGAGCTGCTGCTGAAGGAAGGCATCCTGGCCGGCTCGTCGTCCGGCACCCTGATCGCCGCCGCTCTGCGCTGGTGCCGCGAGCAGTCCGAGCCCAAGACCTGCGTCACCTTCGTCTGCGACACGGGAGCCAAGTATCTGTCCAAGGTCTACAACGACGCCTGGCTGGCCGATCAGGGCCTGACCGAGCGTCCATTGCACGGAGACCTGTCGGACCTGATCACCCGTCGGCCCGAAGAGGGCGGGGTGGTCGTCGTCGGTCCGGACGACACGCTCGACACCGCCTTCAAGCGAATGCGCGGTTCGGACGTTTCGCAACTGCCGGTCCTGCAGGACGGCCGTCTGGTCGGCATCCTGGACGAGAGCGACATCGTCCACGTCCTCGACACTGACGAGATCACCCGAAAGGAGCGGTTCGCCAAACCCGTCTCCTCCGCCATGACGCGCGACCTCGACACAGTGCAGGTCAACGAGCCGCTGGACGCCCTGATCCCTCTGTTCGACCGCGACCGCGTCGCCATCGTGCTGGACGGGGAGCGGTTCGTGGGCCTGATCACCCGCACTGACCTGATCAACCACCTCAGCCTGCACCGGTGATTTGGCTGGAACGCTGGCCGAATGCGTCCACAATGTGACGATCTGGCTGGACGCGCGGCGAATTGTCGGTCTGAGTAGGGAACGCCGTTCAACGTAGGACAGAGCCCGTTCCCATGACGCGTCCGATTTCTCGACTGCTGATGATCTCTCTTGCCGCGCTTGCATGCGCAGCGGGGCCTGCGCTCGCCCAGCAGGCTTCCATGGCCGGATGCGCTGATGATGTGCGCCACAACGCAACGCGTGACTCGATCACCTACGATTACAAAGGAAGGCCGATCCCGGCGCTGTTCTACAAGCCGCGGCCGGGTACGGAGAACGGGGTTGGCATCGTTCTCCTCCACGGATTCACCGGCTTGGGCGGGCATGGGCCGCTGTTCGACCCTCACGCCATCCAGCTCGCCTCGCGGGGCTACACCGTCTTGATGCCCAGTTATTTCGACGCGCGTCAGTGGCGGCAAAGATTCAATGGCGACGACATCAAGGAATGGTCGCAGGCGTCCGGTGAGGCCGTTCGTTTTCTGGCCTCACAACCGGGCGTAGATCCACAGAAGGTCGTGCTGTGGGGGTATTCGCTCGGCGGCTTTCTGGCCACGGATGGTTCGCTGACCGACTACGGGTCCGCGGCGGGGGCGATCGGCGTCTCGGCCGGTACGGACATTTTCGGCACGACCTCGAGGGGATCCCGCTCGATTCCAATCCTCCTCATGCATGGCCGTTCCGACCGTTCGGTCAGCGTACGATCGATGGAGGCTTTGGCCCGCAATCTGGGGGTGCGCGGCGCGACCGTGGAAACCGAATTGTTGGCCGGGCAACAGCACGAACTGGACGCGCCGACTTGGTGCCATGTCTTCCAACGCACACGTCAGTTCCTCGAAACCCACTTCTCGCCGGTGGCCGGCGGTTGAGCCGCGGCGGCACTTCGGGATGCTGACGCGAAGGACTGCATTGGCCGGGGGACTTGCCCTGGCTCCGCTCCACGCATGGGGAAGCCAAGACTTGGGGCCCGGCGTCGCTTTGACGTCCTTCATCAGCGAGGGTCAGGAAGTGGCGGCGGTTCTGTTCACGCCTGTCCGCCCGGACGCTCCTATGCGGGGGGCTGGCGTGATTCTGTTGAACGGCGGTGGCGGCACCAACAATGATCTCCCGCGCTTCTACCGGGACGCGGTAAGGATGACGGAGCGTGGCTACGTCGTCGTCATGCCGAACTATCTTGGCCCCACCCCCACCCCAAGTCCCGAGAATCGTGCTCGCTGGGTGCGACTGGTCAGCGACTGCGCAGATTGGCTTGCGTCGGCACACGGCGTCGGGCCGGGCCGAGTGGCGACAATGGGGTTCTCTCGCGGAGGTTGGCTTGCCACGGAGACGGCGTTGACTCGTCCAGGATTCCGGTGCGCGGTAGGCATTGCGTCAGGCGGTGATCTGCCCGCAGAAAGAATCGTCCATAAGCCGCCAGTTTTGCTCATATATGCCGACGCGGATCCTGTAGTCCCGCCTGCCTCGACCCGAGCGTGGCAGCGGCGCATGCGTGCGGCTGGCGTTCGCGTGGAGACCTATGTGCTGGACTCCACCAATCATGTGTTCGAACCCCCGGAATGGGGTGAGATCTTCAGTCGCGCCGAGCGGTTCGCCCGCCCTCACCTCGGCTAAGTGAGGTGACCATGCGACGTCGGACGGTGCTGGGTGGACTGGCGGCGGCCCTTTCCGACCCCGCCGCCTCGCAGGAGCCCTTGCTGACCTATGTCGGCATGGACTTTCAAAGCCACGGCAAGAACATCAGAGCCATCCACTATCGCCCCGTCGGCGAAGGTCGAAAGTCCGCGATTGTGATGATGCACGGCTCCGGCGGGCGTATCCGCAACGACGGACCCTGGCACGATCTGGCGATGCAGTTCGCCGGCGACGGTTACGAGGTGCTGACGCCGCTCTATACGGACGCCATGGCCGACGACGGCATCCGGCCCGAGCGCATGATGGAGGCCTGGCGCGACGTCGGCGAGCACGCCATCGACTGGTTCATCGACCGAGGGATCGACCGCCGCCGCACGGCCATGTTCGGCTATTCGCTGGGTTCCTACGTCGCGGTCGACGGGGCCTTGGGAAACAGCCGCGCGGCGGCGGCGATCGGGCTGGCCGGAGGCGTCGACGTCTACACGCCCCGCCCGCCGCGTCGACGCATTCCGGTGCTGATGATCCGTGCCGAGAACGACACGCACGTCTTGCCGCGCAACACGGCGGCTTGGGTCGAGTTCCTGCGCGCGCGGGACATCTCGGTGCGTGAGCATATGGTGGCCGGCGCCGGGCATATCTTTCGGCCTCAGGAATGGGTGGAAATCTTCCAGGTCTCGGCCCAGTTCTACGGCTCGAACGTCGGCCGGGAGATTCGATGACCATCCGCAACCGCCAAGGCTTCTCGACCCGCGCCATCCACGCGGGCCAGCGCCCCGATCCGACGACCGGCGCGGTCATGACCCCGATCTACGCCACGTCGACCTACGCCCAGGAAAGCCCGGGCGTGAACAAGGGTTATGAGTACGCGCGGGGCAAGAACCCGACGCGCGAGGCGTTCGAGGCGTGTCTGGCGGACCTTGAGGGTGGGACCCACGCCTTCGGCTTCGCTTCGGGCATGGCGGCCACGTCGACGGCGCTGGAGCTGCTCGACGCGGGATCGCACATCGTCACCGGCGACGACCTGTATGGCGGCTCATGGCGCCTGTTCGAGCGGGTGCGCCGCCGCTCGGCCGGGTTGGACTTCACCTACGTCGATTTCAGCGACCTGACCTCGGTCGAGGCGGCCATCACGCCGAAGACTAGGATGATCTGGGCCGAGACGCCCACCAATCCGCTGATGAAACTGGCGGACGTTCAGGGCCTAGCCAAGATCGCCAGGGCCCACGGCCTGATCCTGGTCGTCGACAACACCTTCGCCACGCCGTGGAGCCAGCAGCCGCTGTCGCTGGGCGCTGACGTGGTCATGCATTCGGCGACGAAGTATCTGAACGGCCATTCCGACGTCATCGGCGGAGCGCTGGTCACCGCGAACGCCGACCTCGCCGCCCAGCTGAAGTTTCTCCAGAACTCCGTCGGCGGCGTCATGGGCCCTTTCGACGCCTTCTTGGCAAACCGGGGCCTGAAGACGCTGGGCGTGCGGATGAAGGCTCACAACGAGAACGCGCTCGCCGTCGCCCGCTGGCTGGAGGACCGCAAAGGCGTCGCCCGCGTCGTCTATCCCGGCCTCATCTCCCACCCGCAGCATGATCTGGCGGCGCGCCAGATGAACGGCCGCTTCGGCGGCATGGTCACCGCAATCATCGACGGCGACCTGGCCCGCACCCGTCAGGTGCTGGAGCGGGTGCAGGTCTTCACTCTGGCGGAGTCGCTGGGCGGCGTCGAAAGCCTAGTAAACCATCCGGCCATCATGACCCATGCCAGCGTGCCGAAGGAACTGCGCGAGGCCGGCGGCGTCACGGAAAACCTGATCCGCCTGTCGGTCGGCGTCGAGGACGTCGAGGACCTGATCGCCGATCTGGATCAGGCGCTGGGCTGAGGGGTCACCCCGGCAGGGCCGTCTGGTGCCCGGTCGCCGGCAGTTCCTTCTTCTTGCGCACCGCCGGCTTCCGCACGACCGGCGTGGGGGGCAGGGCGGCGCGGCGCGCGCGCTCCTCGTCGATGACCGGCAGCAGTTCGGCCGCGGCGGTCATCTGTGTGTTCGATCCGTGCGACACCAGCCGTTCGGCATTGGCGCGCAGGACCTTGAGGTCGTCGTCGTTCATCAGGGGAACTCGTTCGCTCAGCGGGGTCATGGGCAGCTCCGTTTGTGGGGAGGCCTCAGGGCCGGCGTCCGGACAGACGCCAGCCCCTCAGCTGATTGAAGGCGATCTCGATGCTCACGGCGTCGCCGACCAGGCACGGCGGCTGGTCCTTGCCGCGCGGCGGCAGGACCGTGACCACGTGCCCGTTCGTCAGCCGCACCCGACGCAGACCCAGCGGCAGAAGTCCGACCACCTCGCCGTCGAAGGCGATGGGCTCGGGCGTCTTCGCGGGGGCCGGACGGCCGGGATCGACGGGCAAGACGGCCTACTCCGCCGCCTGCAGGCGGCCGGCCGATTCCTTGCCCGAGCGGGCGTCGCGTTCGACCTCGTACGAGACCTTCTGGTTCTCGTTCAGGGTGCCGAAATCCGAAACCTCGACGGCCGAGGCGTGGACGAATACGTCCTTGCCGCCGTCGTCAGGCTGGATGAAGCCGTAACCCTTGGTGGAATTGTACCATTTGACTGTGCCGGTCGCCATGTCATGACCTCCGATAAGGCGTTGGCCACCGGGAAGATTCCGTGGCGGCCCGTCGGGTCTTGATGGGATCGGCGTAACCTCGGTGCGCGGTGCAAAGGGGCAGCGGCGTTTCGCAACGAGAGTTCGACGTCGTTCAAATGGGGACGGCGCCCCGCCGGGGCAAGGTCGCGCCCCGCAAAAGGATGGACGGGCGGCCGTCTCCGACCGCCCGCTCTCGTCTCGTCAGTTCGGCATCAGCACGCCGTCCACGACGTGAACCACGCCGTTGTCGGCCGTGAGGTCGGTGGCGGTAACGCGCACCTGGGCGCCGGTCTCGTCGGTCAGCACCACGGCGCCGCCCACGACGCGGGCGGTCAGGGTTCCGCCCTGAACCGTCGTCACGGTCGCCTGGCCGCCGCCGTCCTGGATCAGCTTGATCAGGTCGGCCGCCAGCACCTTGCCCGGCACCACGTGGTAGGTCAGCACGCCCATCAGCAGGGCGCGGTTCTCCGGACGCAGTACCGCCTGCAGCGTTTCGGCCGGCACCTTGCCGAAGGCGGCGTTGGTCGGTGCGAAGACGGTGAACGGGCCCGTGCCCGACAGCGTCTCGACCAGGCCGGCGGCCTGCACAGCGGTCACCAGGGTGGTGTGGTCGGGCGAGCCGACGGCGACTTCCACGACTGTCTTGGCTTGGGCGGGCTGGACGATGGCGGGATCGGCGAACTCGCGCGCGACGGTCGGGGTCACACCGGCCACGGCCAAGGCGGCGGCGACGCTCAGCATCATCGGGGTCTTCTTCATGGGGAGGCCTCTTTCCTGAGACGGGTCATCGTCGACCCGGTGCAGTAACGAAGCGTCGCCGCTTCTGGCCGCGCCCAGCGACTCCCCGCCGCAGGCGTCGCACCCCCGTCAGAAGTAGGCCGACAGTCCGATCACGAACCGACCCTCATAGGTCTCGTCGTCGCCGACCGGCATGGGTCCGTCCACGTCGGAGTCGTGCCAGCGCCCGTCCAGTTCGAACCGGTCGCTCAGCCGCCAGGTGGCCCCCACGTTCCAGCCCATGTAGTCGACCCCGACCTCCTGCTCACGTTCGCCGATCGAAGCGGACCAGGCCAACGTCGGCGTCTGGTCCCAACTGACGCGAGCTTCCGTCCAGGTCCATGCTTCACGTGAGCCGGTGCTGTCCGGCGTGTACTGAACCCTCAGGCGTCCCTCGACAGGCCCGATGGAGCGCATGACGTCGGCGGTGAACTCGAACGCATCGTCGTCGGTCCCCGGATCGGCGTCGATCAGCCACTTGTGCTCGACGTTCAGGTCCAGGTCGAAACCCATGACTTGCGGTCGCCAGCCGGCGAAGACCGCCGCCTCAAGTTCCGATCCGTTGGAGCGCACCGTCTCGAACGCCGGACCGGCGTAGAAAGCGCCGTCCGCGCTGGTCCATTCGGCCAGGCCCCAGACATAGGGATTTCCCTCGGACTTCGAGACGTCCTTGGACTTGTTGTCGGTGGCGGCGCCCAGCCCGAAGGCCCAGTCGCCGCGCGGAGCCGCATCCTGCGCCAGGGCGGGGGAGGCGAGGGCGGCCACAAGGCCCGCCAAGGTCAAGCTTGCTCGAATCATGGTCGCCATACGCACCACAGGCGCGCAGGTTCCGCAATCCGTCAGTAAACGGAACGATCGTTCGCCAGTCCGTCCAGCGCCTCGCGCCACTCGGACTTGAGCCGCGCGACCAGATCGGCGGTCGGGACCACGTCGTGGATGGCGCCCGAGCCCTGGCCGGCCGACCACACCGTCTTCCACGCCTTGGCCTCCTCGCCCATGTCCAGCTTGTGCTCCGGCAGGGACTTGGGATCGATCCCGTTGGCCACCAGCGACTTGGTCAGGAAGTTCGCCGGGATGCCCGACACGGCGGGCGTGTAGGTCACGTCCATCGAGCCTGAGTCGACGATCATCTGCTTGTACTCGGCCTGGGCCGCGCTCTCGGTCGTGGCGATGAAGCGCGTGCCCAGATAGGCGAAGTCCGCGCCCAGCGCCCGCGCCGCCGCCACGTCGCGCCCGGTCGAGATGCAGCCCGACAGAATGATCGTGCCGGAGAAGAAGCTTCGCACCTCCTCCACCAGGGCGAAGGGGTGCACCACGCCCGCGTGCCCGCCCGCGCCGCCGGCGACCAGGATCAGGCCGTCGACCCCGGCCTCGGCCGCCTTCCTCGCATGGCGGATGTTGGCGATGTCGTGGAACACCACCCCGCCGTATCCGTGCACCGCGTCGACCACGTCGCGCACCGCGCCCAGGCTGGTGATGATCAGCGGCACCTTCTCCTCGACCGACACCATCATGTCGGCCATCAGTCGCGGATTGGTCGGGTGCACGATGTGGTTCACGCCGAACGCCGCCGCGTCGGGCTTCAGCCGCGCCTTGATCTCGTGCAGCCACTCCCGATAGCCCTCGGTCGTGCGCTGGTTCAGCGACGGAAAGGTGCCGATCACCCCCGCGTTGCAGCACTCCACCACCAGATCGGGCCCGCTGACCAGAAACATCGGCGCCGCGATCACCGGCAGCGTCAGCCCGGACTTCAGGTTCTCAGGAATGGCCATGGACGTTCACCCCGTTGCGTTTCGCTACGGATAGGACGGCGCCGCTGGGGAAGGCAATGCGGACGGTGACGCGCGCGCGGATCGGCGCTAGGACGCGCCCATGACCACCGACGTCTCCGGCCTGTCCCAGCTCGGCGCCCACACGCCCATTCCCGCCAGCCCCGAGACGGCGGCGCTGGAGCGCGTGCCGAATCCGCATCCCGACGCCCTGTACCTGGCCCGCTTCACGGTGCCGGAGTTCACCAGCCTGTGCCCCGTCACCGGCCAGCCGGACTTCGCTCACCTGGTCATCGACTACGCGCCCCAGGACTGGCTGGTCGAATCCAAGTCGCTGAAGCTCTACCTGACCAGTTTCCGAAACCACGGCGCCTTCCACGAGGACTGCACCGTCTCCATCGGCCTGCGCCTGAACGACCTGCTCCAACCCCGCTGGCTGCGCATCGGCGGCTGGTGGTACCCGCGCGGCGGCATCCCCATCGACGTCTTCTGGCAGTCCGGCGAACCGCCCAAGGGCCTCTGGCTCCCCGACCCCGGCGTGCCGACCTATCGTGGGCGGGGCTGACTGCTGGAGCGCGGACCTCCAGGTCCGCGACCGCATCGGCCACCGGCTTCACGGACCTGGAGGTCCGCGCTCCCTCTGATCTCCGCGATTTCGTCGATTGCTCACGCCGCGCTCATGCGGTGAGCGGCGGCGTCTGCTGAGGTCGGCGCATGACCTCCACTCGACGTCTCCCGCTCGAAGCCCTCGGCCGCCGTTGGCTGCATGAAGCTCAGGCATGGGCCGAACGGGGGGCGTGGCGCGCCGCCGCCTTCGAGTTCCTCTGGTTCGGCCTCAAACAGGGCTGGGCCTGCCTGTTCGGGGGCCTGTTGCTGGCGCTGATCCTCGCGACCCACCTCCTGTGGCCCGATCACGCCCCCGTCGCCCGATACGATGGCCTCGTCCTCGGCGCCCTCGCCATCCAGGCCGGGATGCTCGCCTTCAGGCTGGAGACGTGGGCCGAGGCGCGGGTGATCTTCCTGTTCCACGTCGCCGGCACGGTGATGGAGCTGTTCAAGACCGCATACGGCAGCTGGATCTATCCCGAGCCCAGCAGCTTGCGCATCGGCGACGTGCCGCTGTTCTCCGGCTTCATGTATGCGGCGGTGGGCAGCTACATCGCGCGGGTCCAGCGCATCTTCCACATCCGCGTGCGCCGCTACCCGCCAGAGGGGGCGACCTGGGTCCTGGCGGCGGCGATCTACGTCAACTTCTTCGCCCACCACTGGCTGCCGGACATTCGCATCGCCTTGTTCGTGGCCACGGCCCTGCTGTTCGGGCAAGGGTCGTTCCACTTCACGGCCGACCGGACCCGGCGTGCGATGCCGCTGCTGGTTGGGTTCTTTCTGGTGGCGCTGTTCATCTGGTTCGCCGAAAACCTGGCCACGCTGGGCCGGGCCTGGGCCTATCCCGGACAGGAGGCGGGGTGGGAAGTGGTGTCGCTGGCCAAGCTGGGCAGCTGGTTTTTGCTGATGATCATCTCGGTGGTGCTGGTCTCCCTTGTCCACCGTCCGGAGGAGGAGCCGCGATGAGCGACGGATGGGACGCGTCGGCCGAGGCCTGGATCGCGTCACAGGGCGACGACGGCGACTTCGGGCGGCGCTGGGTCATGGACGCGCCGATGATGGAGCGGGTGAGGCGACGCCCCTACCGGCGGGCGCTAGACGTCGGCTGCGGCGAGGGTCGTTTCTGCCGGATGCTGAGGGCGGAAGGCGGGGCGGCGGTCGGCATCGATCCGACGGCGGCCCTGATCGACCACGCGCGCGCTCTCGACCCCGGAGGCGACTACCGCGTCGAGGCGGCCGAGGCGCTGGGGTTCGGGGACGAAACTTTCGACCTGGTCATCAGCTACCTGTCGCTCATCGACATTCCCGACGCACCGACCGCGATCGCCGAGATGGCGCGAGTCCTTGCTCCGGGCGGAAGGCTGCTGATCGCCAATCTGGCGGGCTACAACTCGGCGGCGGACGCCAACGATCTGGGATGGACGACTCTGCCGGACGGGCGGCGCGCCCATGCGATGGACCACTATCTGGAAGAGAAGGTCGGCTGGATCGCCTGGAAGGGCATTCGCATCCAGAACTGGCATCGGCCGCTGTCGACCTACATGACGCTGCTGCTGGATCAGGGCCTGCGGCTGACTCATTTCGCCGAGCCGCGCGCGGACCCCGGCGGCGACCCGGTCCGCGCCGCCCACTATGACCGCGCGCCCTGGTTCATGCTGATGGAATGGGAGAAACCGGCCGCCTGAGCTGTCAGGCCCGCCGCTCCACCTTGTCCGCCGTGACCGGCCGCGGCCGTTCCAGCAGGGGCTCGACCGCCGTGCCCATGTGCACGAACCCCGCCACGGCCTCGCCCTCGGCCAGACCCAGCAGGCTGCGCGCGCGGGGGTCATAGGCGTACCAGTCGGTGATCCAGCTCGCCGCATAGCCATGCGCGTTCGCTGCGTGCTCCAGGTTCATGCAGACCGCCCCCGCCGACAGTTCCTGCTCCCAGCGCGGGACCTTCGGGCTCTCGACAGGCGCGGAAACGACCATCACCGTCACCGGCGGCGCCGCCAGCTTCCTCAGCACCGCCCGCTCCTTGTCCGTCGCCGCCAGCGCCTCCAGCTCCGCGACCCAGCGCGCCCGCGTCTCCGGCCCGATCACGACCAGTCGCCACGGAAACAGCTTGCCGTGGTCCGGCGTGCGCAGGCCGATCTCGAGAATCGTCTCCAGCTCCGCCGCCGACGGCCCCGGCGCCGCCAACCCCTGCGCCGGCGCCGACCGCCGCGTTCTCAGCCGGGCGATCAGAGCGTCGTCGCGGACGGGGTGGGGCAGGGCGGTTCCGAATTCGCTCATGCGCCTCACCTAGTCGCCGCCCGTCCGATCCGCCATACCGTCTCGATGACCGGCCGCGACGACCCCCGCCAGGACCCGCCGTGGGACGACGGCGCCGACCGGCCCCCGCCCTGGATCGACCACGGCGCCCGTCCCGTCTTCGAAAACCCCTGGATGCGGCTGACCCAGCATCAGGCGACCGCCCCCACCGGCGCCCCGGCGGACTACGTCGTCATGCGGCCCCTCGCCCTGGCCGTCGGCGTTCTGCCCCTGCACGGCGACGGCACGGTCACCCTGGTCGGCCAGCACCGCTTCGCACTTATGGCCTGGTCGTGGGAAATGCCCGAAGGCGGCGCCCATCCCGACGAGGATCCCCAAGCCGCCGCCGCCCGTGAGCTGGCCGAGGAGGCGGGACTGGCCGCCCGGTCCTGGCGCAAGGTCCTGGGGCTGGACCTGTCCAACAGCGTGACGGACGAGCGCGCCGTCGCCTTTCTGGCCTGGGATCTGGACCCCGTCCCGACCGCGCCGGACCCGACCGAGGCCTTCCGGGTCGCCCGCGTGCCCTACCTCGACCTGATCGACGCGATCGGCGCCGGACAAGTGCGCGACGCCTTCACCGTGGCGACTGCGCTGCGGGCGCACCATATGGCCGTCACCTCGCAATTGCCCGGCTGGCTCTCGCACGTCATGCTGGGCCGTCCGCGCTAGAGCCTGATCGGCTGAGGTGGAATCGCTTCGCGATACTGCCGATGTCGTGAATCAGGCTCCAGCATGCAACTGAAGCGCCCCGGAGGACGCCATGGCCAAGCTCGAAGTCGTTCCCGCCGCGCCGTCGCTGTGGTCCCGCCTGCGCGACGCGGCGGCCGAGGCGGCGGCGCGCGAGCCGGGTCTGGCGTCCCAGATGAACGCGGTGGTCCTGTCGCACGACGACCTGGCCGGCGCCCTCAGCTTCCAGATCGCGCGCAAGCTGGGCGACGACGAGCTGAACGCCATGACGGTGCGCGAGACCTGCCTCGCCGCCTATGCCGAACGCCCCGACATGATCGCGGCGGCCGAGGCCGACCTGCGGGCGGTGGAGCAGCGCGACCCCGCGATCCGCTCGCTCCTGCAGCCGTTCCTGTACTTCAAGGGCTTCCAGGCGCTTCAGGCCTGGCGCGTGGCCAACTGGCTGTGGACCCGCGACCGCACCACCCTGGCCCTGCATTTCCAGAGCCGCATGTCCGAACTGTTCCAGGTCGACGTCCACCCCGCCGCGCGGCTGGGGCAGGGCATCTTCATCGACCACGGCACAGGCGTGGTGATCGGCGAGACGGCGGTGGTCGGCGACGACGTCTCCATGCTGCATGGCGTTACGCTGGGCGGCACGGGGGCTCAGCGCGGCGACCGCCATCCCAAGATCGGCAAGGGCGTCCTTCTGGGCGCCGGCGCCAAGGTGCTGGGCGCCATCACGGTCGGCGACTATGCCAAGGTCGCCTCTGGCTCGGTGGTGCTGAAGCCCGTGCCCGCCGGCTGCACCGTCGCCGGCGTGCCCGCCCGTCTGGTGAACTGCCCGACCGAGGCCGCGCCGGCGCGCACGATGGACCACACCTTGGCCGACGTCGTCTACGACTTCGTCATCTGACGGGGTTTCGTTTCGGCCACCCAGTCTCTAGGGTCCGCGCCACATCGACTGAGACTGGAAGGCCCGACCCGTGAAAGACACCGACATCAAGCGTCTGGAGACGCACCTGAAGCGGACCTTCAACCACGGCGGCATCCAGGTCCGCGCCCGGAAGCAGGCGGATTCGGCCGAGGTCTACGTCGACGACGAGTTCGTCGGCATCCTCTTCGAGGACGAGGACGGCGACGGCTCGTTCATGTTCGAAATGGCCATCCTGGGCGAGGACCTGCCGAGCGCCTGACGTCGGTCAGGCGTTCGCCACGCCCATCGCCTTCATCAGGGCGTCACGGATGACCGCCTCGGTGAAGGGCTTCTGCACCGTCGGCCGCCCGCGCCAGTTTTCCGGCAGACCACCCTCGCCGTAGCCGGTCGAGAAGACCAGAGGGATGCCGCGCGTCTCCAGCGCCTCGGCCACCGCGAACACCGGCGTACCGGCCACGTTGACGTCCAGCAGGGCGGCGTCCAGCCGTTCCTCCGACGCCAGTTTCAGCCCCTCATCGACGGTGGAGGCGGGCCCCACCGGCGTGCAGCCCATGTCTTCCAGCATGGTCTCCAGCAGCATCGCCACCAGGGATTCGTCCTCGACCACCAGAACTCGCCGGTCGTTCAGCGCCGTCATCAGCTTCTTCCCATATCCGCGGGAAAGGTCATCGACGCGACCAGCCCCTCATTCCCGTAATTCACGTCGATCTCGCCGCCTAGATCGTGACGCACCGAGCGCTCGATCAGCCGGCTGCCGAATCCGCCCCGCTGCGGCGCGACGGCCGGCGGCCCGCCTCTCTCCGTCCAGACCATAGACAGATGCCCGTCTGGCGTCGGCGACCAGTCCACCATGACCCGCCCCTCCGGCGCGCTCAGGGCGCCGTACTTGGCGGCGTTGGTCGCCAGTTCGTGAAAGATCATGCCCAGCGACAGCGCAGCCGACGGCTTCAGGGGCACGGCCGGCCCGTTCAGCAGCACGCGTTGCCGCCCGTGGGCCTCGGTCTCGTGCTCCAGCACGTCATGCAGTTCCGCCCCTTCCCAATGGCTGCGCGTCAGCAGGTCGTGCGTGTGCGACAGCGCCAGCAGGCGGGCCTGGAAGCTCTCGGCGAAGCGCGAGGGGTCGGGGTGCGATCGCGCCGTCTGCATGGCGATCGACTGCACCGTCGCCAGGGTGTTCTTCACCCGGTGGTTCAGCTCGTCGATCATCAGCTTCTGCCGGCGGTCGGCCAGCACGGCGTCGGTGACGTCATGCCCCTGCACGAACACCCCGGCCACCGAGCCGTCAGCGTCCCTCAGCGGCTGGTACACGAAATCGACGTAGACGGTCTCCAGACCGCCGGTCCGCGACCTCGCCAGTTGCACCGGGACCCCGCGGCCCTGAAACGGCTCGCCGGTCCGCCGCACCTCGTCCAGCAGGCTCAGGAACCCCTGATCCAGCACCTCCGGCAGGGCGTCGCGCAGCGGCTTTCCGTCCAGATCGTCTCGGCCCACCAGATCGGCATAGGCCCGGTTATGCATCTGGAAGACGTGGTCAGGCCCCGTCAGCACAGCGATGAAGCCCGGCGTCTGCAGGAAGATGTCGAGGAGGCGGTTCCGCTCGCTCTGCAGACGGCGATTGTCCTCCTGCACGTGCTCGGCGCGCGCCAGCAGGTTGCCGCTCATCATCGCATCGACGACCGATCGGTCCTCCTGGCCCTCCACCCGACGACGCAGCCGCTCCAGCTCCGTGACGTCCTGGGTGTGCTGCAGGATGTAGACGACCTCGCCGGCGGCGTTCCGCACCGGCGTATGCGTCGCGCTCCACCAACGGTCCTCGACCCGTGCGTGCCCATCAGCCTCGACGATCTCGATCGGATAATGGATCAGCGCCAGATGATCGCGCTCGCCGGTCGCCACGACGCGATCCAGAGAGCGGCGCAGCTGGGCTACGCTGCTGTTTTCCCCGGCGGCGTCGAACACCTCGAAGATGGGCTTACCCACCAGGTCGTCGCGCGATCGGCCCACTGCGTCGAGGTAGGCCTGATTCATGCCCGCATACCGAAGGTCGGGGGTCAGCAGCATGTAGGGATTGGGGGACGCGTCGAAGGCCAGCGCGATGTCGCGCGCCAGCTCTCCGCTGAGCTCGAGATGCTTCAATCCGTCCCCCGCTTGCGGTGTGCTTAACGTCACGCTTGGTGCGCGGTTCCGCCGCACGAAACTTTTTTGTTCGTTGCCGGAACCGTCCTGCCTGTCCAGTCTGGCCAGATGTCCGTTCTCGCCGTCGTGGCCGCCGTTCTGATGAGTTTCAGCCCCGCACAGGATCCTGATCGACCCGTCGTCGCCACCGCCGACGGGCCCGTGCGAGGCGTGTCGGAACAGGGGGTGTCGGCGTTCAAGGGCCTGCCCTATGCCCAGCCGCCCGTCGGCGATCTTCGCTGGCGCCCGCCTCGGCCTGCGGCGGTTTGGACCGGAGTTCGGGAAGCGACTGAGTACGGCGCCATCTGCATCCAGCCCCCCGCGAACGGTGACCCCGGCGTGGGGCCGCTGCCCATGAGAGAGGATTGCCTGACGCTGAACGTCTGGACGCCGACGGGCGCCCGGAACCTGCCCGTCATGGTCTGGATCCATGGCGGCGGATACAACAACGGCTCGGGGACGGCGGCGCTCTATGACGGGTCGGCGCTGGCGAGGCGCGGCGTCGTGGTGGTGACGGTCAACTATCGCCTGGGGCGGCTCGGCTTCTTCGACCATCCCGCGCTGGCGGTCGAGCGGGCGGCGGATCAACCTGCGGGCAACTACGGCGTGATGGATCAGATCGCCGCGCTGGAGTGGGTTCGGACCAACGTCGCGGCCTTCGGCGGCGATCCGGAAAACGTGACGATCTTCGGCGAGTCGGCGGGCGGCGTGGCCGTGACCCAGCTCATGATCGCCCCCCGGGCACGCGGTCTCTTCCACCGCGCGATCGTGCAGTCCGGCATGGGGCGTCAGAGGTCGGCCGACCTCGCCCTGGATCGCCCCGGCCGTCCATCCGCACAGACCTTGGGCCGGAACTGGGCCCGCGCCGCCGGACTCCCGCCCGACGTCGCCGCCGCCGCGCTGCGCGCCGTGCCTGCCGAGCGGCTGCTCAGCCCGATGCCGGCCTTCTATTCGGACAACCTCATCGTCGACCATCAGGTGCTCTCCGAGGATGTGGTCGAGGCGTTCGAAGCCGGGCGTCAGGCCCCCGTTCCCCTGATGCTGGGCACGAACAGCGCCGAGTTCTGGTGGATCCGCCCCAGCGACGCCGGCGCCTACGGACGCGCGGACGACGCCATGACGGAGGTCGAGCATGACGCCCTTCTGGCCGCCTATGGAGGCGCGCAGGGATATGACCAGCATGTCGTCAGCGACCTGATCTTCAACGAGCCGGTTCGACATCTCGCGCGCCTGCACGCCAAGGCCGGTCATCCGACCTGGCTCTATCGTTTCGACGTTGTTCCCGACTCCAACCCCGAGCCCAGCGGCGGAGCGACGCATGCATCCGAACGCCCCTACGTCTTCGAAAACCTCCATACGGTCGGACGTCCGCTCGGCGACCGCGATCACGCGGCGTCGCGGCTCATGGCCGCCTACTGGACCGATTTCGCCAGAGCGGGAGACCCCAACGCCGCCGGAAGGCCTGTCTGGCCTGATTTTCGGACCGAACCCGACGCACTTCTGGAGTTCGGAAACGGGGGGCCGCAGGCCCGGCGGATGCCCCACGCGGATCGGCTGGATCTGATCGAGCGCTTCTACGCCCGCCTCGGCCGCTGAGCGCCGTCAGCGCCGTGGCCGGGACGTCACGGTCCGGCTTGTGGCGGGATCGTGGCTCTTGCATGGCGACGGACGTCCATGTCATGTAACCGATTACAGACTCGTGGCGGGACGGACTTCGATCAAGAGGCCGGGACCCGCGCGGATCTTCCAGGAGGATCGCTTGAGGTCGAACCCGTCTCGATTCCGGGATCGCGGAGCGTCGGCGTGAAGCCGGCCAACATCCGCGACGTCGCGCGCCGCGCCGAGGTGTCGGTGGCATCGGTCTCCCGCGTGTTGAACGGCGCCGGGCCGGTGACCGAGGCCACGCGCAAGAAGGTCATGGAGGCGGTCGAGGCCCTGCAATACGTGCCGCATTCGGGCGCGCGCAGCCTTTCGACCAGCCGGACCCAGACCGTCGGCGTCATCCTGCCGGACCTCTATGGCGAGTTCTTCTCCGAACTGATCCGGGGCATGGACCTGGCGGCGCGCGAGCGCGGCTATCACCTGATCGTTTCCAGTTCGCACGACGACGCGGATCAAGCGGCCGCGGCCATACGATCCATGCGCGGACGGGTGGACGGGCTCGTCCTCATGTCGCCGCACGCCACGGTGGGTCAGGCGGCCGCCGGCCTGACCAGCGGATTGCCGGTCGTGCGGCTGAACGACGACGCGGCCGAGCCGGACCGTCCGTCGATCGTGGTCGACAACCACGGCGGCGCCATGACGGCGGTCCGTCACCTGGTTCAACTGGGGCGCCGCAGGATCGTCCATGTGTCCGGGCCGGCGGACAACCTCGAAGCCGAAGCCCGGCTGTCCGGCTATCTTGAGGCCATGGCCCAGGCGGGCCTCGACGCGCGCGTCATCGAGGGGGACTTCGACATGGCCTCCGGTCGTAGGGCCGGGCTGGAGCTGTCGGCCTCAGGCCAGGACGTGGACGCGATCTTCGCCGGCAACGACATGATGGCGCTGGGCGCGCTTCTCGCGCTGCAGGAGGCGGGCGTCCGTTGCCCGCAGGACGTGGCGGTCGTCGGCTTCGACGACGTCCCTCTGGCCTCCCTGGTCAGGCCGGGACTCACCACGCTGCGAATCGACATCGCCGGGACCGGGCGCACGGCGCTGGAGCGCCTGCTTTCGCTCATCGACGGCGCCACGGACGCCGGACGCCAGGTCGTCCGACCGGAACTGGTGACGCGTGGTTCCACGCGGCCGGAAATTTCAGAAACGCGACCGGCGGGCGGGCGGCCGTCGGTGGTGAACGCTTCCGCTCAGGGGGACAATCAGGATGTCTAGGATGAACATGCGCTATCTCGGGGCGGCCTCGGCGCTGGCCCTCGCCGTTTCGCTGGGGGTGGCCGGCACGGCCGCGGCTCAGGTTTCCAGCGCCACGCTGCGCGGGACCGTGACCGACGGCGGCCAGCCCGAGACGGGCGGAACCGTCACGGCTCGCGACGTCGCCACAG
The DNA here is from genome assembly GCA_019748055.1 of Caulobacteraceae bacterium. Classification (GTDB taxonomy): domain Bacteria; phylum Pseudomonadota; class Alphaproteobacteria; order Caulobacterales; family Caulobacteraceae; genus Brevundimonas. Next base: position 37,429 of record JAIEQC010000019.1, on the reverse strand, counting down.
GCTTCACCACGCGCGGCCGGATCGCCGCCGACGGCGGGTACGTCATTCCCGGTCTGCGCCCGGGCACCTATGAAATCACCGTCGCCACGGCCGACGGCGACGCCGCCAGCGACACCGTGACTCTGGCGCTCGGTCAGGTCGGGACCCTGGACCTCGACACCGCCGGCGTCTCCACCGACGGAGCGACCCAGGTCGACGACATCGTGGTGGTCGGTCGCCGCCTGTTCGAAGTCCGCACCCCGGAAATCGCGACCAACGTCAGCCAGGCGCAGATCAACAACCTGCCGCAGATCAACCGCAACTTCCTGAATTTCGCGGCTCTGGCCCCCGGCCTGCGCCTGTCGCAGGACCCGCAGGAGCGCACCATCTCGGCCGGCGGCGCGCCGGCCCAGCAGATCAACGTCTTCATCGACGGTCAGAACCAGAAGTCGACCATCATCGACGGCGGCGTGGCCGGTCAGGACGACAGCCGCGGCAACCCGTTCCCGCAGGCCGGCGTGCAGGAATTCCGGGTCATCACCCAGAACTTCAAGGCCGAGTACGAGCAGGCCGGTTCGGCTGTCATCACGGCCGTGACCCGCTCGGGCACGAACGACTTCTCGGGCGACGTCTTCGTCACCTACCAGGACCAGGACTGGATCGAACAGACCATCTTCGATCGTCGCAACAACGTGCCCAAGGCGCCGCTGGAGAACCTCCAGTATGGTTTCTCGGTCGGCGGTCCGATCATCGAGGACACGCTGCACTTCTTCATGGCGTATGAGCGCAAGGATGAAACGCGGTCGAACAGCGTCTTCTCCAACGACGCCACGTTCGGCTCGCTGTTCGCCTCCGAGTTCGGGACCTTCGCCGCGCCGTTCGAACAGGACCTGTTGTTCGGCAAGCTGTCTTGGCAGGTGAACCCCGACCACCGTCTGGAACTCAGCGGAACCTTCCGCGACGAGAACGACATCCGCGACTTCGGCGGTACGACGTCCTTTGACCGCGCCCAGCAGGTCAACACCGACGTGCGTTCTGTCGTCCTGAAGCACCAGTGGACCGGCGCGGGTTTCTTCAACGAGGCGTCCGTCGACTACTTCCAGTACGTCTACAATCCGACGGCGTTGAACTTCTCAGACTACGGACGTGAGTTCATCGTCTTCCGTGACGACAGCCCGGCGCCTGGCTTCCAGTACAACGTCTTCAACCGCGACCGTACCGTGTTCAACACCGGCGGCCGGTCCGACAATCAGTACATCGAGCAGGAAAACCTGACGTTTAAGAACGACCTGACGTTCACCGACGTCCAGTGGATGGGCACTCACACCATCAAGCTGGGCGCCAAGTACTCGATGCAGACGATGTACGTGAACAAGCAGTTCGGCCGGAACCCCCAGTTCCGCTTCGACGTCGAGGGACGTCCGGAGATCAACGGCAGCCGCGACATCCCCGTCAGCGTCTTCCTGGGATCGCCGGTTCCCGCCGCTGACGTCGAGAACAACGTCTTCGGCTTCTATATCCAGGACGACTGGCAGATCACCCCGCAACTGGAAATCAATCTCGGCCTTCGCTGGGACTATGAGGACAACGCGGTTAACAACGACTACGTGACCCCGACAAACATCCGGAACATGCTGAACGCCATTCAGGCGCTTCCGGGCTATGATTTCCCGTCGTACTTCAATCCGGCCGACTACATCTCCGACGGCAACCGGGAAGCCTTCAAGGACGCCTGGCAGCCCCGCGTCGGCTTCAGCTACGACGTCTTCGACGACGAGCGGACCGTCATCTTCGGCGGCGCCGGCCGGTATTATGACCGTATCGGCTTCAACTTCGCCTTCGACGAGCGCTTCAAGCCGCTGCAGTTCAACAAGGAGATCTTCTTCTCCCTGACCGGCGCGCCGGTGAACGGCGTGCCGACGGTGGCCTGGAACCCGTCCTATCTGACGCCGGCGGGTCTCGATCCTCTGCTGGCCGCGGCCCCGGGCGCGGGCGAGGTCTTCCTGGTCAAGAACGACGCCCCGATCCCGTACACCGATCAGTACAACATCGGCCTACGCCAGAAGTTCGGCGACTGGCAGGCGGAGCTCACTCTGGCCGCCGGGCGCACCAAGAACGAGTTCGCCTGGTACATCGCCAATGCCGGCACCGAGACGGGCAACCGCTTCGGCGGCCCGACGCCGAGCTCGGTCGGCTTCCCGGAGTTCCGGAACCTGATCTTCTTCTCGGCGCACGAGCGTGAGCGTCGGTACGAGGCCGTCTATCTGAAGCTGGACAAGCCCTACAACGCCCAGGACGGCTGGGGCTTCAACTTCGCCTACACCTTCATGGACGCCGAGCAGAACGGCAGTCGTGACAACGGGATGGCCGGCTTCGACTTCGACTACAACTATCCTACCCAGACGCCTTGGTACCCGTCGTCGTTCGACGAGCGCCACCGCATCGTCGCCTCCGGCATCATCGACCTGCCGGCGGACTTCAAGCTGTCGGGCATCGTGACCCTGGGATCCGGCACGCCGTTCACCCAGTTCGTGTGCCCCACCGCCGTCCGTCCGGATCCGTCCAACCCGGACATCTGCTGGAACGCCGGACGGCCCAAGAAGTACGGCTTCATCATCCCGGACGCCTGGGCCTACCGTCAGGTCGACCTGCGTCTGACCCGCACCTTTGAGCTGTGGGACGGGCACGCGGTCGAGGCGACGTTCGACGCCATCAACGTGTTCAACTACCGGAACTACAACGGCTTCGAGCAGTGCCTGTGCTCGGCGGAATACGGCGATCCCCGATCGCAGGCCCTGCCGACGCGCAGCTTCCAGGTCGGCCTGCGCTATCGCTGGTGATGACTTCCTGAGCCTGTGGGCCGCCGCGACCGCATTGTCGCGGCGGCCCGTTTCTTTTTGAGTTTTCGAGTTTCGCGTACGAGGATTTTCCCATGGACCGACGCCAACTTCTGCTGTCCGTGGGTTCGGCCGCCGCTCTGGCGGGCTCCGGCTGCACGAGTGTGGGGCTTCCAGGGGTAGCTGCCCGCGTCGACCCTGAGCTGACCGATCTCCAGCACCGGACGTTCCGCTGGTTCGCCGAGACCCAGAACCGCCAGAACGGCCTGACGCCGGACCGCTGGCCGACTCCGTCTTTCGCCTCGGTCGCGGCCGTTGGCTTCGCCCTGACCTGCTGGCCCATCGGGGTCGAGCGCGGCTGGATGAGCCGCAAAGAGGCGCGCGACCGCACCCTGGCCACGATCCGCTTCTTCCACGACGCGCCGCAGGGGCCCGCCGCGACCGGCATGACGGGTCACAAGGGCTTCTTCTACCACTTCCTCGACATGAAGACCGGGCACCGGTTCGGCACGACCGAGCTGTCGACGGTGGACACCACTCTGCTGCTCGGCGGCATGCTCTACGCCAAGCAGTGGTTCGACGCCGACCATCCGGAAGAGGCCGAAATCCGCGCCAGGGTCCAGGCCATCTACGACCGCGTGGAGTGGGACTGGGCTGAGGTCCGGCCGCGTCGCATCACCATGGGCTGGCATCCGGAGAGCGGCTTCATCCCCGCCGATTGGCACGTCTACAACGAGGGCATGCTGGTCCTGTTGCTGGCCGTCGGCAGCGAGACCCATCCGGTGTCCGCCGACGTCTGGACCGAGTGGTGCAGCGTCTACGGCCGCAGCTTCAACGCGGAATGGGGCCCGAAGCACCTGCAGTTCGCGCCGCTGTTCGGGCACCAGTACAGCCACATGTACGTCGACTTCCGCGGCATTCACGACGCCTGGATGCGCGGCGTTCAGGCCGAAATCCCCGGCTTCGACTACTTCCAGAACAGCGTCCGCGCCGTCGCGGCGCAGAAGGACTATGCGGTCCGCAACCCGAAGGGTTGGGTCGGCTATGACGACCAGGTCTGGGGCCTGACCGCCTGCGACGGGCCGGGCGACTTCAAACAGGTCGTCGACGGTCGAGAGCGCGAGTTCCATTCCTATTCCGCGCGTGGGCCGGGAGAGCGGGACGACGGAACGATCGCGCCGACGGCCGCGCTCGCCAGCTATCCCTTCGCCCCGGCCGAGGTGACCGCCTGCTTCAAGGCCATGAAGGCCCGATACGGCGCCGGCATCTGGACCCAGTACGGCTTTCTGGACAGCTTCAACCCGACGCTGACGCAGCGGGATGGGCCGCTTCAGCATGGGGCGATCGTGCCCGGAGTGGGCTGGGTGGACGGCGACTACCTGGGCATCGACCAGGGCCCCATCGTCATCCAGATCGAGAACGGACGCAGCGACGCCGTCTGGAAGCGCATGCGGTCGGAACCCAACCTCATCCGCGGCCTCAAGCGCGCCGGCTTCACCGGCGGCTGGCTGGATCGCGCGTGAGCAAGACGCGGCCCGACCGTCGCGCCGCGCTGGGCCTGATGGCAGGCGCCGCAGCGGGTCTGGCCGGTTGCGGCCCAAAAGGGGAGGGAACGCGCCTGACCTTCTGGGCCATGGGTAATGAGGCGACGAACGTCCCCCAGCTGCTGCCCCGCTTTGAAGCGCTCAATCCCGGCATCAAGGTCGACGTCCAGGCGCTTCCCTGGACCGCCGCACACCAGAAGCTGCTGACCGCCTATGCCGGGTCCTCGCTTCCGGACCTCAGCCAGGTCGGCAACACCTGGGTGTCCGAGATGTCGGCCATCGGCGCCATCAGCGAGCTGCCGCCGTCCGCCGCCGATCTCCTGGCCGACCAGTTCCCGGCCGTGCTCGACACCAACCGGGTGAACGGTCGCGTCGTCGGCGTGCCGTGGTACGTCGACACCCGTCTGTTGTTCGTGCGCACCGACATCCTCGGCCGCGCGGGCTACGACGCCGTGCCGACGACTTGGCCGGAGTGGAAGGCGGCCATGCACGCCGTCAAACGCATCCAGGGCCCGGACAAGTACGCGATCCTTCTGCCGCTCAATGAGTTCGAGCAGCTTCTGACGCTGGGACTTCAGGGCGACGAGCCCCTGCTGCGCGACGACGACACGCGCGGGAACTTCTCCAGTCCGTCCTTCGTCGCGGCCCTGGCCTTCTACAAGAGCTTGTTCGACGAAGGCCTGGCCCCCGTCGCCTCCTCGACCCAGATCTCAAACGTCTGGACCGAGTTCGACCGCGGCTGGTTCAGCTTCCACTTCTCGGGGCCCTGGACCATCGGCGAGTTCCGCGACCGCCTGTCACCGACGACGCGGTGGAACACCGCCGGAGTGCCCGGCCCGCGGGGCCCCGGCGCCTCGGCCCCCGGCGGGTCCTCGCTTGTCGTCTATCGCTCGTCGCCCAATCAGGAGGCGGCGTGGAAGCTGGTTCGCTTCCTCATGGATCCGGCGATCCAGGTCGAGTTCAACCGCATCACCGGCGATCTGCCCAGCCGGCCCAGCGCCTGGGCCGCCCCCGCCGTCGTCGCCGATCCCGCCATCTCGGCGTTCAAGGGGCAGCTGGAGCGTGCGAAGCCCCTTCCCAAGGCGCCGGAGTGGGAGCGCATCGTGACTGAGATGCAGATCGTGGCCGAGCGCATGGTCCGCGGCGAGTTCACGCCCGAGACCGCCGCCGCCGAGATCGACCGGCGCGCCGACCGCCTGCTGGCCAAGCGGCGCTGGATGAAGGAGCAGGGCAGGGCATGACCGCCGTCGAGGCCACCATCGCCGCCGAGCCGCGCCGCCCCGCCGCGCACCCGCGCACCCGCTCGCGGGCTGCCTGGGGCTTCGTCGCCCCGGCCCTGATCGCCATCGCCGTCTTCTTCGCCGTGCCGGTCATTGCGGCCCTGCTGCTCAGCCTGACCGACTTCGACATCTACGCCCTGGCCGACCTGCGCAACCTGCGCTTCGTCGGGCTGGACAACTACGTCAACCTGTTCGGCAATCCGCTGTTCTGGGGGGCGATGAAGAACACCGGCCTGTTCGCCCTGATCGGCGTGCCGGCCTCCATCGCCGCCTCGCTGGCCGCCGCCCTGCTGCTGAACGCCCGCATCATCAGGTGGCGTCCGGTCTGGCGCGTCGCCTTCTTCGCCCCCTTCGTCACCACCCTGGTCGCCACGGCGGTGCTGTGGAACTACCTGCTGCACACCCGCTATGGCCTGATCAACTGGGCCCTGACCGGCGTCGGCCTGCCGGCGGTCGACTGGCTGGGCAGCCCGGCGACCTCGATCCCGGCCATCCTGATCTTCGTCGTCTGGAAGACCTTCGGCTACAACATGCTGATCTTCCTGGCGGTCCTCCAGACCGTGCCGGACGAGTTGCATGAGGCCGCCCGCATCGACGGCGCCGGGGCCTGGACCCGCTTCCGCCACGTGACCCTGCCGGCCATCGCCCCGACCCTGCTGCTGGTGTCGATCATCTCGGTGGCGGGCTTCTTCCAGCTGTTCGCCGAGCCCTACGTCATGACGCAAGGGGGGCCGGCCCAGTCGACCGTGACGGTGCTCTACTTCATGTACGAAGAGGGCTTCAAATGGTGGAACCTGGGGTCCGCCTCGGCGGTCGCATTCATTCTCTTCCTCTGCATTCTTGCCGTCACCCTGATCCAGCTGGCCGTCGCCCGCCGTCTGGGGGCCTACGAATGAGCCGGCGCCTCGATCTTCGGGCGGTGCTCGCCAATCTGGCCGTCGTCCTGCTGGTCGTCGTCGTCCTGTTCCCGCTGGTCTGGATGGTTTCCGTCAGCTTCATGAGCCAGGGCGAGGCCGCCACCTTCCCGCCGCCGCTCTGGCCGTCCAGGCCGACGCTGGAGCACTACCGCGACCTGTTCGTGACCCAGGGCATGGGCCGCTACATGCTCAACAGCCTGATCCTGGCGACGCTGGCCACGACCCTGGCGCTCCTGTTCACCGTCCCCGCCGGCTACGCCTTCGCCAAGCTGCGCTTCGCCGGCCGCGACCGCCTGTTCCAGCTGCTGGTCGCGGCGCTGGTCGTGCCGGCCCAGATCGGCACCCTGCCGCTGTTCCTGATGCTGAAGTCCATGGGTCTGGTGAACACCTACGCGGGGGCATTGGTGCCCTGGTTGGCTTCGATATTTGGCCTGTTTCTGGTGCGTCAGTACGCACTTTCCATCCCCGACGAGATGCTGGAGGCAGCTCGCGTCGACGGCGCCTCGGAAGGCCAGATATTTCGCCGCGTGGTCCTCCCCACGCTGCAGCCGATCGTCGTGACCTTGGCCTTGTTCGTCTTCCTGGGCAGCTGGAACGACTTCCTGTGGCCGCTGATCGTTCTGACCGACCAGTCGAACTACACCCTGCCGGTGGCCCTCGCGGCCATGTCGCGCGAGCACGTGCAGGACGCCGAGATGATGATGGCGGGGGCCGTCCTCACCGTCGCCCCCGTGCTGATCCTCTTCCTCGCCCTGCAACGCTACTACATCCGCGGCATGCTCGCGGGCAGCGTGAAGGGCTGACCTGTCGCGGAGCTGAAAGTATGCGCGTTCTCCTCGGCGTCCTCGCGGCGTTCGTCCTCACCTCGCCCGTCCTCGGCCAGGAGCCCCGCGTCCTCGACGCCTTCGAGGACCTGTCGCCGTGGGCGGCCGACGCCTCGACCGACGTCTCATCCGACATTGCGCCGGTGGACGGGCGCGAGGGGCGAGCCATGCGGCTCAGCTACGACTTCAACGGTCGCTCGGGCTACGCCTTCGCCGCCCGCCCCATCGACCTGAACGTGCCGGAGAATTTCGAGATCAGCTTTTGGGCGCGCGGCGACATGCGGCCCAACACGCTGGAGATCAAGTTCGTCGACGCCACCGGCCGCAATGTCCACTGGCGCCGCATCGAGAACTTCCAGGCGCCGTCCGAATGGACCCGCTTCACCATCAAGAAGCGCCAGATCACCTGGGCCTGGGGCCCCGATCCCGACCGCACCTTCCGTGGCGCCGAACGCATCGAGTTCGTGGTCACGGCGGGGCAGGGCGGCGCGGGCACGCTGGAGGTCGACCAGCTCGAGATCCGAGAGCTGCCGCCCGAGCCGGGCGTCCCTCCGCGTCCGGTCGCCTCTACCACCTCGGAGGAGGCGCGCTTCCCGGCGTCACAGGCCGTCGACGGCGACCTCTCGACTGTCTGGCGCAGCGAGTACGGCGTCTTTCAGAACCTGACGCTCGACCTGGGCTATGAGCGCGAGTTCGGCGGGGTCACCTTGCGCTGGACGGATGACGGCTGGGCCGGCCGCTATCGGTTGGAGGTTTCGAACGACGGCGCGGATTGGGACACGATCGCCTCCGTCGATCATGGAAACGCGGGCGTGGACTGGCTGCGTACGCCGGAAGCCTCCGGCCGCTACCTGCGCCTCTCGCTCCTGGACGGTGCCGAATCCTATGGTCTGCGCGAGATCGAGATCGAGCCCCTGTCGTTCGGTGAGACGCCGACGAAGTTCGTTATGGCGGTGGCGGAAGAAAGCCTGCGTGGTCTCTACCCACGCGGTTTCGTGGGCGAACAGCCCTACTGGACCCTGGTCGGCGTCGACGGCGGCGGCGAGAGCGGGCTGATGAGCGAGGACGGCGCCATTGAGCTGCGCCGCGGCGGCCCGTCCATAGAGCCCTTCGTCGTCGACAACGGCCGCCTGATCACTTGGGCCGACGTCGGCGTCGAACAGTCCCTGCGCGACGACGACTTGCCCATTCCAACCGTGATGTGGACGCACGACGAGTGGACCCTGGCGGTCACCGGCTTCGCCGAGGGCACGCCGGATCGAGCACAGCTGTATGGCCGCTACGTCCTGACCAATACCTCGCTCCGGCCTCGCACCCTGACCCTCGCTCTGGCCGCGCGGCCGTTCCAGGTCAATGGCCCGGTGCAGTTCCTCGCCGTGCCCGGCGGCGTCGGACCGATCGAGCAAATTGACTGGAACGGCTCGGCGCTGGTCCTCAATGACGCGATCCGCGTCTCGGCTCTCGTGGCGCCGAACGCCGTGGCCGTCTCGACCTTCGAGTCCGGCGCCGACCCCCAGAGCCTGATCGCCGACGCCGAGGCGCGCCGAGATCCGGCCGAGAGGATCGTCGAGTCCGACGCCTCGGCTCTCATGGCCGGCGCCCTGATCTACGACGTCACGCTCCAGCCGGGCGAAAGGCGGACGTTCGGCTTCGTCGCGCGCCTGTCGGGCCCGACTCCGGACCTGCCGCCGACCGGCGCGGTCGAGGTCGTGCTGGACGCCGCCGAAGACCGCGTCGCCGCCGAATGGCGCGGCAAGATGGACCGTTTCGACCTGATCCTGCCGCCGGAGGCGCAGCGCATCGAGGACGTCGCGAAGTCGTCGCTGGCCCACATGCTGATGTCGCGTCAGGGGCCGATCATCCAGCCCGGAACGCGCAGCTACAACCGCTCCTGGATCCGCGACGGGGCCATGATGGCCGAGGGGCTGAACCGGCTCGGCCATGCCGACGTCTCCTCCGCCTATCTGGACTGGTACGCCCCCTACGTCTTCGAGGACGGAAAAGTGCCGTGCTGCGTCGACGCCCGCGGCTCTGACCCCGTTCCGGAGAACGACAGCCACGGCGAGTTCATCTTCCTGGCCGCTGAGAACTATCGCCACACCCGCGACGTGGAGGCTCTGCGCCGCGTCTGGCCGCAGGTGCAGAAGGCCATCGCCTACATGGACGGCCTGCGCGCCACCACGCGCACGGCGGAGTTCCGGACGCCCGAAACCGCCCACCTGTTCGGCCTGCTGCCGCCGACCATCAGCCACGAGGGTTATTCGGACAATCCGGCCTACAGCTACTGGGACGACTTCTGGGGCCTGATCGGCTACCGCGACGCCGCCTTCATCGCCGACGTTCTGGGCGAGACGGACGCGGCCGCACGCATTCGCGCGGCGGGGACGGATTTCCAGACGGACGTCATGGCTTCCATCACCGCGACCGCCGCCTTCCACGACATCGACTGGATCGCCGGCGCCGCCGACCGCGGCGACTTCGACGCCACCTCGACCACCATCGGCCTGTCGCCCGGCGGCTTCATCGACGAACTGCCCCAGCCGCTGCTGAACAACACCTTCGACAAGTGGTGGGACAACTTCACGGCGCGGCAGGAGAACCGCACGACCTGGCGAGACTACACGCCGTATGAGTTGCGCAACGTCGGCGCCCTGATCCGCCTGGGCCGTCGCGAGGAGGCGCTGCGCGCGCTGGACTTCTACTTCGCCGACATGCGCCCGGTCGCCTGGAACGGCTGGGCCGAGGTCGTCGGCCGGCATGAGCGCGAGCCGCGCTTCATCGGCGACATGCCCCACGCCTGGATCAGCTCCGACTATATCCGCTCGGCCATCGACCTGCTGGTCTATGAGCGGGTGGACGACGGCGTTCTTGTGCTGGCGGCCGGCCTGCCGTTCGAGTGGATGGCGTCCGAAACCGGCGTCGGAGTCCGCGACCTGCGCACCGCTCACGGCGCCCTGTCATGGCTTCTGAAGCGCGACGGCGCCGCCTGGACGCTGTCCTTCACCGGCGCCGCCTCACCGTCCGGCGGCTTCGAGCTGCACTGGCCCGAAGACCAGCCCGTCCCCGCCCGCGTCCGCATCGACGATCGCGCCGCGGAATGGGACGGCCACGTGCTCAGAATTCCGGCGAACGCCCGACGCGTGGAGATGCGGTGAAGCCTCCCTCTCCCGTCGGGAGAAGGCTGGCACTACGCTCGCTCGAACGCCCATCCCTCGGCGTCGAATAGCTGCACCTTGTCCGCCGACGCCTTGAGCGTGAGCGACTGCCCCTGCGTCGGCCGCTCGGCACCGTCCAGCTGGGCCGTCAGCGTCTCTCCGTCGCCTGCGTCCAGATAGGCGTAGGTGGCGTGGCCCAGCGTCTCGACGAAGGTGGTGCTCGCCGTCAGCGCGCCGCCGGGCCCCGCGGGCGACAGATGCTCGGGGCGCACGCCGAGGGTGACCTTGTCGCCGACCCTCGCGCCGTTCGCCTTCACTGCCGCCCGCAAGACCGCGCCCGACGCCGTCCGCACGGTCACCTGACCGCCCCCGGCTTCGATCACCTCCGCCGGGATCAGGTTCATCTTGGGGCTGCCGATGAACTCGGCGACGAAGCGGTTGGCCGGGCGCTCGTACAGCTCCATCGGCGCGCCGACCTGTTCGATCCGCCCGCCGTTCAGCACCACGATCCGGTCGGCCAGGGTCATGGCCTCCACCTGGTCATGGGTGACGTAGATCATCGTCGTGCCCAGTCGCTGGTGCAGCGACGCGAACTCATAGCGCATCCGCACCCGCAGGGCGGCGTCCAGGTTCGACAACGGCTCGTCGAACAGAAACACCTCCGGCTCGCGCACGATGGCCCGGCCGATGGCCACGCGCTGGCGTTGCCCGCCCGACAGGGCTTTGGGCTTGCGGTCCAGGTAGTCGCCGATGTTCAGAACCTCGGCGGCCGCGTCCACGCGGCGCTTGATCTCGCCCTTGTCCATCTTCGCCAGCGACAGGGCGAAACCCATGTTCTCGCGCACCGTCATGTGCGGATAGAGGGCATAGGACTGGAACACCATGGCGATGCCGCGATCCGACGGCGACAGCCCGGTCACCTCGCGCCCGCCGATCGAGATCGACCCGCCGTCCAGCTCTTCCAACCCGGCGATGGTCCGCAGCAGGGTGGACTTCCCGCAGCCCGACGGCCCGACGAACACCACGAACTCGCCGTCGGCGATCGCAAGGTCGATGCCCTTCAGCACCTGAACGGCGCCGAAGCTCTTCGTCACGCCGCTCAGCCGAACGTCCGCCATCCGTCTCCACCCACGCCGGTTTCTTCTTGGGCGTCAGCGTAAACGGTTACAGGGGCGGCGCAATCCTCAGGCGCGCTTCGGCTTGCCCTTGAACGGAGGCTTGCCGTCGGTCTTGGCGCGGAACGGCTTGGCGCCCGGCTTGCCGGCCCAGGGCTTCTTGTCGCCGCGCGGCTTCTCGACCCACGGCTTCTTGCCGGGAGGCGTCGGGTCGTCCTTGGTCCGCTTCACCCATTTGGGCTTGCCGCCCTCGGGCGCGGGCGCCGCCTCGGCGGTCCGCTCCGGCCGCGGCGTCCACGGCTTCTTCGGCCCGTCGAACTCACGGCGCGGCTTGGCGAAGGCCTTGGGGCGCGCGGTCTTTTCGCCGGGCGCGGGGGCCACGGCGTCGCTGATCGTCACGTCGTCGTCGCCGCCCTTGGCGATCGCCGCGCGGAACCTGGCCTCGGCCTCCTGTGTGATCTCGAACTTGGTTTCGCGGTCGAAGATCTTGATCGAGCCGACGTCGCGCTTGGTCACGTGGCCCAGGCGGCAGATCAGCGGCAGCAGCCATTTCGGATCGGCGTTCTTCTCGCGGCCCACGTTGATGCGGAACCAGCTCATCTCGCCGCCCTGGGCGAAGTCGACCGGGTCGCGTTCGCGGCGCCCGCGCTCGCCCTCCATGGTCCGCGCCATGCGCGCGTCGTCCTGCACGTCCTCGGGCGGGGGCAGCTTCTCGCGATACAGCCGGATAAGCGCGGCCGCCACCTGCTCGGGCGACGACCGCTCCAGCAGCTTGCGGCCCATCTCCAGCGCGTCCTCGTCCGCCGGCGCCGTCAGCACCGGATCGGTCAGCATGCGCTCCTGATCCTTGGCCCGGATCTCGTCGGCCGACGGCGGCCCCGACCATTCCGCCTCGATGTTGGCCGAGCGCAGCATCAGCTCGACCTTGCGGCGGCGCGTGTGGCTGACCATCAGCACCGAGGTGCCCTTCTTGCCCGCGCGTCCGGTCCGGCCCGAGCGGTGCAGCAGCGTCGCCTTGTTCACCGGGATCTCGGCGTGGATCACCAGACCCAGGTCCGGCAGATCCAGCCCGCGCGCCGCCACGTCGGTGGCCACGCACACCCGCGCGTGCCCGTCGCGCAGCGCCTGCAAGGCTTCCGACCGCAAGGACTGCGTCAGCTCGCCCGACAGGCCCACGACCTGGAAGCCGCGCTCGCGCAAGGACGCCGTCAGATGCTTCACCCGCTCGCGCGTGTTGGCGAACACCAGGGCGCCCGGGCTCTCGAACCAGCGCAGCACGTTGACCACACCGTGCTCGATCTCGTGCGGCGCCACGCGGATGGCCTTGTAGGCGATGTCCCCGTGCGCGACCGTCTTGGACGTCGTGTCGATGCGGACCGCGTCGCGCTGATAGGTCTTGGCCAACTGCGCGATCTCGCGCGCGATCGTGGCGGAGAACAGCAGGGTCCGCCGCTCCGCGGGCGCCTGGTCGAGAATGAAGGTCAGGTCCTCGCTGAACCCCATGTCCAGCATCTCGTCGGCCTCATCCAGCACCACGGCCTTCAGCTGCGACAGGTCCAGCCCGCCGCGCTCGACGTGGTCCTTCAGGCGGCCCGGCGTGCCGACGACGATGGCCGCGCCGCGCTCCAGCACGCGCCGCTCCGCCCGTGGATCCATGCCGCCGACGCAGGTGGCGATACGCGCCCCCGCCTTGGCGTACAGCCACTCCAGCTCCTTCGACACCTGCAGCGCCAGCTCGCGCGTCGGGGCGATGATCAGGGCCTCGGGCGCCGCGTTGTCCGCGAACCGCTCGGCCTCGCCCAGCAGGGTGGGGGCCAGCGCCAGGCCGAAGGCGACCGTCTTGCCCGACCCCGTCTGCGCGGAGACCAGCAGGTCGCGGCCCGGCTCGGCCTCCAGCACGGCGGACTGGACGGCCGTGGGCTCGTCATAGCCGCGTTCGGACAGGGCGCGGTCGAGCGCGGGATGGCTGGCGGGGAAGGGCATGGTCAGCAGTCCAATATGCACGGTCAGCGCGCGAACGGTCAGCGCGGGATCGGCGGACGGCGGCCTGTAGGATGAGATAACGGCGAAATGGTGGATGCGACAGGGATTGAACCTGTGACCCCCTCGGTGTGAACGAGGTGCTCTCCCGCTGAGCTACGCATCCGGGCCGTTTCTAGGAGGCGGGGACATAGCTTGCTCGCATCGGGGAGGCAACCCTTGCGTCGCCCTTCCCCCCGTGCGGGGGAAGGTGGCTCGCGGAGCGAGACGGAGGGGGGGTGAAACTCGGCGTCGGTCAGCGTGTCTCCGGCAGCGACCCCATCCGACCGACGCTGTCGGCCACCTTCCCCGGCGAGCGGGGAAGGAAGGTTTCGACGACGCCGTCCACCGCCGCCTCCAGCTCCCCGAACCCGTCGATCAGCGCATCGCCACCCAGGCCCGCCGGCGCGATCTCGGTGTAGCCGAAGGTCGTCACGATCACGGGCACGCCCGTCGCCCGCGCCGCTGTCACGTCGGTGATCGAATCGCCGACCATGATGGCACGGTCCAGATCGCCGCCGGCCTTCTGCACCGTCTCGCGGATGTGCGCCGCTTCGGGTTTGCGCGCCGACACCGCGTCCGCCCCGCAGATCGCCGCGAACCGCCCGGTCAGACCCAGCTTCCCGAACAGCGCCAGCGACAGATGCGTCGGCTTGTTCGTCGCCACGCACAGGATCGCGCCCCGCGCGGCCAGCCGGTCCAGCGCCGCCTCGACGCCCGGATAGACGTGGCTGTGGTCGCAGATGTGCTCGAGATAATCCTCGAGGAACGCGGCCAGCAGCGCCGGCTGCTCCGCCTCGTCCCACGCCGCGCCGGCCTCGCGGAACCCGTCTTTCAACAAGGCCGCGGCCCCGTGCCCCACCAGATGCCGCGCCGCCTCGATCGGCCGCGGCGGCAGTCCGCGCGTCGCCAGCAGCCGGTTCAGCGTGCCGATCAGGTCGGGCGCGGTCTCCACCAGCGTGCCGTCCAGGTCGAAGGCGAGGGTCCAGCCGCTCAGGTCTTTCATGCGCCCGGTTCTATTTGAAACGCCGCCGCTGTAAACGCGACCCGACAGCCGATCTCCGGAGCCCGCATGACCCGTCGCGCCGCCATCATCCTCGCCGCCGGCCAGGGCACCCGGATGAAGTCCGGCCTGCCCAAGGTGCTGCACCCCGTCGGCGGCCGCGCCATGCTGGACCACGCCATCGACGCCGCCGAGGGCCTGGGCTGCGAGCGCGTGGTCGTCGTCGTCGGAAACCACAGCCCGGAGGTCCGCGCCCACGTCGAGAAGCGCCTCGGCGCCGCGTCGATCGCCGTCCAGGATCCGCCGCTGGGCACCGGCCACGCCGTGCTGGCCGCGCGCGAGTTGATGGCCGACTTCGACGGGCAGGTCGTGATCACCTACGGCGACGTGCCGTTGCTGAAGGCCGCGGACGTCGAGCCCGTTTTCGGCGACGCCCTGACCGTCGTCGGCTTCGAGGCGCGCGACGCCACCGGCTACGGCCGCCTGCTGATCGACGCCGACGGCGGCCTGGAGGCCATCGTCGAGCACAAGGAGGCGTCGCCCGACCAGCTCAAGGTCACCGCCTGCAACTCCGGCGTCATGGCCGCGCCCTCGCGCCTGCTGTTCGAGCTTCTGGCCGAGGTCAGGAACGACAACGCCAAGGGCGAATACTATCTGACCGACGTCGTGGCGCTGGCCCGCGAGCGTGGCGAGCCCACGCGCGCCGTCTTCGCCGACGAGGACGCGGTCATGGGCGTCAACGCCCAGGGCGAACTCGCCCAGGCCGAGGCCCTGTTCCAGAAGGTCCGCCGCGACGACCTCTTGGCGTCCGGCGTCCGCATGCCCGCCCCCGACACCGTCTTCGTCAGCTGGGACACGACGGTCGAGCCCGGCGCGGTGATCGAGCCCTACGTCGTCTTCGGCCCCGGCGCCGTGGTGCGCGCGGGCGCGAAGATCCGCGCCTTCAGCCACGTGGAGGGCGCCGAGGTCGGACCGGGCGCCGAGGTCGGCCCCTACGCCCGCCTTCGCCCCGGCGCGAAGCTGGGCGACAAGGCCAGGGTCGGCAATTTCGTCGAGGTGAAGAACGTCACCATGGGCGCGGGCGCCAAGGCCAACCACCTGTCCTATCTGGGCGACGGCGTGGTCGGGGCGGGCGCCAACATCGGCGCGGGCACCATCTTCTGCAACTACGACGGCTTCTTCAAACACCGGACGGAGGTGGGGCAGGGGGCCTTCGTCGGCTCCAACAGCTCGCTTGTGGCCCCCGTCACCATCGGCGCCGGCGCCATGGTCGGCTCGGGCTCGGTGGTGACCTCCGACGTCGCGCCGGGCGATCTCGCGCTCGCCCGCGCCCCCCAGACGACCAAGCCCGGCTGGGCCTCCCGCTTCATGGAGACCATGCGGGCGAAAAAGGCGGCGAAGGGCTGAGCAGGCTCAGTCAGGAAGGGCGTAATAGCCGTTCGGGATGCGCCGGCAGTCGGGCGCCAGGGCGTGCACGACAAGATCGGCGGGCGGCGCGCCGGTCGCTTGATCGACCACGCCCGTCGTGCAGTCGCCGCCGTTGAAGCGCTGCGCCAGAGCGTAGTTGCCTCCCGGTCGCGGCGTGAAGCTGATCAGGTTGGTGCATCCCGTGACGACGGTGTAGGCGGCGCGCGGTTGTCCGTAGATTTCCGCCAGCAGGTGCGTCCGCTGGCCACCCGGCAGCCTGAACGTCGACGAGGTCTGGCCGGCGAAGATCTTCGACATCGGGTCGAAAGCCGCAATCTTCAGAACCTCAACGCACTCGGGGCCAGAGGACCATGACAGAATCTGTCCCGTGCCATACGTGCCCAGCTCGGGGTCCCGCGCAAAGCTGACCCGGGCGGCGTCGGCGGTGTCCGCCGGCTGCAAGAAGACGGTTTCGCACCCCCCGCACGCCAAGGCGGCCGCCGTCGCTGAAATGATCGCAGCGCCGCGCTTTCCCATGCCGTCATCCCCCGATAAAGCCGGACCAGCCCACCACCGATCCGCGGCCGCCGCAAGAGAGCGCAGATGTCCGACCTCCAGAAACGCCGTGCCGGCGAGGCCGCCGCCCTTCGCGTCGAGGCGGGCATGACCGTCGGCCTGGGCACGGGCTCCACCGCCGCCTGGTTCGTGAAGGCGCTGGCGGCGCGGGACCTGCCGAACCTCCGCTGCGTCCCCACCTCCGAGGCCACCGCCGACCTCGCCCGCGAGCTCGGCCTGCCCCTGGTCACGCTGGAGGACGTCTCCCGCATCGACCTGACCGTCGACGGCGCCGACGAGATCGGCCCCGGCCTGGCCCTCATCAAGGGCGGCGGCGCGGCCCTCCTGCGCGAGAAGCTGGTGTGGGAGGCGTCGTCGACCTGCCTCGTCATCGCCGACGCCGCCAAGGTCGTTCCCCATCTGGGCGCCTTCCCCCTGCCGATCGAGGTCGTCGCCTTCGGCCATAAGACCACCGGAAACCGCATCGCCGACGTCCTCATCGACCACGACGTCGCCATGCCCGCCCGCGTCCGCACCGCCGAGCGCGGACAGGTCCGCACCGACGGCGGCAACCTGATCTACGACGCCAGATGCGGCGTCATCCACGACCCCGCCCGGCTCGCCGACGACCTGAAACTGGTCACCGGCGTCGTCGAGCACGGTCTGTTCCTCGACCTCGCCGACGAAGCCATCATCGGCACGGACGCGGGCGTCGAGACGCTGGCACCCTGACGCCCGCCCGAGCGGACCTCGAACCTGGCTCCCCCGGCGCGCTGACCTCCGGGTCCGCGAATTCGGCGGCGCTGCAAGTCGCGGACGTGGACGTCCGCGCGCCTTCGATGCGGCGACTTGATCCGCGCGATTATGACGATCCCGTCCGTCTTTCCGGGCCTTTTCAACGCCGTGGGTCTTTTTCGCCCCGAGTTTCCGACGTCGGTTTCGGGGTGATGCAGCATCTGGGAGTTCCGTCGCGGGGGAGGGCGCAAGGCCTTGCGAGCTTGTCGCGGCGGGAGCGGTTCGAGCGGGGGCCGACCGGGACGTTTCATCGTCACGGGAGGCCGGTGCTTCGGCCCTGTCGGGCGTTCCGCGGTCCTCCTGCCCTCAAGCAGCGAGCGCCCGCGGCGCGAGCGGTAGGGCCCAACAAGGCATCATGGCGCGTCACGGGAAGGCGCGCGTCCGGGTCCGGGGTTCGCAAGTCTCCCGCCCGCCCGCCAGGTGCGCGTCCGTTAGTCGCGAAGCAGCGGCCCTATGCGGTGGTTCCGGCCACCTCGGACAGCTCCTGATCAGACGAGCCGCGCGGAGCGCCCTGCCTTCGTCGAAACGGTAACAACACACACAGCATCCGGGCGAAGTCCCGGCGCTCCGCCCGCCCTCTCCACCTTCCGCCCGTCGGCTGAGGGCGCTTCCGCTTGCCCGGCGTCCGCCGCGCGCCTACCTCGACCGCACACGCCGCCGGAGTTTCCCATGACCGCCTACGACTACGACCTCTTCGTCATCGGCGCCGGTTCGGGCGGCGTGCGGGCGGCGCGACTGGCGGCGCTGGACGGCAAGCGGGTGGCGGTGGCCGAGGAGCACCGCGCCGGCGGCACCTGCGTCATCCGGGGCTGCGTGCCGAAGAAGTTCATGGTGATGGCGTCCGACTTCGCGCACCAGTTCGAGATCGCCGAGGGCTACGGCTGGACGATCCCGAAGCCGACGTTCGACTGGCCGAGCTTCATCGAGACGAAGGACGTCGAGATCGCCCGACTTTCGGGCATCTACGCCGCCAATCTGGGCAAGGCGGGCGCCGAGCTGATCCACGGGCGTGCCGTCCTGAAGGACGCCCACACCGTCGAAATCGTCGGCAAGGACCGCACCTACACGGCCGAGAAGATCCTGATCGCGACCGGCGGCCGGCCCTGGGTTCCGCCGGAACTGCCCGGCGTGGAGCACGCCATCACCTCGGAAGAGGCCTTCCACCTGCCCGAGCTGCCGAAGCGCATCCTGATCGCGGGCGGCGGCTACATCGCGGTGGAGTTCGCCGGCATCTTCGCGGGTCTGGGCGTCGAGACCACGCTGATCTATCGCGGTCCCAACATCCTGCGCGGTTTTGACGACGACGTGCGCGCCCATCTGGCCGCCGAGATCGAGAAGCGCGGCGTGAAGGTCATCCTGGGCTGCCAGCACAAGTCTTTGGAGAAGACGGCGACGGGCATCGTCAATCACCTCGAGAACGGCCATTCGATCGAAACCGACGTCGTCATGTTCGCGACCGGCCGCATCCCCTACGTCAAGGAACTGGGGCTGGAGACCGCGGGCGTCGAACTGACCGACGACGGGGCGATCAAGGTCGATGAATGGTCCCGCACCACCGCAGAGAACATCTGGGCCATCGGCGACGTCACCGACCGCATGAACCTGACCCCGGTCGCCATCCGCGAGGCCGTGGCCTTCCACTCGACGGTGTTCCGCGACCGGCCGATGAAGTTCGACTACGAGGCCGTGGCCACCGCCGTCTTCAGCCAGCCGCCCGTCGGGACCGTCGGCCTGACGGAGGCCGAGGCCCGGCGCGCGTGCGGAGGTGGGGTGGACGTCTACATGACCCGCTTCCGGCCGATGAAGTACGCCTTCACCGGCTCGGACGAGCGCATGCTGATGAAGCTGGTGGTGGACAACGAGACCCAGCGCGTGGTCGGCGTCCACATCGTCGGTCCCGACGCGCCGGAGATCATCCAGGTCGCCGCCATCGCCATTAAGGCGGGCCTGACCAAGGCCCAGTGGGATGCGACCTGTGCGGTCCATCCCACCGTGGCCGAGGAGTTGGTGACGATGCGTGAGCCGGTCCGACCGCACGACACCGCCCTGGGGTGAAGCGAATCTCAGCCCCGGTTCTGGATCGGCACGTAGTCGCGTTCGGTCGGTCCGGTGTAGAGCTGGCGGGGGCGTCCGATCTTCTGCGACGGATCCTCCATCATCTCCTGCCACTGGGCGATCCAGCCCACGGTCCGCGCCAGCGAGAACAGCACGGTGAACATCGAGGTCGGGAAGCCCATGGCCGACAGGGTGATGCCCGAGTAGAAGTCGACGTTCGGGAACAGCTTGCGCTCGATGAAGTACTCGTCGTTCAGCGCGACCTTCTCCAACTCCTTGGCGACCTGGAACAGCGGATCGTTGGGATCGCCGACGGCGGCCAGCACTTCGTCTGCGCTCTCCTTCATCACGCGGGCGCGGGGGTCGTAGTTTTTGTAAACCCGGTGGCCGAAGCCCATGAGCTTGTAGCGACGGTCCTTCACCCCGGCGATGAACTCCGGGATTTTCTCGGGCGTGCCGATCTCCTTGAGCATGTTCAGCGCCTCTTCGTTGGCGCCCCCGTGCGAGGGGCCCCACAGGCAGGCGATGCCGGCGGCGATGCAGGCGAACGGATTGGCCCCCGACGAGCCGGCCAGACGCACCGTCGAGGTCGAGGCGTTTTGCTCGTGGTCGGCATGAAGGATCAGGATGCGGTCCATGGCGCGAGCCAGAACCGGGTTCACCACATAATCCTCCGCAGGCACTGCGAAGCACATGCGCAGGAAGTTTTCCGAATAATTCAGATCGTTGCGCGGCGACACGAACGGCTGGCCGATCGAATACTTGTAGGCCCGCGCCGCGATCGTGGGCATCTTGGCGATCAGGCGGATGGCCGAGATGTTGCGCTGGACCGGATCATGGATGTCCAGGCTGTCGTGATAGAAGGCGGACAGGGCGCCGACGGTGCCGACCATGATCGCCATAGGGTGGGCGTCGCGGCGGAAGCCTTCGAAGAAGCGGTCGAACTGCGAATGCAGCATCGTGTGCATCGTCACGCTGCGCTCGAACTTTTCGTATTCCGGCGCGGTCGGCAGCTCGCCGTGCAGCAGCAGGTGGCAGACCTCGACGAAGTTCGACTTCGAGGCCAGCTGGTCGATGGGATAGCCGCGGTGCAGCAGGATGCCGGCGTCGCCGTCGATGTAGGTCAGGGCGCTTTCACAGGCGGCCGTCGAGGTGAAGCCGGGATCGAAGGTGAAGGCCCCGGTCGCGCCGTACAGCTTGCGGATGTCGACCACGTCCGGCCCGGTCGAACCGGAGAGGACCGGCAGATCCACACTCTTGTCGCCCAGCGTAAAGGTGGCGGATCCGGCGGTCTTGGAGTCGGTCATTTCGGGCCTTTCACTTGCGCGTCGCCGCGGCGCCGAAGCGCTGCCGGTCGGCGAGGGACTTGAGGTGAACGTCATTTAGTCTGTTGCAGCGCATCATCCAAGCGCCCGAGGCTTTCTTCTCGGCCCAAAGCGGCCAAGGTCCGGGCGATGTCGGGAGAGACGCCGTCGCCGGTCAGGGCGGCGCGCACGGCCGGGCCGACCTTCCCGAAGCCGACGCCTTCTTCCTCGACGAAGGCCTTCAGTTCCGCTTCCAGCGCGAAGACGTCCCAGCTCTCGAACAGGCGCAGGCGGTCGCGCAGGCGAGCGATGCGCTCACCGGACTCGCCGGCCAGCATCGGCAGGGCCTTGTCGTAGATGACGAGCGGACGGCGGCGCAGGACGAAGGCGGTCTGGTCGGCGAGTTCGAGCAGGGTCTTGGCGCGATCCTTCACGAAAGGCATGGCGCGGACCAGGCGGTCCTCGTCGCCTTCAGCAAGGGCGTGGCCGCGCGAGAGGTGCACGTCCAGCGCCGACTTGGCCAGGCGGTCGTCGTCGGCCAGGCGGATCCAGTGAGCGTTGACGTGCGCCAGCTTGTCGAAGTCCAGCCGGGCCGGCGCCTTGCCGATGCCGTCCAGTCCGAACCATTCTATCGCCTGGGCGTCGGAGAACAGCTCGTCGTCGCCGTGCGCCCAGCCCAGCCGGGCCAGGTAGTTGCGCATGGCCTCGGGCAGATAGCCCATGTCGGCGTATTCATGCACGGCCTGGGCGCCGTGGCGTTTCGACAGCTTGGCGCCGTCGGGACCGTGGATCAGCGGGATGTGGGCGAAGGTCGGACGGGTCCAGCCCAGAGCGTCATAGATCAGGCTTTGGCGCGCGGCGTTGTTCAGATGGTCGTCGCCGCGGATGACGTGGGTCACGCCCATGTCGTGGTCGTCGACCACCACGGCGAGGTTGTAGGTCGGCGCGCCGTCGGATCGCAGGATGACCAGATCGTCCAGCGATCCGGTGTCCCAGCGGACCTCGCCCTGCACCGCGTCGGCGACGACGACCGGCGCGTCCTTCGGCCGTCTGAAGCGGACGGTGTGGGGCTTCATGAGGTCGTCGACGGTCGGTTCACGGTCGCGCCACGGGCTTTCGAAGGTCCGGCCCTCAGCCTTGGCCTGGTCGCGCAGGGCGCCGGTCTCCTCGGCGGAGAGGAAGTCGCGGTAGGCGTGGCCCGTCGCCAGCAGCTGGTCGATGACCTCGCGGTGGCGGTCGGCGCGGGCGAACTGGAAGACGGGCTCCTCGTCCGGGAACAGGCCCAGCCAGTTCAGGCCGTCGAAGATGGCCTTCACGGCCTCGTCGGTGGAGCGTTCGCGGTCGGTGTCCTCGACGCGCACCAGAAACCTGCCGTTGTGGCGTTTTGCAAACAGCCAGTTGAAAAGTGCCGTTCTTGCGCCGCCTATGTGCAGATAGCCGGTGGGCGAGGGGGCGAAGCGGGTGACGACGGGGGTGGAAACAGGAGCGGTCATGGGGGAGGGGTCCATCGGGGCCGCCCTTATACCTCCCGACGCGGCCAAGCCCAGCCTGCGCGACCGGGCGGCGGCGTTTCTGCGCGACCAGGCCCGGGCGCAGGCGCTGCGATGGGGGTTGTGGGCGCCGGTGGCGTTCGGCGCGGGGGCCGCCGTCTACTTCCTGCTGAAGGCCGAGCCGCCGGCCTGGCCGCTGGTGCTGGTCACGGCTCTGGCGACGGGGCTGTGGCTGGCGGCGCGGCGACTGCCGGTGGGGCGTGCCGTGACGTGGCCGCTGATGCTGCTGGCCTTCTTCGCGCTGGGGGCGGCCAATGCGAAGCTGAGGAGCGACCTGGTCGCCGCGCCGATCGCGCCGGCCACGGGCGAGCCGGTGCGGATCACCGGCTGGGTCACCGACGTCGAATCGCCGGGCGGAAGCGGCGGGGCACGGGTGATGGTGGCGCCGGTGCGGATCGCGGGGCTGGCGCCGGATGAGACGCCGCTGCGGGTGCGGGCCACGTTGCGGGGCAAGGCGCCGATCGCGCCGGGGACGCCGGTCAGCCTGTTCGCCCTGCTGAACCCGCCGCCGGCGCCGGCCTCGCCGGGGGCCTACGACTTCGGGCGGGTGGCGTGGTTCCAGCGGATGGGCGGGGTGGCGTTCGTGCTGACCGATCCGCGGCCGGCGTCTCTGGAACGGCCTCCGTGGCGGCTGCGGCTGACGATGGCGGTCAACGCGGCGCGGGTCGATCTGGCGGCGCGGATCGTCGAGCGGCTGGGGACCCGCACGGGCGGGATCGCCGCGGCCATGA
The DNA here is from genome assembly GCA_019748055.1 of Caulobacteraceae bacterium. Classification (GTDB taxonomy): domain Bacteria; phylum Pseudomonadota; class Alphaproteobacteria; order Caulobacterales; family Caulobacteraceae; genus Brevundimonas. The sequence goes on along the minus strand of JAIEQC010000019.1, from coordinate 14,359 downwards.
CGACGGGCGTGGAGGCATGGCTGGACCCGGAAGAGGTGGAGCGGATGCGCGATTCCGGCCTAGCGCACATCCTGTCGATCTCGGGCCTGCACATGGCGGTGGTGGGCGGTTTCGCCTTCTTCGCGGCCCGGCTGGTGATCGCCCTGATCCCACCGCTGGCGCTGAGGATCAACGGCAAGAAGGCGGCGGCGTGGACGGGGCTGGTCGCGGTCGGGGTCTATCTGGTGATCTCGGGGGCGCCGGCGCCGGCGGTGCGGGCGGCGGTGACGGCGTCGATCGCCTTTCTGGCCATTCTGATGGACCGGCCGGCCATCACCATGCACGGGCTGGCGGTGGCCGCGCTGATCGTGCTGGCGATCCAGCCGGAGGCGATCGTCACGCCGGGGTTCCAGATGTCGTTCGCGGCGACGGCGGCGCTGGTCGCCCTGGTGGAGGCGTGGCCGCGGCGGCCGCGGGAAATCCAGGCGCCGTTGCCGATCCTGGCGGTGCAGCGGACGGGGCAGTGGATCGCGCTGGCGGCGCTGGCTAGCTTGGTGGCGGGGGCGGCGACGGCGCCGTTCGCCATGCAGCACTTCAACCGCGCGGCCATGTACGGGCTGGTCTCGAACATGACCGTTGCCCCGATCTCGGACTTCCTGATCATGCCGACGCTGGCGCTGGGGGCGCTGCTGGAGCCTCTCGGACTGGGCGGGCCTTTCCTCTGGCTGGCGGGGCTCGGGATCGAGGGGATGCTTTGGGTCGGGGGCTGGACCGCCGACTTGCCGGGGGCGGTGCGCACCTATGCCAGCGCGCCGACGGCGGCGCTGCCGATCGCGTTCATGGGTGTGATGATCTGCTGTCTGGTGCGGGGGCCGCTGAGGTGGATCGGCCTGCCGCTGGCGTGCGCCGTGCTGGTGTGGCCGAGGGGGCCGGCGCCGGACGTGTGGATCGGGGACGGCGGGGCCAAGGCGGCGACGGTCGAGGGCGGCGTCGCGACCGTGGTGCGCGGCGGGCTGGAGGATTTCGGCGTGGAGGTGTGGAGCCGGCGGCGGGGGCTGACGGTTCAGGCGCGATCGGAAGAGGGCTGGACGTGTGGGCGGACGGACTGTCGGCCTGAAGTGGAGAGCGTGGGGCCGGCGCTGCTGTGGGGGCGAAGGGCCCCGGAGGTCGAGCGGCTGGCGGCGGCGTGCGCGACGGCGGAGGTGGTGGCGGTGCGGACCGAGGTGGAGGTGCTGCCGCCGGAGTGCGCGTCGCGGCTGGTGCTTGACGGGCGCGACTTCGCGGAGAGGGGCGCGGTGGAGCTGTGGCGCGAGGGGGACGGCTGGCGCGCCGTGTGGGTCGCCGACCTGCGCGGCGACCGGCCGTGGGCGCGGTACGGGGAGGGAGAGTGAGCCCTGCTTTCGTCATCCTCCAACGAGCGTAGCGAGACCGGGGGACCCAGCGGCGCCGAAGCGGAGCGAAGGCGATGAGCCCCCTGTATCGCGTGCGTGACAGTTTCGCGCTCTCGCGCGCCGCTGGGTCCCCCGGTCGCTCCTGCGGAGCGCCGGAGGATGACGAAAGCTAGTGATAGCGGCGGATGAGGCCGACCAGCTTGCCTTGGACCTCGACCTGGTCGGGACCGAAGATGCGGGTTTCGTAGTTGCGGTTGGCGGGCTCCAGCGCGATCGAGGCGCCCTTCTTGCGCAGACGTTTCAGAGTGGCTTCCTCGCCCTCGACCAGGGCCACGACGATGTCGCCCGAGGTGGCCGTGTCGGACGATTTGATGATGACCAGGTCGCCGTTGAGGATCCCGGCCTCGATCATGGAGTCGCCTTCGATCTCCAGCAGATAGTGTTCGCCGGAGCCCAGCATGGCCTCGGGCACCGGATACCGGGCGGTTTCGTGCTCGATCGCGGCGATGGGGGTGCCGGCGGCGATCTTGCCCATCAGGGACAGCTCGCGCGTGTCGTTGGCCGGTTCGGCGGCGATCGGGCGGCCGCCGCCCTGCACCACCTGCGGCTTGAAGCCCCGGCCGCCGGGCGCGGCGGCGTCGGGCAGCTTGGTCACTTCCAGCGCACGGGCCCGGTGGGCCAGCCGGCGGATGAAGCCGCGCTCCTCCAGTGCCGTGATCAGGCGGTGGATGCCCGACTTGGACGCCAGATCCAGCGCCTCCTTCATCTCGTCGAACGAGGGCGAGACGCCCGTCTCCTTGATCCGTTCATGGATGAACATCAGGAGCTCGTGCTGCTTCTTGGTGAGCATGGCGTCGAATCTTTCAGGAACAAGCCGTGAACCGATGGCGATGTTCTGTAAGTGTTCTTGCCTAATGTCAACTTAACGGGGAGGGGGCGTGGATTGCATCATCGCGGCACGCACGCGCTTGGCGAACGTCGTCGGCGCCGCAGGCAATAGCGACGATGGCAACAGCTGAACCGCTCCCGATCTCAGAAGCAGCGAAACCTGCATCTTGTGTCCGCCGTGTAGTGCGGGTTCGCGCTTCACCAGGACGCGCTCGATGTCGGCGAAGGGGATGGGGCGCCGCCAGCTCGGGTGGTGCAGTCCGTCACCCCGAACCTCAATGGGCCGCCCCTTGCTTGCGACGCGATAGACGTTCGCGATGAGGAGCGCGGCCATCGCGAAGTTCACGATGACGCCGAGTTCCCAAATGTTGAACAGCCTGCGGCTTCGGAAGCCGGCTCCGTCCGTCGCCAGAAGCCTGAGCGCCAGATAGATCAGGAGCGCGGCGGCAGCGGCCGACAGAATCGCCTCGAGATTGCGTCGGCCGGGCGTCGCCGCCTTCACCCCATAAGCTCCCGCGTCGCCGCCTCAACGTCCGCCTGTCGCATCAGGCTCTCGCCGACCAACACGGCTTGGGCGTGGGCGGCGGAGACGCGGGCGACGTCCTCGGGGGTGAAGATGCCGCTTTCGGCGACGAGCAGGGCGTGGACGGGGCTGAGTAGGGCCAGTTCCTCGACGCGGGCCAGATCGACGTCGAAGGTGCGCAGGGACCGGGCGTTGATCCCGACCAGCGCGGTCTCGCGGTCCTGAACGAGGCGGCAGGCGCGGGCCATTTCGGCCTCGTCGTGGGTCTCGATCAGGGCGTCCATGCCGAAGCGGTCCGCCTCCGCCAGCAAGTCGGCGGCCAGGGCGTCGTCGATCATGGCCAGGATGATCAGGATGCAGTCGGCCCCCAGCGCCCGGCTCTCGGCCACCTGCCACGGGTCGACGAGGAAGTCCTTGCGCAGGCAGGGCAGGGCGGTCGCGGCGCGGGCCTGACCCAGGAAGACGTCGTCGCCCTGGAAGCTGGGGGCGTCGGTCAGGACCGACAGGCACGTCGCGCCGCCGCGCTCATATGCCCTCGCCAGTTCGGGCGGGTCGAAGTCGGGGCGGATCAGGCCCTTGGACGGGCTGGCCTTCTTGATCTCGGCGATCAGACCGGGGCGGCCCGTGTCGTCGAAGCGGGCCTGCAGCGCGGCGTGAAAGCCGCGCGGGGGCGAAGCCAGGGCGGCGCGGGCCTCGACCTGCGCCTGCGATTCGGCGGCCTTTCGGGCGGCGACCTCCTCGCGCTTGTAGGCGGCTATGCGGGCGAGGACGTCGGTCATGAGCACACGTTAAGGAGCGCGGACGTCCACGTCCGCGAAGGCTGGCGGCGAAGGTCGCGGACCTGGAGGTCCGCGCTCCATAGGCGGCTCATTCTTCCACCTCGATCGGCGTGTTGGTGGCCTCGACGAGGCGGGCGAGCGCCTGCGACGCACGGCCGTCGTCGATGACCGAGGCGGCCAGTTCGGCGCCTTCGCGAAGGTCGGCGGCGCGGTCGGCGACGATCAGGGCGGCGGCGGCGTTCAGGAGCACGACGTCGCGATAGGCGCCGGGCGCGCCGTCCAGCAGGTCGCGCAGGGCGGCGGCGTTCTCCTCGGCGTCGCCGCCGCGCAGGTCGTCGATGGTGGCGGTCGGCAGGCCGGCGTCGCCGGGCGAGACGGCGAAGCGACGGACGGCGCCGTCCTTCCATTCCGCGACCTCGGTCGGACCGGTCGTGGTCAGTTCGTCGAGACCCTGGCCGTGGACGGTCCAGGCGCGCTTGGCCCCGAGCCGGCCCAGCACCTCGGCCAGCGGCTCCAGCAGGCGGGGGTCGTAGACGCCCATGACCTGACGCCGCGCGCCGGCCGGATTGGATAGGGGCCCCAGCAGGTTGAAGACGGTGCGGAAGCCGATCTCGGCCCGCACCGGCCCGACGTGGCGCATGGCGCCGTGATAGTGCGGCGCGAACAGGAAGGCGATGCCGGCGTGGTCCAGCGCGCGGCGCTGCTGCTCCGGCGTGGCGGCCAGGTTCACGCCCAGGGCGGCCAGGACGTCGGACGAGCCGGATCTGGAGCTGAGCGCGCGGTTGCCGTGCTTGGCGACCTTCAGCCCCGCGCCGGCCAGCACCAGGGCGGCCGCGGTGGAGATGTTGAAGGTGTGCTGGCCGTCGCCGCCCGTGCCGCAGGTGTCTATGGCGTCGTAGGGATGATCCAGCGTGCGCGCCGCGTCGCGCATGGCGGTGGCGAAGGCGGCGATCTCGTCCACCGTCTCGCCGCGCACCCGCAGCGCCGTGACGGCGGCGGCGACCTGGGCCGGGGTCGGCTCGCCGCGCAGGCAGGCGGCGAAGAAGTCGCGCGCCTCGTCCGTCGACAGGACGCGGCCGTCGACCAGCTTGGCCAGCAGGGGCTTGAAGGAATCGGCCATGCCCTAGATCCCGCTCATCCCCGCGAAGGCGGGGACCCAGTCCTGTCGTGAGGCAGGCTGCGTGGGATTGAGGGCGGTGAGCGATTGGACGGACCGTTCGCCCAAAGCACTGGGTCCCCGCTTTCGCGGGGATGAGCGGAATTGGAGGATCGGGGTCACACCATCACCGCGCGCTTCACGTTCGCGAGGTCGAGGAAGTTGGCCAGCATGTCGTGGCCGTGTTCCGTGGCGATCGATTCGGGGTGGAACTGAACGCCATGGATCGGTCGCGTCCGGTGGGCCAGACCCATGATCTCGCCGTCGGCGGTCCAGGCCGTGACTTCAAGCACGTCGGGCAGGGTTTCGCGGGGGACGGCCAGCGAGTGGTAGCGGGTGGCGGTGAAGGGCGAGGGCAGGCCGCGGAAGACGCTGTGGCCGTCATGCAGGATCGGGCTGGTCTTGCCGTGCATCAGGGTCTTGGCGCGGATCACCTCTCCGCCGAAGGCCTGCCCCATGGCCTGGTGGCCCAGGCAGACGCCGAAGATGGGCATGTCCTCTGGGGCGGTGGCGAGGATGGGCAGGCAGATGCCGGCCTCGTTGGGCGTGCACGGCCCGGGGGAGAGCAGGATGGCGTCGGGCCGGGACGCCCAGGCCTCCTCCGGCGTGATCTCGTCGTTGCGCACCACGCGCGTCTCGGCGCCCAGTTCCGCGAGGTAGTGGACCAGGTTCCAGGTGAAGCTGTCGTAGTTGTCGACGACGAGGATCATGCGGGCGTCATAGGGCCCGGCGCGACGGGGGGGAAGCGGGCAGGCCGCCGCAACGCTTCGTTAACCCTGTTCGCCGGATCGTCCGGTCATGAGCGACGCCCGCATCACGACCGCCCGCACAGCCATCGGCCAGGCCAAGGCCCTGCTGACCGGAGAGGCCGCGCCGGACAAGGCCGCGCCGCTGAAGGCGCTGGGAGCGTCGGCTCTGGCGGCGGTCGGGGCGGTGCTGATGGCCGGGGCCTTCATCCTGGGGCCGGGCGTCACCTTCACCCCCTAAGAGAACCGCCACGCCTCCTGCGCCGCGCGCATGGGGGCGCGGGCCTTGGCGAGAGTTTCCTCGTATTCTGCGACCGGATCGCTGTCGGCGACGACGCCGGCGCCGGCCTGCACATGGATGCGGCCGCGCGCGAAAAGGGCGGTGCGCAGCACGATGCAGACGTCGGCCTCTCCCTGTGACGTGATGTAGCCGACGCCCCCGCCATAGCCGACCCCGCGCTTGGTCGGCTCCAGAGCATCGATGATCTCCATGGCTCGCACCTTGGGCGCGCCCGACAGCGTGCCGGCGGGCAGGGCGGCCAGCAGGGTGTCGACGGCGTCAAGATCGGGGTGGGCGTCGCCCTCCACGTTGGAGACGATGTGCATGACCTGGCTGTAGCGCTCGATGGTGAAGCTGTCGGTGACGCGGACGCTGCCGGGCGCGGCGACGCGGCCGACGTCGTTGCGGCCCAGATCCAGCAGCATTAGGTGCTCGGCGCGCTCCTTGGGATCGGCCAGGAGTTCCGCCTCCAGCGCGGCGTCGGCCTCGGGCGTCTCGCCGCGGGCACGGGTGCCGGCCAGCGGGCGGATGGTGACGCGGCCGTCCTTGCGCCGGACCAGGATCTCCGGGCTGGAGCCGGCTAGCTGGAAGTCGCCCATGTCGAGGAAGAACAGATAGGGCGACGGGTTCTGGCGGCGAAGCGCGCGGTAGAAGGCGAAGGGATCGGCCGACCACGGCGCGTCGAAGCGGTGGCTGAGCACGACCTGGAAGATGTCGCCCGCCGCGATCCAGTCCTTGGCGCGGGCGACCATGGCGGTGAAGGCCGCCTGATCGACGGGAGAGGCGAAGTCGACCCGAGCCGGTTCGGCGGCGTCGGGGCGCGGCAGGGGCGCGCGCAGGGCGGCCTCGAAGGCGTCGACGCGGGCCTCGGCGGCGGCGCGGTCGCCGTCGCGGGCCGGGGCGACCACCACGATCTCGTGCTTCACCGAATCGAAGACGGCGATCAGGCCCGGCCGCGTCAGGACGGCGTCGGGCAGGTCCAGCGGGTCGGGATTGGGCTCGCCCAGAGGCTCCAGGAGCCGGACCATGTCGTAGCCGAAGACGCCGAACAGGCCGGCCGCCATGGGCGGCAGGTCGTCGGGCAGGTCCAGCGCGGACTCGGTGATCAGGGCGCGCAGCGACGTGAGCGCGGGGCGATCGTCGGGAACGAAAGCCCCGCCGTCGCGCGACGCCTCGGCCCGGCCGTCGCGGCAGCGCCAGACGACGTCCGGGGCGAGCGTCAGGATGGAGAAGCGGCCGTTGACGGCGCCGCCCTCGACCGATTCCAGCAGGCAGGCGTGCGGACGCCCGTGCGCGACCTTCAGGAAGGCCGAGACGGGCGTCTCCAGGTCGTCGATCAGCCGCCGGACGACCAGCGCGTCCGAACCGTCTGCGGTCATTTCGCGGGGGCGGCCGCGGGTTCACGCGGCAGGCCCAGGGCCTCGCGCGCGGTCCCCACGTCGTTCTCCGCCTTCACGCGAGCCCCGCCGGCTGCGATCGCAAGGTCGCCTAGACCGTTGGTCAGATCCTGTCCGACGCGGGGACGGATGCGCTCCGCCACCGGCGCGACCAGGGCGGGCGCCGGCGCGCGGATCGCGTCCGTCACGCCGACGACGAAGGCGGTCTCAGAGTCGACTTCGGCGAACACCTGTCCCTTCGCCTGACCGAACAGGCCGTTCAGGGCGCCGGCGCCCAGCGCCGTCTGGGTTTCCTCGTCCTGTTGCACGCCCGTGCGCACGATCAGTTCGGCGCCGACCGACTGCGCCACGGCGGCCACGTTTTCGCCGGCGCGGACCCGACCGGCCAACTCGTCGGCCTTTGCCCGAAGCAGGCGGTTGTTCTCTCGCTGAACCCAGGCACGGGTCAGATTCTCACGGACCTCGTCGAGTGGCGGCAGCGAGGGCGGCTTGATGGCGTCGACCCGCACGGCGAAGTACTGGCCGTTCCCGGCGTCGACGACGTCGGAAACGCCGCCTTGCGACAGCGACCAAGCCGTCTCGAACACCTGGGGCGGCGCGTTGACCTGGGCTCCCGCAGCCGTGCGGCCGTCACGCCCGACGTCGGCGACGGTCAGCACGCGAGCGCCGACCTCGGCCACAGCCTGATCGACGGTGCGTCCCGCGTTGCGGGCGGTTTCGAAGCGCTGGACACGGTCGAACACCAGCTTGCGCTCGGCCTCGCCGCGCAGTTCCTGCACGATCGCTTCGCGCACGCCTTCCAGCGTCGCGGGCTCGGCCGGCAGGATGGCGCTGACGGCGACGACCGCGAAGCCGACGCGGGCCTGAACCGGGTTCGACACTCCCGGCGCCGCGAGGCCGAAGGCGGCTCCGGCGATCGCGGCGTCCGTCACGGCGGCGCGCGGCGTCTCGGCGAAGGGCGTGGGCTGCAGGCCGGCGGCCTGGGCCGCGGCTTCCGGCGACTGACCGCCGCGGATCGCCTGCGCGACCGACTGGGCCTGCTGCTGGTTCGGCGCGGTGATGACGGTGAAGGTGCGACGCTCGGGGAGCGACAGTGCGTCCTTGCGGAACTCGAAGCGTTCGCGGACCTGGGCGTCGGTGACCTCGACCTCCTGTCCCGGCGCGTTGCCGAAGACGATGATGGACAAGGTGCGCAGTTCGGGTCGACGCAGCTGATCGCCGTTCTCGTTCAGGAAGGCCGTCAGCTGGGCGTCAGTCGGCGTGCCGGCCCGGCCGGCCATGTCCTGCGTGACGCGGAACCAGCGTCCGTCGCGCTGCTCAAGCGCTTGGGTGGCGATCAGCGCTCCGTAGATGCGCGGAGTGCGGGCTCCGGCGAACAGCGCCGCAGCATAGTGGCGCTGGATGTATTCGTCCCGGAACTCGCGCTCCAATTGCTCGGGCGTCAGGTTGGCCTGGGCCAGGGCCTGCGCGTAGCGTTCTTCGTCGAACTTTCCGGTGATCTCGCTGAAGAAAGCGGGGATCTGGCGGATCTGCTTGGCGATCACCTCTTGTCCCGGCCGGATCCCGGCCTTCCAGGCCCAGGCAAGGAAGCCGAGGCGCTGCGTCTGGCTCTCTAGATACTGGACGTGGACGTTCTCATCCACGAGGTTCTGGATCGTGACGGGGCGGCCCTGTTGCTGTTCGATGTTGCCTCGAACCCGCTCGAAATCGGCCCGGAACTGCGCCTGATCCACGCTGCGGTCGCCGGCCGAAATCACATTGCGCGGGCCGAGGTTCGCGAAGACGTCCATCTGCGTTCCGCCCGTGATCAGCAGGCTGAGCGCCAGCAGCACCAGCAGGCCCATCGCCCACTTGGACTTGGCGAAGTTGCGGAACATCGAGATCATGAAACGGTCCGGGATCAGCGTGGCGAGGATCGCCCGTCAGCGCGTATAGGCGGGGCGGCGGCGAGGGGGCAAGGGCGGCGAGCCGGTCACGCGATCAGAGCCAGCCACTCGTCCTCGGTCAGCACCCTGACGCCATGCTTCTGCGCCTCTGCCAGCTTGGACCCCGCGCCGGGGCCGGCGACCAGATAGTCGGTCTTCTTCGACACCGATCCGGAAACCTTGGCGCCCAGGGATTCGGCGCGGGCCTTGGCCTCGTCGCGGGTGAAGCGCTCCAAGGCGCCGGTGAAGACCACGGTCTTGCCGGCGACGGCGGTGTCGGTCTTCGGGCGTTCGGCGTCCTCGACGCGGTCCAGCTGGTCGATCAGGGCGTCGACGACGGCGCGGTTGTGCGGCTCGTGGAAGAACGCCGCGATGGCCCGCGCCGCAACGGGACCGACGCCGGAGATGCCCGCGATCTCGCCAAGCGTGGCGGAGGGGCCGTCCTCGCGGGCGATGCGGGCCAGTTCGACGATGGCGGGCCAGTCGGGCGCGAGGGTCATCAGGGCGCGGCGAGCGGGCGCGGCCACGCCTGGGAAGGCGAGGGCCAGCTTCTGGTCCAGCGGCGCCTCCGGCCACGGATCGGTGTCGGAGAGTTCTGTCGCGGCCATGACCGACAGGGTGCGGGACGACACGCCATGACCCTCGGCCAGACGGGTCCACTCCGGCGACGGAATGCCGGAGGCCGCCTCAAGGGCGGCGGCGTGGAAGGCGGTCCATGAGCCGAAATGGCGGGCCAACAGCAGTGAGGTCTGCTCGCCGATCTCGCGGATGCCCAGGGCGAAGATCAGGCGGTCCAGCGCGATCGTCCGACGCGCGTCGATGCCGGCCACGAGGTTGGCGACGCTGGTCTCGCCGTAGCCGTCCTCGGCGCGCAGGGCGTCCAGCTTTTCGGCGTCGCGCGCCAAGCGGAAGATGTCCGCGGGTTCCTTGAGCCAGCCCCGCTCGTGGAAGGCGATCAGCTGCTTTTCGCCAAGCCCTTCAATGTCGAAGGCGCGGCGGCCGACGAAGTGCTTGAGGCGCTCGACCAGCTGGGCGTCGCAGATCAGGCCGCCGGTGCAGCGACGCCGCACCTCGCCGTCGGGCCGCTCGGCCTCGGAGCCGCAGACGGGGCAGTGGGTGGGAAAGACGTAGGGCGCGGCGCCGGCGGGCCGCTTTTCCAGCACCACGCCGAGAATCTGCGGGATCACGTCCCCGGCGCGCTGCAGGATCACCGTGTCGCCGATGCGGACGTCCTTGCGGGCGATCTCGTCCTCGTTGTGCAAGGTGGCGTTTCGGACGACGACGCCGCCGACGGTGACGGGATGCAGGCGGGCGACGGGGGTCAGGGAGCCGGTGCGGCCGACCTGGATGTCGATGCCCTCCAGCACCGTCTGGGCCTGCTGGGCCGGGAACTTGTGAGCGATGGCCCAGCGCGGCGTGCGGGAGACGAAGCCCAGCCGCTGCTGCCAGTCCAGCCGGTCGACCTTGTAGACGATGCCGTCGATGTCGTAGCCGAGCGTGGCGCGGTCGGCCTGGAGCTGGTCGTAGAGGCCGAGCAAGGCCTCGGCGCCCTCAACGCAAGTCGAGCGGGGGTTGACCTGAAAGCCCCAGCTTTCCAGCCGCTTCAGCGCCTCGCTTTGCGTGTCGGCGAAGGGTGCGGACGTCTCGCCCCAGGCATAGGCGAAGAACTTCAGCGGCCGGGACGCGGTGATCACCGGATCCTTCTGGCGCAAGGAACCGGCGGCGAAGTTGCGGGGGTTGGCGTAGGTGCGCCGGCCTTGGGCCTCGGCCGCGTGGTTGAAGGCGTCGAAACCGTCGTTGGGGGCGTAGACCTCTCCCCGGATTTCGATCACCGCGGGCCAGCCGGAGCCTTTGAGCGCCTGCGGCACGTCCTTCAGCGTGCGCAGATTGGCGGTGACGTCCTCGCCCGTCTTGCCGTCGCCGCGCGTGGCGCCGACGACGAGGACGCCGTCCTCATAGCGCAGGCTGGCGGACAGGCCGTCGATCTTGGGCTCGGCGGCGAAGGCGACGGGCTCGTCTGCGGGCAGCTTAAGAAAGCGGCGGACGCGGGCCTCGAAATCGCGGACTTCCTGGGCGTCGAAGGCGTTGTCGAGCGACAGCATGGGAACGCCGTGGCGCACCTCGGCGAACTGGCTGGAGACCGCGGGGCCGACGACTTGGGACGGACTGTCGTCCTGGGTCAGTTCGGGGAAGCGGTCCTCGATCGCCAGGGCCCGACGCTTGAGCGCGTCGTAGTCGGCGTCCGAGATTTCGGGCGCATCCTGCTGATGATACAGCCGATCGTGGTGCGCCAGCTCCGAGGTCAGCCGGGCCAGCTCCTCGCGGGCCTTGTCCAGGGTCAGGGCGTCGACGGCGATCTGGCTCATGGCGGATGGCTAGCAGGCGTCGCTGCGCCTCGCCATGGTCATGATCGCCGCGAATGACGCGAACTTAAGCTGACGCCGCCGTGGGGGCGCGCTAGCGTGACCTCAACTTTCCAAGGAGCCCGCATGCGCCTGCACGTCTCGTCCGCCGCCCTGATCGCCGCGCTCGTCCTGAGCGGCTGCATGACCGCCGCAGAGGCGCCGCCCGCGCCCGCCGCGCCCGTGGTGGACGCCCAGCTGTGGTCGGACCTGTCGATCCTGGCCGCCGACGACATGCAGGGACGCGGCCCCTCAACGCCGGGCGGCGAGAAGGCGCGGGCCTACATCGTCTCCCGGTTCGAGGAGATGGGCATCGCGGCCCCGGCCATGGGGCGGCTGCAGCCCTTCCAGGCGACCAGCCGGCGCGGGGCGACGGTGAACGGGGTGAACGTGCTGGGCGTGATCCCCGGCACGCGGCGGGGGGACCGCTACATCGTCGTGACGGCGCATTACGACCACGTCGGGGCACCGGACGGGGTGATCCACAACGGGGCCGACGACAATGCCTCGGGCGTGGCGACCATGCTGGCGCTGGCGGCGGAGCTGAAGCGTCAAGCGCCGGAGCACAGCGTGATCTTCGTCGCCTTCGACGCGGAAGAAAGCGGCCTTCTGGGGGCCAAACACTTCGTCGAGGCGCCGCCGGTGCCGCTGGAATCGATCGCGCTGAACCTGAATTTCGACATGACGGCGCGCGCCGAGACGGATTCCAAGCTGTGGGTCACGGGCACCTATCAGCACCCGAGCTTCCGCCCCCTGCTGGAAGGGATCGCGCCCGTGGGCGGGATCTCGCTGGCCTTCGGCAAGGACACGCCGCAGGACACGGGGGCCAACAACTGGGTCGAGGCGTCGGACCACGGCGCCTTCTTCCGGGCGAACGTGCCGTTCCTGTATCTGGGCGTGGAGTTCCACCCCGACTACCACCAGCCCACCGACGACGTGGAGCGGGTGCAGCCGGCCGTGTTCCAGTCCTCGACCACGCTGGCGATCCAGAGCTTCCGCGCGCTGGACGCCGGCCTGTCGCGCTAGGCGCGGGGGCGACGGTCCGGGCGGGCCACCATCCAGAAGCCGAACCCGCCCGCCGCGCCGGCGCACAGGCCGGTCAGCAGGACCATCCAGCCGTCCGGACGCAGTTCCGAGAAGAGCAGTCCGACCAGCAGCCCGGCCACGAGGCCGACCAGCACATAGGCCCCGCGCCGGGTCCGGCCCATCCGGCTGAGCACCGCGTGCGCGGGCAGCCCCAGCACCAGCGCGGCGGCGAGGCCGTAGAGCGACAGGATGATGCCGAACACCAGGAAGCCGCTGGCGGCGTCGCCCTCCACGCCCTGGCTGCGCAGCACGGCGTTCAGTGTCACGGATCCGACCAGCCCCGCCAGGATGCCCGACGTCATCGCCGCGAGGATCAGGGTGAGGACGCGCGTCATGCGAGGATTAGTTCACGGTCGCCTTGACGATCTTGCCCGGGGTGCGCGGTGGCTCGCCCTTGGGCAGGGCGTCCACGTGCTCCATGCCGGAGGTGACGTTGCCCCACACCGTGTACTGGCCGTCCAGGAAGGTGGCGTCGTCGAAGACGATGAAGAACTGGCTGTTGGCGCTGTTCGGATCGCTGGTGCGGGCCATCGAGCAGGCGCCGCGCACGTGGGGCTCGGCCGAGAACTCCTGCTTCAGGTTCGGCTTCTTGGAGCCGCCCGTGCCGGTGCCGGTCGGGTCGCCGCCCTGGGCCATGAAGCCGGGGATGACGCGGTGGAAGACGACGCCGTCGTAGAAGCCTTCCTGGGCCAGTTCCGTGATGCGGGCGACGTGGCCGGGGGCCAGGTCGGGACGCAGCTTGATCACCACGTCGCGGGCTTCGCCGTCGCCGACGTCGAGGGTGAGGGTCAGGGTGTCGGCCATCGGGCGCTCCTTTTCGATTTGCGCGGGTGATAGCCGCTGGCGGCGCGCGAGGCTATGGGGAGCGGATGAGCGAGGACGAGAAGCCGCAAGAACGTCGACGCATGGTGCGTCCGCCCACGGGCGGGACGGCGGCCGGGCGCGGCATGGGCGGCAAGATCAAGACCGCCGACACCAAGTCGATGTCCAGCCAGCAATGGATCAAGCGGCAGCTGTCGGACCCCTGGTCTGAGCGGGCCCGCGCCGAGGGATGGCGCAGCCGGGCGGCCTTCAAGCTGATGGAGATCGACGACCGGCTGAACCTGATCCGGCCGGGATCGCGGGTGATCGACCTGGGTGCCGCGCCGGGCGGCTGGGTGCAGGTGGCCCTGCAGCGTGGGGCCAAGGCGGTGGTTGGGGTCGACCTGCTGATGATCGAGGAGATCCCGGGGGCGGAACTGATCCAGGCGGACTTCACCCATGCGGGCGTGGACCAGCAGCTGATCGAAGCGCTGGGCGGCCCGCCTGACCTGGTGCTGTCGGACATGGCGCACAACACCGTGGGACACCGTCAGACGGACCACCTGAAAATCATCGCCCTGATCGAGATCGCGGCGGACTTCGCCATCCGCACGCTGAAGCCGGGCGGGGCCTTCGTGACGAAGAATTTTCAGGGCGGGGACGCCGGGGGCGTGCTGGCGCGCCTGAGGGCCGAGTTCGACGACGTGCGGCCGATCAAGCCCAAGGCCAGCCGGAAGGATTCTTCGGAGGTCTATCTGGTGGCGCGGGGCCGGCGGCCTAAGTGAGAAAGGCCGGAGCGTCGCCGCTCCGGCCGCCTTCATTTTCGCCTTGGCGATCGTGGCTCGGAGCCGATCAGCGGGTGCCGAAGATCATGTCGGCGATCTTGGCGAAGAAGCCCTTGGGCTCTGCCTTCTTCGACGCGGCGGCGGGCGCCGGAGCGCAGGGGTCGAAAGTGGTCCACGATCTGGTCGCCGCCTTCGACGGCTCGATCAGCGCCGAACACGGC